>JBAOIN010000017.1:0-8245 GCA_037045455.1 Candidatus Nanopelagicales bacterium | reverse complement strand
ACGGTTCCCGCTCCATGACCGTGTAGGACTGCGCGTCGGCGGGCGTCACCGGATCGGCGTAGGTCAGGTCCTGACCCCGCAAGCGCCCGGCCCCGATCGCGACCAGGGTCTCGGCCAATTCAGCGTCGACCAACGTCTCACCGGCTCGCAGCAGGTGTCCGTCCGGGGCCATACGGGCGCGGATCTGCGGCGTCAGCAACAGCACCGGCGCGATCAACTCCATCGCGTGCGCGGCACCAGCATCGAGGACCACTCCCTGCCGCGCGTAGTCGGCGGCCGGCGCCACAACGTCTGACAGCGGCAGTCCCCCCCACCGAGCGTGCGCGCCCAGAAAGCCGTCCAGGCAACCCGGCACGGCCACGGTCTGCGGACCGACGTGGAAGTCCTGCGTGGTCCCGGCGTAGCGCACGGTCACCGTCTCGACCGGCCCTCGGGGCCCGGAAGGCACGCTGGTGAAGAAGTCCAGCAGCACGCACGCTCCGGACGCCTGGCGCACCAACAGGAAACCGCCGCCGCCCAGGCTGGAGACCCCGGGTTCGGCGACGGTCGAGGCGAACGCTGCTGCGATCACGGCGTCAACGGCGTTGCCGCCTGCGCGCAGGACTTCTGCGCCGGCCTGCGCGGTCGCCGCAGATCCACAACTGATGGCTGCCGTCACGTCTGCGAGCCTAACGAGGGCCAAGCCGGCGGATCGGTGCCGCTGTCGGTAACTCCGAATCGGTGAGAGTTGCCGACAGCGGTGAGAGGGGCAAAAGGGTCAAAAGCGGACAAAATGCTCTCACGGATGTCGCCCACTCTCACGGATGCGCTCCGGAGCCAGCGCCACTTCAAGTGCGGACGTGAGGAATCGCCCCCGCGCTTGCCGAGACTAGAGAACGCTGACGCGGTCGTCGAGGGAGTAGTGCAACTCGAAACGCCGGGCGGAGACCGCACTCACCGCGTCCACGACGACCTCGCCGTACTCGTGACACAGGTGGAACACGACCAACTGGTCACCGCCCAGGTCGATCGTGTCGCCGGTCTTCAGGTGCGTTGCTGTTCGAACCACGTCCCTAAGCATCGGACACTGAGATCAAGATATGAGGCAGGCGCGAGCACGATTGCGTAACGGAACGGTTACAACGTGTCAGGAGCGGTCGTCGTCCTCATCCACGTACTGCGCGTACGGGTCCTCGTAGTCCTCATCGACATCGTCGTCGTGCACCGACGACTTGTGCCCGCTCAGTTCTTGCTGCAGTGCCTCAAGATCCGTGCGCGGCGCGTTGTACTTCAACTCGCGCGCGACTTTGGTCTGCTTGGCCTTTGCTCGGCCGCGCCCCATATGGCTCGACCCCCTCGCCCGGGATTGATGCCCGACAGTGGTGTGACGACAGTTACGTGTGAGGGCGCTAGCCCATCCGGTACAGAAGCCTACCCCGTGCCTGCGACGATACGCACCTCACCCACCCGTATACCCGTCAACAAGTTGCTCGGGGGTGGCGAGGGTGAAAGACTCACGAGTAACCGTTACGTAACCGCCTGACCGGACACTTGGAGACGCGGATGAGCGCCAACATCAGCAATCCGGAGGAGCTTCTCACGCCGTCCGAGGTGGCTGCGCTGTTCCGCGTGGACCCCAAGACCGTCACCCGATGGGCGAAGGCCGGCAAACTCTCCTGCGTCAAGACCCTCGGGGGACACCGCCGGTACCTGGCCAGCGAGGTCAATGCCCTGCTGGAAGGTCTGCCCGTCCAGCGCAGCAACGCTCAGTCCGGCTGATCTCACCGGATGGTCAGCGGCCCCACGTAGTCGGGGGGCGCAGGTACCTCGACCAGGGGCACCCGCCAGCCAGTCAAGTTGCTTTGCGGTCCGCAGGTTCCCGTCTCGTCCCTCGACCAGCGAGGCAGCGCTGTGACACTCTCGTATGTCCCCGAGGGCTTGAACCCGGTCGCCGGGCCCAGGGTGGGGCTGGTCACGCGATACGCGAGTCGCGTCTGCTGACTGGTGGCCGCCCACTGCGCCTCGAGTTGGTCACTGCTCGCGAGAAACCCAGACCCCGAACAACTGGCATTGTCGTAGTAGATCGTCGCCGACTGCCAGAACAACCAGCCGTTGCTCAGGTAGATCCAATCCCCGTCAGCGATTCGCACGAAGAACAAGGTGATGCCCGAGGCGCCGAAGGAGCCCACCAAATCGCCTACCCGCGCCCCAGTCGCATCGACGAGTTCGCCCAAGTAACTGGTCTGGCCGGTGGTTCCCTGGGGCCCCTGCGCCCCGGCGGGCGCACTCTTGCTCCAGGTGACCCGTTTCCAGCCCTTCTTGCACTTCTTCTTTCCGCTGAGCATGACCACTTTGCCGTTGGACTTCTTCACACACGCCTTGTAGGTCTTCGCGGCTGCGGCCGGCTGCATGCCTGTGGCAGGAAGAAACAGCGCCATGCCTGCGAGTAGAGCGATCGTGCGACGCATAACCGTCATCCAATCGTCAGCGGACCGGGAACGTCCTGAGGCGCTGCGACCTCCTGCAGGACGACCACTCTGCCGTTGTATACGGCGCCGTCTGGGACACAGTTGTTGGAGCTGTCCCACTTGTACAGCTGCTGGTTGACCGACTGGGCTGTGGTCGTGAATGCCCACGACCGGATGACTCCGAGCGCTGGAGTCATCTGCCGGTAGGTCACACGTGCTGGACCACCCGCTGACTGCGTGAAGAGTCTCTCCGTCTCCGTACTGCTTGCCTGCAGCACCGGCGTGCCTGTGCAGGTGTTGTTCAGGAAGTCGGCCGACTGCGAGGCCAGCGGCAGAACCTGGCCGTTACTGGTGTAGAGGAAGATTCCCCCGTTGATCTCGACGAACAGGATCGTGATGCCTGCGGGGTAGAGGCCCAAGAGCTTGCCCAGCACGTTGCCGTTGCCGTCCTTGACGACCGGCGCCGGACCCTGGTTCCCTTGCGGGCCTGGATTGCCTGTGGCGCCCTTCTGGTTCCACGAGATCTTCTTCCAGCCCGCTTTGCACTTCTTCTTCTTCGTCAGGATCCGGACTTCGCCGCTCTTCTTCTTGACGCAGGCCTTGACGGTGGCCGCGGGCGCCGGCGCGGACACCCCGACCAGCAGCGCGACGCCCATTGCTGCGGACGTTCCAATAGCGAGCAGACGTTTGATCATCGCCGACCTCCCAGGTGGTGATCGGCACAGTAGCGGATCTTGATTCAGCCGGTCACTAACCCGAACGGGTCGTGTCGTCAGCGCAGCGACACCGAACCGCCGGAGCCTCCCTTGGCTGCGGCGTCGCCGGTGTCCTGCGACGAGCGCTCCCGGACACTCCCACAGACCCAGGCGGGGACGCCCCGCGCGACCAATGCCGCACGCACGATGTCCGGCTGGTCGGTGACCGCGAACATACCGATGCCCATGTTGAACGTCCGCTCGGCCTCGATCCGCTCGACGCCGAGATCCAGCAGCAACTGGAACACTGCGGGGACCTTCCACGAATCCCGTTCGATGTCGGCGTGCAGATCCTCGGGTAGCACCCGGGCCAGGTTGGCAGCCAGACCGCCGCCGGTGACGTGGGAGAAGGCGTGCACGTCGGCCGCGATCGCCAGGCAGTCCTTGGTGTAGATGCGCGTTGGCTCGAGCATCTCCTCGCCAAGAGTGCGGCCGAGGTCGGGCACCTGAGCGTCCAGGCCCCACTGCGCGTACAGCACCTTGCGGGCCAGCGAATAGCCGTTGGAGTGCAAGCCGGACGAGGCCATCGCGATCACGGCGTCACCCGCGCGTACGCGGTCCGGGCCGAGCAGGTCATCGGCCTCCACCACGGCGGTTCCGGCACCCGCAACGTCGTACTCGTCGAGTTGCATAAGGCCGGGGTGCTCGGCGGTCTCGCCTCCGAGTAGCGCGCACCCGGCTTGTTCGCAGCCGGCCGCGATGCCGCTGACGATCGCCGCGATCCGTTCCGGGACGACCTTGCCGGTGGCGATGTAGTCGGTCATGAACAGTGGTTCCGCGCCGCACACAACCAGGTCGTCCACGATCATCGCGACGAGGTCGATGCCGATCGTGTCGTGCACGTCCATGCGGCGGGCCACGTCGATCTTCGTTCCCACACCGTCCGTCGCAGTAGCGAGCAGGGGGCGTTTGTAGCGGGTCAACGCGGTGGCGTCAAAGAGGCCAGCGAAGCCGCCGAGGCCGCCGACCACCTCGGGCCGCAGGGTCGCCGCGACGCGTTCCTTCATCAGCGCAACGGCCAGCTCGCCGGCCTCGACGTCGACACCGGCGTCGGCGTAGCTGCTCACCCGGCCACCTCGAGCACATGCTTGTTTCGCAGTTCGGGGTCCGCCAGCTCCACGGGATACACCCCGTCGAAGCACGCCCGGCACAGCTTGCCTGCCGCGACCTGGGTGGCTTGCGTCAGGCCGTCCAGCGAGACGTAGGCGAGCGAGTCGGCGTTGATCGAGGTGCGGATCTCATCGACGCTCAACCCCGGCGCGATCAGTTCGGCGCGCGAGGCGAAGTCGATCCCGTAGTAACAGGGCCATTGCACCGGCGGTGAGCTGATGCGCACATGCACCTCGCGGGCGCCCGCCTCCCGCAGCATCCGTACGATCGCGCGCTGGGTGTTGCCGCGCACGATCGAGTCGTCGACCACGACCAGTCGCTTGCCGGAGATGACCTCGGACAACGGGTTGAGCTTCAGCCGCAAGCCGAGTTGCCGAATCGTCTGGGTGGGCTGGATGAACGTCCGCCCCACGTAGGCGTTCTTGATCAAACCCTGCGCGAACGGCAGCCCCGAGGCCTGGGAGTAGCCGATCGCAGCCGGGGTTCCGCTCTCCGGGACCGGGATCACGAGGTCGGCGTCGGCCGGCGCCTCCTCGAACAGCCGCCGCCCCACCGCCACGCGCACACCGTGCACGCTGCGGCCGTTGAGGATCGAGTCGGGACGTGCCAGGTAGACATACTCGAACAGGCAGCCCTTCGGATCCGGCTGGGCGAACTTGCGGGAACGGACGCCCTTCTCGTCGATGGCCACGAACTCGCCTGGTTCGATCTCCCGAACGTAGGACGCGCCGACGATGTCCAGTGCCGCGGTCTCGCTGGCGACCACCCAACCCCGTTCCAGGCGGCCGAGGCACAGCGGCCGGATGCCCTGCGGATCCCGCGCGGCGTACAACGTGTGTTCGTCGAGGAAGACCAGGCTGAAGGCACCACGCAAGAGCGGCAGCTCCGACATGGCCGCTGCCTCGATGCTCTCCCCCGGATGGGCGGCGAGCAGTGCCGTGATGAGGTCGGTGTCCGAGGTGGAGATGACCGTACTGTCCAGCGGCAACTCACCGGTGTCCATGGTGGCAAGCCGCTCGGCTAGTTCGTGCGTGTTGGTCAGGTTGCCGTTGTGTCCCAATGCCAGGTGCCCGGTCGGCGTGGTGCGGAACGTGGGTTGGGCGTTCTCCCAGACACTGCTGCCGGTCGTCGAGTACCGCGCGTGACCGATCGCGATGTGTCCGTGCAGGGAGTCGAGCATCGAGTCGGAGAAGACCTGGCTGACCAGACCCATGTCCTTGTAGACCAGGATCTGGGAACCGTCGCTGGTGGCGATGCCAGCCGACTCCTGGCCGCGATGCTGCAGCGCATAGAGGCCGTAATAGGTGAGTTTCGCGACTTCCTCACCCGGCGCCCACACCCCGAAGACCCCGCAGGCGTCCTGCGGACCTTTTTCACCGGGGAGGAGTTCGTGGTTCAATCGCCCATCGCCGCGCGCCACTGCTTCAGTGTGGCACACCGTTCGGCGGGCCGGATGCGGTCGGCGGCTCAAGCGGCAGCCATTCCGAGAGGTCGCTGCGCTCGCCGCTGGCCTCGACCCGTCCGGTTTCGACCGCATCCGCCCAGGTCAGCTCGCCGCGGACCAGCGCCAACCAGGTCGGCCCGTCACATTCCACGACCGCGCGGGGGGTGCCGCGGCGATGCGGGCCACCGGCAATCGCCTGCACTGCACCATACGGAGGCACCCGGATCTCGACCGACCTTCCCGGGGCAGCGGCCGCGAAGGCAGCGAGCGCCGCCTTGACCTCCTCGCGCATAAGGCCACCGTACCGAGGGGCTGTGTGACTGACGAGCCTCCAGGAGTCCTGCCAAGTCTCTTGTGATAACGGACGTTTGTGTCTCAGGACATCCCGGACACTTGACCGGCTGTGCTTGCACTCTTCGGGCATGGCGGAAAGTGAGCTTCCATTGGATGTCCGTTTGCAGATCGCGCTGTGGCCTGCTGATGCCCCGCGGGGAGCGGTGACCCGGTTCTGTGCCGAGATGGGGATCTGCAGGTCGTGGTTCTACGAGCTGCGAAAGCGAGCACTGCAGGGTCACGACGATGACCTGGGCCCCGGACCGGGAATATCTGCTGTGCTGCGGCAGTCCAGGGCTGCCCACCGTCACCCGAACCGGATCAGCCCGGCGGTGGAGGAGCTGGCCGTGGCCAAGCGCCGAGAGCTTAAAGCAATGGGCTGGGACCATGGCCCGTTGAGCGTGCTGGCCGGCTGGCCCAAGGACGGCCCCCCGCCGCCGTCGCGGGCCCAGTTGGCCCGCATCTTCACCCGGCGAGGTCTGGTCACCGCGCAACCGCAGAAGCGGCCGCGCAGTTCCTACCGGTCCTATGCCCGATCGGCGCCCAACGAAATGTGGTACTCCGACGGGTTCGATTGGCAGCTGGCCGACGCCACGGTGGTCACCATCCTGCAGCTCAACGATGACTGCTCACGCTACGACCTGGGCGCACGCGCCGCCCTGGGCGAAACCGCCGCAGACATCACCGCATTGCTGCAGGCGGCGATCGACGAGCACGGCGTGCCGCAGGAGTTCCTCAGCGATAACCACGCGTCCTACAACCCGCACCGCCGCGGTCGGGAGGGTGTTGTGAGCACGTGGCTGCGCAGCCTCGGGGTGCGTACGATCACGTGCAGCGTGGGCCATCCGCAGGGCAACGGCAAGGCCGAACGAGCCCATCAGACCTTGCAGAAATGGCTCGCTGCCCAGCCGCGGGCAACCAACCTGGAGCAGTTACAGGCCCAGTTGGATGCCTATCGGCCGGCCTACAACAACCGGCCCCATCAAGGCCTCGGCGGAGCCACCCCCCAAGAAGTCTGGGACTGGGTTCCGCACGCCGACCCCCCGCAGCCTCCGTTGACACCACAGCGGGCGTTGGCTCGCACTATCAAAGCCGGCGCCAACGGCAACGTCCGTGTCTCTGGATGGGGCACCATCAACATCGGCAGCGCCCACCACGGCCGTCACGTCCACGTGATCGTCAACCTCGTGACCAGCACCATCACCATCTTCGACGGCATCGGCACCGAAATCCGCACTGTGACCATCGACCCTGACCGCACCTACTACCCACTCGACCTTGATCGCGGCTAGTGTCCATCATGTCCTGAGACAAAACTGTCCGGGATGTCCTGAGACATGGCAAGCCTCCAGGAGTCCGCTGGGTCACAAAGCCCGGCGCTGCACGCCGTTGTCGAAGTTCGATGGGTCCAGCCAGGCCGTGATGGCCGCGCGCCGCGCCGGCCACTCGTGGTCGAGCAGGGAGAACCACGCCGTGTCCCGGCTTTCGCCGTTGACGATCATGTGTTGCCGGAACACCCCCTCGAACGTGAACCCGATCCGCTCCGCGGCTGTTCTCGAGGCCTCGTTGCGGTCGTCGCACTTCCACTCCACGCGGCGGGCGCCCAGGCCGAACAGGTGATCGCACAGCAGGAACACGGCCTCGGTGGAGGCGGGCGTGCGGCGCATGGCCGGGCCCCACAGAATGCTGCCGATCTCCGCGACCCGGTTCGGCTCATCGATGCGCATGATCGCGGCTCGACCAACCGGCCGGTCTGTGATGGCTGCGAAGTACAGCGGGTCGCTGCTGGTCTGCGCCGCCGCAAACCACTCGTCGAAGGGCACCTGGGGCAGGAACTCGAATCCCGCGGTGATCTCACGCAGACAGTCGTGTTCGGCCCGCAGTGGCTCCAACCGCACATAACGGCCCTGCAGAACCACAGGTGCGACGTGCATCAGAAGTACGACGGCAGCACGGCCCGGCTGACCTCGCGAAGCTGCGTGATCCCGAGCTCGAGTCCCCGATCTGCAGCACGTCACCCAAGCCCGAATCAACGACGCCAATGCGCTCGCACGGGAACCGCCGCGCCCCGCACATCTCGGTGAACCGCAGTTCTTCCGAGCGCGGCACCACCACGATGGCCCGAGTGGCGGACTCACTGAACAGCCATCGTCGTC
>JBAOIN010000016.1:690000-774394 GCA_037045455.1 Candidatus Nanopelagicales bacterium | reverse complement strand
ACGATGAACGGGTGGTGTCGCATCTGCGCGAACTGGGCCTGCCGGTGTTGCATGCGCAGTGGATGCAGGACGAGCAGCAGTTGGATCTGCTGCAGGAGGCGCAGGAGACCGAGGGGCGGACCTGAGCCTGTCGCAGGTGTCTCAGAACTTGTCGAGAGAGTCCGACGTTCTGCACACGAGTTCACGCGGCTTGCGTCCAGGGGTTTTGGACGTGCGTAAACCTTCGTTTACGGGACGACAGGCCGTCCCATATGACGCACCGTCACCGGACAACCCTTCTCGGGCGGTCTTGCGAACATTCGGGCGTGGGTTTCCGCCGATGACCTGCACCGCCTCCGCAACGGGTTCCTCCTACGGGACGGACAACTGGACCGACCGCAACCGCTGCGAGGGCGGACCACTGAGCGTTAGGGGGTCCCGTCCGGTTCCGATGCCCTCTCCAGGCTTCGGACCGCTGCCAGGCGGTGGAGCTCAGACCGTCGGATGAGGAGTGCGGCAACGGGCGCCCGCGATCGCGCTGGCGGCGTGATGATTGGTCGTCATTCGCGCCCTTTGGTTCCTTCGCGCACCATCCGACGATGTTCGCCGCGGCCGGCGGCGTGCCCGCGTTGCGGGCGGAGTCGTTCAGTCGCGAGCGATGTGAAGGGCGACCCAGAGCGCGCACCTTCGGCAGATGTAGGCCGGTTCGCTCCCGAGTGCGTGGAGCGACCTTCGTGGCCGCTGGCGGCCGCAGCACGAGCATCGTTGCTGGGTGTCATCGGCCATGTCGCGATGGTGCCACGGGCCGGTGACCTTCGCGGGTCACAGGTAGCGGCAGACGTCCTCGGGGGAGCATGTGGCCGGGTCGCCGGTGGTGGCGTGCTCGCGCAGGATGGCGATCGTGGTGCGTAGCTGCGCGAGCTCGGCGAGCTGCCGGTCGATGACCGCGAGGCGGGTGTCGAGCAGGTCGGTGACGTGCTGGCAGGGGGCCTGGCCCCGGTCTCGGATGGCCAGCACCTGGCCGATCTGGGCCAGGGTCAGCCCGGCGGCTTGGCCCCGGCGGATGAAGTGCAGCCGGTCGAGCACCTCGGGGCCGTAGTCCCGGTACCCCGCCGGGCTGCGGTCGGGGTCGGGGAGGAGTCCGACGTCCTCGTAGTACCGCAGGGTCTTAGCTGTCGTGCCCGACGCCTGAGCCACCTCACCGATCCGCATGCCACTCATTCTGCCTTGACCTTCCAGTGCACTGGAAGGTCGATCCTGGTCCTGAGGCGCGGCAACAAGGGAGGACTTATGACGGCAACGGACAAGGGCAGGTCGTATGACCTGGCAGTGATCGGGTCCGGTGGGGCGGCGTTCGCGGCCGCGATCCGCGCCACCACCCTGGGCAAGCGGGTGGTGATGATCGAGCGCGGCACCATCGGCGGTACCTGCGTGAACACCGGGTGTGTGCCCTCCAAAGCCCTGCTCGCGGCCGCCGAGGCCCGCCACGTCACACTCGACGCCGCCCGGTTCCCCGGTCTGCCACTCCCCGACGCCCCACCGGTCGACATGCCCGCCATGGTCGCCGGCAAGGACAAGCTCGTCGGATCGCTGCGCAGCGAGAAGTACGCGGCCCTGGCCGCCGAGTACGGGTGGGCCCTCCACCCCGGCGAGGCCACCTTCGTCGGCACACCGACTGAGCCGGCACTCCGCGTGACCGGCCCGGACGGCACGGCGGAAACCGTCCGGGCCGCGCACCACCTCATCGCTACCGGCTCCACGCCCTGGGCGCCGCCGGTCCCCGGCCTGCAGGAGGCCGGTTATCTGACCTCGACGACCGCGATGGAGCTGGACCACGTCCCGGAGTCGCTGCTGGTCATCGGCGGCGGCTACGTCGCCATGGAGCAGGCCCAGCTCTTCTCCCGCCTCGGTGCCCAGGTCACCATGCTCGTCCGCTCACGGCTGGCCTCCCACGAGGAACCCGAGGCCGCCACCGCCCTGGAAGAAATCCTCGCCGACGAAGGCATCGAGATCATCCGCGGCGCGGTGCCCACCGCGGTGCGCCGCGACCCGGCCACCGGCGAGGTCACGGTCACCGCCACCACCGCCGACGGCTCACACGAGCTCCGCGCGGCCGAGCTCCTCGTTGCCACCGGCCGCCGCCCGGTCACCGGCACGCTCGGCCTCGACACCATCGGCGTGCGCGCCGGCAAGCGCGGCGAGGTCATCATCGACAGCCACCTGCGCACCACGAACCCGCGGATCTGGGCCGCGGGTGACGTCACCGCCCACCCGCAGTTCGTGTACGTCGCCGCGGCCCACGGCGCCCTGGTCGCCGACAACGCCCTCACCGGAGCCGGCCGGGAGGTCGACTACCGCCACCTGCCCCGGGTCGTGTTCACCAGCCCCGCCCTGGCCTCCGTCGGAATGACCGACCAGCAGGCCCGCACTGCCGGGATCCGCTGCGACAGCCGCGTCCTGCCCCTGGCGCACGTCCCGCGCGCCATCGTCAACCGTGACACCCGCGGGCTCATCAAGATCGTCACCGACGCCGACACCGGCCGCATCATCGGCATCACCGCCCTCGCCCAGGACGCCGGTGACCTCGCCGCCGCCGGCGTCTACATCCTCGAGGCCGGCATGACCACCGACCAGGTCGCCAACCTCTGGAGCCCCTACCTGACCATGGCCGAAGGCCTCAAACTCACCGCCCAAACCTTCACCACCGACATCACCAAACTCTCCTGCTGCGCAGCATGAACCCGCACAGGGATCCCTATACCGGAGCGTCGAGCCTGGCGACCTCTCTCGTTCGCTTTGGCTCCGTCAGAGACCGAACGCTCCTCCGCTGACGAGGATGACGATGCCGAGGCCGATCAGGACGATGGGGAACAGGATGTGTTCCCAGCGCTCGAGGACTTCAGCGATCGGCGGCCGGGTGGCAACGAACTTGGCGACTACGACCAGGACCGCGACGAGCGCGAGGAAGACGAGGCAGTAGGCGACCACTGCGATGGGTTCCACGCTGAGGAAGACGGGGACATAGACGCCGATGTTGTCTCCGCCGTTGGCGAAGGTGACTCCTGCGACGGTCCACGCGCTGACCTTCGTGCCCGTGACCTTGGCGTCATCGTCGTCATCGTCTCCGCGCCAGGCTTGCCATGCAGCCCAGAGACCGAGGGCCAGGGGGATGAGCCCGAAGTACGGGATAGCTGCTGAGGGCAGGAATGCTCCGGCTCCGATAGTCACCAGCACAGCGGCACCGAGGATGCAGGCGAACCCCACGTACTGGCCGACCAAGATGCGGGTGGTCGTCCCGCGTTGGCCCGCGCCGCGGGCGAAGAACAAGGAGAGCACGATGATGTCGTCGATGTTGGTCGCGATGAACAGGCCGATTGCCTGCAGGACCGCAGCCAGGATCACGCGCCCGCCTCTGCTGCGTCGCATCCGTGCACCGAGCAGGCAGGATCGATGCACGGGGCGTTCTCGTCAACCGCGAGGGTGACGTCAACCAGGGCGGTCAGCGCCTGCGTCAGGTGGGGATCGGCGATCTCGTAGCGCGTCTTGCGGCCCTCGGGTTCGGCAGCAACGATGCCGCAGTCGCGCAGGCACGCCAGATGATTGGACACGTTGGAGCGTGTGAGGTCCAGATCGCGGGCCAGCTCTGCCGGGTAGGCCGGCCGGTCGAGCAGCGTCAGGATGATCCGGGACCTGGTCGGGTCGGCCAGCGCGCGGCCCAACCGGTTCATCACGTCCAGGCGAGAAGCAATGGTCAGCATGCGCTGAACTATACAGCGAGGACTGAAGTGGTTTTACGCAGCCCGGAGTCGCTAAGCGTGCGAACGAGGCTGTGTCAGTTGGGGATCGACCCACGGGACGATTCGCCCGATCATCAGGGAACTCACGAAGCGGCGACAGAACCCCGCCACATAACGGCCAAGGCCACACACTCGGCCCAGCGATATAGAGGCCGTCACTTTGCTCGAAGGAGCGGATCCTCCCGGAGGGCGGCGGCAAGGCCGCGCGTCCCAGCCACGACCGTCCAGGTTGTGTCGATCTCGGTGGCAACGAACCACGCGCGATCTGCGGGCCACATGAGGTTCGGGCTGTTGATGGTCCGACTGCCCCATCCCGTCGGATAGTCGGCCGCTCCCCAATCCCCGGCCTGCGCAAGAGGCCCTGAGAACACCACGTACGACAGCCGACCCAGATCGAGGCGAGGGCCATTCATCACCGCCGGCGGGAAAGCCGGCGACACATGGGGCGGCGGGCTGTCCAGCGCGGCCCCGGTGCTGATCCCGAACACCGCAACCGAGGGGCTCCCGTAGATGTCCCCGAACCCTTCCCAGAGTCCGAAATAGCAGTCCTCGGGAGTGGTGGTGAAGCCGACGAGGATCTCCACAAGCCGGGCGAGCATCTCGGGGGCAAGGCGCCCCTCATCGTCGTCCGAGTGGCCGATGCGCACATACGACTCGAACCCCGCGGGGCCGTTACAGTCCACGTCCCGCTGGTCGGCGAACCAGGCGGCGCAATGCAAGTCGGGTTCGAAGCGCAAGGCCATGATTAGAACGCTAGCCCGTCGCCTTGCAGTGATCTGCCCTGCCAACTGGACCGTCTTGCTCTGAATCTGTCTACACGCTGCTCACGCCGTTGGCTGGGGGCTAATCCACGCTCCAGACTGCCTTCGACGTCGGTCGGTGCTCGGCTCGCTGAGGGAGCGTCGGACCTAATGAGGGGCTGCCTAATCCGTCGTTTGTGGAACAGTCGGGAGCCGGCCCAAGCCGGACAGAACTTGCCTGAACACCGACTGTTAACTACAGTTGACACATGGTCGAAGTGGTCAAGAGCGCCACATTCGACCGCTGGCTAAAGGGGATACGGGATCGCAAGGCCGCCGCGCGCATCCAGGTCCGCATCGATCGACTCGCGGCAGGCAACCCGGGCGATGTCCGGCCAGTTGGAGCGGGTGTTTCCGAATTGAGGCTCAACTACGGACCGGGCTATCGGGTCTACTACCTGCAGGAAGGGCAGCGTTTGATCGTGCTGCTGTGCGGTGGAGACAAGTCCACGCAGGACCGGGACATCAAGACCGCAGTAGAGATGGCGGGGACCTGGAGGAAAGGAGAACGCCCATGAACGACGACAACGAGGTGTTCACTGCCTATGACACAGCCGACTATCTCACCAGTCGGCAAGACGCAGCTGCCTATCTCGAAGCTGTGATTGAGGAGGCCGGGGACGACCCCGCGTTTGTCGCCCAGGCCTTGGGGACTATCGCTCGATCAGGCAACCTCAGCGAACTGGCACGACGTGTTGGGATGAGCAGAGAAGGCTTGTACAAAGCGCTGTCTGCCGAGGGCAATCCCAGTTTCGCGACGATCAGCAAGGTAGCCGGCGCCTTGGGACTGCGTATCCATTTCGAGTCGGTCGCCTGAAGTCACCCGAGACCCAGCGCGGGTGAGCGCGCCTCGGCGCTGGGATCATTGGCCATATGAACGGGGATCGGCAGGGCCTTCGGGTTCTCCTGTGGGTATCGGCTGCCGTCACTTCACCGCAGTGGGGTTATTGGCCTCGGCACTCTTCTTGCTTGCACGGAATCCGTATGGCGACTCTGTCCGCCCGAAGAATGGGCTGAGAACCTGGGTTGGCAATCCGACGCGCTCACACCCGAAGGCACAACGGTCGCGCGTGGATGGATTGGGGACACCAACGGCCAGAGAGCTGTCGTGGTTCGCTTCGAAAACATCACCACACCTAAGAAGGACTTCTGTGCTTCCTTTCAGAGGAACGCCCAGGAGCGGGGATGGACGGCGCTCCCCGCGAAGCTGGTTAATGCTGACACCGGCGGGACATACTTCGGAATCGTGGCGACCAAGGAGATCGATTCCCGCCGAGCATACGTCTTCATGGGCCCCACGGGTTTCTATGCCGCCCCACATCGACTGGATGCATAGCGCTACATGCACCCACTGCTTCTCAGAAATGGTGGTTTGTGGAACACCGGAGCCGAAGGCAGGCGGGTCATTCGCGCGAAGCATTCACCCGGCACCGCCTGAGGAATGGTGCATCGAACGTCAGGCCTGGCGACCTGAGCACGGCGGGGGCCCTCGCGAGGCGACTCCGTCACATCTGCACCCCTATACTGGGCGCGTGAAACGGGGGACAGGTCGGTCAGCCGTCTTGGCATGCACGATCGGCTTCCTCCTGGGAGCAGTCGGTCCTGCAACGGCGGCTCAAGTAGGCGGCTCCCATGACGAGGTAACGTCCACCGAGGCCATCGCCTTCCTGAACGCGCAACGAGCTGCGAACGGACTTCCGGCGGACATCGTGGAGAACGTGGACTGGTCGGATGCGTGCGCGAAGCACGCGCGGTACGTCGAGCTCAACGGCCGAAATCCCTCAAATCCGCATGACGAGGACCCGTCAAAGCCGGGGTACACCCCAGAGGGTCAGCAAGCAGCCCGATCCTCAGTGCTCGGCGGCACGTACAACGACTCTGGCGAGAACCCTTGGGAAGACGCTCCGATCCACCTGATGCAACTGCTCGGTCCCGGACTCGCGGAGACCGGCTACGCGCCAGGGTGCATGTGGACGTGGCCCGGATACACGCGGCTGAAGCCCGCGTCCACGCAGACATACAGTTACCCCGGCCCGGGCACCACGATCTACTACGCGGAGGAGGCGGCCGAGTCACCGTTCGTTCCCGGTGACTTCGTGGGCCTGCCGGAGGGCACCGAGACCGGTCCGCACCTCTTCGTCTTCGCGTTCGGCGAGCAAGCACGTGCCGTCGACATCACCGACGCGAAACTGGTGGGACCGACCGAGCAGGTGGCCGTGCGTACGGTGGACAACCTCACCGACAGAGTTGGCCTTTATCTGCCGCCTGGAGGAATCCTGATCCCCGAACAACCGCTGGCGCCCGATAGCGAATATCACGCGGTCGTGGACGGGACAGTCAACAACCGGACCGAGGACTGGGAGCCGGTAGTCACACCGGTCCATTGGGAGTGGACCTTCCGGACCGAACCGGCGCCGGTCAAGGTGGTACCCGTGTCTTCACCTCGACCGTTGCGTGTGTCGCTGAAGTCCGTGAGCAAGGGTTCGAAGTTGCGTGCGGATGTGAGCCCCAACTGGCGATCGGACAACTACTGGATCACTATTCAGAGGAAGCGTGGGGGGAGTTGGCGTGACTTCCGTGTGACCCGGACTCGTGGGTTCCTCGACAGGCGCACTATCCAAGTCCCGCGGGGCACGTACCGCGTGATTGTCCATGCGCAGCGTTCTCGGAAGGCGGGCCGCAGCGCACCGGTGCGCGTTCTTCGCTAGGGCGGAAACGTCGCCGACGGGACCACAACCCCGGCAAGGAGGCGCGACCGTCCACAAACGGTCGTCTATGGGACGCCCAGCCACCCTTCGAAATCTATGATCGCGGCTCGCCTTAAAGCTGACCACATTCGCGGTCGCCAACGCTGTGAAGGAATTCTCGACCTGGTAGTTACGAATCGACGGCGCTCCTGCTAGGCAGGCTGGGCTCCTCGCTAGGAGCGCCGTCACCGGCTGCACGGGTGCGGTTCTTAGTGGGACGCTCCCCGTACAGGGTGTACGCGACAATCTCGTCGTCAGTTACTTGGGCCAGAGCTTGAACCTCCAGGATTTCCCCCGGCTCTAAGTTCTCGGTACCCCAATTCATGACGGCCGCCACATCCAAATCCTGAAGGTAGAAGTCGTCGCAGGACCACATGGTGTCAGGGTCCGGACCCATCGGCCGCCAGAAGTTCACGCGGTAAATGAGACTCTCGTACTCGCCCGTCTCGCGAATATTCATTCGCTGCACCCTGGGGTTTCTCTGCTCCTTCACTGAGCATCCTTTCCTCGGGACGCAGAACAATCGGAACACGCTACGTTTACGGCCGTGTCTCACGCGATGCCGCAGATGTCCTGGTCACCCTCGCCGAGGGAATCAGAGTCACGGCCTCAGTGGGCAAGGCTACTTTCTGGCATGATGCCCATGGCGACCGCGCCATCGACCGTCCGCGATGAAGGAGACGGGAAGATCCTTCAAAACGCTGCAACTTACACCTGCTAGTAGTAGTTAGGAGACTACCCATGTTCGAGTTGGGCGTGGTGTTCCCCATCGTTGTACTAGCTGTCGTAGCCGTGATCGTAGGCCTGACAGTTGCAGGCTTACGCGGCCTTCGTCGTCGTGACACGGACGTTCCGAACAGTACGTGGGACGAGTCCGTCATCCACAAGGCTCGGCGCCAAGATCGGCCCGTTTAGCCCATCAAGTCCGGGTGCGGCCCGATTCGGTTCAAGTGCCCTGAATCTCACAAACCGTCCTTTGTGAAGAACTCCGACGGGTTGCCGCGGCGACATTGAGGTGCACTGGCTGCTCATCGCCGAGCCTAGACGTCACGCCAGGACCTCAGGAGCTAGTGCGGTACACGTCGCGGCGATGGTCGACGCGAAGCACCACTACCTCGCGGCGTCGCTCGTTGATTCGATACAGCACGCGGTAGGTGGCGCGACGGGCAGAGTGGATCCCCGCGAGGTCCGCGCGCTGCTTGCCTACCCGCGTCGGCAAGCAATGCGCCCGTGACAAACTCGATCACGGCTGCGGCGACCGATTCCGAAAATCCCCGTTGGATTGCGCGGACAGCCGGGGGGTCAAGACCAGTTCTTAGCGGTGATCATCATTCACTATCGCAGTCCGCGGACAGCGTCAGCGCCACGCACGACGTCGCCGGCATGGTAGGTGGCATCAGCCTCGCGGATGTCCGCGAGCGCGTCGGGATCGCTGAGAGCATCCAGAGTCTCTTCCAGTTCAGCGAGATCTTCCGGACTCAAGAGCACCGCTGCGGCACGGCCGTTGCGGGTAACAGTGACCCGGTCGTGTTCGCGTTCGACACGGTCGACAACCTCGCTGAACCGATCTCGGACCTCGCGCAGCGACTGGATGCTCACGGGCACAATTGTGGCCCCCTGGCGCCCCAATAGCCGGGCCTTAGCTCTCGGCGCCTAGGACAACCCAGCGGTTGGTCGCCGCGAAGCCCACCAGGACGACCAGGTGCAGCACCCAGAGCCACCCGAGCACCGCGATGACGGCACCGACAAGGGAGGCCCCGCCGAACGGCGCTCCGAAGTCGATCGGCAGGCGTAGGAACACGACGAAGCCTTGGAGGAACCCGCTGACGAACGCGGCGGTGGCCAAGCCGCCCAAGACCGACGCGCGCCACGGCATGGAGCCGGGGGCGACGACGTGGAAGCTCCACGCGAGCGGCGCTGCGAGGATCAGCCAGTTCACTGTGAGCGCGAGCCAGACGCCTAGTGCTTCTGCGGCGATCCCCTCGCCCGCCAGACGGTTGAGCACTGGGGTGATACCGAGGACGGCGAGCAGCAGCACCGGGGCCACGACCAGCAGCGGGACGACCGCGAGCCGGCCGCGCAACCCCGGGGCCGTGTCAGGCGTCTCGGCCAGCGCCGCGTACGCTCGGCGCAGTCCCTCCCCGTAGAGGGTGGCCGGCAGCACGCACGCCAGGGCGGCCCACGCAGACAATCGACTGCCCACCGCGAACGTTGCGTCAGCGACCGCCGCCCCGTCGGTGGCCGTCGGCAATACAGCCGTCAAGTCGTCCACCAGCCCGGTTACGAAGCCGTCATCGGCGAGGAGCAGCAGCAGTCGCACCGTGAGGAACGCCAGCGGCGGGATGGCAATGGCCGCATAGAACGTGACACCCGCACCGAGCAGGAACAGGTCGTGCCGCGCGAGCAACTCGCGGGTCGCCCGAGCAAGCCGCCGCCACCGTCGCCCCGACCCCCGACGCGCCGCCACGCCGCCGAGTATGCCCGCACCCGGTGGGCCCCGCCACTGCTCCACATCCCGGGCCAACACCATCGCCTTCGCACAAACACCGGCCCTACCCCAGCGCCCCCATCCGTCTGTCGATCTCGACCTGCATCTGACGCACGAGCTGGTCGGGCAGGCCGCCATCGCGCAACCGCAGCAACTCTTCCTGCTCCGCGCGCATCATTTCCAGCCCAATGCTGCGGGCCACGGCCCGATCCTGATCCGCTGGGCTCTTCGCCGCGACGGCAGCCCGCTCCAAGCGTTCCTCGGCGTGCTGGCGCAGCGAGTCGATGACTCCCGGCGGCAGGGATTCATCGCTGGAATCCGCCGCCTCCTCGATGTCGTCGAGGCGCTCGAGCGCAGCCCGGGCCAACGCCACCCGTACCCTGCGCTTCGTCGCCGCGTCATCGTCGGCCGGCAGGGCCAGCCTGCGGGCCAACAGAGCCGTCGTGGGTGCCAGAAGCAGCGAGAGCACAACAACTCCGAAGGTGATGGAGATGACCAGGGACCGGTCCGGGATGGCGGCACCGGCATCCGTGGCGACCGGCAACGTGAACGCGGCCAGCGCCGAAACCGGCCCGCGTGTCCCCGCCCAGGCAGCAACCACCCACCCAGGGCTGCGCCGCCCACTCAGCGTGGCCATCACGAAGACGAACAGGAAGCGGGTGGCAACGAGGGCCACGAACAGCACGGGAATCGCGAGCGCCAGCGACGACAGTTGCCCGTCGGGCAGGTCGCGCACTACCAGCGGCATCTCCAAGCCGACCAGGAAGAAAGCCGTCGATTGCAGGATGAATGTCAGGGTCCTCCACAGTGAGGCCGACTGCAGCCTGCCTCTGTAGGTGATGGCGGTGGACGTGCCGTGCGCGACCACTAGGGCAGCGACGACCACCGCGAGAATGCCGGAGCCGTGCGCGACTTCGGCCAGCAGATACAGCGGCAGCGGCGCGAGCACGATCAGAGCGTTGGCGACGGTCGTGTCACGGCTGCGACGCACCACCGCCACCAGGCCGAGCCCACCGAGCGTACCCACCATCAGGCCACCGAGTACCGACGTCGCGAGGATTCCGATCCCCTGCCACGCGGTCACGCTGCCAGCCGCCGCGGCCAGCGAACACACGCGCAACAGGGTCAGGGCGGTTCCGTCGTTGACCAGGCTCTCCCCTTCCAGAATGTGCACCAAACGGCGTGGCAATCCGGCCTTGCGGGCGGTCGCCGATACCGCCACAGCGTCGGTCGGGCCGAGAATGGCGCCCAGCGCGAAGGCCATGGAGGCCCAGATCCCGGGCAGGATCCACTGCGCGATGACGCCCACCACGACGCCGCCAAAGACCACCAAACCCACGGCAAGCGCCATGATGGGACGGCTCACCCGGCGCAGATCGACGATGGAACTGGTCAGCGCCTCTCCGAAAACAAGCGGGGCCAGGACGAGCACAAGCACGAATTCCGGATCGGCCGGTCCAGTCGGTCCGAATGGAGCAATTCCCACGACCAAGCCGGCCACGAGCAACGGGATAGCCGTTGACCACCCGTGGTTCCGGCATACCCCAGCGACTGCCACCGCGACGAGGATGGCTGCGCCAATGTTCAGGCTCTGGTTGCCCGTCATGACTCATCTCCGTGGCAGTCCACACCGCCCGTGACGTCCACGTGGTGAAGCCGCGGGAGGAACGAGCAGATGCCAGGCATCTAGGCGTAAGCGTCCACCGGCGCGCACGTGCAGTGCAGGTTGCGGTCACCATAGGCGTTGTCCACGCGCCGAACCGGCGGCCAGTACTTGCCCTCTTCGCCAGCCGGGAACACCGCTTCTCGACGGGAGTAGGACCAGGGCCATTCGCCCACCAAGGTCGCCGCGGTGTGCGGGGCGTTGCGCAACACACTCTCCTCCAACGGCACCCGGCCGGCGGCGACGTCCTCAATCTCGCCGCGGATGGCCAGCATCGCGTCGCAGAAGCGATCCAGCTCGGCCAGGTCCTCGCTTTCGGTCGGTTCCACCATCAAGGTGCCGGCCACCGGGAAAGACATAGTGGGAGCGTGGAAGCCGTAGTCGATGAGTCGTTTGGCGACGTCCTCGACGGTGACCCCGGTCTGCTTGGTGATCGCCCGCAGATCGAGCAAGCACTCGTGGGCAACGAGGCCCTTCTCACCGGAGTAGAGCAGGGGGAATGCCTCCCCGATCCGGGCAGCGATGTAGTTGGCAGCGAGAATCGCGTGTTTCGTCGCACTGGTGAGTCCGTCGCCCCCCATCAGACGCAAGTAGACCCACGGGATCATGAGGACGCCGGCACTTCCCCAGGGGGCGCCGGACACCGGGCCTGACCCGACCGGGCCGCACTCGGGAACCACGGGGTGACCAGGCAGGAAGGGCGCCAGGTGCTCCTTGACCGCCACCGGACCCACTCCCGGCCCGCCTCCGCCGTGCGGGATGCAGAACGTCTTGTGGAGGTTGAGATGTGACACATCAGCGCCTACATCAGGCAGCCTGACCAGCCCAACGAGCGCGTTCATATTGGCACCGTCGACGAACACCTGACCACCTGCCTCGTGTACCGCCTCGCAGATGTCCGACAACGCCGTCTCGAAAACGCCGTGCGTGGAGGGGTAGGTCAGCATGATGGCCGCCAACCGATCTGCGTGCTCGGCAACCTTTGCGCGCACGTCGGCCAGATCGACGTCACCTGCATCGGTGCACTTCACCACGACGACCTTCAGTCCGGCCATCACCGCACTGGCGGCATTAGTCCCATGGGCGCTGCTAGGCACCAGGCAAATCGTGCGGCGCTCCTCGCCACGCGAACGGTGGTAACCCCGGATCGCCAACAGTCCGGCGAACTCGCCCTGGGAGCCGGCGTTGGGCTGCACGCTGACCCGGTCGTAGCCGGTGACTTCAGCCAACCAGTTTTGGACATCGTCGATCATCTGCCGGGTGCCGGCCGATCCGGCCAGCGGCGCGAACGGGTGCAGATCGGCAAACGCCGGCCAGGTCAGCGCTTCCATCTCGGCGGCGGCGTTGAGTTTCATGGTGCAAGAGCCCAGCGGGATCATGGTGCGGTCCAGCGCGAGGTCCATGTCCGACAGGCGGCGCAGGTAGCGCATCATCGAGGTTTCGCTGCGGTAGGCGTGGAACTCGGGATAGTCCAGTAGGGAACCCACTCGTTGCAGGTCCGCGGGGATCCGACTTTCCCCGGCAACCCGCGCCACGCCCAGCACGTCCAGGACCACGTCGACGTCGGCATCCGTCGTGGTCTCGTCGCAGGTGATCCCAACAGCCCCGTCCAGCACCCGTAGGTCGATGCCCCGCTCGGCCACCGCGGCGACCACCGCGTCCGCACCCGGCACCTCGATGGTGACGGTGTCGAACAGCGCGTCATGGCGCAGCGTCAGTCCGCCGGCTTGCGCCCCGGCGGCGATGGTAGCCGCGTGCCCGTGCACCGCCTCTGCGATGGCAGTGAGGCCTTCGGGTCCGTGGTACTGCGCGTAGAAGGCCGCGACCAGAGCTAGCAACACCTGCGAGGTGCAGATGTTCGAGGTGGCCCGGTCCCGGCGGATGTGCTGCTCGCGCGTCTGCAGCGCCAGCCGCAGCGCCGGCGCACCAGCGGCATCGAGGCTGACCCCCACCATGCGCCCGGGAAGTTGCCGCTCGAGCCCTTCCCGCACCGCCATGAATCCTGCGTGCGGCCCGCCGAAGCCCATAGGCACGCCGAACCGTTGCGCCGAACCGACGACGATGTCGGCGCCCATCTTCCCGGGGGCGCGCAGCATGACCAGCGCCAAAGGGTCGGCGATGACGGTGAGCAGTGCGTTGCGATCGTGGGCGGCAGCGGCCACGCCGGACAGATCCCGGACGCCACCGGTGCTGGTCGGGTAACCGACCAGGACACCGAAGCACTCGGGCAGTTCCTCGTCCACGTGCCGGATGTCCAGTGTGATGCCAGCGGGTTCGGCCCGGGTGGCGAGCACAGCCAAGGTCTGCGGATGCAGATCGGCGTCGACCACGAACACGTCGCCGCGGCCGGCGCGATGGGCCAGTGCCATGGCCTCGGCCGCTGCGGTCGGCTCGTCCAGCAGGCTGGCATTGGCAACCGGCAGCCCGGTGAGGTCGCTGATCAGTGTCTGAAACGTCAGCAGGCCGGTGAGCCGGCCCTGCGAGATCTCCGGTTGATACGGCGTGTACGCGGTGTACCAGGCGGGACTTTGCAGCACGCAGCGCGTGATCACTGCCGGGGTGTGCGTGCCGTGATAGCCCATCCCGATCATCGGGGTCCGGCGGGTGTTCGCTGCCGCGAGTTCGGTCAAGGCGTCATGTGCCTGCGCTTCGGACAGCGCCTCGGGCAGGTCCAGTGGTCGGTCCGTACGCAAGCCGGCGGGGATGACGTCATCGATGAGGGCGTCGAGATCGGGGTACTGCACTGTGGCGAGCATGCGCTCGACCTCGGCCGCGCGAGGGCCGATATGGCGATCCGGGAACGTAGGGCTATCCAATCTTGCGGGCGCGGCGGCGCGAGAGTTCGTCATCCACCACGGTAACGCTGCCGTCGGCACGCTCTGCCGGCAGCGACGCGAGATCGCTCTCGACTTCGCGCCAGACCGCTCCCACGGCGATCCCGAAGACCCCCTGGCCGCCGTGCACCAAGTCGATCACGTCCTCCGGGCTGCGGCACTCGTAGACGCTGGCGCCATCGCTCATCAACGTGATCTGGGACAGGTCGGTCACCCCGCTGTCGCGAAGGTGGTCCAGCGCAGTGCGGATCTGCTGCAGTGTGACACCGGTTTCCAGCAGTCTCTTGACGATCTTCAAGGTGACGATGTCGCGGAAGTTGTACAGACGCTGAGATCCCGAACCACGGGCGGTGCGAAGGCTCGGCTCGACCAGTCCGGTGCGCGCCCAGTAGTCCAACTGCCGGTACGTGATGCCGACCAGCTTGGCGACCACCGGGGCCCGGTAACCGGCGTCTTCAGGTACGTGCAAGTCATCAGCGAAGAGTTCCTGCTGCTGCATGCCTGTCGACGAGTCAGCGACCGCCTCGTTCATGACTTCTCCTCACCGCTGTCAGACATCGCCAACTTAGGGGCGACAGGTACCTTCTCGCATCCGACACGCCCGGCGTTTCGCCATCAATACCTCGATGTGAGGTAGAGAGTTAAACTTCACTGCTCTCTGCCGCCCTCGAAATCCTCGGGCGTGACCTGATCGAGGAACTCCCGGAAGGCTTCAACCTCGGCTTCAGCCTCCTCTTCCTCCTCACCGGGCATCTCCACGGCCGCCGAGTCCAGAACGTGCTCAGCTGCGAACAACGGCGACCCGGTGCGCAGAGCCAGAGCGATCGCGTCCGAGGGCCGGGCGGAGACAGTCACAGCGTTGTCGAAGACGAGTTCGGCGTAGAAGATCCCGTCCCGCAGGTCCGTGATGTCCACCCGGGTGACCGTGCGCCCAAGTGCACCCACGACGTCCCGCAGCAGGTCGTGGGTCAGCGGCCGCTCGGGCTGCACACCCTGCTGGGCGAAAGCGATGGCCGTGGCTTCGACCGCGCCGATCCAGATCGGTAGATAGCGGTCGGACTCAGAGTCACGCAACAGGACGATCGGCTGGTTGGAGGGCATCTCCACCCGGACCCCGACCACATCCACGGCTCGCACGGATTCACTCTACGCCTGCTCATGGCCGGCACCGTGGGGAAGACGCGTGCGCATCAGCCCGATGTGCACCCTGACCAGAGCGGTGGCCAAACTGCGCGCGCGATCGGTGTAGTCCTGGGCCTGCTCGCCCCGCCGGGGTTTGCCCAGGGCGGTGGTGAACAGGTCCACCTCTCGCTGTACAGCCAGGGCTACGGGCCGCGCGTTGCGCACCGGCAGTCCCGCGTCGACCATCGCCTGCAGACCGCGGGCCACCTCAAGGTCGTCGAGGCTGTACTCCTGGGTCTCGGGCAGCAAGCCCACCGTCACGGCATCGGCCAGATCGGCCGGCGACAGGCCGCTTTCCCGGCAGACCTCGGCCGGACGCAACCGGACGCCGGTGTCCAGGCTGGTCACCGCCGGGGCGGACACCGCTGGTGGGTTGCTAGTGGGCGTGGCCGAGACCGGCTCCGGCGGGGTCAGGCCCCGGTCGAGGGCGTCGAGGTGCTCGGCGATGACCTTCAGCGGCAGATAGTGCTCGCGCTGCATGGTCAGCACGTAGCGCAAACGGTCGACTTGCTCAGGGGTGTACTTGCGGTAGCCGGATGGTGTGCGCAAGGGCGTGACCAGGCCCTCAGCCTCCAGGAAACGGATCTTGCTCACGCTGACATCGGGGAATTCGCGCTTCAACGTCGACACCGTCTCACCGATGCCCATCAGGTGCCGGCTCATTCCGCCGTATAGTCCTCAGCGGCGTGTACGTACTGCAATCGGAACTTGCCGATCTGGATCAAGTCTCCCGAGACGAGTTCCACTCGCTCGATGGACGTCCGATTCACGTATGTCCCGTTCAGGGATCCCATGTCCACCACGTCCCAGCCACCGTCCGGACGTGCCACCAGCTGTGCGTGGTGGCGGCTCACTGTCACGTCGTCCAGCAGGATGTCGCTGTCGTCGGCTCGCCCGGCAGTCAGCCGAGGCCCGCTGAGCTCGAAGCGTTGCCCGATCTCCGGCCCCCGCTGCACGACGATGACGCTCATCCCCTTGCTCAGCCCGGACAGGCCTTCGATCAGCGGAACGGGACCGGTGTCCTGTGGTTCCAGGCCGATCAGGCCCGTGCGGTCGGTGTCGTCCTCATGCACGACCGGGGCGCCACAGGAGGAGCAGAAGCGGTCCTCTGGGGCCAGGGCGTGGCCACAGCGCGGGCACTCGGGCACGGCTCTCGCCTCCTTAAGGGGTTCTCTGGGCGAACTCTCTACCTCTACCAGACGTTCAGATTTCTTGCACGAGCGCTTCGTAATCGGCCGCACTCAGCAGGTCTTGCACGGCGTTCGGATCGCTCGGGGTCAAGTCGAACAACCAGCCAGCCTCGTACGGCTCGTGATTCACGGTCTCCGGCGCCGTCTCGACCGCGTCGTTGCGGGCTGCAACGGTTCCGGACACCGGGGCGTAGATCTCGCTGACGCTCTTGGTCGACTCCACCTCGCCGCACGGATCGCCGGCGGACACACTCGCTCCCACCTCAGGCAGGGCCACGAAGACGACGTCGCCGAGGGCGTCCTGGGCGAAGTCGGTGATACCGACCCGCAGGGTGCCATCGGGCTGGACGAGGATCCATTCGTGTTCGCGGGTGAAGTGGCGGTCAGCTGGTAGCGCGGTCATATCTTCAGACCCTAGTCGGAAACCAACTTGGCGGTCACCGGGCTGCGGGGATTAGCCGGTGACCACCACATCCGGGTTGGAAACCGGAAGCTCCGCTGTAGCGGTGATGTCGACGGTGTCGAGTTCGGTGATCACCACGCTGCCGTCCTGGGACTCCACCGTGTCCACCACCCCGCCAGGGATGCGCATCGCCGTAGCCATCGTCGCCGACCCCCCGATGGCCAGGATCTCGAAGGGCGCTCGCACCACCGATCCGGAGACTGAGATGCCGTCCTGGGCGTCGTCAAACCAGGTGTTCACCACGACCCGTCGACCGTTGACCTCGATGGCCTCCGCACCGGCGTCCCGCAGTTCCTGCACGGTGTTCAGCAGATCGGAGGCGAAGAAGGCGTTCTCGCCGTCCACCCGCAGCCGGATTCCGGGGCCACGCACCGGCGTGGTGCCCGCCAGGACCCGCAGGTCATCCGCGCGCTGCTGCGCCTCTTGCAACGCCTCGGCGCTGGTTCCGGTCCGGAGTCGCTGCTCGGCCGCCTGCAGACGCAAGATCTCGCCGTCCAGCCGGGTCTGCCGGGATTGCAGGTCGTCGAGCAGGCGGACCAGGTCCGGCTCCCGCGCAGCCGCCAGAAACTCGTCGGTGCCCTGCCCGCGGAACACCGCCACCGTCCCCACGCCGATGAGCAGCGCGACGATCGCGACTCCCCAATTGCGCCGTTTCATGCCTTGAACACCTTGCGCCTGATCGCTGCCAGGTTGGCGAAGATCCGCATGGCCAACACGACGACCACGCCGGTGGTCATCTGCGCTCCCACGCCGAGCTGATCGCCCAACCACACCAGGGCGCAGGCCACGATCACGTTGCCCAGGAACGAGACGACGAAGACCTTGTCCGAGAAGTTGCCGTCGATCATGCTGCGAATCGCGCCGGAGATGGCGTCCAGTCCGGCGATCACCGCCACCGGCACGAAGGCATCCATCCAGGTGGGCAGATCCGGTGCCACCAGGATGCCGAGCACGACCCCGATGACAAGCCCAAGAATCGCGATCATTGCCCGCTACCCTTCACGACCTCGGCTGTGGTCGGCAGATTCGCCGTGGACGCAGGCACCTCGACCTCATCCTGAGCCTTCACTTCGTACTGTATGCCGTAGTCGGTGTGCAGCCCCGCCAGTTCGTCGGAGGCACTCGTGGCCGCGAAAGCGTCGGCCAGATCCGCCGGCCCCACCGCCGCAATGGTGTAGGGCGGCTCCAGCGGCCGGAAGTCGACCAGAATCGCCTGGCCGGCCGTCCGGATGGCCGTGGTGGATGTCAGCCGGATGTCGTTGATCGCGATGGCCTGCGCCCCTGCCTGCCACAGACCGTTGACGACCATCTGCATGTCGACGTCGAGAACACGGGCCTCATCGGTTGTCACGCCTCGGGGTAGCGGCGGACGGCCATCCCGCATCGTCACGACCGCTCCGGGGCCGGTCAATCCCACGAAGCCGGTCGCCGTTTCCAGCGTCCGCAGCTGCTCGGCGAACTCGGGACCCAGTCCACTGGTCGCAAGCTGCTGCAGCTGCGACACCGAGGCCCGCAGGTCCGCCGCCTGGTCCTGGGAAGCTTTCACGCCGGTCTCGGCCTCCTGGACCCGGGCCACGAGTGCCGCCCGGCGGTCTTGGGCAGCCGGTGCCACTGTCTGTCGCTGCAGGAATGCCGCGACCAGCAGCCCGAAGATCAGCGCGATCAGAACAGCCCCGGCAAGGCCGGGCCGCTTGCCGGTGTTCGGCGCCTGTGGGGCAAGGGCGTAGTCGTCGGCCTGCGCATCGGCGATCAGCCGGTCGAGGAGGTCCGGCGGGCGCTGCGTGCTCACGTCGGCTCCGCGGTCGCCGACCATGATCCGGCGGGCTTGCCCGATGTACAGCACGCCCGCCCACCAGTACAAAGCGGTCCCCCACACGGCGAATGCCCATCCGAAGACCAGCGCCGGCTGTGCCCACCAGCCGCTGCCGTCGCCGAGCAGCAGCAACGGGAAGGCGTAGAGCAGGTTGAACGTCGCCGCTTTGCCCAGGAAGTGCACAGGCAGCCCCACGACACCCCGGCGCTTGAGGACCCACAGCACTACGGCCATCACCACGTCCCGGCTGAGCAGGATCACGACAAACCACCATGGCACGATGCCCCGCAGCAACAAGCCGACGAGGGTAGCCAGGATGTACAGGCGGTCGGCGATCGGATCCAGCAACTGTCCTAGCCGGGTGATCTGGTTCCAGCGCCGGGCCAGGTAGCCGTCCAGCCAGTCGGTGAAGCCGGAGACAGCCAGCAACAGGATCGCCAAGCCGTCGGCCTGCGGCACCAGGATCAGCCACAGGAACAGCGGCACCCCGAGTAGCCGGAGCGCGGACAGCACGTTGGGCACGGTGAAGACCCGGTCGGACTGCACCCGGGTCTCCTGCACCTCCATGGGCCCGCCCTCAGCCCTGCATAGGAGCCGGCCAGGCCGCCGGCGGCTGCGCGTTGTCGTTGCCAGCCCGGAACGCCAGGACGAGGATAACGATCGCGATCACCACGATGAGCAGCCCCGTGATGGCCAGCCCGATGCCTGCCGCACCTGCCCAACTCACAGTCAGCAGCACGCTCACGGCTGCGGTGACACCTGTGCTGCCGTCCTCGTCCATGACCACCAGCGTCGTGTCGGTGTCCGAGACCGGCCACTGCACCCGGACGTCGGTTCCGGTCTGCTGGTCGGTCCAGAACGTCTGATCGGCCGGCGCTGACGGCCGGGCGTCTCCGGGGATGCTGGTGGCGTTGATGACGTCCTGGGAGGAGTCGAAACCTGTGACCAACTGGTACGGAACCCCCTGCAGGTAACGCAGCGAGTCGGCCTTGGGCGCCACACCGACGAAGTGCGCGTCGTCTCCGGTGACCTGCAGTTGCAGGTCGAACCAGGACTCGTCGAACGGCACCGGGGTGGAACTACTGATCTGGAAGTCGGTAACGACAACGGCACGGCCGTCCTGGGCATCGAGGGTTCCGATCGGCACCGTCGCACGACCGTCGGTGCCGAAGACGGTGAGCAGAATCGCCCCGACGGCGAACAGCCCCAACCCCGCAAGTCCGAGAACGGCGCCGAGAATCCCGAGAACGACGCGTTTCACCTGCCCACCGTAATCCACTGCTGCCGCTTGCCCGGGCACCGACATGAGGCGCGCGCTACCAGCCGGTGACAACGGCGTAGGCCCGCGCCGAGACACCTGCTTCGTTGACCGTGCGTACGAATATCCGCCGCTCGCTACTGACCCCCGTTGTCGCGATCTCGCCCGCCGCCAGATCCTGAGCCAACCAGGTCAGGTTGCCGGTTCGACCCACGTAGCCGATGTCATAGCGCACACCCGGCTCCTGTTGCCAAGTCACCGTGGTGGCAGTGCGCACAACACCACTCGGGCGGGCAGGCGCGCCGGGCAGATCGCGCGGTGCGACCAGCGCCAGGAACCGGGAGTTGGCAATGTTCGCCCCCGGATTGCGGGCCAGCCAGGATCCTGGCCGCGGATTCACGGCGAAGTAGTCGTCGTTGCGGCAATCGAGCCGATAGTGCGCCGAGGGGGCGGTGCAGATCTCGACGTTCCGCCACGTCGCGCCGCCGTCGTCGTAACACATGACGTCGCGGCCATCCCAGCAGTGACCACGGCCACTGGCATGTGGCGCGTTCGGACTGACCGCACCCAGCGCATGCATCAGTTCGTGGGTGTCGACCCAGATGAAACCGAACGATGAGGACCAGCTCGCCGACCACCGCTGCCCGCCGAGTCCGGACCAGGTCGGGCTTGTGTAGGAATCCACCCACAACGCGTAAACGCGGTTCTTCTCGCGGAATCGTGGGTCGGTGCGGGTCAGGTAACGCCGGATCGAGACCAGGTTGTAGGTATGGCGTTGCGGCACGGCCACCTGCAGAATCGTCGGCTGGCACACCGCGTCGTGTACCCAGCGAACGGTACGGGTGCCGTCGGAGGACCGCTCGACGATCCCAGTGGTCAGGCTCAGCGACCTACGCAGGACCGTCTCGAATTTTTCGAAGCGGTTGACATGACCCGTGCGAGACACGAACACCGGCTGCACCCGGTTTCCGCTGACCCCATCCCCCAGGCAGCGTGGCGCGGCCCAGTTCCCGCTGGCATCCCGCAGGAGCATGTCCGCGTCCGTCGGGCCTTGCCGGGGCGACCCCGGGTCGGCCTGCGCGACGGTGGGAATGAGCAACGCGACCACGATCGCGACGACTGCTGCCCCTGTCCGCCTCACCGTTCCACGGTACCCAGCACCCTGTCCGGCTCGGGGTGTCGCCGCCGCTGGAATACTGACCGCCATGCCCGAGGAGCTGCCCGACGACACCCCCAGCGGCGTCCTTGTCGAGGCCGCCACGATCGGCCTCACCACGGGTGCCTATGGGGTCTCCTTCGGTGCATTGGCCATCACGTCGGGCTTGAGCGTGTGGCAGACCGTGGCGTTGAGCGTGCTCATGTTCACCGGCGCTTCCCAATTCGCCATGATCTCGGTACTCGCCGGTGGCGGGGCCGCGCCCGCTGCGATCGCCTCGAGCGCCTTGCTCGGGGTGCGCAATTTGTTCTACGGAGTACGGATCCGCCAGATCCTGCACCCGCGCCCCCTTGTTGCAGTGCCAGCGGCGCAGCTCACCATCGACGAGTCGACGGCGATGGCCCTGGCACACCTCGACCGGCCGGTACCCCGTCCGGCGCTGGCCTTCTGGTCGACCGGGCTCAGCGTCTTCGTGTTGTGGAACATCGGCACGGTGACCGGGGCGTTGGGGGCCAGTTCCATCGGCGACCCCACCCGCTGGGGGCTGGACGCCGCCGTGCCCGCCGCGTTCCTGGCGCTGCTATGGCCGCAGATCACCAACCGCCGCCTGCTCGGGGTCGCAGTTGTGGCTGCCGCGCTGGCCATAGCGCTGACACCGGTGCTGTCGCCCGGTCTGCCCGTGCTGTGCGCGGCGCTCGTGCCCTTCTTCTTTCTGCGCGGACTGGGCCGGCCATGATCTGGGTCGCCGGTGCTGGTCGGAAGTGCCGTTTGCTACGCGCTCAAGGCACTCGGTTTCGTCGTGCCCCAGCGGTTCCTCGAGCAACCCCGGGTCGCCGCCCTGGTCGGCATGTTTCCGGTCGCGCTGCTGGCCGCCTTGCTGGCCGTGGTGACCCTCGGCGACGGGCAGTCGCTGGCCCTGGACGCGCGGGTGGCTGCGGTGTTCGCGGCCGGGGTCGCGCTGACGTTGCGCGCGCCCTTCCTGGTGGTAGTGCTGGTCGGGGCGGGCACGGCCGCGCTGCTGCGTGCAATCGGCTTGGGCTGAGCGAGTTCCCCGCTTTGTCGCGTTACAAGACACGACGATCAGGGACATAACGTCGCAGGGATTCCCGGGTTACTCCTCGTCGTCGGCCTTCTTCGACTCAAATCCGGGGATCTGGCCCGCGTGCGCGATCGCCGAGGGGTCCTTGCGGACCTTGATGAGCGAGGCGATCGTCGTAATGATCAAGATGCCGATGATGACCCCCAGCGACACCCAGATATCGATGTGGATGCCGAAAAAGACCAGGATCAGTTTCACGCCGATGAACGCCAGGATCACGGCCAAACCCAGCGAGAGGTAGACCAGCCGGTCGAGCAGGCCCGCGACGAGGAAGTACAGCGCGCGCAGCCCCAGCAACGCGAAGGCGTTGGCTGCGAAGACGATGAACGGCTCGTTGGTCACGCCGTACACCGCGGGGATGGAGTCGAGGGCGAAGATGATGTCGGTGGCGAAGATCGCGATCATCACCATGAGTAGCGGCGTGCCATGCAGCTTGCCATTGACCCGGGTGTGCAGATGCGCCCCGTCGTACTCGTCGGTGAACGGCAAGAATCGCTTGGCGAACTGTACGACCTTGCCCTCGTTGAACTCCGGCTCCTCGTTGCGGTGCCGGGCCAGGCCGATGGCGGTGTAGATGAGGAACGCGCCGAAGATGACGTAGGTGAACGCGAACTGCTCCAGCGCGGCAGCGCCGATAAAGATGAAGATCGTCCGCAGCACCAGGGCACCGGCGATGCCAGCCATCAGGACCTTCTGCTGATAGATCTTGGGCACCGCGAAACTGGTCATGATGATGACGAACACGAACAGGTTGTCAACCGACAGACTCTTCTCGATCAACCAGCCGGCGAAGTACTCCAACCCGTAACTGCTGCCCTCCGGCGGCGGTTGATCGCCGCTCCACCAGGCGAAAAAGACGCCGAACGCGATCGCGATGCCTACGTAGATCACCGACTGGATCGCGGCTTCCCGGATCTGCACTTCGTGCGGGTTGCGGGTGGCCTGGATGAACTCGAACGTGATCAGCAGGACGACGATCCCCACGGTCAGCGCCCACAACCACGGCGGGACAAAGAGGGTGGGATCGCCGCCGGCGGATGTCGCGGCGGGCAGCATGGGATCTAGTCTCGCAGAAGTCCCGCGGCGTGCTGATCAGCCCAGGGCCGAGTCAACAGCGAATCCGTGAGCATTCCGGGCATCGGTGAGCGCCACGGGCGCGGATTCGGCGCCCGGAAGGCTCACCGATGCCCCGCATGCTCACGGATCGCGGTTTCAGCCTCGCCGGGCTCGAGCGCTCTACCCGACCCCGAACTCCGCTCGCATCTGCTCGAACTCGGCCATCACGTACTCGACCAGGGTGTCCGGGTCGGGCAGCAGGCCGGCGTCCGTGGCGAAGCCGACCGTGACCCCGCCGTTGTAACTGAAGATCGTCGCGGTCATGGGTTGGTCCCCTGAGCACGGCGCGAAGCCGACGACCTGGTCGACCTCGACTCCGCCGTACCGCAACTGCCCGGTCGGACCGGGGACGTTCGTCAAAACGCCCACGGCCTTGTTGGCGAAGAAGTTCGTGAGGAAGAACGCGATCTGACCCGGCGACATCGACACCATGCGCTGCAAGCCGAACGTGAGCACGGCTTCGTCGCTGTTCTTAATGCGCTGCATGCGGTGGTGCATCTGCTCGAGACGAGTCGGCAGGTCCTGGGCATCCAGCGGCATCGGCATGAAGACCAACGCGAAGAAGTTGCCGAGGTCCGGTGGCAGGTTGTCCTCGAATGGCTTGAGGTTCACCGGGACCATCCAGGTCAGCTCTTCCAGATCCTCGCCGTGTTCGTTCAGGTAGCGCTGCATGCCTCCGGCGATGCTGGCCAGCAGCACGTCGTTGACGGTCGCGCCGGACGCCGCGCCGACGGCTTTGACCTCCTCCAGCGGCACCGGGTGGGACCACGCCAGCGCCTTCTCGGTGCCAGGCCGCCCGCTCCACACGGTCTGCTCCGTGCCGGTCAGGGCGATCTTCGTCACCGAGGACAGGTCGTTGAGGCTGCGGTGCTGCTCGGCTCCGAGCACTTCGAGGGCGTCCAACAACCGGTCCGGGTGCCTGATCATCGACAGGCCCCCTTCCACGCCGTGCACCCCGGCTTTGGCCACATCCAGGGCCCGGCCGGGAAGGTGGGCGAGGGCGGCCAGGGGATTGCGGACCGCGCCCGCAGCATGCGTCGCCACCTCGCCCACGCCGTGCTCCACGACGTGAGCCACCTCTTCAGCTGCGTGGACGGCCACCCGTCCGATTTCCTCCGGGGGACTGGGCGCGTCCCCGGACTGAACGCCGGTACGGGCCACAACCGCCCCGACGCTGGCTTCGTCGGAGTCGCACAGACCAAGGATCAACTGGGTCAGCCGGACACCGTCGGCGATCGAATGATGGAACCTGCTGACGATCGCCGCGCCCTCGGTTCCGTCGTCCAGGGTCAACGGCGACAACAGGTACGTGGTCCACAGGGGACGGTCTTTGGGCAGCGGCTTCGAACGCTGCTCAGCCATGAACCGCTGCAGCTCGGCGATCCCGGTGCCCGCGTCGAGTTCGACCAGGTTGATGTGCCGGTCGAGGTCAAAATCGGGATCGTCCTGCCAGGCCCAGCCGAGGCCGGACTTCACCGCCCGCCGGCCGAGGACAGGGAAGCGGGCGACCGCCCGGGCATAGATCGCGCGGACGTCGGCCATGTCGGGCACTCCCCGCAGCACCATCGCTCCGTCGACGACCATGAGGTTGTTCGGCCGGTCCATCGTGAGCCATAGCGCGTCCTGCACGCTCATCGACGCGGTTGCAGTTCCTGCCATGAGTCCTCCCGTGTCCGGTTTCAATCTACGCTTGGCGCGGCGCGCCTGTCGGCTTGTTGGATCACTGAGCGCTCGAAGTCTTGAGCCAGTGATCCCCGCGCGTCACACCTCGTCCAGCAACGGCCAGCCAACGGCCTGCTCGAGCGTCGACGCGAGGTCGAGCAGGAGTTGTTCCTGTCCCATGCGGGCAGCCAAGTGGATGCCGATCGGCAACCCCGAGTCGCTGCGGGCCAGTGGCAACGAGATGGCCGGGGCGCCGGACACGTTCTGCAACGCGGTGAAACCTGCGAAACGCATCAGGCGGATGAGGTGCTCCCGCGGGTCGACGTCCGGACCGAGGTAACCGATCGGCACCGGCAGCGACCCCAACACAGGGGACAGCAGGACATCGAAGTCGCCCATCGCCGTGTCGTAATCGGCAGGGAACCGTCGCAGTCGGCGGATCGATCCCGGAAGGTTCACCGCAACCGAGGAGAAGAACTTAGCCAGGTGCTGGCTGAAAGGTTCGAGCCGCTGCGGCTGGTACTCCTTGCCGAACACCTGCCCGCCGAACCGCTGCAGGCTGAACGCGAGCATCCCCCAATAGCGCAGGAAGTCCTGGGCGATCTGGTCACCGAAGGGGTCGTCGATCACCTCGACGTGGTGTCCGAGTTTCTCGCATTCCGCAGCGGCGTCATGCACCGCAGCGGCCACCTGCGGGTCGGCGCTCATTCCTGCGAGTCCATTGACGACCACGCCGATTCGCAGCCGCTCAGGCTCCTTGGTCGGGCCGATCGGCGGCAGGTCGGTGAGATGGATCTGGCCCATCGCTTCGTAGAACGCCACCGTGTCCCGCACTGTGCGGGTCAGGATCCCTTGGGTCACGACCTTCACGGGCATCCGGTCCGTGGCCTCGGGATTGACCAGCCGGCCACGGGACGGCTTGAGCCCGACCAGGCCGCAGCACGCCGCGGGAATCCGGATCGAACCACCGCCGTCGTTGGCGTGCGCTACTGGCACCACTCCCGCAGCGACCAGTGCTGCGGAGCCGCCGGAGGATCCGCCGGCGGTGTTGTCCAGCCCCCAGGGGTTGCGGGTGGGGCCGTGGGCGAGCGGCTCGGTGGTCGCGGTCAGGCCGAACTCGGGCAGCGCGGATTTGCCGATCGTGGCGAAGCCGAGGCGCCGCCAATGCTGCACCAGGCGGGTGTCGTGGCGCATCGGCGTGGTCGGAGTCGCACGGGAGCCGAACGTCGTGGGATATCCGGCGATGTCCTCGTTGTCCTTGACGAACGTCGGCACCCCCGCAAAAGGACCGCCGGTGGGATCATCAGTGGCTTCCACCCACGTGACGACACCGTTGAGCAGGTGAGCGGCTTGCGCGCGGGCGACGGCGGCCTCCCGGACCTCGTGTGCGCTCACCTCGCCGGCAGCCAATGCCTGCTGCAGGGACGTCATGTCGTGGCGGCCGAGGGCATCGTCGGCATAGGTGCTGACTCGCATGCCCCGATCCTAGGCGGGACCGACGACTACGCGGCGCTCCTGACGACGATCGCCAGGCACATCTCGTCGGCGGTTCCTTCGCCCCACACGACGTAGCGCGCGGGCGTGTTCTGCAAGGCCGGAAGTTGTGCGCGCAGCGAGGCGTCATGCCGGCACCGCACTCGCAGCGTGTCTCCGGGCTTGATGTCCACCGGGTTCTTCAGTGGTATCGCCGATTGTTGGTCGAAGTCCCAATTGGGGATGTCCAGCAGCACCTTCGCCTGCGGCGTGCCGGGATTCAACGTCACCGAGATCTCCCGGCCGAGCAGGTGCATATGACCGGCCACCGCGAACACGCGCGCCGCCTCGGTCACCGGGCGGTCACAAGTCTGCACGTTGCCGGCTTTCGGGTGTGAGGGATCGCCCCCGCACAGCAACTGCAGACCGGCTATCGTCGCTCCGCTGCCGGCACCGAACCTGGACACGACGTCGTCGACAGCGTCCTCGCGGTTGCACAGGCGGCCGGTCTCGCCGGGGGCGCAGGGCAGTTCCACAGGGGCAGGCAGGAGCGTGGTCGTCAGCGGACGCAGTGTGTGGTCGCTGACGCGCAGTCGCACCTGTGTGGAGTCCGCGCCTTGCTGCTCAGCGAGGTTGTAATGCATCTGGATCACGATTCCGCTACCCGCCGGCAACGGCATCCCATAGCCGTCGGGCATCTCAGTGGGCTTGCCACCTGGCGCCCAGGCGGTGATCCAGTCAGACTCCTCCAACCCCTGCAGCGCATTGCCGCGGGACGGCAACCGGGAGCCACCGAAGCACTCGTACCCGGGTTCGGCGTCCTCGGCGTCCAGCGCCCGGGCAGCGTCGAGTTGCGACGGAAGTGCCGCATACAGGATGGAGTGATGGACGATCGCGGGGTTGCCCGGGACGAACTCGGCGCCTGTAATGCTGACCCCCTGCTGCAAACCCGGATCGACCACGAAGCAGCGGTACTCGTCAGTGGCTCCTGTGGGAGCCTGTGGTGTGAATCCCTCGGGAACGCCGACGGTGACGATCCGCTCGCCGTGCCGGGCGGCCATTACCGGTTCGACTGGGGCCGCCGAATGATGGCCATGGGCCGACGGGGCTGCCGTTGTTGACGCATGCTCGGCGTGACCGCTGCAGGCGGCGACAGCGAGCCCCGCAGCAGCGACAACCGCGATGTGGCGCATCCAGCCACGGTACGCCTACTGATCGCGCCTGGCCGCGCGGCGAATGTGATTCTGCTGCGCGCGATCGATCCGTCATCCCTGCGCACCACGGACGGGTTTTCGGCGCCCTGCATGCTCACTCACCGATTGCGACTTCGCCGCGCCAGGGCCCGACGTACCACCCCTCCTCCCACGCACTGACTAGTCAGCAACTTCCCGAAACCGTTGATCACGCATCACACCCGCAGGCTCGGGTAAGGCTTGTGCTGAAGCCGAATCTGGAGGATGTCCATGACCCTGAGCACACAGGAGGATCCGGCACAGGCCGCCGTGCCCCCGCCGATTCCTGGCGAGCCTGTGGACCCACCCCCGAAGTCGCTGCACAAGACGCTGCGCAAGGTCGATTCCAAAGGTGACGCGGCAGGCAGCGCCTATCGGGCCTACCTGCGCTACAGCCACACGAACGCCTCGCTACTGGCTGCCGGCACGACTTACTACATCTTCTTGGCAGTCTTCAGCATCCTCGTCTTCGCCTTCGGGCTCACAGCGCTGATCGGTGGCCAAGCCCTGGCGGACACGGTCACCGAAAGCGTGAACGAGGCCTTCCCTGGACTGATCGGTGATCAGGGAGTCTCCACCGATCAACTGCAGCAAGTCGGTCAGGCCACCTCCCTGGTCGGTCTACTCGCGCTGCTGTTCTCCGGCAGCGGCGCGATGGTGGCCGCGAGCAGTTCTTTGCATCTGATCTACGGGGCACCCAAGGATTCCCGCAACTTCGTGCTGGCGCGTGCCCGACTGCTTGCGTGGATGCTGTTGCTGGTTCCGCTCATCGGGCTGTCGTTCGTGCCTTCGGTCGTGATCAGTGACTTCGCGAAGCCGGTCATGGACTGGCTGAACCTGGAGGGCGGGTTCTGGACGTTCGTCCTCTTCGCGTTGACGGCCGTGGCCTCGGTGCTACTCAATGCAGTCGTGGTGTGGTTCATGCTGGGGCATCTCGGCGGCATCAAACCCGCCCGCAGGCCCCGGCTCATCGGCACCGCGGTGGGCGCGGTGGGAATCGAGATCCTCAAGTACCTACTTGCCGTGATCATCGGCTGGTCGGTGAACAAGCCGCAGTACGGAGCCTTCGCCGCCCCGATCGCGATGCTATTGGTGCTCTATCTCGAGACGCTGGTGCTGTATCTGGCGGCCTGCCTGACAGCCGGGATCGCGGTCGCGACCGAGGACCCCCACAAGGAGGCCGAGACGCTCAAGCCGGTTCCCGCCTGAGCCGCTCTAGCCGCGGATCACCCCGCGCGGACCCATGACGATGACAGGGCGTAACGCCGGGTCCAGCCAACGCAGGACCGACCGCATCTGGGTGGCGCTTATGGAGATGCAGCCGCGGGTGGCACCACTGCCCGACACGTGCAACCAGATGCCACCGTCGTGGATCCTCGGGTCGGGCCGTTTCAGGTCCAGCGGACTTCGGCCGGCCACGCGATTGAAGTTGATCGCGACCACATAGTCGAACACGTGCGGCGAGGGGGCTGCGAACCCCCGACGGTCGTGGTCGTACGGCAGACGGGTGCCTGTCGGCGCGGGAAGCTGTCCGCCGGCGTCGGTGAGTCCGAACCGGCCGATCGGTGAGTAGTAGCTGTAGTCCCACGGTTTGGGGTGCCACCCGCGCGCGCCGTTGCGGGCGGGTGTGCTGGAAACCTTGGTCCAGCAGTCATTGCGGTAGACCCAGCGCGTGAGTGTGGTGTAGCTGGAATGTCGGGCGTGACCCGTCGCGATGAGCACCTGTTGATGACGCTGACCGGAGATGTCGTACTGCGCCGCCAGCGGCAGCGTGCAGGGCGTGACCGGCGGCGCAGCGGCGATCATGAATTCAGTCTAGAACCGACCACCACGCCCCGTTTGTTGCTAGACAAATCCCATGATCGAGTCGCTGCACGTGATCACAGTGAACGAGTTCATCGGGACCGCCATCCTTGTGCTGATCGGTTGCGGCATCGGCGCCCTCGGTTCTCTGACGACGAGCCTGGGGTTCGGAGCCGGCAACTGGATGTTGACTGCGTTCGGATGGGGCATGGCCGTCTTCGTCGGCGCCAGTGTCGCCTGGGAGTCCGGCGCCCATCTCAACCCGGCTGTCACAGTGGCGCTCGCCATGACCGGGAACACGCCGTGGAGCGATGTGCCGTTCTACTTCCTGGGCGAGTTCGGCGGAGCACTGGTCGGCGCGCTGCTGGTCTACGTCGTCTACAAGAAGCAGTTCGACGCCCATGACCAGGTGCACACGACGGGCAGCATCTTCTACACCAAGCCGGGCGTGCGGTCCCTGGCCTGGAACACGGTGTCCGAAGCCGTCGCCACGTTTGTGCTGGTGTACTGGGTCATTCAGCAGGCACCGTGGCAGCCCTCGGTCGAGGGGGCAGCTCCCAACCTGGGCAATATCGGCTTGGGATACGCCGGTGTGGCATTCGCCGTGATCGCGATCGGGGCAGGGCTGGGTGGTGCGACAGGCTATGCGATCAACCCGGCCCGCGATCTGGGTCCGCGTCTGGCCTACGCTCTGCTCCCCCTGCGCGGCAAGGAGAAGATCGACTGGGGGTACGCCTGGGTCCCGATCGTGGGGCCGCTGATCGGGGCGGCGCTGGCAGCGGGCGTGTACGTCGTCAACTACTGACGCCATGATCCTCGCAGCACTCATCGTCGTCGGGACGCTCGTGGCCATGGCTTCTGGCCGGATTCCGCCGGTGCTGGCCCTGGCGACCGGCCTGGCCATCGCGGGGCTGACCGGCATTGCCGAACCTGGCGCGCTGTTCGCGGGGATGAGCAACGGCGGCGTGATCACTGTCGCGGCGATGCTGGTGGTCGCCAAGGGTGTGATCCACACCGGCGTGGTGTCTCGGGTGACCTGGCGGTTACTGTCCACGGTCACTTCAGCCGGCCAGACCCTGCGCCGGCTCATCGTCCCCGTCGGTGTCACGTCGGCGTTGATGAACACGACGCCCATCGTCGCCATGCTCATTCCCGCCGTGAAGGAACTGCAGCAGACCCGCGGTATCCCCGCGCGGCAAGTTCTCCTGCCGGTGGCCCATGCCACCACGCTGGCCGGATCGACCACGCTGATCGGCACCAGCTCGAACCTGCTCATTGCCGGCATCGCTTCGGGAGCGGGCGTGAACGTGGGCATGTTCTCGTTCGCCATCGTCGCGCTGCCGGTGTGCCTGATCGGATGGTTGTGGCTGCTGTTCGCCGGTCCCCGCTTCTTCAGCGCCGCAGCCAACGACGCCCTGCCCGAGCGGGACTGGCGGGTGGAATTGCCCGTCTCGCCCCAGGCCATCGGCATCGGCCGCCGGGCCGACGATGTGGGGGTGGCGCATTCTCAGCAGTACGAACTCGTCGAGATCGTACGCGACACCGAGCGCCTGGCCGCCGAGGAGCCTATGGCGGCCGGCGACCTCCTGGTGTTCGAGGCCACCGAGGACGGCGTTGCAGCGCTGTGGGGCAGCGCCCGCTTCGGCCTGTCCGAGCAGAAGCTGTATGCAGCCTCCATCGCGCCCGGCGAGACCGGAACCCTGGGGGACCTCGAGGAGCACGGCGACGTGGACGTCATCGCAGCGCGCACATCGTCACCGCTGCGGGAAGCCGCCAGTCAGGCCGGCGAAACGGTCTACTTGACGTGCTCAACGCCGGAAGCGTTGGCCGAGCACAGCGACATCGGGATCTGGCAGAGTGCCGTGGGAAAAGCGCCGCAGCCGCGCAAGACGTGGATCGCCGTGGGGATCCTTGCCGCGGTCATCGTGGCAGCGACGTTCGGGCTGGCGCGGGTCGAACTTGCCGCGTTCGCCGGTGCCGTACTGATGGTGCTCACAGGAGTGCTGACACCGCGTGCTGCCGTACGTGCCCTGGATTGGAACGTGTTGTTCATCCTGGCCGGCTCCGTCGGACTCGGGGCCATCGTGGTCGACAGCGGACTTGCCGATGTCATCTCCGATGCCATATCGACGGTATCTGCCGGGAGCGTGATAGGCGTCGTGGTCACACTCACCGTCGCCACCACCCTGCTGACGAACATCACGACGAACGCTGCCGCAGCCTCCATCCTGACCCCGGTCGGACTGACCCTGGCGACGGGTCTGGGGGTGGACCCGGTAATCGTGCTCGCGCTGATCGGCACCTGCATCAGCTTCACGTTCCTCAACCCGTTCGCCCACCAGTCCAACCTGATGGTGATGCAACCGGGCCGGTACCGCACGGCGTCGTTCGCCCGCTTCGGTGTCCCCTTGGTGATGATCGTCGTGGTCGCCGCTATTGGGACGGCGTTCCTAGTCCTGCGCTGATCACTCGCAGCGCACTAGATTCGCCGCCATGGACAAGGCGGATCGCACCACTGTTCAGGTCGCGGTCGTCGTCCTGGTCATCGCCGGCATTCAGATGCTGCTCCCGGACGCAATCACGATCGGTCCCCGCTGGATGATCCCGGCCATCGAAGTGATCGGCGTGCCGATGGCCTTGCGCATCATGCAATTCAGCCATAGCGCCCCCAACACCGTCCGCCGGGCGATGACGTCCTACCTGTTCCTACTGGTCATGATCAGTGTCCTTAACGCGACGTTGCTCTTCATCTCGATGATGCGCGGCGACGAGGACTCCGGCGGGCAGTTGCTGCTGGGCGGGTTCGGTGTGCTGATCATCAACGTCTTGAGTTTCGGCATCGTGTACTGGTGGATCGACGGTGGCGGCCCCCACACCCGGGAGGACGCCACGTCGTGCGAGGGCTGGGACTTCCAGTTCCCGCAGCAGGCTTCGGGAATGACGTGGAAGCCGCAATTGCCCGACTACCTGTTCACGGCGTACACCAACATCATCGCGTTCTCCCCCACCGACACCATGCCGCTGAGCCACCGGGCCAAATTCCTGTTCACTGTGCAGTCCGCCGTGTCTTTGGTGACGATCCTGGTCACGGTCAGTCGTGCCATCAACTTGATCAACTAGGCAGGTTGATGCTCCCCAGGTCGGGCGTTTGAGGGGCAACGACGCAACCCCGTCTACCGCTCACTGCTGCGCCGGAATCTCACAACCGCGCCTCCAGGGCGTTGTTCCGCCTGAACGACTAACCACTGTGCCTGACCGGGGTGCACTCCGGTCGTTTCGCGGTGATGTTGTCCCCCGACGAACGGCCTGTGAAGCGGCGGCCGATCCAGGGCGCGAAATGCTTGCCGGCCCAGGCTGCGTTGCGGCCTGCCCGCTGCAACGGCGACGGCGGGCGCACCCGCGGTAGCGGTGCATCCCACGGCCCGGGCAGAGGTTGCCCGAGCCTTTCCAGAACGGCCATCGCCACCCGCTGGTGACCCACCGGATTGAGGTGCAGGCGGTCCTCGGACCAGAACCGGGGGTCGTCGAACACGCTGTAGTCCCAGAAGTCCACGACGATTGCTCCATGCCGGCCGGCCACGTCGTAGGTCGCCTCCCGGTACTCGGCCAGCCGTCCCTCGACGACACCCATCAGCCGGGAGCGGTTCTTCGGCCGGCCGTAGGTGACGATCACGATCTGGGCACCCGTTGCGGCCAGGGCACTGATGCCCTGCTCCAAGTGCTCGCCCAGTTCGGTCAGATCCCAATGCCGGCGCAGGGCGTCATTGACACCGCCGGCAAAGCTAACCAGGTCGGGTTGCAGAGCGAGGGCCTCGGGCACCTGCTCCGCCACGATCTGGGCGAGTTTGCGACCCCGGATGGCAAGGTTCGCGTACGTCAGGTCCGGTTGCGTCGTGACCAGCGACTCAGCCACCCGGTCGGCCCAGCCGCGGTCTCCGCCACCGGGACGCGGATCCCCGATGCCTTCGGTGAACGAGTCCCCGACCGCGACATAACGCTGCCAGCCCATGTGCCCTCCCGACCTGAAGAGTAACGGCAACTGGGGCCAGCGGCCGCAACAGCACATGCCCGGTTCTGCCACAAACCCACGGCCGATCGGTGAGCATTCCGGGCATCGGTTAGCTCAACGGAGGCGTTTTGCGCGCCCAGAATGCTCACGGATGCCCGCCATGCTCACCGATTGCAGGTGGCCACGTCAAGGAACGAGGTCGGCGAACACGGCTGTCTGCGTGTACTCCCCTGCCCGCGCGCCATGCGGCGCCAGCGCCGCTGCCTCGCCTTCCAGTTCGGCACGATCGTTACCGGACCCGCCTGACCAGGGCGTCATCGCCAGGAACTCCGGCTTGCGGCCCACATACACGCCCATGTCCGCCGCGTCGTCAGGACCGAGCTGGTCATTACCGACGAACATCATGGGAGCGACCTTGGCGCCGCGCGCGCTGATCGTGCTCTGGCCATCGAAGACCAGGTCCATGAGATTGCCGTTCATCATCGGCGTCACGTTGTACTTGAAGTTCACGGTCGGGTCGGTGACTGCACGCCACACCGAACTCATCCACTCCAGCGGCTGCCAGTTCCCCGCAAGCGTGGTCGCCGCCCAACGACCGGGGTTGGCGTCGGCCTGGATTTGCAGGGTGACGCCTTGGGCGTCCTGGCAGGCCGCGAAGGAGACCGCCGTGTCGGCGCAGGGTTTGAAGCCCTTGGGGCGCTTGCCGTACGGATAGCCGTAGGCGAAAGCCGGCAACGATGTGGCAAGCCCGACCTTGAACCCGGCGATCTCTGGCCCACCCGCATTGGCTTCGCGCCGCCGGCCCGCTGCGCGGTCCCTCGTCCAGCCCGATCAGATCCTTCTCCAGAGCCGTCAGCGGGACCTTCTCGTTGCGGAAGAGCAGATTCTTCATGCCATCCGGCGCTCTGCGGTCAACGTCGTCCGGGCCCCACAGGAACGTGGAGTTCGTGACCCGCGAACTGGTCGCGACGTACGCCACATCCGTTCGGACACTGGGATCGCTGAACAGCGCGACCTCCACCGGGTTGTGGGTCTCGCGGTACGTCGCCTGGTTGTTGCTGACCACGACGTACACGCCGTACTGCTTGGCGATGTCGCTGAACGTGACATTGACGGCCCGCGCGAAGGTATCGGTGGCGGCGACGAACAACTGCTTACGTGGATCGATCGGGCCGAAGCGCGCCTGATACGCCGCGATCTGTGTCGAGTACGCGAGGTTCAGCTGACCGAGTGCGGCACCCAGCCCGAGCGGTACGGCTTCCGACACCGCCGAGGCCACGGAGCCGGACTGGGCGCGGGCGGTCGCACCGCGCACACCCATCGCCACGGTCGGCAGGCCCATGTCCTCCGGGAAGACCACCAGGGTCGGCTGGCCTTGCTTGCGGTAGGGCTGCACCAGGTCTTCCATCAGGCACTCGACGGTCCGTCGCCAGGTCGCGTAGTCGCGGACGTCGTCGAAGTCCAGCGTGTACTGGATCGCGAAGACCCGCAGTGTCCCGTCCGGGTCGCTGTAGCCGGCTGTGGGCTGCTGACGCGGGGATCGCACCTCGGAGCAGGGGGGCTTCGGCGCGCCGATTGCGGCTTCTGGCCCGCGTATGAGGTCTCGTACGACCCGTGCCGGACCTGGGACGAACTGCACCACCAACGCGAAGACCAGGGCCGGAACGAGTACCACCCAGCCGAGCCCGCGCACGAGCCAGGCGCCTGGCGACAGTCGCCTGCGCAGTTTCACGCCACCTCCCGCACGGTCGTTCGGGCGACGCGATCCCACAAACCCTGCCGGCTCGGGCTCACTACCAGCCACCCCGCAAACAACCAGCCCACACCGCAGGTGATAGGTTGGCCGCGTGAGCGTGCAGGATTTCCGTGAGAAGAGCTTCTGGCTGGCCGCCGACCCCTACGAGCCGCGTCCACCGCTGGCAGGGGACCTGGATGTCGACGTCGCGATCGTCGGGGCCGGGTTCACCGGGATGAGCACCGCCTACCACCTGCACGAGGCGGACCCGTCGCTGCGGATCGCCCTGCTGGAGGCAGGCGTGGTGGGTTATGGCGCGAGTGGCCGCAACGCCGGCTTCTCCATGACCAAGATCGGCATGATGCACTCCTTCACCGCCTCCCGCTTCGGCAAGGCCAAGGCCAGGGAGGCGCACCTGTACGCCGACCGCGCGGTCACGCTGCTGAAGGGTTTGGTCGAGGACCTTGACCTCGACTGCGACTACGAGCACACCGGTTTCCTGTGGGTGGCCACCTCGGACAAGTACTCCAAACGCCTGCTCAAGGAGATCGCGCTGGTCCACCGGCTGGGCATCACCGGCGTGAACCTCATCGAGCACGAGCAATTGGTGGACCGGGTCAACAGCCCGCTCTATCGGGGGCCGGCCTGGTGGGAGCCCAACACCGGCATTCTCAACCCGGCAAAGCTCAGCCGCGCCTGGGGCCGAGTGCTGGACGAGGCGGCAGTGCCGATCTACGAGCAGACTCCGGTCACCGCCGTCGAGCCTGGCGCCGGCCAGCACAAGGTGCGTACCCCGCACGGCACCGTGACTGCGCGCAAGGTCGTGCTGGCCACTAACGCCTGGACCCACCACTTCGCGCCGATGCAGCGCAAGCAGGTGCCGGTCTGGACCTACATCGTGCTCACCGAGCCTCTCACGGATGCTCAGCTGGACAGCATGGGCTGGAAGGGCCGGGAAGGTGTCGAGGACTTCCGGGACCTGGTGCACTACTACCGGCTCACCGCCGACAACCGCCTGCTGATGGGGGGCCGGGATGTCGGTTTGGGCAACGGCAAGAGCATGGACTTCGACGCTGACCCGGCGACCTGGGAGAAGCTGCGGGCGGACGTGCGGGCGATCTTTCCGGGTCTGCGAGACGTGAAGTTCAGCCATGCCTGGGGCGGGCCCGTGTCGGCGACGCTGGACATGTTCCCGGCCATCGGCTTTGCAGGCTCGCCGGACATCATCTACTCGATGGGCTGCGTCGGGCACGGTGTCTCGACCACCCACTTGAACGGGCAGACGATCCGGGATCTGGTGCTGGAAAAGGACACGGACCTGACCGACGTGTTCTTCGTCAACCGCAAGGTGGTGCCGTTCCCGCCGGGCGGTCTCGGCCATGTCGTCCTCGAGCGGATCGCGGGCGTGCTGCGTTGGGAGGACCGCCGCCACGATGTCCTCAGCTGAGGTGCTGCTCGCCCAGCCTTCGCGGCGCCTGGCTGGGTTTCTTCTCGACCTGCTGCTGTTCGTGGTGACGCTGGGCATCGGCTGGATCGTGTGGTCGGTGTTCGAAGCGCGGCAGTCGCGCACGCCCGGCATGCGGCTCACCCGCGAGCAGGTCGTGGACGTCCGCAGCGGACGGGTGGTCAGCGCTGGCCGGATGGCGGTGCGGCAGTTGCTGGGCATTCCACTGGCGTTGCTGCTGGGCGCCGCTGCGCGTCAGGGTTCTCAGCGGCCGTTTCCGGCGAGGTTCAGCCGCCGGTAACCGTCACCCGGACCTTGGTCTGCGTGCCCCGACCCTGCAGGTAGGCCTTGATGCCGCTCGGCCGGCTGGCCGACCACTTCGCGTAGTCGATGACAAGCCGTCCGCCGCGCGGGATCGAGGCCTCGGCATCGGCGTACAGAGTGCCGGATGCGGTCTGCAGGATCGCCGACGACGTGGCCGCACTAGGGTCGCGGCCGGGCGTGAACAGCACCACGCGCTTGCGCTTCTCGTCGAAGCGTCCCAGCAGCAGCGCATCGCCCTTCGAACGGGTCTGCGCGGAGACCTGCACGCCGCTGGAGGGGTTCTCGTCGACGAAGACCAGCGCGCCGAGGTCGCGTTGCCGCCCGTTCGTGCCGTACACCACCAGACCCTTCTCGGGGACCAGGCCGAGCAGGCCGACGCCGCGAGCCGGGATCCGGGCGTCCTCGGTGCCGATGCTGAACTGACCGGTGGTCGCCAGCAGGCTGGTCGTCACGGCTTTGCGGTTGCGGCCGTTCTGCACCGAGATGATGAAGTCCTGCTTGCGCGGCACCGTGTAGGTGGGGAACTCCCACTTCTCGCCGGGTTGCCAGGGGTTCGTCGGAGGGTTGACCACGACCCCCTTGATCGGGTTGCCGTCGAGGTCGGTGATGCGGGTCTTGATCGGGACCTGGCTGCGCACCGGGCGCAGTTGCACGGTGGTCTCGTTGGCCGCCGGGCAGAACGGGCACTTCTGCCGGGACGAGATGACCGACGTGGGCACCAGTCCGATCACGTCGGAGGCGATGTCGGGCTTACCGTTCGGGTTGGTCATCACCAGGTACTTGTAGGTGTTGCTGACGGTGTCGATGCGGATCGCGCGCAGCGCATCCGGGTAGTTGTTGTCGTACACCCCGACGTCGAACTGGCCGTCGCCTCGGTCGTACAACGCGTACGGGGTGAGGGCATGCCCACCGCCGCTCCAGAAGATGAACAGCGTGTAGGGCATCACGCCGGTCCGCAGCGACGACTTCAGCTGGCTCACGACCTTGCGCGGCGACAACGCGTACTTCATCACGTCGAACGTGTATTGGCTGGCCATGTTCCGCGCGATCTGGCGGTTCACGGGGTTACGCAACTGCAAGTCGTAGGTCGTGTTCGCTCCGCTTTGGAACTGGCCCGGCGCCAGCGTGCGGTTGAACAACTCGGCAGCCGTACTCGCGAATCCGAAGCAGTGGCCACCGGCCATCGACTCGTTCGTGCTGTTCATCCACTGTCTGGCAGCCAGCGTCAGTGTGCAGGGCCCGGTGGTGCTGCGCTCCACGCACACCCGGGAACCGAGCAGGCTGCGCATGGAGTCCGCGTCGAGGTTCGGCGGGCCTTCCACGGGGGAACCGAAGAGCGCGTTGTTGAAGACGTCCGGGACACCCGTGTTGAAGAAGCTGAACCCGTTGGGGAAGGAGCGGAACCCGGAGTCCGCCACAATCGTGCCCCGCGGCGACCAGTCGGCTTCCGCGCGATAGCCCTCGACGTAGTTCCGCCAGACAGCGGGGTCCGCCCCGGGCGGCAGGTTGTCGCCGGTGTCCGCGCTGGCTGCGGGCGCCCCGGTCAGGGCGATGGCGGCCGCGATCAGCAGCGAGACGAGGGTACGCACCCCTCCACGGTAAACGGAGGGCCCGACATCGCGTCGCCCCACGGTCGCCTGGCAATGCGCAACCGGCCAGCGGTGGCCTCGTCAGAGGTTGACCCGGACCCCGCCGGGCGGGGTGGTCGCTGCGGGCATCTGGGTCTGGGTCCCCGCCACGGTCACGTCCGCGTCGAAGACACCTTCGCCGTACTGACGCACCAGGCCCACGTAGATGGGCACCTCGGCCAGGCAGGCCTTGCGTTCACTGCTCAGTCCCGGTCCTTTGAGGAAGCGGTGGCATTGCGCCATGAGGTCGCCGGCGAACTTCTGGTCGACGTCCTCGCGCGACCACGTGCGGTAGTCCACCGGGGCCGGCGATCGCATCCCGGCGACAGTGACTCCCGCGTATCCCGCGTCGTGCTGGTTGCACGCCTGCCGCATGTTGACGGGATTGCTGCCGTACATGCGGACGTCGCCGGCCCAGTTCATGAGATCGACGGCTGCCTGCCCCCAGGCCGAACCACCGCACCCGTTGGACACCAGCGGCACTGGCACCTGGATGGTCAGCCAGCGACACGCGGTATAGGGGGCGTTGGCACTGGTGTTGCCGGCCTTGTCCTTGGCCCAGAAGCACTCGTAGAACGGTCCCGTCGAACTACTGGGGTAGCGCCAGTCACCGGTCCACTTGCCGCCCGTGGCCTGCACGTAGCCCTTGCTGTGGGCCTTCATCACCACTGTCCCGTCGGAGTAGACATTGCCGAACCACTTGGCCTTTCCGCTGTCATCGCTGACCCGCCAGGCGACATGGGCCTTGTGACCGATCCGCACTGTCTGACGGCTCGGGGCCACCCGAACTTGCGGTGCCTCGGTGTCACCGGAGACCGGTGGCGGCGTGCTGCTCTCCCCGACCCCGAGGATCGCGATGCTCAGGGACATCTCCGGCCCGCCGCACACGCCGTAGTCGTTGCAGTTGCGGCTGGACAGCGCCGCGGTCAGCGACCCCACCACGCCGGTTCCGGTCACCCGCGCCGGGGTGTAGGACAGGGAGAACGGCAGCGTGAAGGTTCCGGCGTTCACACGCGCTGTGAAACTGACCGGGGTCACGTTGGTCAGGTACGCCTCTTGCCGCAGGTTGGTCACCGCGTTGCCCTGCGTGTAGGCCGCCGAACCGCTGAACGTGACGGTCTGCCCGGAGGTCACGACTGCGTCGTAGTGGCCGACGAGGTCCCCGGTGGCCGGCGTCACCCCGGCCGCGCTCCAGGTGATCGTGTGCCCGGCGTAGGAGAGGCTGCCCGACAGGTCGGTGGCCGCCTGCGCAGGCGCCCCTAGCAGACCTGCTGCCACAACCGAAACCACGATGATGATCGACGGCACGCGCATGGCGGCCACCCCCTCACGGGCCCCGCGTCGGCGTGAGCGGGCGCAGCGCCGAATGTCACAATACGCGCGATCCGAAGATCACAGCCGCACCTACGGCACGAAATGTCGATGGACAAGGCTGTCGATTGCGGAAACCGTGGGCTAGGCTGCCCTTACCAAATCCGAACATTGGACGTGATACCGGTGTCGCAACAGCCCGAAACGGCCATCCGACTGCGGTCGGTGCGCAAGGAGTTCACCGGCGGCGTCGTGGCGGTCGATGGCATCGATCTCGACGTGTACGATGGCGAATTCCTCACGCTGCTCGGCCCGTCCGGTTCCGGCAAGACGACCGTTCTGCGCATGATCGCGGGCTTCGAACTGCCAACTGCCGGCACGATCGAACTCGGCGGCGTCGACGTCAGCCGGGTGCCGCCCTTCGACCGCGACGTCAACACGGTGTTCCAGGACTACGCCCTGTTCCCGCACATGAGCGTGCAGGACAACGTCGAGTACGGTCTGCGGGTCAAGCGGGTGGGCAAATCCGAACGCCGGACGCGGGCACGGGAGGCGTTGGCCCGGGTGCGCCTGGAGGGTTACGAGGACCGGCGGCCCAGGCAACTGTCCGGCGGTCAGCGGCAGCGTGTCGCGCTGGCCCGGGCACTTGTGAACCAGCCCCGGGTCCTGCTGCTCGACGAGCCGCTAGGCGCGCTCGACCTCAAGTTGCGTGAGCAGATGCAGGTGGAGCTCAAGGCGATCCAGCGAGACGTCGGGATCACGTTCATCTTCGTCACCCACGATCAGGAAGAAGCCCTGACCATGTCGGACCGGGTGGCGGTCTTCAGCCACGGCCGCATCGAACAGGTCGGAACGGCCGCGGAAGTCTACGAGCGCCCGGCCACCGAGTTCGTCGCCTCCTTCGTGGGCACTACGAATCTGCTGACCGGCGAGGTGGCGCAACGGGTTCTGGGCAAGACGGGCACGTTCAGCCTGCGGCCGGAGAAGATCACCCTCTCCCCCGCCGGTGAAGGCCGGCATGGCTTGGTGGAGACGATCGTGTACCTGGGTGCCGGGACCCGCTACCTGGTCCGGCTGGACACCGGGGACCTGCTCACCGCCATGGCCCCCAACCACCACGACGGCGAGGACATCGCGCCGGTCGGGGGCGATGTCAGCGTCACATGGGATCCCGCAGCGGAGTACGCGGTCGGGTCGATTCAGGAGTCCGTCGGAACCGCCGACGGTTTGTCGCACAGTCACTAGGAGGAGCACCGTGCGGAAGATGATGAAGATCGGGGCGGGAGTCGCCGTCGCCGGGCTCGCCCTGACCGGGTGTAGCTCGGACAGCGGTGGCTCCAGTGGTGCTTCACCGGCCGCGCCCTCGGCGTCGGCGTTCGCCGGCCCGGTGGGTGACGGTGAAGGCAAGCTCAGCGTCCTGGCCTGGCCCGGTTACGCCGAGGACGGTTCGACGGACCCCAGCATCGACTGGGTCACCCCGTTCGAGAAGCAGACCGGATGCCAGGTCGACGTCAAGACGTTCGGCACCTCGAACGAGGCGTTCGACTTGTTCAAGAAGGGCGGCTACGACGTGATCTCGGCGTCGGGCGACGCCTCGCTGCGCCTGGTCTACGGCGACCTCGTACAGCCGGTCAACACCGATCTCGTGCCGAACTACGCGGACATCTTCCCGGGCCTGAAGGACAAGGCCTGGAACACCGTCGACGGTGTGAACTACGGGATTCCGCACGGTCGTGGCGCCAACCTGCTGCTGTACAACATGAAGGCGCAGACCAGCGAGCCGACGTCATGGGCCGACATGTGGGAAGCCGACTCCCCGCTGAAGGGCAAGATCTCCCCCTACGACGACGCCATGTCGATCGCTGACGCGGGCGTCTACCTGATGGCCACGCAGCCGGACCTCGGGATCAAGAACCCGTACGCCTTGGACCAGACCCAGTTCGACGCTGCGATCGCGCTACTCCAGCAGCAGAAGCCGCTGGTGGCCGAGTACTGGTCGGACTACGCCAAGCAGGCCAACGGCCTGGCCACCGGTTCGATCGTGCAGGGCCAGGGCTGGCAGCTGACCGCCAACACGGCTAACGCCGATCAGGAACTGGTGGGCGCCACGAAGCCCAGCGAGGGTTCAACCGGGTGGTCCGACACCTGGATGGTGGCCAAGGACACGCAGAACATCAACTGCTCGTACAAGTGGCTGGACTACATCGTCTCGCCCAAGGTGAACGCCGAGATCGCCGAGTACTTCGGCGAGGCGCCAGCTAACGAGAAGTCCTGCGACCTCACCGAGAACAAGGACCACTGCGACGTGTTCCACGCCAAGGAAGAGGACTACTGGACCAACGTCTGGTACTGGACCACCCCGACCGAGAACTGCCTCGACGGCCGCACCGACGTGAAGTGCGTGCCGTACAAGGACTGGGTCGCCGCTTGGACCAGCCTGCGGTCCAGCTGACCTGACCCCGGGCCGGCGTGCACCTCGCGCCGGCCCGGGGCACCACTTCGAGGAGACGACATGAGCGCGGCGACTGCGACCAGCCCACTGCGGCGCTGGCAGGGCACGTTGCACCGCAAGACCGGCCTTCGGATCGGGGGGCTGCTGTCCCTGCCGATGACGTGGCTCGTGCTGCTCTACGTCCTGCCGTTGGTGATGCTGTTCATCACCGCGTTCTGGACCACGGATTCCTTCACCGGCTCCGTCGTCCGCACGTTCACACTCGAGAACTTTCAGCGCCTGTTCACCGATCCGGTCTACATCGCCGTGGCTCTGCGTTCGCTCGGTGTCGCTGTGGCGGTGACCGTGTTGTGCCTGCTGATCGCGGTGCCGGTCGGCTTCTTCATGGCCCGGGTCGCCTCCGGCCGCTGGCAACCCCTGCTGATCGCGTTGATGCTCACACCGCTGTGGGCCTCATACCTGGTCAAGGTCTATGCGTGGCGAGTCATGTTCAGCCCTGAAGGCGGGGTGCTGTCGTCGGTGTTCGGCGCCAGCCCCGGGTTCGGCTGGTCGGCCGTGGTCATCGTGCTGACCTATCTGTGGCTGCCGTACATGATCCTGCCGGTCTACGTCGGCATGCAGAACGTGCCGCAGTCCCTGCTCGATGCCTCGTCGGACCTCGGTGGGTCCAACTGGCGGACGTTCCGCAGCGTCCTGCTGCCGATGGTCTTCCCGTCGATCGTCGCGGGATCGGTGTTCACGTTCTCGCTGAGCCTCGGCGACTACATCACGGTGCAACTGGTCGGTGGTAAGGCCCAGATGCTGGGCAATGTCGTCTACCAGAGCTTCTCCACCGACCTGCCCTTCGCAGCCGCGGTCGCCAGCCTGACGGTCGTGATCATGATCATCTACCTGACGGCTGTGCGCCGGACCGGAGCGCTGGAGAACCTATGACCACGACGCGCGGCATGAAGTGGCTACTCGGTGGCATCTTCGCCATCGTTCTGGCGTGGATCTACATCCCCCTGGCGATCATCCTCATCAACTCCTTCAACACCAGCCTCACGTTCACTTGGCCGCCGCCCGGCTTCACCCTCGAATGGTGGTCGAAGGCCATCGGCAACGAGGGTGTGCGTTCGGCTCTGATGACCTCGATCGTGGTCGCCGTCTGCGCGACGCTGATCGCACTGTTGCTCGGCAGCATGGTGTCGTTTGCCTTGTCGGGCTCTCGCTTCTTCGGCCACAACACGATCTCGCTGCTCGTGGTCCTGCCGATCGCTCTGCCCGGCATCGTCACCGGTCTGGCCCTCAACACCATGTTCACGTCGTTCCTGGGTGGGCTGACATTCATAACTCTGGTCGTGGCGCACGCGACGTTCTGCATCGTGGTCGTCTTCAACAACGCCTCAGCCCGCTTGCGGCGGCTCGGTGGCGACATCGTGGAAGCATCCATGGACCTCGGCGCAACCCGGATGTTCACGTTCCGGCATGTCATCTTCCCCAACATGCGCGCGGCTTTGGTGGCCGGTGCGTTGCTGGCGTTCGGCCTGTCATTCGACGAGATCATCGTCACGACGTTCACCGCTGGCCCCGGCATCCAGACGCTGCCCTTGTGGATCTTCAACAACCTGTTCCGGCCCCAGCAAGCACCGATCGTGAACGTGGTCGCGGCCGCGCTGGTAGTGATCTCGGTGCTGCCGATCTACCTGGCCCAGCGCTTGTCCGAGGATGCTGCCCGCAGCGCGATGTGACCTGGCCGAGGTGCTCCGGCACTTCAGGCCAGAGATCCGCCAAGGACTTCACCGTTTGGACGATCCTGCACCCTCCGGAGAGGTGAAGGATTGTCAAAACGGTGCAATCGACTCACTCCACGACCGCCACCAGCCGGGGTCACGGCTCAGCGCGCCCAGCCCAATTGCGGTACGGGTTCTGCGCAAGGTTCACGTTGTAGTAGCGCGGGTCGTCGGAGACCTCCTGCGCCCGCCCATTCCGGCAGCGGAAACTCGGTATCCGCACTGGGAACCTCGACCTCGGCCATGACCAGTCCGGAGTTCTCCCCGGCGAACACGTCGAGTTCCCAGGTGAACCCGTCCACGTCGATGAGGTGGCGGACCTTGTCCACGACGGGCCCGGCGGCCATCTCGTCGAGCATGGCCTGGGCATCGGCCACCGGAATCGGGTACTCGTACTCACTGCGCGCGATTCCGCTGCTGGGGCCTTTGAGCGTGAGATACGCCTTCTCACTGCGGATTCGGACCCGTATCGTGGCGCGATCGGTGTGGGCGAGATAGCCCTGCACGATGCGGGTGCTAGAACGCACCTGCGAGCGCCAGTCGTCCCCGACGACCAGGAACTTGTGCTCGATCTCCTGGCCCACGGTCAGTCTTCGTGACCGGTGAACTCGTCCATGGAGTGGTACACGCCGGCCTTCTCCATGTAGAAGTCGCGCACCCCGATCGGCAGCAGACCGTACAGCGCCTTGTTCAAACGCGACGTCCACGGCATCACGACGAAGGGCTCGCCCTTGAGCATGTGGGTCCAGGTCTCGTCCACCACGTCCTCCTGCTCGAGTGTGGGCGTGAACAGGATCCCGCGCGCACCGTCGAACATGCCGGTGTTGATGTAGGTCGGGCAGACCGTCGTCACCTTGATGTGTTCGTGACCGGCTTGCTCGAGTTCCAAGCGCACTGAGTCCGACCAGCCCGTGGCCGCCCACTTCGACCCGCAGTAGACCGCAAGCCGCGGCGTACTCACTAGCCCGGCCGAGGACGCGATCGTCACCACGCGACAATCCCCGTCGTGGGCAACCATGCCCGGCAGGAACTCGTGGGCCACCAGCATCATCCCAGTGGAGTTGATGGCGATCACCTTCTGGATGTCGTCGGTCGAGTTCTCCCAGAAGTAGCCGTTGCCGCGGACGATGCCGGCGTTGTTGATCAGCACCTCGATCGTGCCGACCTCCTGGCGGACTTGGGCGCTGGCTTCGGCGATCGACTCGGGACGGGAGACGTCGACGCAGTAGGACGAGACGGTGCCGCCGTTGCCGACCAGCTCCTTGACGGTCTGCTCCAGCGCGTCCTCGTTGAGGTCCCACACGACGACTTCGGAAGCCCCCTCCTGCACGGCGCGCAGGGCGAACAGCTTGCCCAGCCCCATGGCCGCACCCGTGACGAGAACCCGCTTGCCGGCTACAGATTTCATTTCGCTCCTGCCCTCGGTGGCAGTTTCACGATATCGCGAGCCAGTCCGCCGCGATCGGTGAACATCTGGGCAATACGGGAACGGGACTCACTGGCAATTCGTTTCACTGATTGTCGTGCAGCGCTGATCAATGGTGAGGCGCGCTGCCTTAAGGCAGGTGCTTGTTGAGCCACTCCATCACGTCGGCAAACACCTCGGCCTGCTCGGGCTCGTTGTGCGGCTCGTGGTACATGCCGTCGTACTCGATGAGCGTCACGTCGCCGCTGACCTGGTCGACGAAGATCTTGCTCGCAGCGGGTACGGTCAGCCGGTCGTCGGTGCCGTGGATGATCAGCAGCGGCACCGGGAAGGACGTCTGGGCCATCATCGCGTCCATGGCCGCGAACGTCCCCTTGGCCAGACCCGTCGAACCCTTGTCGTGGACCAGCGGGTCGTTCTCGTAGGCGGCGACCACCTGCGGATCGCGGCTGACGCCCTTGGAGTCCAGGCCGGTGGGCAGCACAATGCTCGGGGCGATGCCGCCCAGCAGATTTGCCAGCATGAATTTGACCTTCTGCTCTCGCAACTCCGAGTCCAGGGCAGGCGCGCTGGCCACCTGCGCCACCACTTCGGGATGGTTCTTCACCGTGTACGTCATGGTGATCAGAGAGCCCAGACTGTGTCCGTAGATCACCAGCGGCACGCCGGGGAACCGGGTGCGAGCCTCGTCGAGCAACTCCCCCACGTCGGCCACTGCCTTGTCGAAGTCCATCACTCCGCGCCCGCCAGGCGTCTTGCCATGGCCGCGGTTGTCCTGGCTGAGGACCGCGATCCCTTCCTGGGTGAACCGTTCGGCCAGGTGCGCGTACCGCCCGGAGTGCTCGCCAAGCCCGTGAATCAGGACAATGACGGCCCGCGGTGTGCCTTCGGGCAGCCATTCCTGCCAGTAGAGTTGCGCGCCGTCCCGGGCAGTGTGCATCGATTCGCTGTGTGCCATTCCCCGATTGTGCCCTTGATCACAGCCAGCGCTCTGCCAGGGGTCCATTTAGGAATCGGCGTCACCCGCAGGCCAGTGCCTCGTGGAACAGACAAACAAGGGCCGGAGCGGATCGTCTCCGCCCCGGCCCTTGATGTGTTCGGATCAGCCGCGCTTCGGCCGATCGGCCAGAACCTCGGCCCAGTACACGCGCGGCACACAGTCGAGGAAAAGGAACGGTGCGGCCACTGAGCGAATGCGCTTCATATGGAGTACCTCCTTTGTTCACCATTCGTTAACCTAATGTACCCCATGGCGTCGCTATTAACCATCTTCACCCCACTTAGCGTGTCAACGCGGTCACCGAATGCTCGCAGCAGTCAGTCACCCCATTGAGGAAGAAAGCCAGCGCAACGCTTCTCTTTGCTGCTTGGATCTGATCCCGGTACACGGCATCATGACCCGCGTGACCGCTCGGATTCTTGGCCGCATTGTCCTCATGGTGGCAGGCCTGGCGGTCGTCACCGCCGGGCTCACCGTGGTCTTCCTGAGCATGCGTGCCGTCATGAACGTCGGCGGGGCCTGCGGATCCGGCGGACCATACGTCATCGCGCAGCCCTGCCCGGACGGCGTCGCTGCGCTGCTGCCCCTGGGAATCATGGGTGGCCTGGTCGGACTGTTCGTCTACGTCATTGCTGGCTCCGGTCTGCCCGGGCCGCGACTGGTCTACTTCGCATGGTCAGCACTGTTCCTGAGCCTGGGCTGGAACTTCTGGGAGTTCGGCCTGAACCCGCCGGGCTCCGACGGCATCGCCTGGGGCTGGATCGTGTGCGGGATCGCCTTCGTGGTCATGGGTGGCGTGCCACTGCTGGGACTTCTGAACCGTGACTTCCGGCGTTACGCGTTTTGGGCGGACGTGTCGCAGCCGCGCATGGGTCCCGTCCGCTCGGTCCCCACCCCTGCCCGGATGGGCGCTCCCGCGAGCAGTTCCGTCTCCTCCGAACTCGCCCGGCTGGCCGACTTGCACGACTCCGGCGCCCTTACCGACGAGGAATTCCAGGCAGCCAAGCGAAGGGTTCTCGAATGAACACCACGGCATGGAAACTGGCCATGCTCATCCTGCAACTGGTCGCCATCCTGGCCGGCGTCCTGCTTGGCGTATGGATCTTCCAGACCGTCGCTGGATGATCAGAAGGACTCCGGCACGATCGTCGGCTTGGTCGTCCCGTACAACCACTGCTGGAAGTACTGGTCGAGCAACGCCAGTTTCGCGCCCTTCAAACCGCTGGCTCGTTTCGCCTCGGCGATGAACTCCTGCGTGCTCAGGTTGTCGTAGGCGTACTTGCGCTGCAGAAGTTGCGCGAAGGCGAAGAACCGCTGGTCACCCACGATCTCCCGGTAGCCCTGCACCGTCATGGCACCTCGGGTGTAGGTCGGGAACGTATCGAAGAGGTTCGCGGGCTCGCCGTCCAGGACTGCAGGGGCGATCGACCAGTCGCTGCTCGGGGACGCATAGGCGCTGTCGAAACGCGCGGCCGGGTCCTGGCCGCCTTGCGTCTTCCATGACCAGTACCACGTGCTCCAGTTCGCCCAGCCCTCGTTGAACCAGATGTCTGCCCAGGTCTGCAAGGTCACGCTGTTGCCGAACCACTGGTGGGCGATCTCGTGAAGTTGCGTGCTCACGCTGATCGATGGGTTGCCACTGCTGAAACTGCCCGCGTAGTGCGGCTTGCCCTGCACCTCCAGCGCGTAACCCACACCCGCGGCCTTGTCGGCCACGGCACCGGTCGACCCGAAGGGATAACGGCCGAAGATGTCGCTGAGGAAGTTCAGCTGCCCCGGGGCCTGCTGCAGGGTGGCCTGAATCGCCGTCAACTGCGCTGGTGTGGCAGTGGCGTCCACCGCGTTGTACACCGGCAGCGTGCGACCTGTGGTGGTCTCGGTCATCGACTCCTCGGAATACGTGAAGTCGCCCACCGTCGCCGTGGTCAGGTACGTCGCAGTCGGTCGGTGTTCCCGCCACCGCCACGTCACCGTGCCATCGCCGTTGTCCCGGGTCCCCACGTGCTCCCCCACCCCGAGCGCGGTCTTGCCGGCGGGAACGGTGATCGAGGTGTCGAACGTCGCCTTGTCACTGGGGTAGTTGTTCGACGGGAACCAACTCTGGGCGCCGATCGGCTCGTTGACGACGAAAGCGCCGTCGCAGGTCTGTGGCGGGGTGAGCGGATAGCACGCGCGGACCCAGCCCTCAATCGACTCGTCGGCGTCGGTGATCGCCTTCGGCGTCCCGCTGTAGCGGACGTCGACGCTGAACAGCCGTCCGGCCTTCGGCCGCGCAGACGGATGCGGATCCACAACCAGTTTCATCGGCTGGGTGACTGCTGGATTCGTGCTGAGCTGCGGGGTCGCGTCCACTTGCTCGAAGTCCGCCGGCTTGCCGTTGACGGTCACGCTGGAGACCGGCAGGTCCTGGAAGTCGAGGCTGAATTCATCAAGCGTCGCCGTCGCCCGCGCCCACATCGTGGTCCGGGCGCTGTTGAACGTGTTGGTCGCCGGGTCGTAATCCAGCGCGATCCGGTAGTGAGCAGCGTCGTACCCGCCGTTCCCGATCTGCGGCAGGATCGGGTCTCGTAGGGTTCGAGCGCCATCCGTCGGCTTCCCGCCACCACCGCCGTGATTCCCGGGATGGGCGCTGGCCCCGGCCGGTACCACGAACGTCAGAGCAGCTGTCACGGCGAATACCCAGCGAGTCCTCATCCTGATCCTTTCCCTTGTGCAGTTCAGTTATGCCGGACGTCGTTCCGGAACCTCGTCCGGAGCGCCCGGACCGAAGTAGGCCAACGAGCCGATCACCGAGTTCAGTTGCCGCATCGAACGGCGGAAGCCAGCCGCCGGCGCAACTCTCGACGTGCTGCGCTGGTAACAGTAGGTCGGCCCGCTGGCCAGCGAGTAGTCGTACTCCACGATTCCGGCGAAGCCGCGACCCTGCGACCGGCCGCTGACCCCCACCGTCTGCCGGAAGTACAACTGCCCATAGCCCGACTCGGGAAGTTGACGGATCCGTCCGGCGTCAAGCCGGGCACGGCGCCAGTTGGCGGCCAGGGATTGTCGCAATGTCGCCCGTTGCTGAGCGAAGAACGCAGTGACCGACTCCTGCACCGTGTTTCCGGTGGCACAGATGGTCGTGTTGAACCCACGGTCGATCGACATGAGCCCGTTTCCCGACGTAATGGTGATCGCGTAGGCACCGTCAGCGGATAGCCAGTTTCGAGGCCCAGCCCACGTCCAGTACTGAGAGTTGCGGTGAGTGATGGAACCCGGCGGCAGTTCCCGGGCCTGCGCGGGGAGCACACTGACTGCCGCGGCGGCTGCGGTGGCGAGCGCGATTCGAGCGATCATCCCGACAGGATACGGCCGGGGTACGTCAGGGGGAACCCCCGAACGCCCGGACTATCGCGCCACGCGCCAAGCAGTCACGCCGGGGTTCCGGCCGTAACGATCGCCGCGACCGCTTCGACGCCCAGCAGCAAGCGACTCCAGGTGTGGACCTGGACGTCAGTAGCCCAGGTGCCAGCCGGCTTGCACAAGGCCCCGCGCGTACAGCGCCTGCCCGGCATGCTGCAAGGAGTCGTCGGCCACGCTGATCAGCCGCACGCCCAGTGTCACCGGCGGGTCCCAGCGTTCGTCCACGACTCGGTCCAGGGCTGCCTCGTCCAGACTGTCCAGCAACGTTCGGGTCCGCGCATAGACCGCGTCGTGGTAGTCGACCAGCACATTGGCGCTTTCCGGCCGGACACTGTCCACATCCGCCGGGGTATGGCCGAAGCCGATATTCGTCACATCCGGTGTCGAGTCCGAACCGCGACGCCCACTGCGGCCACAATTGCTGCTCGTTCATGACCTCTGCCACGTGGTCGTCCTGCACCCGGGTCAGGTGCCAAACCAGCCAGCCCACCGAGTTGGCCCCGGGCTGTGGCACAGCGTGCAACTGCTCGGCGTCCAGCCCGTGCACGGCAGCCCGCACCAGATTCGGGATGCGTCCGAACAGTTCCAGGTAGACCGCGCTCACGTCCATGAGGTCATTGCATCACGCTGGCAGACCCTGCATGGGTGAAGTAGTGTCGGTCATCCGATGTCGGACTGGTCGCTGGATGATCTGCTTCCTGGCGATCCCGCCGGGCTGCCCGTTCTGTACGCAGCGGTCCCTGCGGCTGAAGAGCGCGATCTGCTCGACGAAGCGCTCGACGCCGAGCACAGGGAAGACCTGCTTCGAATGCACGACGAGATCGAGCAACCGTGGGACATCCCCGAAGAACCGGAATCCGGCGAAGACGATGTCCTGCGGATGCTGCGGAAGGCGTTCAACGCCGTGGTGATTCTTGAGTATGACCAGCCCTGATCAAGCGGTCACGAAGTCGATCAACTGCTCCACCCGTCCCGACAACGCCGGTTCCAGGTCGCCGTATCCCCGCACCCTCGAGAGGATGTGATTCCAGGCCTCCCGCTCGTCGAACGGCCAGCCCAGCGCAGCGATCACTCCTGCTTTCCAGGGCGTGCCGAGGGGCACCTGCGGCCAGGCCCGGATGCCCAGTGCTGCGGGCCTGACGGCCTGCCAGATGTCCACGAACGGGTGCCCGACGACTTCGACATGAGGACCTGTGACGGTGGCAGCTATCCGCGACTCCTTACTTCCGGGGACGAGGTGGTCTAGCAGCACGCCAAGCTTTCGGTCCGGCCCTGCACCGAACTGGGCTACGGCATCGGCCAGTTGATCGGCGCCGTGCAGCGGTTCCACCACCACCCCTTCGACGCGCAGGTCGTGACCCCAGACGCGCTCGACCAGCTCGGCATCGTGGATCCCCTCGACCCAGATGCGACTGCCCCGGGCGACTCGAGCGCGTGCTCCCTCGACGAAGCGAGATCCTGACGCGGAGCGCTTCGGCGCCGCTGCAGACACCGGGATCTGGAGGGTGGCGGGTTGCCCTTCGACGAGAAAGGCACCGATCCGCAACGGGAACAGCCGGCGGCGTCCATCCCGGTCCTCCAGCATCACGGCCCGGCCCTGCGCAGTCTTCTCCACGCCGATGACCGCCCCGCAGTACCCGGTTTCGGCGCACTCCACGACCATGCCGGGTTCGATCACAACGGTCCGGATCTGTGGCAGCGACCTTCGATGCGGATTGTCGTCGAGGACGTCCCTGCCGTATCTGTCACCCACGCTGGCCAGGGTAGAGCGAGAGGCTGCATTTGAGCGACGCCTGGCCCGACTAGCCTGAACGCGTGCTGGACGCCCTGCTCGACGCTGACGGACTGTGGTCCACGAGCAGGGGCTCCGGCGCGGGAGAGTTGCGGTCTCTGCCCACTGCTGACGGCATGGCGCCGGGGCGGGTCTGGCCGCTGCCCACCGACGGCAGGCTGGCCCCGTTTCTGTCCGAGGCGCTCAGGGCAGACGCGAGTCCGCGCGCTATTGCTCTGGCGCGTCTCACCCTCGCAGTCAGGGCCGCCACGGGCGACTTGGCGATTCCGTTGCCGGACGGTCGCTGGCGACCGGCGCCGGGACCGGAACTGTGGCGGTCGCTGGCCGCGGCACGCACTGATTGCCTGACCTCGGGCTTGGTGGTTGCAGCCGACCCTGAGTCACGGCTTCAGGACTTCATCGATGACCTGGCAACGGCGCAGGTCCAGGTGGCTGTGGACCTCGACCCGACGTCCCGCGCAGCCGCTGTTGCCTGGGCTGATCACGTGGTGGCCCGACAGTCCGCGAACGCGCGCGTCGCGTTGGTGCTCAATCCCCCGGACCCCGACGAGTGGACCGTGACACCACTAGCCATCCGTCTGGATGAGCCGACCACTCGCATGACCCTGGTCGACGCCACCGGAGAGTCATTTGGCGGCGCTGACTGGGACCGCTGGCGCTCGGTTGAGATGCAGATGCTGACTAAGGCATGGACTTCCGCACCCGCGGATCTATCCCGGCCGGTCGCCCTGGATACAGCGCAGGTACTGGAGTTCGTCGACCGGGCCACCCCGAAGCTTCAGAAGGCAGGATTCGACGTCATTGCACCCGGTGGCTTGCTGCGCGCCAAACCCGTGCGCCGCCGCCTGTCCGGTTCTGGGGACGGGCAGGGACTGTTCTCGATCGACCAGCTCGGCTTGGCCGCATCCGTGCTCGTCGATGGTGTCGAGCTCACTGCCGAAGACGCGCGAGCGCTGGCTGCCGCCAAGTCGGAACTCGTCTCCGTGGGTGGCCGGTGGCTGCGGATCGAACCACGCGATGCCCAGCGGCTGGCGGCGCTGCTGAAGCGCTTGCAGCGGCCCGTCTCGCCGGCCGACCTGCTCACCGATCCGGTGTTCGAGGGCATCGAGATCGACGCCGACCGAATCCTGCCCGCCGGCCTGGTCCCCGCGCGTAGCCTGCCGGCTCCCGACGTGCAGGCCACCTTGCGTCCCTATCAGCAAGCCGGCCTGGAGTGGCTCACCTGGCTGGCCGACAATGACGTGGCCGGCGTCTTGGCCGATGACATGGGACTGGGCAAGACCTTGCAGGTCCTGTCCTGGATCCACAACGACCATCCCGGGCCGACGTTGGTGGTGTGCCCTGTCACGCTGGTCGACACCTGGGCGCGGCAGGCCGAGCAATTCACGCCCGACCTGAGGGTCGCGGCGTTCCACGGCGCAGATCGTGGGCACGTGCAGCAGCGCCTGGATGCCGACATCGTGGTCACCACCTACGGGCTCCTTGCGCGCGACGAGACGCTGGCCGAGATCGAGTGGCACCGCGTCGTGCTTGACGAAGCGCAGGCCATCAAGAACCCCGACACCCATGCCGCCCGGGCCGCTCGCGCACTGACTGCGAAGCAGCGCTTGGTCGTCACTGGAACTCCCGTGGAGAACCATCTCGGTGACCTGTGGTCGTTGATGGCATTCGCCCATCCCGGTCTGCTACCCCGCCGCAAACGCTTCAAGGAGCTCTACATCAACGGCGAGCAGGAGAACCTGGAACGGCTGCGCGCAGTGGTCGCGCCGTTCATCCTGCGCCGCACGAAGACTGACCCAGGAATTCTCGACGACCTGCCCGACCGCGAGGTGATCCGCGACGACTGCACCCTGACCCGGGAACAAGCCGGCGCCTACGAAGCAGTGGTCGCCGACATGATGGGGACATTGGAGCAACTCCGCGCGGACGCCGCGGGCCAGCAGCCAGCCCGCATGGGACGCCGCGGCGCGGTGCTGGCAGGGATCTCGCGACTCAAGCAGATCTGCGTTCACCCCGCGTTGCTCACCGAATCGCGGCGCGCGTTGGGAGACAGGTCGGGCAAGATCGACCGCTTGGTCGACCTGTGCGGGCAGATCATCGAGGAGGGCCAGGCCGTCGTCGTGTTCACCCAATTCGCGTCCTTCGTCCCGGATTTGGCCGACCACCTGCGCGAGCACTTGGGCGTGGAGGTCGCCACCCTCACCGGGTCGGACAGCCGCACGGCGCGATCCAAGACAGTGGCGGCCTTCAGCGCGACCGACGGACCACCCGTGCTCATCGCCTCGCTCAAGGCGGGCGGAACCGGACTGACGCTGGTGCGCGCCAATCACGTGATCCACCTGGACCGCTGGTGGAATCCGGCCGTGGAGGATCAAGCGTCCGACCGGGTGTGGCGCATCGGTCAGAACCAGAAGGTCATGGTGCACGTTCTGGTGTGCCCGGGGACCATCGAGGAACGCATCGACGAGGCGCTGGCCGGCAAGCGGGCGGTCGCCTCGAGCGTCGTCCGCTCCACCGAGGCGGCCATCACGGAGATGTCGGATTCCGAACTCAATGATCTGGTGACCCTTGTCCGGGATCGGGTTCTGCAATGAGTCCGCGACGACAGAGCGGCTGGTTCGAGGCGGCGCCCCGGCGCGCTGTTCAGGGTGGTGTGAAAGTTGCCAAGCCTGGCAAGGTCACGCATCCGGCGGCACAGGACCTGCTGTCGGTCACAGCCTCCGAGACCCGGGACACGATCATGTCTCGAGGCCGCACCTATGCCCGCGCGGGTCAGGTCGTCGACCTGCAAAGCCTCCCCGGCGAGTTCGTCGCCAACATCCAGGGCAGCGGCCGCCGCCCCTACACGGTGCGCCTCACCGCGATGGTTCTAGACCACGTGCGTGCCGAATGCACCTGTCCGTACGGCTGCGAGTACGACTGGTGCAAGCACGCTGCGGCACTGGCCTACGTTGCCGCCTTTCTGCTGGACAACGATGCCGCGGTGCGGGCGCGCTGGACCGGTCAGCAGGACGAGGTCACCACCGTTGCGCCGCTATCTGACACCGAGCTCTCCGCGCTTCGGGAATCACCGCCTGCCGTCGAAGCATCGGATTTGCTGGCACGGGCCGAGGCTGTGGTTCCTTACCCGCACCGGCGGCTGTAAACGGTGTGGTTTGCATCGCCATCCGCCTGGCCAGCCGATCCGTGAGCATTCCGGGCATCCGTGAGCAGTACGGGCGGGTTTTGGGCGCCCGGATCGCTAACCGATGCCCGAGATGCTCACCGATCGCGACATCGCGCACGCCGAACGGACGGGTCGTTAGCGTTTCGGCACGTACCGCAGCGCCACGGCCCCAGAGCCGTACTCCAGCCGGTCCACCAACTGCAGGTCAATCATGTTGGACAGACCCTCGAACAGCCACGGACCGTGACCCACGACCCGCGGGTGAACGACGAACTGGTACTCGTCGATCAAACCGAACTCGGCCAGGGCTTTCGGCAATTGCACACCACCGGTGACCAGGCCATTCCCGGGCTGCTGCTTCAGTTCCTCGACGGCCGTTGCGAGATCGCCCCGCAGCAATTCAGCGTTCCAGTCGACGTCCTGCAGTGTGCTCGACACCACATACTTCTTGGCCGCGTCGATCGTTCGCGCAAACGGTGCGGTCCACTCCGGCAGTCCCTGCGAGTCGTTGGGAAGTCGCCAGGCATCCTCCATCATCTGGTAGGTCACGCGACCGAAGATCAGCCCGTCCGCCTGCCCGAGGAACTCCATCGCATGCTGGTGAAGCTCCTCGTCTGCGATTCCGACGCGGTGGTCGATGCAGCCGTCCAGGGTGACGTTGATGGAGTACCGAAGCGGTTGCATGCCGCGAGCCTACGTCGACCGCGGCTCAGTCGTCACCCACCATGCTGTCCAGGCAGACCGCGATGGCCAGAATCAGCGCCTCCCCGAAGCCGGGCATGATCTCGATCCCATAGGTATCGCGCACGCGGATCCACTTCTTGCTCACCGTCGCGACCAGCTGCTTGCCGTTCTTGATCTCGTACTCGTGGTCGAGGATGTTGCCGGTCACGTCGTACTCGGTGCCGTCGGCGAGTTCTGCGACCATCCGGTGACGAATCGGGGAGATGAGCTTGGCCTTCACCGTCGCCGCCGTGGCGCCCTCGGGCGTCTCGATGGCCATCGTTTCCTTGATGTGCAGTTTGCGTTCCTGGATCTTGAACAGTTCCCCGCCGTCACGATGCTCAATGACCAGCGTGCGACGGATGCGCAGTGCCTTGCCGTTCACCTTGAAGATGTGCTCGCCCTGGTCGTCGAGGATCCAGCTGTCGTCACCGATGGACCACAGCTTCTCCTTGAGTTGGAAGCGCGCGCCATCGGGAGTGTCTTTGCGTCCGAACATGGTGATCAGTGTGGCAGTTCATCGACATTCCTGGCCCAATAGCATCGCGCTGAGGAGGCATGCCGTGACCGAGGATCTGAAGCAGTTCGTCGCAGGAGCGTCACCGATGTTCGACGATGCTGCCGGCGCGTCCCGGGAGGCATTCCAGATCGCAGCCGCGATTCTGTCGCAGGGGTCCGACCTTGCCAAATTCGCGTCGTACCTCGGCTGGAGTTTGAGCGAAGTCGAGACTCTGGCCAAGCAGGGCCTGCAATTCCGCACGTCGCCGCCGCCGATCCTGCGCGCGCTGATCGCCGGCGGGCATACGCAGCAGGTGGAGGCCTATTCGCTGTTTCTGGTTCAGGTCACTCGGATCGCGTGTCTGCAGTTCGCACCCCGTGACGCGGCAGCGCTCGCCGCAGCCAGCGCGATGGCCGCCACCATCACCCGCACGGCCCCGGTAAGTAACACACGACTCGAGCCAGAACCCGTCCCCAGCGGTCCCGACGTTGCGGAACTGGGGAAGGCGCTCGATGACTTGGAGCGGCTGGTCGGTCTGGAGGACGCGAAACGCGAGGTCAACCAGCAGGTGCAGCTGATCCGGATCGCGCAACTACGCGACAAGGCCGGGTTGCGCAATCCGACGGTCAGCCGGCACCTGGTGTTCGTCGGGAATCCGGGCACGGGCAAGACCACCGTGGGCCGCCTGGTCGGGCGGATCTACCGCGCGCTCGGCGTGGTCGCCGATGGTCACCTCGTGGAGTGCGACGCATCCGGGCTGATCGCGGGTTACGTCGGGCAGACCGCCATCAAGACGCAAGAGCAGATCAGCAAGGCCCTCGGCGGGATCTTGTTCATCGACGAGGCGTACGGCCTGACGCGCAACCAGTTCGGCATCGAGGCGGTCGACACGCTCGTGAAGGGCATGGAGGACAACCGCGACAGCCTGGTCGTGATCGCGGCTGGGTACACGGAGAACATGCGTGAGTTCATCGAGTCGAACCCCGGTCTTGAGTCCCGTTTCCCGACAACCATCCGGTTCGCGGACTACACGCCCGAAGAGTTGGTGCAGATCCTGCTGCGGATGTCCGAGGAAGGCGATTACGCTCTGGCGACCGAGGCCGCAGAACCGGTACGGGCGGCCTTCGCGGAGTTGTCGCAGGCCCCGGACTTCGGCAACGCCCGGACCGTGCGCAACGTGTTCGAGGCCGCTGTGCGCGAGCATGCCTGGCGGCTGCGGGACGCGACGGAGCCTACGGTTGAGCAGATGCGAACCCTCACGGCCGAAGACGTTCTCGCTGCAATCAAGGCTGACCGGTCGGACCCGTCGACCTCGTCCTAATGGTGGGCGCCTGGTGCCGGCCCGTGATGATCGAATGAGGTATCCCACCAGGAGGCATCATGACCTTCGTCCAGATCATCGAATTTCAGACCGGCCGGATCGAGGAGCTGGACGCCCTCCTCGATGAATGGCTGGTCAAGACCGAGGGAATGCGCACTTCCATGCGCAGCACTCAAGCCAGCGATCGAGACCGGCCTGGCACCTATGTGCAGATCGTCGAGTTTCCCTCATACGAGCAAGCCATGGAAAACTCCAACCGTCCGGAGACGTCCGAGCTGGCGGCGGGCATGGCGGCGCTCTGTGACGGTCCGCCGGTCTTCCGGAACCTGGACGTACTGCGCAGCTTCGACGGGTGAGAGTCAGACGTCCAGATCGACGTCAGTCATCGGGTACGCCACAGGAGTGCCGTCGCACTGTCCCGAAGCGTCTCAAGACCGCGCGAGGACGGTGGTGACCATGTACTGCACGAACTCATCAGGCTGCTCCCACAGCGGGCGGTGACCGGAGGTGGAAAGCACGGTCAGGTCTTTCACAGGAGCCTTCACCATCGGGTACCACTGCTCGAACGGTATTGCCCGGCCATCGGCCTCGTGGGCACCCTGCACGAAGAAGACCGGCACCTCGAACTCGGTTGCGGACTCCCGGAAGTCGATGCTTTGCACCTGCGGATACAGCGCCGCAAACGTGTCCATGAACGCGTTGAGCACGTGTACCTGATCGATCAACGAGTACTCCTCAACCAACAAGTTCTCCGACATGCCGCCCGACCCTTCCGAGTTGCCGGTGTGGTCGTAGGGGTAGACGTCCTGCTCATGGGATAAGGCGCTTTCGTAGTCGAGCATCTGTTCATACGGCGGCGGTCCGGATGCTTGCAGTTGCTTCACCAGACCGTCGTTCCCGCTTGTCTGGGCCCACTGGAGTGTGTCTTCGTAGAAGATGCGGTCGGTAGCGAGTTGGCTGACCATCTGTCCCACGCCGATGAAGGCGCGGTAGAGCTGGGGCTGCTGCTGCACAGCAAGGACACCCAACGTGCTGCCCCACGACTGGCCGAGCAAGTAGATCGACTCCTGTGCGAAGCGCTCGCGCAGGTAGTTGGTCACTGCGATGGTGTCCGCGACATAGCCGTCGAGGCTCACACTGTCGATCGGGTCAAGCTGGTTGTACGAAGTACCAGACCCGCGCTGATCCCAGGTCACAACAACGAAATGCTGCTCCAAGGCAGACAGATGCCTGCGCATCGCACCGAACTCCGAGCCACCGGGCCCGCCGGCGAGGAACAACAGGACGGGGGCGTCGCTGCGCGAACCCCGGATCAGCATCCGCAACTCCGCTCCCCCGTTGTCGATGCTGGTCAACTCGGCAACTGACCCGGCGACCGCTTGGCCGTCCGGGCCGGTGATCGGATCAGTCGCGGCGGGACGCAGCAATGCCGCAATGAGTACGAGCATTCCCGCACCCACCACGACGAGGCCCAGCGTGCCTGCAACGCGCCCCCAGCGATTGCCTGTCGTGCCGAGGCGGCGGCGGGCCAAAGCCGCGCCAACGGCAGCACCGAGCGCCAGGGGCAGCAGAGTCAGGAGGCCCTGGAAACCACGTCCTGTGAGCAGTGCGAGGGCCCCATAGGAACTCAGATGCACAGCGTCCACACTCGGTCCTGACACGCCGATCCGGACTACCTCGTAGACCGCAACGAAGACCACCGGAACGAGCAGCATCGCCCAGCGGCTCCGTAGTACGAACCCGGCCAGGCCACCCACCGCAGCGCTGATGAGGATCGATGCGATCGCAGAGCCTGTCGTCAGGGGCCCGCGCGGTGTCACCCATCCCGCAATGGCTCCCCAACTGGCCGCCAGCAGCACAACTGCAAGGACCGTGGCGCGGTGATTCCTGCTGACCGTCTCCTGCTCGTAACCCTGACGGTGCTCGACACGGGTGCTCATCGTCTTACTCCCTTCTTGCTTACCTCCAGCCTCCCTCCGGACTGACTCGGCGTAATCCCCCCACAGGCTCGTGAACACGTGCTCCTGCGGGGGTACCGGGTCCTCCCGCGGGAGGACGGCGGGACCGGATGTCGGCGGTACTGTGACAGACGTGCGAGCATCCTCGGACGCCGTCCAGCGCCGCCGAAGCGAGGCGTGGTGGTTTGGCGCTGATGCTCTGCTCGCGGCTCTCTTCACGTGGATCACCGTGGTGTCGCTGCGGAGTCCGGCTTACGTCGACCAGTACGGAGCGGTCATGGGAGCCGGCTGGGTACTGGCACTGGCGCCGAATGCCCTACTGATGGTACGACGATTGGCCCCTGTCACCGTTCTGATCGCGGCGACGGCCCTCTATTTGGCCGCCAGTGCGAGCCACGGGGACAGCAATGCCCCGCTGGCAATTCCGTTCTTTGCCTACTCGGTCGCGCGTGCCCGCCCCATCCGAGCATCTGGCGCGATAGTCGGTTCCGCGGCCCTTGCAATGTCGACCACGACCTTCTACGGGCCAGGCGAACCGGACGCGCTGGTGATCGTCGTCTGGTTCCTTCTTTACGGATTGGGATGGGTGGCCGGAGTCAGCGTTGCCCGCACCGAGAAACGCGCAGTAGAGCTCACCCGCACCGTCGACGATCTCGAAGCCCAGCAGGAGGAGATTGCGGCGTCTGCCATCGCAGAGGAACGCACCCGAATCGCAAGGGAACTGCACGACGCGGTCGGTCACACGGTGAACGTCATCGTCCTGCAGGCCGGCGCCGCACGGCTGTCACACGATCCCGACAAGGCTCTGGAAGCGCTCGCCGCCATCGAAGGTCTCGGACGAAACGCCCTGGTCGATCTCGATCACATGCTCGGCCTAATGGATGAGGCCGAGGCAGCACGCAGCCCGCTGAAGGGATTCGCCGATGTCACCTCCATGATCGAGGAGCTGCGTGCTGCGGGCGCCGACATAGCGGTTCGCGACACCTGTGACCGACCGATCGGTCGGCATGAGGGCGTAGCGGCCTACCGGATCGTGCAGGAGTCATTGACCAATGCGCTCAAGCACGCGCCGGACGCACACGTCGATGTCCTCCTGTCCTGCTCGCCAGGATGGCTGCACGTAGCGGTCATCAACGATGGCGCAGGAAGTCAACCGCGTTCGGCCATCAGCGGTGGTCGCGGGATCGTCGGAATGACCGAGCGGGCGAAGGTGCTGGGCGGACACCTGCAAGCCGGACCGGTCGCAGGAGGCGGATTCGAGATACGCGCCACCCTGCCGCTTTCCCCAATACTCGTGCCGAGCCTTGGCTCCGAGAAGAAGGCGACCAGATGACCATCGCCATCCTGATCGTCGACGACGACACGCTAGTACGGGCTGGCCTGCGGATGATGATCGAGACTCAGCAGGACCTTGAGGTAGTCGGCGAGGCCGGCAACGGGGACGAGGCCGTCGCCCTGGCGGCGAGACTGGCACCCGACATCGTTCTGATGGACATTCGCATGCCCGGTAGCGACGGCCTTGCAGCCACCAGGCGGATTACCGGGGCGCAACCGGTGGGTAGAGAACCGCCACGTGTCCTGATTCTCACCACGTTCGAAGTCGATGAGTACGTCTACGAGGCGGTGCGCGCGGGGGCTAGCGGCTTCCTCCTCAAACGCACTCGACCCGAGGATCTTCTCGCAGCGATTCGCACAGTGGCCGATGGTGACGCACTGCTTTCCCCTTCTGTGACTCGCCGGCTGATGAAGGAGTTCGCCAGAGTCACCGACCGCTCAGGGCCGCCCCCTGCTTTCGGCACGGAGGACCTTGAGCGGCTCACTGATCGCGAGCGCGAAGTCCTGCTGCTGATCGCTCAAGGCCAGGCCAACCGGGAGATCGCCGCGCAACTGCACCTGGGCGAAAGCACGGTGAAGACCCACGTGAAGCGCATCCTTATGAAGCTCGGTCTGCGTGACAGGGTGCACGCCGTCGTGTACGCCTACGAGGCGGGGTTGGTGAGCGCAGGTGAGCAGCCAATGTGAGCGCGGCACGGGCGGGCAGGCGGCTCGGCAGTTGTCTTGTCGGGCTGACAGGAACCGCCGACTCGCCCACCCACCAGCTCGAGTGTCCACTCCGTGAGGCCTGACAGGAACCGCCGACTCGCCCACCCACCATCTCGAGCGTCCACTCCGTGGGGCCTGACAGGAACCGCCGACTCGCCCACCCACCATCTCGAGCGTCCACTCCGTGGGGCCTGACAGGAACCACGTACTCCCCCACGGGGCTACGGCTCCCGGGATGACAAACCGAGCCGCACGCAGTTCTGGACGTGCAGCCATCTGCCTGATGCCATCGGTTAGAGTTCGGGACATCCGTTAGAGCTAATTGTCCGTTTTGAACCCCTTTGTCCTCTAACGGATGTCGACAACTCTCACCGATGCGCGCGGGCAGTCTGAGCGAGCGATCCGGGCGCTCTCGCTCGCCTCGGAGAGTTCCTTTTCGATCGCTGGAGTGCAAACTTTGAAACACGAAACCAAGGACTCTGGCTGACAGGAACCGACGGACCGCCGCTGGTGATCCGTCTCCCAAATCCTGCAGAGCCCCTCGAAACTGGTTGTGGGACCGGGGAAGCATCCCCGGTCCCACAACCAGTCGGGCTGACAGGAACCACCCACTCGCCCCACGGCGAGCGGGCTCCCAAATCCTGCAGTGCACTCACGAACAATGCGATTGACCCGGGAAGCATCCCGGGGTCCATCGCATTGTCGGGCTGACAGGATTTGAACCTGCGACCCCCTGACCCCCAGTCAGGTGCGCTACCAAGCTGCGCTACAGCCCGTCGCACGCCGCGGCGTGCCCGTCCAGATTAGCGTGAGTGGCAGTCGCCTCGGAGATCCCCCTCGGCCAGTCACGCACCGCTGCGCTGGCTGTCGTCTGTGCTATGAGGTCTCGCTCGGACTACGCTCCGCCCATGGGCATAGCCCTGGTGATGGTCCCGGCCGCAGTGGGCGGCGATGCTGGCGTGCCCGATCTCGTGGTGGACATCGGGCTGGCGCTGGTCGCGGCAGGAGTGCTGGCCATCGGGTTCACGCGGCTACGAATACCGACGGTCGCAGCCTTCCTGCTTGCCGGGGTCCTGCTCGGACCCACGGTCAGCGGACTGATCAGCGACCCCGTCAATATCGACACGATCGCGCAACTTGGCCTGATTCTGCTGCTGTTCCTGATCGGGCTGGAGATCGACATCCGGAGCCTGTTTGCGAAGGGGCGAACGGTGATCGTGGCGGGCCTGCTGCAGTACCCGCTTACTGTCTTGTTCGGCTTCCTTGTGGCGCAGGCCTTCATACTGGCGGGCATCACGCTGGGGGTAGTGCAGGGCGATTACGCCGCACTCTATGTCGGGCTGGCCATTGCCGCCTCGTCGACGCTGATCGTGGGGGCGCTGTTCCAGCAGACGTTCACTCTGGACACCCAGACCGGTCGCATGGCTCTGGCTCTGCTGGTGTTCCAGGACATCTGGGCAATCGTCGTCCTCGCGATCCAGCCGAATCTGGACGATCCGCAGATCCTGCCCATTGCATCCGCCTTCGTGGGCATCGCGCTTGTGGCAGCCGGCGCGATGGCCGTGGCCCACTGGGTGCTGCCGATCGGCTTTCACTGGATCGCCAAGCAGCCATCCACGATTCTCATCGCCTCGCTCGCCTGGTGCTTCGCAGTAGTTCTCGCCGGCAGTTCCTTGGATCAGGCCGTCACCGCGCTGACCGGCGCGCAGACAGAGTTCAACGTCAGCGCAGGCATGGGCGCCCTGATCGCCGGAGTGACCATGGCAAGCCTCCCGTTCAGCGCAGAGATCGTACGTCAGGTCTCAGTAGTCCGTGACTTCTTCGTCACGCTCTTCTTCGTGGGTCTGGGCATGACCATCCCTGCGCCCGATGGAGTCGCAATCCTGCTCGTCGCGGTGGCGCTGGCAGCACTCGTCGTGCTGAGCCGCTACCTCGTGATGGTGCCGCTGCTTCACCTGGCCGGACTGGATCGCCGGACTACCGTGCAGACGTCGAGCAGGCTCGCGCAGATGTCCGAGTTCAGTCTCGTCATCGCGTACCTCGGGCTGCAGCTCGGGCACATCGACGCCGGGCTCAACTCCGCCATCATCTTCGCGTTCGTCATCACGGCAGTCCTCACTCCCACACTGTTCGCGCATGCTGACTCGCTGCACGACCGCATCGCACCGCTGCTGGGACGCCTGGGCATGAAAGCGCCACGCGACGACCGGGAAGACGACACTGCCGAGTACGACCTCGCGCTGCTCGGCGTGCATCGAACCGCCTCATCGCTGTTGCACGAACTTGCTGTGTCGGCGCCGGGGGTACTGCGCCGCACAGTGGCCGTCGACTTCAACGTCGGGATCCACCGCGACATCGAGGCGATGGGTCCCCGAGTCGTCTACGGAGATCTCACGAGTCCTGAGACCCTGCGCCACGCCGGTGTCGACCGGGCCCGGGTCGTTCTGTGCACGATCCCCGACGCCGTCCTGTCCTCAGCAACCACGGTCGGAGTCGTCCGCATGCTGCGCCAGCTCAACAGGTCAGCCATCGTGATCGCCACCGCCACGACGTTCCCCGAGCAGGTAAGGCTGTACGCGGCCGGGGCTGACTTCGTGTTGATGCCGCGGGTGCAAGCCGCAGTTGCGGCCCAGGATGCAGTGCAGGCCGCCCTCTCCGGGCATTTGGCAGAGCTGCGGGCCAGCGGTGCCCCGAGCCCGCGCCGCGAGGTACTCGAATAGGCCTTCAGCGCCGCTTGCGCTTCTCCCGGATTCGCAGGTTGATCCGCATTGGCGTCCCCACGAAGCCGAACGTCTCCCGCAGACGCCGTTCGATGTAACGCCGGTACCCGTGCTCCAGGAACCCGGTCGTGAACAACGCGAAGGTGGGCGGGCGGGTGGCCGCCTGTGTGCCGAACAGGATCCGCGGCTGCCTTCCACCCCGGATCGGATGTGGGTGTGATGCGACCAACTCGGACAGGAACGTGTTGAGCCGGCCGGTCGGTACGCGCATGGCCCAGGAGTCCAGCGCCGTCACCAGCATGGGCGGGATCTTGCCTACCCCCCGCCCCGTCTTCGCCGAGATGTTGACGCTCTGCGCCCACGGCGCTCCGACCAGGTCGACGTCGATCTCCCGTTCCAGCTCGCGGCGCCGGTCGTCGTCCATGAGGTCCCACTTCGAAAACGCGACCACCAGTGCCCGGCCAGCGTCCACGACCATCTGGATGATCCGGATGTCCTGTTCCGTGATGGGCTCGCTGGCGTCGATGACCACCAGCGCCACGTCGGCCCGCTCGATCGCGCGCTGCGTGCGTAGCGAGGCGTAGTACTCATGCCCACTGGCCTCACGCACCCGCCGCCGGATGCCGGCAGTGTCCACGAACAACCACTGTTCGCCCCCGAGGTCGACCACTTCGTCCACGGGGTCGACAGTGGTCCCCGCAACCGAGTCGACGACGGCCCGCTCCTCCCCCGCGAGCCGGTTCAACAGCGACGACTTACCCACGTTGGGCCGACCCACGATGGCCACCCGGCGCGGTCCGGCATGCTCGACCCCAGACCCCTCCTCCGGCAACTGCGCCACCACGACGTCGAGCAGGTCCCCCGAACCCCGGCCGTGCAACGCCGAAACCGGATACGGCTCACCCAGTCCCAGCGACCACAAGGAAGCCGCGTCCGCCTCCCCGACCATGTCGTCGACCTTGTTCGCGGCCAGGACCACGGGCTTGCCAGACGCCCGCAGAATCGGAACCACGCGTTCGTCGGTGTCCGTGATGCCCACCGTGGAATCCAGGACGAACACGACCACGTCGGCCTCTTCCACCGCGCGAGTCGCTTGCGTCGCGATGTCAGCGCGCATGCCTATGGCGTCGTGTTCCCAGCCGCCGGTGTCCACCAGTTGGAACCGGGTGCCGGCCCATTCCGCGGTGTAACGGACCCGGTCACGGGTCACGCCGGGCACATCCTGCACGACAGCTTCGCGACGGCCGAGAATACGGTTCACCAAGGTCGACTTGCCGACGTTGGGCCGACCGATGATGGCCACGACCGGCAGACCGGGCTCTGGCGTCTGCTCGTCCTCGGCCTCAGTGATCTCCTCTGCAAGCGCCTCGGCGGCAGCAGTCAGTGCCTCGAGGTCATCGCCTTCGATGTCGTCGGTGTAGACCTCGTCGTTCTCACTCACAGGCGCTCCTCGACCAATGCCGTCACGTGGTCGATGACTTCGGCCAGCGTCATGAAGGTAGCGTCGACGTGCACCGCGTCCCTCGCGGCCTGCAGCGGAGAAACCGCGCGTGACGAATCGGCCGCGTCCCGGGCGGCCAGACTCTGATGCGTGTCCGACACATCCGCGTCGTGCCCGCGCTCGGCGTTCTCCGCGGCACGGCGTGCGGCCCGGGCTTCGACGTCAGCCGTCAGGTAGACCTTCAGGGTTGCGTCCGGAAACACCACAGTCCCCAGATCGCGGCCCTCCGCCACGAGGCCTTTGCGCGCGGCCTGCGCCACTTCCCGCTGCCGGGCGACCAGCGCCGTCCGGACCTCCGGCACAGCGCTATAGCGACTCACTGCGGCGGTGACTGCAGGCGTCCGGATTGCTTCGGACACGTCAACCCCACCAACCGCAATGGTCGGATGCGCAGGGTCGGTACCACTGATCAGTTGGATGTCGCCGAGCCTGTCGGCGATCTGCGAGTCCGAGACGTCGTTCTGCAAACCCCACCAGGTGATGGCCCGGTACATCGCACCGGTGTCCAGGTAGTCGTAGCCGAGCCCGGTCGCCACACCCTTGGACACGCTGGACTTGCCGGACCCGGAAGGTCCGTCCACGGCGACGATGACTGGCACAGGTGCGAGCCTACCGGCGCGACCACGGCTTCAGCCCCGCAGCACCCAGCCGCCCTGCTGAAGCGAATCCCGCAACGTGCTCTCAGAATCCGGACGCACCACCAGGTGCGCGATAGCACGCAACCGGCCGAGCGTGTGCTCGATCCGGACGTCTTCGAGGTTCACTCCGGCTTCGCCCGCCCGTAGGAACAGGGCCGCCAGCTGACCAGGGGCGTCCTCGATCACAACCGAGACGGTCACATAGGCGCCGGCCTCCCCGCCGTGCTTGCCCGGCAGCCGATCCCGTCCCTCGACCCCTCTGGCCAACAACTCCCGGACCTGGCCCGAATCGCCAGCGCCCAGCGCCTGACCGAACGACGACACGTCCGCGGCGAAGCGTTGCAGGTGTGGCGTCACGTGGTCGGCATTCGCCAGCAGGATCTGCGACCACAGGTCGGGGTCGCTGCCCGCGATCCGCGTCGTGTCGCGCAACCCGGGGCCGGCGACACTCACGTCTGAAGCAGACGCCCCCACCAGTTGTGCAGCTAGCAAGGACGCCACCACCTGCGGCGCATGCGAACACAAGGCCACAGCGCGGTCGTGCTCGTCGGGATCCATGAGTCGCACAACCGCGCGCAACTGCTCGGCCAATGACGCAACCTGTTCCAGCCGGGCCGGCTCGGTGACCGCGGTGGGGGTCAGAATCCATGGCCGGTCCTCGAAGAGATCGCCACGCCCGGCGGCCGCACCGGAGATCTCGCGCCCCGCCATCGGATGTCCGGGGACGTACCTCGCGAGATCCTCCTCCCCGAGCGTGGCCAACGGTTCGGCCTTCACGCTGCCGACATCCGTGACCGTCGCGTTCGGGAAGCGTCGCAGCGCGGCAGCAACCTCGTGCGCCAGGGCCTGCGGTGGTACCGCAACGAAAACCAGATCCGGGTCCTCACACGGCTGCCCGGAGCCGGCGCCCATTCCCGTGGCCGTCGCGACTGCCCGCGCGTCGACATCCTCGAGGAACACCTCGACGCCGATCTCGGTCAGCGCCAACCCCAACGAGGTGCCCAGTAGGCCGACCCCTCGGACGAGAACCTTCATTGCGGCTCGGCCGCTCGTCGCAGGCCCTCAGTACCGCGCAGATACACGTGCTGAATCTGTGCGCGCGTCACCGGCGACTGCACATGCGCCATGATCCGAACCACCCGCGGCATCGACCCGGGTACGTCCACCTCGCAAGCGGAAAGCAGCGGCACATCGACAAGGCCAGCCAATCGCGCGCCGGTGGCCGGATACGCCGAGACGAGGTCCGGCGTCGAGGTGAGCACCATGCTGATGAGGTGGTCGTCGGCGACGTCGTTGGCCGTCAACATCTCCCGGACGAGTTCGGCTACCGCTTCCATGATGGCGTCGGGCTCGTCGGCAGCCACCTGGGTCGCCCCCCGGATTGCGCGCACTGGCATGTTCGCAGCCTACAAACCGACCTCGGTGTACAGACTCTGCAGTTCGCGCCCCGACAATTCCCTGATCTGGCCGGCCCTCAGACCCGTCAGTCGCACGGGCCCAACGGCAGTCCGCACGAGTCGCGTCACGGGGTGGCCCAGGGCATCGAACAGGCGGCGCACGACGCGGTTGCGTCCCTCGTGCAGCGTCACTTCGACCACGCTGCTGTTCTGGCCGGCGTCGATGATGCGACACGCATCCACCGTCACGGGACCGTCGTCCAGCTGCACAGGCTTACGCAGCCGGTTCCGCAGCCCCGCGTCCACACGCCCCTCAACCGTTGCCACATACGTCTTGGCAACGCCGTGCGACGGATGGGCGATCCGGTGTGCGAGGTCCCCGTCGTTGGTCAGCAGCAACAGCCCCTCGGTGTCGACATCGAGGCGACCCACGTGAAAGACCCGTTCCTCGCGGTCCTGGACGTAGTCGCCCACATTGGGACTCGCACCGCTCATCGCCGACGTCACGCCGCGCGGTTTGTGGAAGGCGAGGACCACCAGTTCCGGGCGGGTCGGGATGCGCACACCGTCCACATGGATGACCGCGGTCTGCGGATCGACCTGGGTGCCTGGCACCGCGACCCGGCCATCGACGGTGACCCGGCCTTCGGCCACCAACTGGTCACAAATCCGACGGCTGCCGACGCCCGCGGCTGCGAGGACCTTCTGCAGACGCACCTAGAATTCGCCGGTCAGTTCCGGAGAGTCGAGATCGGCGAGATCCGGCAGGTAGTCGGCCACCGGCGGCAATTCGTCCAGCTTCGCGATCCCGAGCCGCTGCAGGAAGTACTCCGTGGTCGCGTACAGCACCGCCCCACTGTCTGCGTCGTGCCCGACCTCGGTGATCAGGCCCCGGTTCATCAGTGTCTTCATCACGCCGTCGACATTGACCGCCCGAATCGCGCTGACCCGGCTTCGGGAGACCGGCTGCCGGTAGGCCACCACCGCCAGCGTCTCCAAAGCGGCCTGCGACAACCGCGCGCTCTGACCGTCCTTCACGAAGCGGGTCACCAATTCACTGCAATCGGCGGCCGTCACGAAGCGCCAGCCCGCGGACTCGCGGCGGATCGTGAAGCCGCGCCCGGATGTGGCGTAGTCCGACTGCAACTGCTCGACGGTGTCGGTGATCTCGTCCGGCGGGGTGTTGAGCACGACGCCGAGATCCTCGGCGGACATCGGCTCGTCGGCGATCAACAGCAACGCTTCGACGGCCGCACGCAGCGACGGCGCACCGAGATCATGCGGCCCCTCGGCCTCGTGAGCGGCCGGAGCGCCCAGCCGGTCGGTGAGGTCAATCACCCGATGCGTCACTGGTTTCCTCCCAATGGATCGTCAGCTCCCCGAGCGCGCGCTCCTGCTCGAAACGCACAGTGCCGTCGCGATACAGCTCGAGCAGGGCGAGAAAACGCCCCACCACAATCATGCGGTTGTCGGCGTTCTCGATGAGTTCCCGGAACGTGGCGTGCCCGCGCTCCTGCAGAGCCTCGGCGAGGATCTGCTTCTGCTCGGCAACACTGACCGGGGGCGCATGGACATGGTCGATGGCCACTTCTGGCACAGGCTTGGGGGCGAGCGCCACTGCCGCCAGCGCGGCGAAGGCCTCGGGCCCCAAACCCAGCACAACATCGGGCAACAGTCCATGCAGGTCGGGGTCGAGGCCCACCGTGCGCGGCTGCATCAGGGGCGCGTCGTCAATCATCCGCGCGAAGATCCCCGATACGTCTTTGTAGGCCCGGTACTGCATCAGCCGGGCGAACAGCAGGTCGCGGGCTTCCAGCAGCGCGAGATCCTCCTCGTCCTCGACCTCCGCGCCCGGCAGGAGCTTCACGACCTTGAGGTCGAGCAAGGTCGCTGCGATCACCAGGAACTGGCTGGCCTCGTCAAGGTCCCAATCCCGGCCCTGCTGGCGGATGTACTGCACGAACTCGTCGGTGACCTGGCTGAGACTGAGTTCGGTGACCTCCAGTTTGTGCTTGGAGATCAGCTGCAGGAGCATGTCGAACGGCCCCTCGAACTCCTCGAGGTGCACGGCGAAGCCCACGGGCTCGCTGGGCAGTGCCTCGGCAGTCACCGGTCCACGGTAACGCGGGTTCGGGCCGCTTACGGGCAGCGACGCGGGCCTACCGCAAGGCCCGCGGGTGCGACTCCGTGTACACCTCGCGGAGCCGGTCGATCGTGACGTGGGTATAGATCTGAGTAGTGGTCACCGACGCGTGTCCCAGTAGTTCCTGCACGACGCGGACGTCGGCACCGCCTTCCAGCAGGTGGGTGGCGAACGAGTGCCGAAGTGTATGCGGCGAGACGCCCGTCACCCCGGCTCGGTCCGCTGCGGCCGCCACGATCCCGTAGGCGCTCTGCCGGGAGAGGGGCGTGCCGCGAGCGTTGAGGAACACCTCGCGCGGGACCGGGCCTGACTTCTTGCGTGCAGCCAGCAGCGCGGGTCTGGCCCGGACCAGATAGGCCTCTAGTGCTGCCACAGCGTGACTCCCGACCGGGACCCGGCGCTGTTTGCCGCCCTTGCCGCGCAGCAGCACGCTGCGATCAGCCAGATCCAGCGCATCCGGCGTGAGACCGACCGCTTCACTGATCCGGGCACCACAGCCGTACAGGAATTCCAGCAGTGCCTGGTCCCGCAGCCCCAGCACGGTCGAGGTATCGCAGGACTCGACCATCGCGACAGTGTCCTCGACGGACAGAGCCTTGGGCAACCGCAGCGGCACGGTGGGCGAGGCGACGTCCTCACTCGGATCGACTGCGATCCAGCCCTCCGCACCGGCGTATCGGAACAGCCCGCGGACGCTGCTGACCACCCGGCGCACGCTCGTCGCCGACAGCCCCTGATCGGAGGACAACCAGGTCACGAACTGCCCGAGCATGGCCGGATCCACCTGTGTGAGCTCGCTGACGCCTTGGTCGTGCAACCACCCCGAGAAGCGCTCGAGATCCCGCCGGTAGGCCGCCACCGTATTGACGGACAAACCCTTCTCCACCACCACGTGCTGCAGGTAGGCGTCGATCTGGTGCATGGCGAGACGACCCTAGAGATTCAGGCCTGCTGCAAACAATGTTGAGTGTCGACTCTCACAGGACCGCGTCCAGCGCGACCGTCGGCAGCCCGAAGGCATCGGCCACGGCCTTGTAGGTGATTTGCCCTGCGTGGGTGTTGATCCCCAGCGCCAGCGCCCGATCCCGTCGGCACGCATGCCGCCAGCCGTGGTCGGCGAGTTCGACCAGGTACGGCAGCGTGACATTGGTCAGCGCCCAGGTCGAGGTGTGCGGGACCGCCCCGGGCATATTGGCGACGCAGTAGAACAACGTGTCGTGCACCGGATAGGTCGGTTCCAAGTGCGTGGTCGGCCGGGAATCCTCGAAGCAGCCACCCTGGTCCACGGAGATGTCCACCAGAACAGCCCCCGGCTTCATCCGCGACACCAGCTCGTTGCTGATCAGTTTCGGGGCCTTCGCGCCTGGGACAAGCACGGCACCGATGACCATGTCGGCGTCGAGCACGCAGCGCTCGATCTCATAGGCGTTGGACGCCACGGTCTGCATATGTCCCTGATAGATCGCATCGGCCTGCCGCAGGCGGGCCACGTCGCGGTCCAGCAGCAGCACCTCGGCCTGCATACCCAGCGCGATCGCCGCGGCATTCTGACCGGCCACGCCAGCCCCGATCACGACCACCTTGCCGGCATGCACACCCGGAGTGCCCCCCAGCAGGACCCCTCGTCCGCCGTGGGCCTTGAGCAACGCTTGGGCACCCACCTGCGGCGCCAAGCGGCCGGCCACCTCCGACATGGGGGCCAGCAGGGGCAGGGTGTGGTCGGGCAATTCCACCGTCTCGTAGGCGATCGACGTGGTGCCTGCCGACAGCAGCGCGTCGGTGCACTCCCGCGACGCGGCAAGGTGCAGGTAGGTGAACAGCAACAGGTCATCGCGGAGGAATCCGTACTCCTGGGCGATCGGTTCCTTGACCTTCACGACCAAGTCCGCGGACCCCCAGACCGATTGCGCGTCGGGCAAAATGGTGGCCCCTGCCGCCTGGAACTCGGCGTCCGGCAGCGAGGATCCCACGCCGGCGCCCGCCTGCACGCTGACCGTGTGCCCGTGCCGGACCAGTTCGTGGACCCCAGCGGGCGTTATGGCAACCCGGTACTCCTGGGGCTTGACCTCAGTCGGCACACCGATGCGCATCGGCGATCTCCTATCCAGGCTGTCTGACGTTGCCCAGCGATTCGACCCAGTCTCGCACAGGCCAGGGCGCATCCGCGGGCCGAAGACCGGCCCATCCGCGCCCACGGGCCGCAGCCGCCGCCAGGATCCCGTTGGTCGCTGTCGGGTTCTGCACTGCGCCGCTGAGCACAAGCGAGACGGCCTCATCCAGCGGCAGCCAGGCTTGCGGCAGGTGCGCCTCCTCGGCCTCCCCCGTGTGCTCCCGGCCGCCTTCCAGTGGGTGCAGCCCTCGAGCAAGGAAGCAACGCAGCGTCTCGCTGGTCCCGCCAGGGGAGTTGAGGAAGTCGATCAGCACGTGCCAGTCGTCGGCACGCAGCCCTGCCTCCTCGGCCAGCTCCCGCTGCGCGCAATCCCAGGCGGTCTCCTTGTGGGTGTCGAGCAGGCCGGCCGGCGGTTCGAACAGGAACGCCGCGACCGGGTGCCGGTACTGCCGGATCAGCAGGATCCGGTCCTGGTCGTCCAGCGCGATGACTCCCACGGCGCCCGGGTGCACGACCAGATCGCGCACGACCCGATGGTCGCCGATCTGCACTTCGTCGGATCGCACATCCCAGACCGCGCCGTGGAACCGCTGGTGCCTGGCCAGGACCGGGTGACTCTCGAAGGAGTCGGCGACCGGTCCGTCCCAGACCTCATCCATTCTGCTGCCGGGCCAGCGCAGCCCCGACAAGTCCGGCGAACAGCGGGTGCGGCCGGGTCGGGCGGCTGCGGAACTCCGGGTGCGCCTGCGTGGCCACGAAGTACGGGTGCACGTCCGCCGGCAGTTCCACGAATTCGACCAGCCGCCCATCGGGAGACGTGCCGCTGAACACCATGCCGGCCTCTCCCAACTGGTCCCGGTAAGCGTTGTTGACCTCGTAGCGATGGCGGTGTCGCTCGTCGACCGCGGTCTGACCGTAGGCGCCGGCCACCACACTGCCCGGCGTCAGCACCGCGGGGTACAGACCCAGACGCATCGTCCCGCCCATGTCCCGCTCGCCGCTGACGACGTCAGTCTGATCGGCCATCGTCGAGACCACTGGATGCGTGGTTTCGTCGTCGAACTCCATCGAGTTCGCATCGGGCATCCCGGCCATGCTGCGGGCGTACTCGATCACCATGCACTGCAGACCCAGGCACAGCCCCAGCGTCGGGATCCCGTTCTCGCGGGTGAAGCGGATGGCGCCGAGTTTGCCCTCGATGCCGCGCACGCCGAAACCACCCGGAACGCAGACCGCATCCACATCGCCCAGCGCCTCCTTGGCGCCTTCCTCAGTGGCGCAGTCATCCGAGGCCACCCACCGGATGCGCACCGCGGTGTCGTGCCCGAACCCACCTGCTCGCAGCGCCTCGGTCACCGACAGATAGGCATCGGGAAGATCGATGTACTTGCCGACCAGGGCGATCTCCACGGAGTGCGAGGGCTTGTGCACCCGGTCCAGCAGGGCACCCCACGCGGTCCAGTCGACGTCCCGGAACGGCAGCCCCATCCGCCGCACCACGTACGCATCCAGGCCTTCGGTGTGCAGCACTTTCGGGATGTCGTAGATGCTCGGCGCGTCCACCGCAGCCACCACAGCTTCCATGTCGACGTCGCACATCAGCGAGACCTTGCGCTTGATGCCCTCGGGGACGGGCCGGTCCGCGCGAAGCACCAGCGCGTCCGGCTGGATACCGATGTTGCGTAAAGCGGCAACCGAGTGCTGGGTGGGTTTCGTCTTCAACTCCCCCGACGGCCCGAGATAGGGCAGCAGTGAGACGTGCAGGAAGAAGCACCGATCGCGGCCCACGTCGTGGCGAACCTGCCGGGCAGCCTCCAGGAACGGCAGCGACTCGATGTCGCCGACCGTGCCCCCGATCTCGGTGATCACCACGTCCACGTCCTCAGTGGCCATCGCGTAGATGCGGGACTTGATCTCGTTGGTGATGTGCGGGATCACCTGCACCGTGTCGCCGAGGTACTCGCCGCGGCGCTCCTTGGCGATCACCGCTGGAGTACACCTGACCCGGTCGTGACGTTGGCGATCCCGGTCAGGTTGCGGTCGAGGAAGCGCTCGTAATGACCGATGTCCAGGTCGGTCTCGTTGCCGTCGTCGGTGACGAACACCTCACCGTGCTGAAAGGGGTTCATCGTGCCCGGATCGACGTTGAGGTACGGATCCAGCTTCTGCATCGTGACCCGTAGGCCACGCGCGCTGAGCAGCTGTCCCAGCGAGGAGGCGGTAAGCCCCTTGCCGAGCGAGGAGGCGACGCCTCCGGTGACGAAGATGTGTACGGCAGAACCCGGGCTATCCACGGGATGCCAGACTACCTGCCGCTGGCGCTGCGGCGGAAGCGACTCGCGTGGATTCTGCAATGTCCGGACAACTCCTGGTCAGCCAACTCAGGTTCTGTTGCGATGTTGTCCGCGCTGTCGCGTTGTGGTCACGACACGCCGAGCGGACGACAACAACACGACAAAATGCGGCCCAGCACCGGTCAGGGGCTCACACCATGGCCAGCAGTTCTCGGGCGTGCTCGCGGGCATGTTCGGACTCCTCCTGGCCGGCCAGCATCCGGGCGATCTCGACTACCCGCTGCTCATCGCTGAGCACCCGCACATCCGATGTGGTCACCTCGGCGTCCTGCTGCTTGATCACCCGCAGGTGATTGTCCGCAAAGGCTGCCACCTGCGGCATATGCGTCACGACAATCACCTGGCTGCGCTGCGACAGCCGCGCCAGCCGCCGGCCGATCGCCGTCGCGGCCGCGCCCCCGACCCCGGCGTCCACCTCGTCGAACACGAACGTGCCCACGGTGTCGGTGTCCGCGAGCACCACCTCGAGGGCCAGCATCACCCGGCTCAATTCGCCGCCGGAGGCCGCCTTGCTGATCGGAGCGGGGGTGGCTCCCGGGTGCGGACTGAGCAGGAACGCCACCTCGTCGCAACCATCCGGCCCCGGTTGGCCGGCCTCCACAGTGACCAGCAGGTCGGCGTTCGGCATCGCCAGTTCCCGCAGTTCGGTGCTCACCTGGGCTGACAGCACTTGCGCCAGAGCGCTGCGCGAGGCGCTCAGATCGGCAGTCGCCCGCTGCAGCAACCGCGCCGTCCTGGCCTCGGCCTCCACCAGCACGTCGAGATCGCCGGCCTCCAGAGTCACCAGTTCCGCCGCCGCCTCCTGCGACCACTGCAGAACCTGCTGCTCGTCCTGGCCATAGCGTGACCGCAGAAGGCTCAGGTCGTGCAGGCGTTGCTGAATCCACTCCAGCCGGCCCGGTTCATCCTGCAGACCGTCCATGAACCCTGCGAGCTCCCGGCCGATGTCGCTCACCTCTTCCGCCGCAGCAACCAGCCGGCCGTGCAGTGCATCCAGCTGCTGGTCGTCGGCCGACTCAACCTGTCGAGCCGCCGCATGCAGCAGGTCCGCTGCCCCCGGCACATCGTCGTCGCCGAGCACGGCCGAACGGGCGGCGCCACTGGCCGCGGTCAGGTCCGCGAGATTTGTGAGCCGGTGCGCCTCGGCCTGCAGTGCCTCGGTCTCCCCGAGCTGCGGATCAACCCGCTCGATCTCCTCGAGTGCGGCTCGCAAAAAGACGATCCGTTGGCCGACCTGCGAGGCGTTCTCCCGCGCTGTTTTCAATGTCTGCGCGGCCTCCTGCCAGTCCCGGTACGCCTGCCGGTAGGCGGCCAGCAACGTCTGGTGATCCGGTCCCCCGAACCGGTCCAACGCCCGGCGCTGCGCTGCTGGTGAGCGCAGTCGCTGCTGGGTGGCCTGGCCGTGCACGGTGACCAGCAACTCGCCGATCTCCGACAGCACCGCGGCCGTAACCATACGGCCACCGGCGAACGCCCGCAGCCGTGACCCCGCCGCCGTGCGGGCCAGCAGGATCTCGCCATCCTCGGCATCTGGGACGAGTTCGAGCGCTGGGTGCCCGGCCGGTACCTCGAAAACCCCCTGCACGGCAGCACCTTCTGCGATCGCGGCATCCACACGGCCGCCGAGCAGCATGCCGAGCGCCGTGAGGATCATCGTCTTACCGGCCCCCGTCTCGCCGGTGAGAGCCGTGAACCCCGGACCAGGGGTGACGGCGGCTTCTCCGATGACCCCGAGGTGCTCGATCCGCAGTTCACTGATCACGGCCGCGCCCACTCCAGCCCTGGACCGGCAACTGAAACTTGGCTACCAGCCGGTCCACGAACAAAGTGTCCTGCAGCCGGGCCAACCGCACCGGTCGGCCGCCGCGAACGACCTCGACCCGGTCTCCGGGTTCCAGCGGCACCAGACGTTGCCCGTCGCACCACAGCACCGCAGAAGGACTGTCGGGCAAGATCTCGACGGCCAGTTGCGTGGCAGCCGAGACGACCATCGGCCGGGCAAAGAGGGCATGCGCCGAAACCGGCACCAGCAGCATCGCGTCGACAGTGGGCCACACGACCGGTCCCCCGGCGGACCAGGCATATCCCGTAGAGCCCGTCGGAGTGGCGAACAGGACCCCGTCACAACCCCACGTGCTCAGCGGCCGGCGGTCCACTTCGGCCACGAGCTGGATCATGCGCTCGCGAGCGCTCTTCTCGATGCTCGCCTCGTTGAGCGCCCACGACGTGGCCACCACACGGTTCTGCCGGACGACCGAGACGTCCAGCGTCATCCGCTCTTGGATCGTGAACCGTCCCGAGGCGATCTGTTCGACGATGTCGCCGGCTTCCTCCTCGTCGAGCTCGGCCAGGAAGCCAACGTGCCCCAGGTTCACCCCGATCAGCGGCACGTCCTGCTCGCGGGCGATCTCCGAGCCACGCAGGATGCTGCCGTCCCCACCGAAGACAACTATCAGGTCCACTGGCGTTTCGGCACCGGCCCTCGTGAGGCCGAGGTCCGGGGGTGACTCGTCCAGAGCGACCACCTTGATGCCGCGGTCCTCCAAGCCGTTGGCACACCTGCACGCCATTGCCAGCGCCGTCGCCCGGTGCGGATGGACCACGAGCATGACCGTCTGCACGTTCACGTCGTCACCTCCGTCACGCGCTCTGTATCGAGGTCCGGCGCATCCCGCCGAAGCCACATCACGAACTCGATGTTGCCACTGGGACCGGGCAAAGGGCTGCGGGTCAGGCCAGCCACGCCGTATCCGCACACCCTGGCGGCCGCCGCCACATCTGTGATTGCCGCGGCGTGCAACCGCGGTTCGCGCACAACACCGCCCTTTCCGACCTGCCCCTTGCCGACCTCAAACTGCGGCTTGACGAGCAGCACCAGGTCGGCCCCCGGGTCGGCCACACTCGTCAACGCCGGCAGCACCTTCGCCAGCGAGATGAAACTCAGATCACCCACGATCAGGTTCGGCGGGTACGGCAACTCATCCGGCGTCAGATGACGGACGTTGGTGCGGTCCATGACGATCACCCGCGGATCCTGCTGCAGGCTCCAGGCCAGCTGGCCGTACCCGACATCAACCGCGATCACGGCAGCCGCTCCCTGTTCGAGCAGCACCTGGGTGAAGCCACCCGTGGAGGCACCGGCGTCCAGTGCCCGGCGTCCTGCCACATCGATGCCGAACTCCTGCAAAGGTTCGATCAGTTTGTGCGCACCGCGGGAGACGAAAGAGGGCCCATCTTCTCGGACCGCGATCGAGACTCCATCCGTCACCTGGGTCGCCGACTTTGACGCAGCCACCCGGTCGACCAGCACCGCGCCGGAGGCGATCAGGTCGGCCGCCTCCTGGCGCGAGCGGGCCAGTCCCCGCCGGACGAGCTCAGCGTCCAGGCGCCTGCGTGTCGTCATCGGCCAGCGCCTCTCGCACCGCGTCATGAGCTGCCACTAGGTGCGGGTAGCGGTCACCATCGGCCGCCAGTGCCTGTTCGACCTGCTCGGTCAGGGCATCGAGATCGGGCTCGCTCATGACGTCTGCTTCCCGGTGGTCTTCTTGGCTGCAGTCTGCTTGGCCGCGGGCTTCTTGGCTGGCGCCTTCTTGGCTGGCGCTTTCCGCGCCGCCGGCTTCGGCTCCGGCTTGGCCGTCGGCACGGCTTTGCTGGCAGTCCGGGCCGCGGTCCGCGCCGTGCCCGCCGCGGCCGCCGTGGCCCGGGCTGCAGCCTTAGTTGTCGCAGGCACTGCGGAGGCAGCCACCGAGACCCCCAAGCGAGCCGCGTCGGCAGCCTGGTCGCCGCGCTGGTTCAGCTCCCGCTCCAGCCGCTCGACGTGCTTACGAACGGCGGCCAGTTCCTCCTCGCGGACGAACCCCATCCGGCCGACCGTGCGCTCCACCTCGGTGCGGACCAGCCCGACCAGCAGCTCACGGTTCGTCCGGCCCTGTTCGATCAGGTCCTCGGCAATGCCCTGAACCTGTTCGGTGAGCACTTCAGGCGCCTCGGCACCCTGTGTGAGCAGGGCTTCGGCCGACTCTTTAGCCTTTTCGGCGGTCGACTCCACTAGCCCGGCGGCCAGTTGCATGTAACTTCGTAGTGTCTCGATCACCGCAACCCTCCTGATCCGGCCTCCACGCTACTTCAGGGCTCATGTCAATCCCAGCAGGGACATGGCCGGGCAGGTACGGTCGCAACCGTGACTATCTCGCAGGGGAGTGTGGGCATGGCGTCCGTGGAGCAGTGCGAAGCTGCGCTCGCGGAGTTGGCGCGCCGGCTCGAGGAATACCCGCATGAGGAACGTCGCGAGCGCATTCCGGACCGGACCGTGGAACTGACCCTGCTGGACCTCGACATTTCGTTCATCGCCCGCCTGAACGATGGTCAACTTCTCGACATCGAGCAGGGCAGCTGGGAGAAGCCGAACATCCGGCTGACCATGAACAGCGACGATCTGATCGACCTGACGGACAAGCGACTGCGGTTTTCCCAGGCCTGGGCGACCGGCCGGCTGCATCTCGACGCCTCGCTGCGCGACCTGCTGCGCCTACGCGGGCTGATGTAGACCGATCCGTTAGCATCCCGGGCATCCGTTAGCACGACGGACAAGTTTTTGGTGCCCTCTATGCTCACGGATGCCCGGAATGCTCACAGATTGCCACTTCACCCCCGAGCGCTGCCGGGGCTGCTCACGAGCGCCAACCGGTCGACCACCGTCGAGACATCGGTCCCGCTGCGCAACCCGGTCACGAGTGCGTCCAGAGCATCGGTCACCTCGTCGCGATACCCGCCGAGGACGCGCAAATCGGGCGCGACCCTGGTCGGCAAGGCAGCGGAATCCATCCCCATCAACTCCTGCCAGCGGCTGACACCGGTCAGCACCAACAACGAGTCGAGGCCGGCCGCGACCGCCGCGGCGATATCGGTGTCCAGCCGGTCGCCGATCACCAATGGCCGCTGCGCCGCCGACCGACGAGCGGCGAGTTGCATGATCGGGGCGTGGGGCTTGCCGGTAACAACCGGAAGAACCCCCGTTGCCGACGTGACAGCAGCCACGAACGTGCCGTTCCCGGGAGCGATCCCCCGCGCGGTCGGGACCGACATATCCGTGTTGCTGGCGACCCACGGAATTCCTCGAGCCACGGCATAGGAAGCCTCAGCCAGGTCTTTCCAGCCCAGCGTGGGTGAGTACCCCTGGATGACGGCGTCGGCATCGTCCGCGCCCTCCACTGCCCGCAGGCCGTTCTCCGCAACCGCCTGCCGTAGGCCCTCGCCTCCAGTCACCAGCACACGGGCACCTGCCGGAACCAGAGTCGCCAGATGGGCCGCCGCGGCCTGCGCTGACGTCACGACATCTTCAGCTGCCACCAGCAAGCCGTACCCGGCCAGCTGCTCCGCCACCGCCTGTGGCGTGCGGCTGGCGTTGTTCGTCACGTAGAGCTTGCGAGCTGGATAGGCATTGAGGGCATCGACGGCGAACCGAACCGCCCGGCGGCCGCGGTACACCACCCCGTCGAGGTCCACGAACAGGCAGTCGTAGCCACTCACGGGAAATCGAGCACCTCTGCGGCGTCGGTCCAGACCCCTTCCTCGTCGAGATCCACCGCGGACTGCAACCACTTGCGCGCCTGCTCGCGATCACCGGATTCCAGTAACAACCGGCCCAGCGCATAACGGGAACGCGCCATGGCCATCGGCGACTTGGCCGCACGCACCGCCTTCTGTGCAAGAACTCGTGCGGCATCGAGGTCGCCGAGATCCTGGCGTGCCCCGGCCGCGACGATCAGCAACTCCGTGCGGCTCTCCGGCTCCATGGTCTGCTCGAACTCCGTGAGCAGGGCCAGCGCTCGCTCGGGCCGCTGCAGTCCGCGCTCGCTGTCGGCCGCCATCGGAAGCAGATCGGCACTTCCGCTCAATCGGCGATACGCCGACTCCTCCTTGATCGCCTCGCGGAAGTGCCCGGCCCGGTATGCGGCGATGCACGCCGTCTGCCGGGCAAGGGCCGCCCGCGGCAGCCGGTCGCGGATGCGCGACGCATGCTGGTACGCGGCTTCCGGATCGTCCTCGGCCAGAACCTGAACGCTGAGCAAATGTTTGGCCATAGTGGCGGTCGGACCCCCAGCAGCCTCAAGCTCAGCGAGAAGTTCAGGCTCGAGCTCCAGGTCGAAGATCTCCTCGGGCCACGGCAGGTCATTGCTCGTGTCGCGCTCGGGACGCACCTCGAAGCGACGGTCGCCGTCCCGACGCGGACCGCGATCGGGTCGCGGGGAAGATTCAGCGCGCTTCGGGCGGCCTGTGCTGCCTTTGGAGCCTGAGCCCCGGGGTTTCTCGCCGTCGCGTGACGGACCAGAGCCGCGTGGTTTGCCGTCCTCGCGTGAGGGACCAGAGCCACGTGCTTTGCCGCCATCGCGTGACGGACCAGAGCCACGTGCTTTGCCGCCCTCGCGTGACGGACCAGAGGCACGCGGCTTACCGCCGTCGCGCATGGAACGAGAACCGGGTGGCTTCTTGCCGCCCGAACTGCCAGAACTGCCGGCATCGCCGCGGAAGCCAGAGCCCGGTGGCTGCTCGCGGTCACGCCCGTCGATACTGTCGGGCTTCCCGCCCGGGCGCTTGGGACCAGATCCACGCCCCCCGTTCCGCGGGCCATCGCCCCGATTCGGACCGGACCTCGGTGGCTTGCCGCCGTCGCCCGGGCCATCGCCACGCTTCGGACCGGACCTCGGCGACTTGCCCTGGCCGCCACGACTGCCGGCGGAACGCTTCCGCGGCGGGCGGGACTGGTTCGAACGGCTGTCGGCCATGGGGTCATCCTCTACGTCAGAAACGCCGAATGGGGGGTCTTGCGACCCCCCATTCGGGAAAGAATGTCCGGCGGCGTCCTACTCTCCCACCCCGTCACCAGGGCAGTACCATCAGCGCAGAAGGGCTTAACTTCCGGGTTCGGAATGGGACCGGGTGTTTCCCCTTCGCTATTGCCGCCGAAACTCTATGGAGATATCAATCGTTCCCGACCGTATCTCGGGAACCGCATAGTGAACGCGATGCAGAAATAAATGTGTGGCAAGTCCTCGGCCTATTAGTACCGGTCAGCTCCACACATCGCTGTGCTTCCACTTCCGGCCTATCAACCCAGTCATCTAGCTGGGGGCCTTACCAGGTCAACCCTGTGGGAGCCCTCATCTTGAAGCGTGCTTCCCGCTTAGATGCTTTCAGCGGTTATCACTTCCGAACGTAGCTAACCAGCCGTGCTCCTGGCGGAACAACTGGCATACCAGAGGTTCGTCCATCCCGGTCCTCTCGTACTAGGGACAGCCCTTCTCAAGACTCCTACGCGCGCGGCGGATAGGGACCGAACTGTCTCACGACGTTCTAAACCCAGCTCGCGTGCCGCTTTAATGGGCGAACAGCCCAACCCTTGGGACCGACTCCAGCCCCAGGATGCGACGAGCCGACATCGAGGTGCCAAACCATGCCGTCGATATGGACTCTTGGGCAAGATCAGCCTGTTATCCCCGGGGTACCTTTTATCCGTTGAGCGACGCCGCTTCCACATGCCAGCGCCGGGTCACTAATTCCGACTTTCGTCCCTGCTCGAGCCGTCACTCTCGCAGTCAAGCTCCCTTGTGCATTTACACTCGATATCTGATTGCCAACCAGATTGAGGGAACCTTTGAGCGCCTCCGTTACATTTTAGGAGGCAACCGCCCCAGTTAAACTACCCACCAGGCACTGTCCTTGATCCGGATCACGGACCTAAGTTAGACAGCCAGCACGATCAGAGTGGTATTTCAACGTTGACTCCACATGAACTGGCGTCCATGCTTCACAGTCTCCCACCTATCCTACACAAATCGAACCGACCACCAATACCAAGCTGTAGTAAAGGTCCCGGGGTCTTTTCGTCCTGCCGCGCGTAACGAGCATCTTTACTCGTAGTGCAATTTCGCCGAGTCTGTGGTTGAGACAGCGCCCAAGTCGTTACGCCATTCGTGCAGGTCGGAACTTACCCGACAAGGAATTTCGCTACCTTAGGATGGTTATAGTTACCACCGCCGTTTACTGGCGCTTAAGTTCTGAGCTTCGCGACCGAAGTCGCTAACCCGTCCCCTTAACGTTCCAGCACCGGGCAGGCGTCAGTCCATATACATCGTCTTGCGACTTCGCATGGACCTATGTTTTTAGTAAACAGTCGCTTGGGCCTGGTCTCTGCGGCCAACCGGTGCTCAGGGAGCAAGTCCCGTCACATCAATCGGCCCCCCTTCTCCCGAAGTTACGGGGGTATTTTGCCGAGTTCCTTAACCACAGTTCTCTCGATCGCCTTGGTATTCTCTACCTGACCACCTGTGTCGGTTTGGGGTACGGGCGGCTGTACAACTCGCTAGAGGCTTTTCTCGGCAGCATAGGATCACTCACTTCGCCTTAATCGGCTCGGCGTCAGATCTCAGGCACGTGAGACGCGGATTTGCCTACGTCTCGCCCTACATCCTTACCCCGGGACAACCATCGCCCGGGTTGAGCTACCTTCCTGCGTCACCCCATTGCTTGCCTACTACAGATTCGGTTCGCGTGCTCCACCACCTTGACCCGAAGGTCGCAGCGGTTTCGGACGCTTAGCATCCTCTGCCTCGGCAGGGTCGCGGTACAGCCGGTACGGGAATATCAACCCGTTGTCCATCGACTACGCCTGTCGGCCTCGTCTTAGGTCCCGACTTACCCAGGGCGGATTAGCCTGGCCCTGGAACCCTTGGTCATTCGGCGGACGGGTTTCTCACCCGTCTTTCGCTACTCATGCCTGCATTCTCACTCGTGTGGCATCCACGGCTCGGTTACCCGGCCGCTTCGCTCGCCACACGACGCTCCCCTACCCATCCACACGCCTGGACCCAAAAGGGCCGAGCAGTGTGTGAATGCCACAACTTCGGCGGTGTGCTTGAGCCCCGCTAAATTGTCGGCGCGGAATCACTTGACCAGTGAGCTATTACGCACTCTTTCAAGGGTGGCTGCTTCTAAGCCAACCTCCTGGTTGTCTGTGCGACTCCACATCCTTTCCCACTTAGCACACGCTTAGGGGCCTTAGTTGGTGGTCTGGGCTGTTTCCCTCTCGACTACGAAGCTTATCCCCCGCAGTCTCACTGCCGCGTTCTCACTTCCCGGCATTCGGAGTTTGGCTGAGTTCAGTAAGCTTGTAGGCCCCCTAGCCCATCCAGTAGCTCTACCTCCGGGAAGAAACACGCGACGCTGCACCTAAATGCATTTCGGGGAGAACCAGCTATCACGGAGTTTGATTGGCCTTTCACCCCTACCCACAGCTCATCCCCCAATTTTTCAACATTGGTGGGTTCGGGCCTCCACGACGTCTTACCGTCGCTTCACCCTGGCCATGGGTAGATCACTCCGCTTCGGGTCTAGAGTGTGCGACTGAATCGCCCTATTCAGACTCGCTTTCGCTACGGCTACCCCTCAACGGGTTAACCTCGCCACACACCGCTAACTCGCAGGCTCATTCTTCAAAAGGCACGCCGTCACAATGACCGAAGTCATCGCTCCGACGGATTGTAAGCAAATGGTTTCAGGTTCTATTTCACTCCCCTCCCGGGGTTCTTTTCACCTTTCCCTCACGGTACTTGTCCGCTATCGGTCACCAAGGAGTATTTAGGCTTAGCGGGTGGTCCCGCCAGATTCGTACGAGATTTCTCGGGCCCCGTACTACTTGGGGTGACGCTAAAGGAGTCCAGAATGTTTCGTCTACGGGGGTGTTACCCGCTGTGCCGGCCTTTTCCACGGCCT
>JBAOIN010000016.1:0-687500 GCA_037045455.1 Candidatus Nanopelagicales bacterium | reverse complement strand
CTCGGTTGGGAGCTGCTCTTTTGGAGCAACGGACTTAAAGGTAGCACGCCGTTCTGCGACCCCGGAAGGGGGGTCCCTTGGCCCAATCAGCCCATTTCTACTGGGGTTTGCGGCGCCAGGTCGGCGACCGCGATCGTGCGTTTCCCGCGCCGCAGCAGCACCCAGCGGTCGTGCAGGGCGTCGGTGTCCAGCAGTGCCTCGGGGTCGTCCGCGCGCACGTTGTTCACGTAGGCACCGCCTTCCTTGATGGCCCGGCGGGCAGCAGACTTGGAATCGCACAAACCGGTCGCGACCAGGGCGTCGATCAGTGGCGTGCCGGGCGTCACGGCCGCCGTCGGGACATCCTCGGTGGCCTGTCGCCAGATGTCCTGAGGCAAACCCGCGAGCTCCCCCTGCCGAACAGCGCGGCGCTGGCGGCCTCGATGTGCTCGCGGGTCTGCTGCCCGTGCACCAGGTCGGTGAGCTCGGCCGCTAGTGCGCGCTGGGCGCCGCGCGTGGCCGGTGCTGCTTCCCAGTCGGCGATGGTCTGCTCGACGTCTGCCAGTGGCCGGAAGCTGTAGATGCGCATCAACTTCGCGACGTCCCGGTCGTCGGTGTTGAGCCAGAACTGGTAGAACGCGAACGGGCTGGTCTGGGCGGGATCCACCCAGATGGCACCGCCTGCCGTCTTACCGAACTTCGTGCCGTCCGCCTTGGTCACCAGTGGCACGGTCAGCCCGTGCGCTCTCGCCTCGGACCCCTCGACCTTGCGGATCAGGTCGAGCCCGGCCGTGATGTTGCCCCACTGATCCGAACCGCCCACCTGCAGCCTGCAACCGTGGTCGCGGTACAGGTGCAGGTAGTCCATCGCCTGCAGGAGCATGTACGAGAACTCCGTGTAGGAGATGCCGGGGCCGTTGAGCCGCGCCGCCACCGACTCCTTGGACAGCATCTGGTTGACGCTGAAGTGCTTGCCAACATCGCGCAGGAACGCGATCGCGGACATCGGATCGGTCCACTCGAGGTTCGACACGAGGATCGCGGGATTGTCTCCCTCGAAGTCCAGGAACTGCTGAAGCTGGCTCTTCACCCGCTCCACCCAGGAAGCCACTACCTCGTCGGTATTGAGGCTGCGTTCGGTGCTGCGGCCACTGGGGTCGCCAATGAGTCCGGTCGCCCCGCCCACTAGTGCGATCACTTTGTGCCCGGCCAGTTGGAAGCGGCGCAGAGTCAGCAGTGGCACCAGGTTTCCGACGTGCAGGCTGGGTGCTGTGGGGTCGAAGCCCACGTAGACCGTGACGCCGTCGGCCAGTGCGGCTTCGAGAGCACCGAGGTCGGTTGCGGAGGCCACCAGGCCGCGGGCGTGCAGTTCGGAGAGCAGGTCGGTCACGTGCTCATCTTGGCAGGCTGCGACGCGGCGACCTGCGCGTACCAGCGGTGCAGGGCCAGTCGCGTTCCGGCGGCACACATGGCGATCGCCGGGATCTCACCGACCACCAAGTAGAAGATCGCGGCGCGGAACTGCTGCTCCCCCGCCACGATGGTGACGTTCGCCCAGGCGTCCAGTAGGAACAGCACGACGCCGGCGGCTCCGAACACGATGGCCGCCCGGGCTGCGCCGGAGCGCAGACTTAAGCCCAGACCCAGTAGCGCGGCGACCTCGGCGCTGTCGTAGACGACGATCAGCAGCCGCAGATGATCGGCGTGGAAGGACGTGTGGGTGGTCGTGAGGATGAAGGCCAGGTGCACCAATAGCAAGGCCGCGACGGCGATCAGCAGCCAGGCCCACGCCGGATGGGGTCGCTTCGTGGCAGTCAGAACCTGCCACACCACAACAGCCGCAGCGACGATGCCGGGCAGCGAGGCGTAGGTGACGGCCACGTGCGTGAGGACCAGTGCGAAGAACAGCCCAGCCAGCAGCCACGCTGTCGGTCATGGCCGCGGGAATCACGACCCAGGGCCGTCCCCGCAGGGCGGCGATACCCGTAGCCAGCGCCAGCGACGCGGCACCGATCGCCAGGCCGGCGGAGACCAGATGGGTGTGATGGGCGGTTCCCGCACGGTCCTGGAAGAACACCAGATAAACGACCCACGGGATCTCGAGGACGCCGTAGGCGAGGATGATCCAACGCAGCCAACGCGGTCCGATCGGCACGCAGCCGAGTCTATGGGCGCCGATTCCGGCGAGAGTGGCTCGCCCGCGCTAGACGCGTCGTTGTCTCACCTCTGTGCCGCCGCCGGATTCTTGGGTCCAGCGGCGTCAGCGGTACTGGTCCACCTGCTTGCGAGCGCCGGCCAGCTGCTGGGCGACCGCTTCCGGAGCCGTGCCACCGGGATGGTTGCGGGCAGCCAGGGCGGCGTCGACGGTCAGGCACTCGGCGGCTCCGGCCAGCCGGGGGTCCACCTGCGCAAGGTTTAGTTCCCACAGCGGCACGACCGCTGACATCTCGGCAGCCTGCACTGCGTACGCCTGCGACGTGGTGCGCTTCGGCGAAGGGCACTCCGGCGCGGACCAGGAAGTCGGCGAGTTCGGTGGCAAGGGCATGCCCGTCCGTGGTCCCGGTGCCAGCCACCTCGGGCTGGAAGCGCAACGTGGCCACGGTTCCAGTGAGCGCCGGCAGCACCAACCGCAGCGTGGCGATCGCATCGAAGACCGGCTCCTTGTCCTCCTGCAGGTCGCGGTTGTACGCGAACGGCAGACCCTTGAGCATGGTCAGTACCGAGACGAGGTCACCGATCAGCCGGCCGCTCTTGCCACGGGCGAGTTCGGCGGAATCGGGGTTCTTCTTCTGCGGCATGATCGAGGACCCGGTCGAGAACTGATCGTGCAGCTGCACCCATCCGAACTCGGTGCTGGCCCACAGGCAGATCTCCTCGCCCAGTCGGGACAGGTGCACTCCCGACCATTGCGGTGACGAACAGGAACTCCGCGACGAAGTCGCGGTCGACTGACGGCGTCGATGGAGTTGGCGAAGCTGGTGGCAAAGCCCAGGTCGGCGGCCGTCGCCACGGGGTCCAGGCCCAGCCCGTTGCCCGCCAGCGCACCAGCCCCCATGGGTGACACGTCGGTGCGGGCGCGCCAGTCCTGCAAGCGGGAAAGGTCGCGCAGGAACGGCTGGACGTGCTTGCCGATCTCGTGCCCGAGCGTGACCGGCTGGGCGTGCTGCAGATGCGTGAACCCGGGCACCGGGTCGCCCGCATGGGCTGCGGCTTGGGTCAGCAACGCATCGCAGAGGTCCACGAGGTCCGCGCGCAGCGCATCCGCGGCGTCCAGCAGCAGGAGGCGAAGATCGGTGGCCACCTGGTCGTTGCGGCTGCGCCCGGCCCGCAACCGCCCACCGACGTCGGCTCCGGCGATCTCGACCAGCCGCCGCTCCAGCGCACCGTGCACGTCCTCGTCGCCCGGGCGCCGGCTCGAACTCGCCTCGCTCGACTTCGCGCTGCAACTGGTCGAGGCCGGCCAGCAGACGCAGCGTGCGTCTGGTCATCGAGCAGGCCGGCGCGCTGCAGCGCATTGGCGTGCGCCTCGGCCCTGCTGCAGGTCGTACGGGGCCAGCGCCCAGTCGAAGTGCGTCGAACGGCTGAGCTCCACCATCGCGGCGGCCGGGTCGTCGGTGAACCGGCCGCCCCAGAGCCTTTCCGTCAGCCATGGATCCGGTTGTCCCGGGCGTGGGCCATGCGACTGGGCAGACCCCACAGCTCGATGAAACCGTGCGCCAGGGACTGGTCGAACGTGTCACCCGAGTCGTAGGTGGCCAGGCCGTAGTCGTACAGGCTCGCGTCGCTGCGGCGGCCGGTGACGGTGGCCTTGCCGCCGTGCAGCACCATCCGGATCTCGCCGGATGCCGGCTCGTTGACGTGCGTCGATGACACCGCCCAGCACCTTGCGCAGCGGGCTGAACCACAGCCCGTCGTACACCAGCTCGCCCCAGCGCTGGCTGACCGTGCGTGAAGCAGCGCAGCAGTTCCCGCTCGGTGGTCACGTGCGAGCAGTTCGGAGTGGGCCGCGATCAGAGCCATGGCGCCCGGGCTCTCGTAGATCTCGCGGCTCTTGATGCCGACCAGCCGGTCCTCGACGGTGTCGATGCGGCCGATGCCCTGGCCGCCGGCGCGCTCGTTCATCTTCTCGATGGCCTGCAGCATGCTGACCTTCTCCCCGTCGATGGCCACGGGCACGCCGTGCTCGAACGTGATAACCACCTCGTCCGGTTCGCGCGGGGTCGCCGGGTTGTCGCTATAGGTGTAGACGCTCCTCGGTGGGGCCGTTCCAGATGTCCTCGAGGAAGCCGGTCTCCACAGCGCGACCCCAGACGTTCTGGTCGATCGAGTAGGGGGACTTCTTCGTGACGTCGATGGGCAGGCCTTCCCGCTCGGCGAACTCGATGGCCTTGTCACGGGTCGAGGGCGCAGGTCGCGCACTGGTGCGATGCACTTCAGGTCCGGCGAGAGTGCGCGGATGCCGACCTCGAAGCGAACCTGGTCGTTGCCCTTGCCGGTGCAGCCGTGGGCCACGACGTTGGCGTTGTGCTTGTGGGCGGCCTCGACCAGATGCTTGACGATGACCGGCCGCGACAGCGCCGAAACCAGCGGGTAGCGGTCCATGTACAGCGCGTCGGCTTTGAGCGCCGGCAAGCAGTATTCGTCGGCGAACTCGTCGCGGACGTCGGCGACCTCGGCTTCCACAGCGCCGCATCCAATCGCACGCTCGCGGATGACGTCCATGTCCTCGCCGCCCTGGCCGACGTCCACCGCCAGCGCGATCACCTCGGCACCGGTCTGCTCCTTGATCCACCCGATCGCCACGGAGGTGTCCAAACCGCCGCTGAACGCGAGTACCACTCTGTCTGACATTTCCGTTCTCCTATCGACGGTTCCTGATGAGTTGTTGGAGGCGCTCGGCCACGGCCTCGCCAGTGCTGTGCTCGGCGACGACGAGCATGATCGTGTCGTCGCCGGCGATTGTTCCGATCACGTCCAGCAAGTGGGAGGTGTCGAAGGCGTGCGCCAGGTACTGCGCGGCTCCCGGCGGGGTGCGCAGCACGACAAGGTTTCCGCTGTGCGCGATCGACACCATCGTGTCCTCGGCGACACGGATCAAGCGGGCGTTGATGTCCTCAAGGTCGTCGGCCTGCAACCGGTCCTCGCCGCCCTCAGCCGGTACGGCATAGAGCAGGCGACCATCGGCCGCGACCGTCTTGACCGCGCCGAGTTCGTCGAGGTCGCGGGACACGGTTGCCTGCGTCACGTCGATGCCGCGCTCGGCCAGCAGCTCGACGAGGTCGGACTGCGAGGCGACTGCGGAATTGCGGATTATCTGGATGATCAGGTCGCGGCGGGCCGCGCGAGTGTTCAGCACGCTCATCCGATCGCCTCTCCAAGGACGGTGCAGGCCTGATCGGCCTGCTCAGCGGTCAGGATCAGCGGCGGGGCCAGCCGGATGATTTCGTCACCGATGGCGTTGACGAGGAGGCCCTGTTCGCGGCACGTCGCTTCGACCGTCTTGGCGTTGCCGTTGCCCAAGACCACGCCGAGCAGCAAGCCCTGGCCGCGGACTTGCTGCACTTCCGAGTGGGCTTGCAGTGTTGTGGTGATCCGGGCTCCAGTCTGCTGAACGTGCGTGAGCAAGCCGTCGGACTCGATGACGTCGAGAACTGCCAGCGCGGCCGCACAGGACAGCGGATTGCCGCCGAACGTGCTCCCGTGAGAGCCGGGGGTCAGCAGATCCATCGCCGGGCCGAACGTGAGTAGGGCGCCGATGGGCAGCCCTCCCCCGAGCCCCTTGGCCAGCGTGATCATGTCGGGGTGCGCTTGCGACGAGGCGAACCAGGTACCGGTGCGACCGATGCCGGTCTGTACCTCGTCGGCGATCAGCAATGGGGCCAAGGCGCTCAGATCCTGCAGGTAGCCCGGGGGCGGCGGGATGACACCGGCCTCGCCCTGGATCGGCTCCACGAAGATCGCGGCGGAGTCAGCATGGACCTCGGGCAGCGACCCATAGTCGAAGAAGTCAACACCAGGAACCAGCGGCTCGAACGGCGTGCGCTTGGCGGGCTGGCCGGTCAGGGACAGCGCGCCCATCGTCCGGCCATGGAAGCTGCCGGTCGCCGCGTGCACGGTCGTACCGCCGGTCAGGCGAGCGACCTTGAACGCCGCCTCGTTGGCCTCCGTGCCGGAGTTGCAGAAGAAGACCCGGCCGGGGCGACCGGCCAACGCCATCAAGCGCTCGGCCAGCTCCACGCCGACCGGGTGGATCGCAAGGTTGCTCGTGTGGCTGTACTCAGCAGCCTGCTTGCTGACGGCTGCGACGACCGCCGGGTGCGCGTGACCGAGCGCGTTCACCGCGATACCGGCGACCATGTCCAGGTACTGCTTGCCGTCGGCGTCCCACACGTGGGCACCCTCGCCGCGCACGATGACGACCGGCGGCGTGCCGTAGTTGTCGCTCATCACCGCTTGCCAGCGCGTGGTCCAGTTGCTCATATCCCGGCCTCCACTGGCTCCACGACCATCGTCCCGATCCCGGAGTCGGTGAAGACTTCCACCAGTACGGCGTGCGCGATCCGGCCGTCGACGACATGAGCCCGGCGGACGCCGTTGTCGACTGCCTGCAGGCAGGCCTCCATCTTCGGCAGCATCCCGGAATCGAGCCCGGGCAGCATTCGGCGCAGTTCGTCCGGGCTGATCTGGTGCACGAAGTCCTCGCATGCCGGCCAGTCCCGGTAGAGCCCGGCGACGTCGGTGAGGACCACGAGTTTCACCGCGCCCAGCGCCACTGCCAGAGCCGCAGCTGCGGTGTCTGCGTTGACGTTGTAGGACTGCCCCTCCGGGCCGCCGCTGACCGTCGAGACCACAGGGATGAGGTCGTCGTCGAGCAGGGTGTGGACGAAGTCCGGTCGCACCTCGGTGATGTCGCCCACGAGGCCGAGGTCCGCGCTACGCGTTGTCGCCGTGAACAAATGCGCGTCCTCGCCACTGACCCCGACTGCGTATGGGCCTTGCGTGTTGATGAGGCTGACAAGCTCCCGCTGCACCTGCCCGACCAGCACCATCCGCACGACGTCCATGACCTCGGGCGTGGTCACCCGGCGGCCCTCGACGAACTCGGTCGGAACCTCCAACCGGTCGAGCATCTGGTTGATCTGCGGTCCGCCGCCGTGCACGATGACCGGCTTGATCCCGGCCAGCTTGAGGAACACGACGTCCTCGGCGAACGCCCGGCGCAGTTCTTCGTCGATCATCGCGTGGCCGCCGTACTTGATGACCACGATCTGGCCGTGGAAGCGCTTGAGCCAGGGCAGGGCCCCGGACAGGGTGCCGGCGATCTCGATGGGTTTCATGTCGAGTACGCCGAGTTCTCGTGGACGTAGTCGTGGGTCAGGTCGGTGGTGGTGATCGTGGCGCTCGCGTCACCGGCGTGCAAGTCGACGACAACGTTCACGTCGCGGCCAGACAGGTCGACCAGGTCACGCGGTTCGCCAACGCCGCTGTCGCGGCAGACCTGGACGCCGTTGATGCTGACGTCGATGTGCAGCGGGTCGAACTGCGCCTGCGTCGTTCCGACGGCGGCCAGCACGCGACCCCAGTTGGGGTCCTGGCCGAACATCGCGCACTTGAACAGAGCGCTGCGGGCGACGGCCCGGCCGGCTTCGACGGCGTCCTCTTCCGACGCCGCGTTGACCACCGTGACGTCGATGAGTTTGGTGGCACCCTCGGCGTCGGCGGCGAGCTGCCGGGCAAGGTCGGCGCAGACCAAATGCAGGAGATCGTCGAAGCGCTCGTCAGCGGGGATCCCCGAGGCTCCGTTCGCCATCAGGATGACCGTGTCGTTGGTCGACATGCAGCCATCGGCGTCGACCCGGTCGAATGTGGTCGCGGTTGCTTTCCGCAAGGCTGCGTCGAGGGCAGCCGGCTCAATCACGGCGTCGGTGGTGATGACGCACAGCATGGTGGCCATGCCCGGGTGCCAGCATGCCCGCGCCCTTGGCCATCCCCCCGATCGCGTAGCCCTCGCGCACCGCGCTGGTCTTGATGACGGTGTCGGTGGTCATGATCGCTTCGGCGGCTGCCGCGCCGCCCTCACTGTCGGCGCATCGCAATGGTCTGCGAAAGGCCAGCCATGAGCTTGGGCATGTCCAGCCGCTCACCAATCAGCCCGGTCGAGCAGACAGCCACATCGATCGGTCCGACCCCGAGCGCCTCAGCCGCGGCCTCGGCGGTGTGGTGGGTGTCGGCGAAGCCTTCGGGTCCCGTGCAGGCGTTCGCGCCGCCTGAGTTCAGCACGACCGCGCGCAGCTGCCCGTCGGACAGGACCTGCCGGGACCAGAGCACTGGCGCGGCCTGGATGCGGTTGGACGTGAACACTCCAGCGGCGGCCCATTGCGGCCCGTCGTTGATCACAACGGCGACATCGGGCTTGCCGGACGCCTTCAGTCCGGCGGTCACGCCTGCCGCCCGGAATCCCTGCGCGTAGGTCACACTCACGGCGCCACTCCGTCCACGGGCAGCCCGGTGGTCTCGTCGAGACCGAGCATGAGGTTCGCGTTCTGGATGGCTTGGCCGGCAGCGCCTTTGACGAGGTTGTCGATCGCGCAACAGACGACCACCTGACCGGTGTGCTCGTCGAATGCCCACTGCAGGACGGCGCTGTTGCTGCCCAATGTCATCTGGGTGGCGGGCCACTGTCCGTCGGGCAGCACCCGGACGAACGGTTCGTCGGCGTATGCGGTGAAAGCCTGCCCAATCGCGGCGGGATCCCCGATGACCGGTGCCGTGACCGTGGCAATGATCCCGCGGGCCATCGGCGCCAGCAGCGGGGTGAAAGCGACCTTTGCGCCGTGGCCGAGCGTCTGCTCGATCTCCGGGATGTGCTGGTGAACGCCCCCGACCTTGTAAGGACGCATGCCCGAGGTGATCTCGGTGGCCAGCAGCGGGACACTCGGGCTGCGACCGGCGCCACTGGTGCCACTTGCGGCCACGACCACGATCCGCGCGGGGTCGATGAGTCCCGCGGTCACGAGCGGATGAGCGGCCAGGGTGATGGCGGTGGCGTAACAACCCGGGTTGGCCACCGTCTTGCTGGCGGCGATTTTGGCGCGGGCCCCCGGCAGCTCGGGCAGACCGTACGTCCAGGTGCCCGCGTGCTCGCCACCGTAGTAGTGCTGCCAAGCCCCCGAGTCCGTCAGCCGGTGATCGGCGCCGAGGTCCACAACCAGGCAGGACAACTGCTGCGCGTACTGCGCGGATTGGCCGTGCGGCAGGGCCATGAAGACGATGTCGACATCGGCGTCACTGGCGTCGAACGCGGCTACCTGCAGGTCCGCGAGCGAGGCCAGATGAGGATGCAGTGCGCTTAACGGCTGGCCGGCGCTGGCGTTCGCCCACGCCTTCCTGACCTCGATCCCGGCGTGGCCGGCGAGCAGGCGCAGTACTTCCCCGCCGCTGTACCCGGAGGCGCCGAGGACTCCTGCCGTGACCATGTATGCACTCTATACACGTATGTGCATAGAGGTCATGGCCACCCCCCTCTGCCCGGTGGGTCAGTATGGGCACATGCGCCCGTTTGACCCCCTGCGGGGAGTGCTCGACGCCGCGGACATCGCGCGGGCAGGAGCCTTCGGGGCATTGCGGTCCGGGCTGGCTAAGCCGCGCAACCCACTGGTGGCGGCCAGCATGTTGTCTGCGCTGCGCAAGTGGGGCACCACTGCTGCCCTGGGTTTCGCACTAGGTGCTGCGCGGGATCCGGAAGCCATTGCGATCGTCGACGTGGATGACCCGCTGGCCGACGAGGTGACATTCGCTGAGGTCGAATACAGGACGACCGTGCTGGCCCACAGCCTCATGGATCGCGGCGCACAATCCGGAACGACTGTAGGGCTTATGGGCCGCAACTCGCGGGCCTACGCGGAGACCATCGTCGCGGTCTCGCGCACCGGCGCCGACCTGATCTACCTGAACACCGGCTCGACGGCCGACCAGGTGCAGACGGTCTGTGCTGCCCACGACATCACGATGCTCATCCACGACCGCGAGTTCACCGACGTGGTGCCGGACGAGGTGCTGTCACTGGGCCTTGACGATCCGGCGGGCATACCGCTGCTGGACGCGATGCCCTGGAGCGGTGACGTCTCCGCGCCGCGCGACCCGGGCCGGCACGTGATCCTGAGCAGCGGTACAACAGGGGGTCCGTTGCGGGGCGCTGCCCGCACGACCGCGCCGCTTGACTCGATCGCGGCGCTTTTGCACTCGTTCCCGGTCTCGATGAACAGCGTGACCCTGTTCGCCGCGCCGATGTTCCACGCCTGGGCCTGGATGCATCACCGGATGGCGACGGTCATGGACAACACCCAGATCGTGCTGCGTCATCCCGACCCCGAGCGGTTGCTGGCGCTCACTCAGGCCTACGAGGTCGAGACGATCATCACGGTTCCTGTGGTGCTCAAGCGGATGGTCGACTTACCGGAGTCGGTGAAGCGCTCCTACGACGTCTCGTCGTTGCGCTGCGTGGCGGTTTCGGGTTCGGCAATACCGGGGACGCTGGCCACCGAGTTCATGGACGACTTCGGCGATGTGCTCTACAGCCTGTACGGGACCACTGAGGCCGCTTACGCGACCATCGCAACCCCCGCGGACCTACGGGAGGATCCGCATACTGCGGGCAAGCCGATGCCGGGCGTACGGGTCGAGGTGTTCGACCGCAAGGGCCGAGCCGTTCCCCGCGGCGTGGACGGGCGGGTGTTCGTCCGCAGCCGCACCTCGATCGACGAGTACAAGAGCGACGGCACCCGAGGCAGCGTGAAGGGCATGGTGCCCACCGGTGACATCGGGTGCATCGACAAGGCCGGCCGGCTGACGATCAAGGGCCGCGCCGACGACATGGTGATCACCGGCGGCGAGAACGTGCACCCCACTGAGGTGGAGGAAGTCCTGCGCCAACACCCGGCGCTCTCCGATGTTGCGGTCACAGGCCGGCCGGATCCGGTGTACGGGTCGGTGCTGGTGGCGCATGTGGTGGTCGACGGCGAACTCACTGATGAGGACCTGTTGGCCTGGGGGCGCGAGCGACTTGGTCCGCACCACCGGCCGCGGGAGGTGCGGCGGGTGTCGGAGTTGCCGCGTAATGCCACGGGGAAGGTGTTGCGACGGGTGCTTGCAGGTGAGGTGCGGTTCGAGGACCTTGACGAGGAGGAACTGCTCTGAGCCGTCACATAGGGGTGGTCGGCGGGCCGCTTCTTCGGCAGGTTCCCAACCTGTTCAAACGGCAAACCGCTCTCGGGCCGCGTTGTGAGATTCCGATCGCTGCGGTGAGAGGCGGGGAAGCACTGTCAGCGCTGTTTCAAGGGGATGGTGCCTGAGGCCGTGAGGTGCAAACCGCACATCGTGGGTCATAGCAGCGCTATGGCGCACTATGTGGAGTGACGCAATCATGTCCCGGCCGCACCTGAGCGGGCGATCTTCAATGGATCGTTTTGCAGTGGTTTGCACAACGGGGATACTGGAGCCGCCACCTAGTGCCGAAGGACTTCTTGTGAACGACATCACGGTGTACGTCCCGGGCGTGAGGCCTGAAGCAGTTGACGCGGCGTTGGGCACCATCTGCAGTCCCCCTGCCGGCGAGAAACTCAACGTGGGTGCCTACCGGTGGTTCGAACATGGTGTCATCTGCCAACTGGCCGAAGAGCTTGACGGGCCAGCCGTGGACATCTTCGGCTTGAACGCACTGAAGGCGGGATGGCGACTCGTCGAGGCCTTCCATCAACGGGGGTTGCCGTCCGCAAGCATCGACGAATCGGACCTCTTCGTCTGAACCTGGTGACAGTCTCGCTAGCCAACAACCGTTCGCGATCCGCCCTCCTTGGACGATCGCGGACTGGTGCCTGCGCTTGGCCATCACAAAGCCGCGAGCTCCCTGACGACTTCGACCAAGGGCTTTGTAGCGTCCTCGATCTGCCGGGCGGCCGTGTCGTGCCAACTCATGCCGAGCACGTGGGGATCGGGAACATCGTCGGGGTGCATGTCCGCGCCGGAATCACGGCGGCGCCGGCGAGCTGGCTGTTCAGGAGCTACAGGTGCCATGCCCCGCGCCGCGTCCAACTCCGAGACAAGCCACCGTCCCCTTCCGGCAGCATCCGGCAGAGGTTCCACATCGTTGCGGGGATCGCCCGGGGCGAACGGGCCGCCGCTTCGCGCAGCAGCAAGCATGCCGGACGCAACCAGCCATTGCGAAAGCCGACCAGCCTGACGAATGGTGAACGTGCGCGTGCGTGCGGACGGGTCGATGGCCAGAACCGCAGCCTGATGCTCACGAGCCGCTGTGAGGATCAGATCCGCCCATTGCACCAGTTCGAACGTCAGTGGCTGCGACGCGTGCGTGCGACCTGCCAGCGCCGGCGCCATCGAGCATCCTGGCGAACCGACAGCCGCTGCCACGCCGGCCGAACGGACCTCGACGCCCGGCAGTCCAGCGTCCTGCAATACAGCAGCGGCCGACGGCGACCGGCAGATGTTGGCGGTGCAGACGTAAAGAACCTTGAGCACTCGGCCCCCTAGGTCCGCAGAGCTGCGCCGAGTTCCGCTGCAGCCGCTAACGCCGCCTCCCGAACCCCCGTGATGTCCTCATCAGTCAGCGTGCGATCGGGTGCGCGCAGCCTCAGCGAGAACGCCAGCGACTTCTTGCCCTCAGGCACCTGTGGACCGGAGTAAACGTCGAACAACCGCACGCTCTCCAGCAAGTCTCCGCCGCCGGCGGCTAGAGCACTGCGCAAAGCCTCAGCAGTAACGCCATCGTCGACGACCAGGGCAACGTCCTCCTTGGCGACCGGGTAGGTCGACACCTCGGGCGCCGGGGCGACATCACGAGCCGCATCGAGCACGGCGTCGAGGTCGAGTTCCGCAGCGCAGGCGCGCGCTGGCAGTCCGTAGGCAGTGACCACGTCCGGGTGCAACTCCCCCGCGTGGCCGACAACGCGGCCATCGACGCGCAGGACCGCGCACCGACCGGGGTGCCAGGGGGCGTGCTGGTCGGCAGCCACCTCCAGCGCAACCCCGACGCTGGCTGCAACGGCCTGGGTCAGGCGGATCGGGTCGGACCAGTCGACGGCCCGCCCGGGACCCCACCAGCCGGCCTTCGACCATTCCCCCCACAGCAGCACGGCCAGGTGCTCGGGTTGCCGCGGAAGTGCAGTGAGCATCGCGTCCAGTACGTCTTGCGCGGGACGTTCACCGGCCGCAGCGACCGGTGCGTTGACGGAGGCGAGGTCGCGGAAGACCTGGCCGTATTCGTACAACTGCCCGGAGTCGGCTCCGCGGCCGACATTGCGGCGGGCGGTGTTGAGCAGGCCCGGCAGCAACGTGGTGCGCATCAGCGGCTGTTCGTCGCGCAGCGGGTTCGCGAGCCGCACGGCGGTGCGGCGGGGATCATCGGCGGGCAGGCCGAGTGCGTCGAGTTCCGCCTCCCCGACGAACGGGTAGGCGAGCACCTCGAGCAATCCGAGTTCTGCAGGGCGACGGCGGATCTGGCGGCGCAGGCGATCCTGCAGACCGATGCCCAGACCCATCGCCGGACCGCGCGACGGGATGGTGGCATAGCCGACGACCCGGGCCACCTCTTCCACGAGGTCGATCGGCTCGGTGAGGTCGGGCCGCCAAGTGGGAGGTGTGACCGTCTCGCCATCGACCGTGCAGCCGATGGCCGTGAGGATCGCGGCAACACGGTCAGCCGGAATGTCGACTCCGATCACGCGAGTGGGCAGGTCGGCGGGCAGCGTGATCGGACCACGGGCGCCTCGGCGGTCGACGTCGATCAAACCACCGACCTTGGCCCCTGCCAGTTCGGCCAGAAGGGCGGCAGCGCGGTTCGACGCGACGAGGGCCAGGTCGTCATCCACGCCTCGCTCGAAGCGCCGGGACGCTTCGGATGAGAGCTTGTGCCGCCGGGACATGCCGGCGACGCGGGCGGCTGCGAAATGGGCCGCCTCGAGCACCACGTTTGTGCTGGCCTCGTCGATCTCGGTCGTCAGCCCACCCATCACACCTGCGAGTCCGACCGGGCCGCGATCATCGGCGATGACGACGTCCGCCGGGTCCAGCACGCGCTGCACGTGGTCGAGGGTCTCGAGCTTCTCGCCGGCAGCGGGCGGGCGGATCTGGATGGCGCCCTGCAGCTTGTCGGCGTCGAACGCGTGTAGCGGCTGGCCGAGCTCGAGCATCACGTAGTTGGTGACGTCCACCGCGAGACTCACCGGGCGCATCCCGCACTGGGTCAGGCGGCGGGCCAAATACACGGGGCTCTCCGCGTCGGGGTCGAGGCCGGTCAGCACCCGCGCGGTGAACCGGTCTGCCCCGTCGATCAGCTCTACGGGGTGCGTGGGCCCGTCGGCCGACAGGTCGGGCACCTGGGAGGCGGGATCGGTGAACGGCACGTCGAAGGCGAGTGCCACTTCCCGCGCGATCCCCCGGATCGACAGGCAGTAGCCGCGGTCCGGCGTCACGGCGATGTCGAGGACGGCGTCGTCCAGGCCGAGCACCGGGCGGGCGTCCTCACCAGGGGTGCCCTCAGGGAGCACCATGATGCCGTCGTACTCGTCGTTGATCGCCAACTCCCGACCGGAGCAGATCATGCCGTCGCTGACGTGACCGTAAGTCTTGCGCGCACTGATCTCGAAGTTGCCGGGCAGGACTGCGCCGGGCAGCGCGGCCACGACGATGTCGCCCTCGGCGAAGTTCGTCGCACCGCAGATGATGCCGCGGACGGCGTCGCCGACGTCGACCTGGCAGTAGCGGATCGGCTTCTTGAACTCGGTGAGTTCCTCGATCTTGTCGACCCGCGCGATGACCAGAGGACCGCTGACCGAGACTTCGTCGACAGACTCCACTTCCAGGCCTATGCCGATCAGTTTCTCGGCGACCTCGCGGGCGCTGACCTGCTCGGGCAGGGCGGCGTACTCGCGGATCCAGCTCAGTGGTGCACGCATCAGCTGTCCATTCCGAAGGCGGCGGTGAAACGCAGGTCCCCCTCGACGAGGTCACGCATGTCGGTGATCCCGTGGCGGAACATCAGGGTGCGCTCGATGCCCATGCCGAACGCGAAACCGGTGAACTCGTCTGGGTCGATGCCGCAGGACTTCAGGACCCGGGGGTTGACCATGCCGCAGCCACCCCACTCGATCCAGCCCTCGCTGGAGCAGGTGCGGCAGGGACGGTCGGGGTTGCCGACGCTCTCGCCACGGCAGGCGAAACACTCAAGGTCTACCTCAGCGCTAGGTTCGGTGAAGGGGAAGTAGCTCGGCCGCAGCCGGGTCACGATCCCCTCGCCGAACATGGTGGCGGCGAACCAGTCAAGCGTCGACTTGAGGTCGACCATGCTCAGGCCGCGGTCCACGGCCAGGCCCTCGACCTGGTGGAAGACCGGCGTGTGGGTGGCGTCAAGTTCGTCGGTGCGGTACACCCGCCCCGGGCAGACGACGTAGACCGGCGGCGCCTGCTCCAGCATCGTACGGATCTGCAGCGGGGAGGTGTGCGTGCGCAGGACCGCGCCGCTGTCCGGATGGTCGACGAAGAACGTGTCCTGCATGGTGCGGGCGGGGTGGTCGCGGCCGATATTCAGCGCATCGAAGTTGAACCACTCGGACTCGAGCTCGGGACCCTCGACGACGCCGTAGCCGATCGAGATGAACGCGTCGGCGATGTGCTCCATGATCGTGTGGATCGGGTGCCGAGCGCCCACGGGTTCGCGGTCGCTGCTCATCGTCACGTCGACGCGCTCGCTGGTCAGGATCCGCTCGCGCTCAGCCTGCTTGAGTTCCGCCTCGCGGGCCTTCATCGCCTGGGTCACTTGACCGCGAGCAGCACCGACAGCCTTGCCGGCCTCGGCCTTCGCGCTGGGCGGCAGCGCACCGATCTCGCGGTTGGCCAGGGCCAGCGGGGAACGATCACCCGCATGGTCGAGCCGGACCTGCTTGAGCGCTGCGAGATCCTGCGCTCCGGCGATCGCTGCGAGCGCCTCGTCCACCGCGGCTTGCAGGTTCGCCGGATCGAGCGCCGCCGGGCTCACCGGGTCGAAGTTCTTGTTGGGTGCGGACACTCCTGAATTCTATTGGGGGACTTCAAGCCGGTTTGCGGGCCCGGGCTGGTCTATGGCCCCGGTGGCCTGGATCAACGCAGGCTCGCGCTTGTGGTGCCATAGCGGTCGAGGGGATACGCATGCGTGGCTTCGGAGCCTGCGTTCAGTCGGGATGGGCGACCAGGTCATGCAAGCCGGGAACGAAGGACCGAGCGATGTCGTCGAGATGCATGACTGCATCGGCGGAGTCAGTCGGTCCGGCACCTGCGCGTTCTCTCGCATGTTTCCATGCCTGATCGGCGTGGGATGCGTCGACCAGGTCCCACTTGCCTCGGTCTTTGAGCGCAGCCATGGTGAGATCTACTGCGGCCTGCTCCTGCTCAGTCAGCAGAGACCCGTCACCTCCAGTCACTGCGTAGATCAGGTGACGGTTTTGCCCGTCCTTGACCAGCCACCGATCGCGGACATTTCTGACCACAGGCCCCATACTCCACGCCTCGATGGGATCTCCAAAGAGCGGGCGCCGCAGAATCGCGAGGCTTACGGCCTGGCAGTAGTAGAGGGTCTTCTGCAGCCTGATCTTCTCCATGGGGCCGTGCGTCTTGAGAATGTAGTCGGCGACGTCGACGGCTTCGACTGTCCCTTCATCGCCCGCGACCATGGTGAAGCCGTGCTCAAACTCGGCGAGCACTTCTTCCTTGGTCATGTCGGCGAAACCTGCCACGTTCATCACTATCCCCCTTTCACTTCCTGAATGCAGTAACGAGCATGTAAACGTCGGTTTCCGTTGAAATCTCGGCAATCACCATGACGAGACCGTTGCGTTCGACCAGGTAGCGATCTGCGAACTTCGGGTGCCTTGTGACCCAGACTGGGGCCGGTGTTTGGATGGCCATTTGCACCTCGTCCCATGAGATGCCGTGCTTGCTTCCGATCTTGGAGATGGTGTGTTGCTCCGCTTGAATGACTCGCACCTGAATGCGATGTCGGTTCTTGCGGACCATCCCTTGCATTCCCCTCGTCGTTGACTTCATTGTGCGTTGGGGGTCCGACAAGACGCAGCCCCTAGGCAGGACGAGGCCATGTATCGGAATTCGGTCGGATCCTCCTTGGTGTCACCCGAGTCCAAATGCCAAAACTGCCACATGTGGCACGCGGCGCCGACCGAAGGGCCGGATTGTGCCGACGAGCGGCGCGTTACCCAGGCGGGCTATCAGATCCTCCTTGTCGGGGGCATATTCATGCGCCCTTCGGACAGGTCTCTCCGATGTCGGCTTGGTGCATGTTGCGGCAAGTGCTTCGATGGCACCATGCACCGCGACACCGTGGACCTGGGCAACGACGTCTTCATGATGGACACCCGCATGGGCGGCTACGAGGACATCACGTCGTCCTACCTCATCCGCTCCTCCAAGCCGTGCCTGGTGGAGACCGGCAGCGCGCGCAGCGCTCCGGTGGTCGTTGAGCAGCTCGCACAACTGGGAATCGGGCCCGCTGACCTGGCCACGATCGTCGTCACGCACATCCATCTGGACCATGCGGGTGGGGTCGGCGACCTGGCCGAGACATTCCCAAACGCCGACGTTGTCGTGCAGGAGCGAGGTGCCCGGCATCTGGCCGACCCGTCGCGGCTGGTGGCCAGTGCGCACCGAGTGTTCGGCGAGGCCATGGACCGGTTGTTCGGGGACCTGCAGCCAACGCCAGCTACGCGAATCGTGAGTATTGCGGAGCGCGGCGAGGTGGATCTCGGCGACGGGCGGCACTTGGCGGCGTTCCACAATCCCGGACATGCGTCGCATCACATTGGCCTCGTGGATTCGGCGACTGGCGATCTGTACACGGGCGATGCGGCCGGGGTGTACGTGCCTGAGACGGCGGACGTGCGCCCGGCCACTCCCCCGCCGGACTTCGACCTCGACCTGACGTTGAGCTCGTTGGCTGCGATGCGGGAGGTTGGGCCGACGCGGTTGTTGTTCAGCCATTTCGGGCCGGTCACCGAGATCGACGAGGTGCTGGACGCGTCGATCGACGAACTGCACGCGTGGGTGGACACGGTGCGCGCGGCGCGAGAGATCAGCCCTGACCTGGACCACGCCGTAGCGATGGTCCGGGAGAAGGCCCGGGTCCGGCATGGGTATCTGTACGAGGATTCGGAGCTGCTGGCCAAGCAGGAGGAGTTGTCGAGCACGACGGCGAACGTGGCGGGGATCATGCGGTGGTTGGACCTGCAGGCGCGGGACCGCTAGGTCGCGCCGCCAACCGGCCGAGCCTCGGGTCTTCGCCCAGGAGATTCCTCACAAAAGCGGCTACCCCAGTGACGTCGAGCTGGCCGCCTCCGCCATCGCTTCGAGGTCCGCCCAGTCCTTCGTCCGGTTGCCGTAGGCCTTGAACACGGCTATTGCCAGGAGTCCATCGATCAGGACGCTTATGTCGGCAAGGGCGGGAAGGTCAGCCGGGTACGGCGGCGAGTGGGCAGGTGTTCGGCGAGGTCCAGTACCTGCTCGAGTGCCCCACCATTGCGGGTGAGGTCCACGCGCGGCCGAGGCCGCGCTTCCAGGTGGGCACCGCAAGCCTCCGCAAGCCGCAACATGATGTCCGTGGTCGGCACTCGGCGGGCATGTTCGTAGGCGCTAATTGCGGTGCGGGGAATTCCGGAACGCCGGGCGAGGTCCGACTGACTAAGGCCGGCCTTCTCGCGGGTGTCACGGATCAGGGACGCACTGGTCACACAATCAGTGTAGCGAAAACGCTACACATACACCTCGTCCTACGTGTCGTACCCCTGTTCGAGAATGAAGCATGAGGGTTGAACAGGCCGCACCGCCCGGCCGAGATCTGGCGGAAGAGATGGCTCGTCTGGCGATGCTTGACGAGCACGAGTTGGCTGAGGAGCTGGTGCGCGTCGAGCAAGCGCTGCGCGCGGCGCAGGCTATGCGGGCAGCGACGGTGACCGCCGTCGAGAGCCGGATCGAGGCCATGGGCTACCGATTGTCCGGAGCCACTGAAACGGTCGCGGCCATCACCGTGATCTCCACGCGAGCGGCGTCGCACCTGGTGGACGCCAGTGAGGCGGTGTGTGCCCGGCCCGCGGTGTGGCAGGCGTTGGCCGAGGGGCTGATCGACATGACTCGGGCGCAGATCATCAGTACCGGTCTCGGATGAGATCGAAGGCGCTGCCCGCGATGCCATGGAGGCCAAGGCGCTCACTTTCGCGCAGAACCATACCGCGCACGAGACCCGCCGGTACGTGACCCGGCTGCTTGGTCGACCACGACCCGAGCATCGCCGAACGGGAAGCGGAGAGGCGGCGGGCCACAGCGTGGGACAAGCGGCACATCGGCGCTTACGCACGGGCACATGGGATGGCTGACCTGTTCGGCTACCTGCCCGCGGGTACGGCCAGTTTGCTGCTCAAGACCTTGGATGAGGTTGCCCGGACCTACACCGACGACCGGACTCTGGAGCAGAAGCGGGTCGACGCGCTCGAGCAGATCTTGGCCGAGAAGGTGCATCTGGACATCCGCGTGGATGTGGTGATCCCGGCCGACACCCTGGCTTCGCTGCAGGACAGCGGTGCTGGCATCGACGGGTTCGGATCGGTCGACGGGCCGCACGCCCGCTACCTGGCCCTGTGCGAGGACGCCCGCTGGCAGCGGCTGGTGACTGAGCCGGTGACTGGCAGGCTGATCGATCTGAGCACCGAGGCCTATCGGATCCCGGACCCGGTCAAGCGATTTGTCCGGGCCCGTGACCGGCACTGCCGGTTTCCGGGTTGCTCGACTCAAGCCCGGCACACCGACACCGACCACGTGATTGCCTGGCCGGATGGACCCACAACGTCCGAGAACCTCGCGTGCGCATCACGCGGTCATCACCGGGTCAAAACCCACTCGGGCTGGCGAGGTGCGGGGTGGTCCGGATGGCTCGCTGATCTGGACGAGTCCGCTGGGAACCGAGCACACGACCTGGCCCTATGACTACGAGGAGCCCATCGACTGAGTTGCAGGAGTGACGTACCGCAGCACCAGGAGTGTGGCTGCGCCGATGGCGCCTGCCTAGCCCGTGCGGTAGCACGTGTTAGGCGGCACTCCTCCACTTCGACCAGTTACCAGCGCCATCGCGGACCCGCACAAACACCCGTCCGGACGTGGCGACCTTCGCGGACTTGCGGAACTTCACGACCTTGGCCTTCTTCTTAGGCTTGCGAGTGGAGATCTGCATCGACGCGATACCCGATTTGTTGTCCCTGGCCCTCACCCGCACGGTACGGGCAGAGGCGGCTAGAGCCGTCAACCCGGAACCGCCAAGCGAAGCAGACACTACCTCAGGCTTGATTGTGTCCAAGATGATGTCATCGGTGTAGATCTTGTCGACCCAATACGCAGGGTAGGACCCGACTCGATACTTGATGTAAACGGTTTTCGGCAGACGCTCACTACCCGAAGACACCAGTTCCCAGGGAATTGGATCTGAACTGGTCAACTCGAACTCCTTTGGCCGGGTCTTCGCGAAACCCCCGTCATTGGAGACCTTCACCTCGTCGTAGAGTTGTCCCTTCTCCCAACCGAGGAAGAGCCGAACCTTAGTCGAGTTCGTGTACTCCGCTCCATTGTCGATGGACAGCCCTGGGTCTCTCTCCTCTGGGGGCGCTGGCAGAACATCCAAGGCGCGACTCCACGAGGCCGAACCGTCCTGACCGCAGTCGACTGCGAAGTTCGCTGTCCTGGACCGCGTGGGGTCGGCGAGCGCGCGGGCTAGGGACGCCGCGTCGGGCCTTTGGTATGGCCCCCAGGACCGCCAGTTCGTCGGCGCGGCAAGCGGCGCAGCCAGTCCTGGTGTCCAGAATTGCTGCACGTCCACATCCACGGGCAGGTTCGGCGTAACGGACACACCGTTCAAAACCATGTTTGCAGTGCACCGCATCCGGCTGCCAAGACCATTGCCGGCCAGCGACCACTCGATCGAATCGCCCGCCCAGTTCTGCGGCAGGACCACCCGCTGATCTGTTGACTCCCCGTCTGTTCTCGGACATCCGCTGAAAGCGCCCGTCCCCATGATCGTGACTGAGGCCTGCACGATGCGGCCGGTGACGACACAATCGTCGGTTCTCGCGACGGCGGGAGCCTCGGCCACTATGCCAAACACAACGGCCAGACCGGCGACGGTGCTGATCTGGCGACGGTTCAATTCTTTGCCTCCTCTTTGACGCGTGACGGGTCCAGCGCTACCGCTAGTCGGCGGACTGCCACTTCGACCAGTTGCCGGCACCATCGCGCACCCGGACGAAGACCCGACCGGAGGCGGGCACCGACGTCGTCCTGCTGTATTTAATGATCTTCGCCTGCTTCCGCGGCTTGCCCTTTGCGATCTGCATGGCCTTGAGCCCGGATCGGTTGTCCTTGGCCTTCACCCGCAGGCTGCGATGGGCCGCTGACAAAGACAGGGCCGTCGGAGTCGCCCAGCTCAACGACAGGATCTGCGGCTGCACCGTGTCCAGCACGATGTCATCCGTGTAGGTGACCGGTTCCCAACCCCCTCCTTCCATCCCGAATCTCACGTAGACGGTCTTCGGGAGACGTTCATTGCCGAGCACGACAAGTCGCCAGTCGATCGGATCAGTGCCGGTGATCGGGAAGGTCCGGGTCCGTGACGGGGCGAAGCCACCGTCATTGGAGACCTTCACCCGGCTTGTCTCCCAGCTACGCCATCCCAGGAACAGCTTGACCTGCGGATCGTTGGTGTAGTCAGCTCCATCATTGATGGAAACACCGGACTCACGATCTGCCGGGGGGTTCGGTAGCACGCGATAGGCGGTACTCCACGTCGCACTGCCGGTTGCACCGCAGTCGAGCGCGAAGCGCATGACACCATCCCCTAGCACGGACAAGGCCGCATTGGCGGCGGCCTGATCTATCGCGACCTGTCCCGAGGCGGAGGGCCTCACGGATGGGCCCGCTCCTCCGACGGCAGCGGACATGTCCACGTCAACATCTCCCGTGATCCGTCGGCCCGCGAGCGTCACACTCTGCCGGCAGACCAACTGCTGCGGCAAGGTAGCGCTGCCCGCGGTGACGTTCCACACGAACATCGCAGGCAGGAACTGCTCGCTTCCCCCTGACTGCGGAAAGAGGGCGGTGTTATCACCAGGACACTGCCAAACCGAGGCGCTGACACGGATCAGATCCCCTGTGAGAACGCAGTCGCTGTCCGCCTCTGCTGGCTGAATTGGCGAAATGCCACCCACCACCAGTAGGCCTGCGAGAAGGACGGAGGAGTGCCTCATGCCAAGAACCTCTTTCACTCATCCGGGCGAGCTAGCGTGCCCGAGTCCATTTCGACCAGTTGCCTGCCCCGTCTCGCACTCGGACGAAGACTGCGCCGCGAGTCGGCGCGGACAAGCGTTTCCCGAAGGTGACCACTCGGGCAGTGGTTCGGGGTTTCCCGGCGGCGATCTGCGCCTGAGCGACTCCGGACTTGTTGTCCTTGGCGCGGACTCGCAAGGGACGCTTCGACGCTGTCAGTTGCGAAACGCTGCCACCTGAGTCGATCGAGGCACTCAGGATCTCCGGCCGCACGGTGTCCAGGATGATGTCGTCGCTATAGGTCTGCCGCAGCCAACCCTGCTCGACGCTGTGGAACTTGACATAGACCTGACGAGGAATGCGTTCGGCGGCCAGTTCGACCAGCGTCCAGTCCAGTGCGCCACGCTGGTCCAGCGCGATCTCCTTCGTCCTGGATGGTGCGAAGCCACCGTCGTTCGAGAGGCGAACCTTGTCGACGAGTCCTTCCCACCCCAGCCACAATCGAACACGCTTGCTGTTGGTGAAGTCGGCGCCGTCTTCTATGGATACCCCGGTGGGACGCTCCGGATCTGGACGAGGCAGAACGACTATCGGGGTGATCCAGCGCGCGGTCCCGAAATCGCCGCAGTCGATCATGGCCGAAGCTGAATGCCTCCCCGGCGACTTTGTCAAATCTGCCAGTTGTGGTCCTGCCACTGTGACACCCCGGCGAAGGTCCAGGAAGTCGAAGTCGATCCAAGGATTGATCCACGTCGCCAGAGCCCTGGTGGGCACTCCCTGGTACAGCACCGCAGCTCCTACTGAGATCGAGTGCGTGCAGTTGGCGCTAGTGCCACTCGGCGCCGAGGTGGACGCTCCCCACAGAACCTGCGCTGTGGTCGTGCCCTCGAGCATGTACCACCCCGTTGGAGTGTCCAACCCGCCTTCTTCTTGGTGCGAGCGAGCGATGATCGCGACGCCGTCGTCGCCCGTACGCCCGTCATAGGTCACGTAGGACCAGAGGTAGGCATCGGTCAGAGCGCCGGTGAGCGTTGGTGGGCTGTCTGCTGCAGCGGCACCGGGCACGGCAAGCAGACTGGCTGCAGCGGCAAATGCAGTGCCGGCGGATAGCAGCCTGTTCATGACGTCACGCTCAGAGTCGTGTCCTCACAGAACCCAGACGAACGGCGATCATTCCAGAGCAAGACGCACAGCATTGGCCCCCCATAAGACCTCTCCGATGCCAACACAATAGCGCTGAAGCGATCTTGGCGTCCTTCAAAGGTTGGGGCGACCGGGCCTTTGGCTCTGAGCCAAGGCACTCGCGTAAAGACACACGGCCGCGGCCGAGGCGAGGTTGAGCGATTCGGCCTGCCCGAAGATCGGGATGGAGACAGTGGGCAGACCAAGGTCCGGCAAACCGTGCGCCTCGTTGCCGAACACCCAGGCGATGGGCTGAGTGAGGTCAACGTCACGTAGGTCGCGCTTCCCCGCGCCCGACGTGGCGAGTACCTGCATGCCCTGCGTCGGAACGTCGGCCAGGTCGCAGGAGGTGAAGGGGATGTGGAACAACGAACCAGCGGTGCTGCGCACACACTTGCCGTTGTAGGGGTCAACCGAGTCGCCGGTGAAGTACACGGCGTCGGCCCCCGCGGCGTCAGCCGTGCGCAGGATGGTGCCGGCGTTGCCCGGGTCGCGCACGTCGTGCAGGACGACGATGAGCTGCGGGTCCATCGACGGCTCGAAGGGCAGAAATCGGCAGACTGCCAGCACGCCCTGCGGGGTGACGGTCTCGGACATCGCGGCGAGCACCTCGGGGGGCACCACGACGGCACCGTCGCGGGGCTCAACGCTGTAGAGCACCTCGACCACGCCGGCCGCCAGCGCTTCCCGCACGGCCTGCGGACCTTCGGCCACGAAACGCCCGGACTTCTGGCGATGCTTGCGCGTCCAGAGCCGACGAACGGCCCGCACCCGGTCGCTGGTGACCGAGGTCGGGCCGTCCGAGGGCATCAGGTCAGGCTGCGGAAGGCAGAGCCGCCTTGGCGGTCTCGACCAGCGTGGCGAAGGCCTTCTCGTCGTTGACGGCGAGGTCGGCCAGCATGCGGCGGTCGATGTCGACGCCCGCCAGCCGCAGACCCTGGATGAATCGGTTGTACGTCATGCCGTTTGCGCGGGCGGCGGCATTGATCCGCTGGATCCACAGGCGACGGAAATCACCCTTGCGGTCCTTGCGGTGATCGTAGGCGTACACACCGGAGTGCGTGATCTGCTCCTTGGCCTTGCGGTACAGCCGGGAGCGCTGGCCGCGGTAGCCGCTGGCCTTGTCGAGGGTGCTACGACGCTTCTTCTGCGCGTTTACTGCGCGCTTCACTCGTGCCATGGGTCAGTCCTCCTCAGCGCTCGCCCAGTAGGCGCTTGGCGATCTTGGTGTCCCCAGGGCTCAGTACCTGGTCGCGGCGCAGGCGGCGCTTACGGCGTGAACTCTTCTGCTCGTACATGTGCTGGTTGTTCGCCTGCTCGCGCATGATCTTGCCGCGGCCCGTTTTTCGCATGCGCTTTTTGGCGCCGCTGTGGGTCTTCATCTTCGGCATCTTCGTATCTCTCCTGTTATTGCTGCTGCTCGCGGGCGCCGGCGGTCTTCTTCCGGTGAGGTGCGAGCACCATGATCATGTTGCGGCCATCCTGCTTCGGCGCCGCCTCCACGAATCCCAACTCTTCAACGTCCTCGGCCAACCGGGTCAACAGTCGGAACCCCAGCTCGGGGCGGGACTGCTCACGACCGCGGAACATGATGGTGACCTTGACCTTGTCGCCCTGCCCCAGGAACCGCTCGATGTGACCCTTCTTGGTCTCGTAATCGTGCTTGTCAATCTTGGGCCGAAGCTTCATCTCTTTGATGACGGTGTGGGTCTGGTTCCGGCGAGCCTCACGAGCCTTCTGGGCGGTCTCGTACTTGTACTTGCCGTAATCCATGAGCTTGCACACCGGTGGCTTGGCCATCGGGGCGACTTCGACGAGGTCGAGGTCTGATTCCGCTGCCAGTCGCAGAGCATCTTCCACTCGGACGATGCCGACCTGCTCGCCGTTGGGTCCGACCAAACGGACCTCCGGCACCCGGATGCGGTCGTTGACGCGTGGTTCTTCGCTGATGTGGCGCCTCCTTGTTGCACGTGCGGCAAGCGGAAAGGCGCACCTGAGAATCAGGTACCCGTTGACCACCGTGCTCTAGGCACGGGAGGTGGGAACGGTTCGTTCCACTTGCACAGGACTTCTCAAGGGTAGCAGGCAGGATCAACTGGCCTGCAGCCACGCTGCGGCGGCCAGCCCGAGGGCGCGCCAGTTGCCGCCGGCGTAGACAGCAAGCAGATCGTCAGCGGTTTGCGGAACTGGCGTCTCGTTCTCGCTCAGTGCGGGGACCAGTTCGGAGTCGGCTTTGGCGCAGATCGTGACGATGCAGCGCAGGGTCCCGGGATAGGGCATGCCCCGGCGGCGCACTTCGGCGTCCGCATCGCGGATCAGCGGCAGCAGGTCGTGCAGGTTCGGTTCCAGATGGGGGTTGTCCTGCTGCGTCTGCGCCACCAGGGCTGCCCAGTCGGTCATGGAACAACGGTATCCAGCGGCCGCCGGGCTACTCCTGCGTCAACGCGACCAACTGGTCGACAGTGCGGTTGATGCGCTTCAGGTACGGCAAGTCGAACGCGGCGCCGAACAGAAGTTGCATCCCGACTCGGTCGAACGACTGCACCCGGAACTCCGCAGCTGCGGCTCGGGCGTAGGTGTCTGGGTCGACCTCGAGGCCGTTGTCGGCCAGTGCTTGCCAGTGAACGGCGAGCAGATGCAGCAGTTCGTCGACCTGCGTGTGCGCGTCGAGGGTGAAGGTCAGCAACTCAACGACGTCGCGCTGTGGAGTGTCGACCCGGGCAAGTTCCCAATCGAGGACGACGAGGTCGCCGGAGTCACGGAAGCCGACGTTGCGCTGGTTGTAGTCGTTGTGCACCAGTGTCGCCGGCATCGCGTCTTTGGCCGGGTGCCAGTTCTGGATGGTGTCGATGGTGCGGCGGCGGGTGGTGTGGACTTCCGGCGTGACGATGTCGGGGAAGCGGGCTGCGGCATCGTCCAGTTGCGCGAGCCACAATTCCCGGTCAGCCCATATGGTCGCCGTGCTCGGGCGCTGCACGGTCCACGGGAAATCGCGGCCACGGGTGGCGGCGTGGAACGCCGCAGCGCCCACCAGCGCCTGCTCGATCCGGTCAGTGGACCAGCGGGCGATGGCACCGCTCGGGTCGAGTCCGTCGATCTCACCGAGGTCCTCCAGGACCAGCGCCGTGCCGAAGCGGCCAAGTTCCTGCGGCAGAACGTCCCGTAACGCGTGCAAGCTGTAAGCCGCGCGTTCGCGCTCGCCGGTGTTGGAGGTGACGGCAGCGGCTTCGAAGCTCGAGTACGGACGCGGCAGCGAGATGCCGTACTCCTGCACGATCCACGGGATCAGGGTCTGCCCTATCCCCCGTTCTGGGTTGAGCTTCACGATGACGCTGCGGTCCCCCACTCGGGCGCGGACGACCCCATTGAGCCCCTCGGTGCCGTACTTGACTGCGGCCCAAGGCTGGCTTGTGGGCTCGTCGAGTTCCGGTTCGACCCCGAACATCTCGCGCAGCCCGGCTACCACGTCCTCTCTGCGCATGCCCGGAGCCTAGCCATGAAATGCTGATGGCATGACCGAGGAAGCCCGCGAGATCGCCGAGGTCCCCGCTGTCGAAGTCGTCTCAACGGTTGCAGTGCACCTGATGACTGCGGCAGCCGTGAAGTGCGGGCTCGGCGAGGATCCGGAGGAAGCCGACCTCGACGAGGCGCGGACGTTGATCGAGTCGTTGGCGGGTTTGCTCATGGCCGCCACGCCGTACATCGGGACGTTCCACGGCAAACCACTGCGGGACGGCCTGCGCTCGCTGCAACTGGCCTTCCGGGAGGCGTCGATCGTGCCGGACGAGCCTGGCAAGGGACCCGGAGAGAAGTTCACCGGACCAGTCGCACCTCCAGCGAACTGACCCGCGCCCGGACTGCCGGGAGCTCCCCGATCTGAGATGCGAGGGTCTTGGCCGCTGCGGCGTCGTCGGTTTGCAGTTCCAGCGCCACGCCGTCCACTGTGGAGGGATCGACGCGGAAGCGGCCCGACAGACTGCTTTGTGTCAGGGTCTCGTCCAGCACGTGCGCGACCTCGGGTTCCTGCAAGGGGTGCACCCACCGTCCGCCGCCGGCCAGCGCCCACAAGCCGGTGCCCGCAATCGCGTAGCGGATGGGGCCCGCGACGTCGATCAGCAGCGCCGAGCAGTCCTCCTGCAGAGCGGCCTGGGCCGCCTCGACCCCGGTCACCGGAACCGGTCGGGCGTCCGCGCGCCAAGTGGTCAGGGAGTCCACTCCCGTGAAGCAGAGCAAGGCCCGTCGGCCGGAGGTATCCGTGAGAATCGCGGTGCCCATGCGATCCATCCCGGGCTGATGTTCGTGTTCATGCTCGTGGTCGTGCCCGTCGTGGTCGTCACACGCCGGGACATCGGCCTGCACGGCCGCGATCAGCAGCCGCCCGGTGCGGACCGATTCGACGATTGCGCGTTGTGCGGCGTACGTCTCCGGATCACCCAGCAACTCGCGCAAGGCCAGGTCGGCCTGCCCAGTGTCATTCTGGAACTTCGTCGCCCGTTGCCATCCGTCGTTCATAGCGCAGCAGCCACGGCATCGGCCACGGTCTCGGCGAGGTCGGGACCTTCGGCCAGCACCCGGTCGATGACTCCGGCGGCCAGCAGACTCGTTGCCCCAACGCCCTGTTGGCGCGCCATCTCCGCCGCGCGGTCGGGCGTGCGATGACTGATCACGGACGCTCCTTCCGGCGGCAGCGGGGACACCCAACCGTTCTCCAGACACAACCGCGTCTTTGCCGGGATCAACGCGAGCGCCGCTCCCCCACAACCCTGACCCATGATGCAGGACACGCTGGGCACCGTCAGCGCGGTCAGGTCCTGCAACGTGCGCGCGATCTCACCGGCCATGGCGCCTTCCTCGGCGGCCACCGACAACTCACCCCCGGGGGTGTCGATCAGAGTCACAACCGGGACGCCCCACCGCTGCGCGAGGTGCAAGCCGCGGCGGGCGAAGCGCAAGTCGCCGGGGGTCACCTCTTGCCGGGTCTGCGCAATCACCACAACCCGCCGACCGCGCAGGCGACCCAGGCAGACCCGGATGCCGCGACCGTTCTCCCCAGCGCCGGTTCCGTGCAACTCCGTTCGGCTCGTCAGGAGGTCCAGGACCGTATCCGGGCCGGGGCGGGGCCCACGCGTGCGTTCGACCGCCTCCCAGGCATCGACCACTCCGCCGTCACCGGGTGGCTGGACGGGCAGGTGCTCGTCCCGGCCGTTGGTCACATCGAGGATGCCGCGGACCCAGGCGTACAGATCCGGCAACGCCACCACGTCGTCGATAACGCCCACCCGTGCCAGGTTTTCGGAGGTCTGTACGCCCTCCGGGAAAGGCCGCTCGTGCAACGCCTCGTACACCCGCGGGCCGAGGAATCCCAGCAGGGCCCCGGGTTCGGCTGCCGTCACGTCCGCGTAAGAACCCCACGTGGCCATGACACCGCCGGTCGTCGGGTTGCGCAGCCAGCCGATCCGGGGCGCGCCCGTTGCGCGATGTTCGCCGGCCACGCGGGCGATGTCGGTCATCCGGAAGAACGCTGCCGTGCCCTCCTGCATCCGAGTGCCGCCGGACGTCGGCAACGTGATGACGGGCAGGCGTTCCGCGGTCGCGTGCAGATAACCCATGACAACGCGGTCGGCTGCTGCCTGCCCGATCGAGCCGGCGAGGAAGGCGAACTCACCACCGATGACCACAACCGGGTGACCGGCGATCCGTGCCCGCAGCACCAGCACACTCTCGTCGACGCCGCTGCGTCCCCGCGCTCGGGACAGGGTCTGGAAGTAGTCGTCGTCGTCCCAGGGGAATTGGGAGTCGAATGCGACCAACTCGCTGCCGGGGTCGAGCAGGGCATCGAGGGTCTCGGGCAGGCTGGTCATAGCCGGCAGGCGTGGATGTCGGTGACCAGGATCGCTCGGGCGCCGAGTTCGAACAGCTCGTCCATCACCTGGTGCACGCTGGCGCGCTCCACCATCGCACGGACGGCGAACCAGCCGGGCTTGCTCAGCGGCGCGACGGTCGGCGACTCGAGTCCCGGGGTGATCGCGGAGGCCGCTTCCAGCAGATCCTGCGAAATGTCGTACTCGACCATGACGTAGGCGCGGGCGACGATGACTCCCTGCAGCCGGCGCACGAAAGTCTGTTCTTTCGCATCGGGATCACCGTTCCCGGCTGGTCGAACGAGCAGCGCCTGGCTGACCAGCAGCGGCTCGCCCAGCACGGTCAATCCGGCCTGTCGCAACGTGTTGCCGGTGTCCACGACGTCTGCAACCGCATCCGCGACGCCCAGCCCTACGGCGTTCTCAACGGCCCCGTCCAGACGCACCAACGTGGCCTCGGTCCCGGTCCGCTCCAGCCAGTCCCGCAGGAGTCCCGGGTAGGACGTTGCGATGCGCTTGCCATCCACGCTGGTGGTGCCTGTACCCGCCGCCAGCCGGAACGTCGAGTGGCCGAAGCCGAGTTCGATCACTTCCGCGACCGGAGCGCCGGAGTCGACGAGCATGTCCCGACCGCAGATCCCGAGGTCGAGCGTGCCCTGTCCCACGTACGTGGCGATGTCCTTGGGCCGCAGAAAGTAGAAGTCGACGTCGTTGTCCGGGTCGTTGACCATCAGTTCGCGCTGGCCGGCGCTGCGCAGATACCCGGCCTCGCGCAACATGGCGCGCGCCGGTTCGCTGAGTTGCCCCTTGTTCGGAACGGCGACCCGCAGGGTCACAGGAACTCTCCCACATCCTTGGGCGTGAGGCCGAGGGCGAGCATCATGACTTGCGCGTGGTACAGCAATTGCGACAGTTCCTCCGCGGCCCGCTCCTTCGACTCGTGCTCTGCAGCCATCCAGGCTTCGGCGGCCTCCTCGACCAGTTTCTTGCCGACCTCGTGCACCCCGGCGTTCACGAGTTTGACGGTCCCCGAATGGGGGTCCTCGGTCGCGACCCGGGTGGACAACTCGGTCCAGAGTTCATCGAAGGACTTCACACGCCCAGCGTAGAGGTGCTGCGCCATTGTCAATCAAACGGCTCTGGCCAGCCTGCGGGGCCGGAGGCTGGCCGCGCCTCGATGCACCCGGCGTCCGACCTCAGCGCTTGGCGGCGTACGTGCGCTTGTTAGAGGTCGCCCCCCAGGCCAGCGTCATGCCGTTGGCCGTCAGCGCCGGGCTCTGGGCCGCGCTCGAACGCTTCGTGCTCGGCTGCCACTTGCCCTTGGCGTAGATGCTGGCGCGCAACGTCGAGCCCTGGTACTTGTTGGCGGTCCACGCGATGGTCTTGTTCACCACAGCGAACTGGGCATTGCCGGCCGACCCGATCACGGTCTTCTTGGCCCACTTCGTGCCGTTCCAGGTGCGCAGGACGACCTGGTCGTCCTCGTTGTTGTACACAACGACCGTCCCCTTGGGCGTGATGGCGCTGGCGGAAACGTCGTCACTCGTGACGTATCCGACCGGGCTCCAACCAGTGGCCCCGAGGCTGGAGTACAGCACACCCTCGGTGTAGTTGCTGTTCCAGATCAGCGTGGCGCCGGTCGCGTTGAACGCAAGATTCGCCAGTGCCGGGTCCTCGGCGTACTGCTTGATCAGGACTGGAGCGGCCCAGGTTCCGTCCGCGTTCTTCTTGACCACCTTCAGCGCGAACGTCTCACCGATCCAGGCGATCGAGGAACCATCGCTGGACAGAGCCAGCGGAACCATGTCGTTGTACTGCACGTCGCTGGAGATTTTGCCGACCAGCACCGGGGCACTCCACGCACCGCCGGCCGGTCGCGTGGCCACGTACACCGAACCCGGGAGGTAGTCCGGGTAGTCCGTGGAACCCGTCCAGTCGACCCAGGCGATCGTGTTCGCATCGGCGGACATCACACCCGCGTCCACACTTTGTGCCGCTAATCACCGTCGTGGCTGCGCTCCACGTGTTTCCCGAGGTCCGCTGCGACAACTGCAGGCCGGTACCCGGCGTCTGGATGAATGCGGTCTTGCCGTCCGAACTGACCTGCAAAGCAGTGACTCCGGCCGTCCCCGGAATCGGAGCCGAGGGTGTCCAGCCCTTCTTCGGGCTCTTGAAGTACGAGGTGCGCACAGGCCCGCTGCCAGTCATCCGGTTCGTGCGGATCCAGGCGGCGACGGTGCCGTCGCTGGACAGCGAGATCGCGCGGCCGATCTTGGAACTGACCTCCTGCGGGGACCCCCAGGTGGTGCCGGCTTGGGCAGGCGCGACGGCCCCTGCCACAAGGGCGCCGGCGGCGACGCCAATGAACAGACGGACGCTGGTGCGCATGGCATTCCTCCTCCCCGGGAGGCTGTGATCCACCCGGCTACTTCAGGCTAGACCCGCCGGCGCCGGCAAACGAGCGCCAACTGATCACAGAAGCGCGTCAAACAGGTATACGTTTCAGCCCAGACGTCGTAGTAGTGTCCACGTTTGCAAGGCTGCCGCGGCCGCTTCTTCGCCCTTGTCCTCACTGGAACCCGGCAGACCGGCCCGGTCCAGGGCCTGCGCGTCGGTGTCGCAGGTGAGGATGCCGAAACCGATCGGGGTGCCGGTGTCCAGTGCCACCCGCCCCAGTCCTTCGGTCACCGAAGCCGACACATATTCGAAGTGCGGGGTCCCGCCGCGGATGATGACACCGAGGGCGACGACGGCATCGTGGGAGCGGGCCACCCGCTGGCAGACGACCGGCAGTTCAAAGGAGCCCGGCACCCGGTACTCGTCGACACTCGCGCCGGTCTGGGCGAGGTAACGGCGGGCGCCACCGAGCAACCCGTCCATGACCTGGTCGTGCCAACTGGCCGCGACGATCGCTACCCGAACGCCCTCTGCGGGAACGACGTCGGCCTGCGCCTTGCCCTCGCCGCTCATGCCTGCTCCTTCAACTGGTGCCCCATCAACGCCGCCTTGGTCGACAGGTACTTCTCGTTATAGGGGTTAGGTGCGATCTCCAAGGGCACGCGCTCCGTGATGGCGATCCCGAAACCGTCCAGACCTGCGCGCTTGGCGGGGTTGTTCGTCAGCAGCCGCATGGACTTCACGCCCAGGTCGGCCAGGATCTGGGCGCCGGTGCCGTAGTCGCGGGCATCGGCGGGTAGTCCCAGTGCGAGGTTGGCCTCGACCGTATCGGCGCCCGCGTCCTGCAGCGAGTACGCCTGCAATTTGCTCAACAACCCGATCCCCCGGCCCTCGTGCCCTTTCACGTACAAGACGATGCCGCGACCCTCCGTCGACGACGGCCTGCATGGCGGCATGCAACTGGGGCCCGCAGTCACAGCGCAGCGATCCGAAGACATCGCCGGTCAGGCACTCGGAATGTACCCGCACCAGGATGTCCTGCCCATCGCCGATGTCCCCGATGACCAGCGCCAGGTGTTCGGTCGGCTCGATGAGGCTGCGGTAGCCGATGGCGCGGAACTCGCCGTACTCGGTCGGGATGACGGTGTCGGCGACCCGCTCCACCTGCCTGCGATTGCGTCGGATGTGGGCGATCAGGTCCGCGATCGACACCATCAGCAGACCGTGCTCGTCGGCGAACGCGCGGCACTCCGGGGCCCGCATCATCGAGCCGTCGTCATTGACGAGTTCACAGATGACGCCGGCCGGAGCGAGTCCGGCCAACGCGGCGAGATCCACCGAGGCCTCGGTGTGGCCCGCCCGCTGCAGAACACCGCCGGGCTGCGCGCGCAGCGGGAACACGTGGCCGGGCCGGGTGATCTCCCAGGGCTCGGTCGCCGAGTCCACCAGGGTCCGGATCGTGCGGGCACGGTCTGCCGCAGAGATGCCGGTGCTGATGCCGTCGCGGGCGTCGACACTGACCGAATAGGCGGTGCCCTTGCGGTCCTCGTTGACGTAGGTCATCGGCGGCAGGTTCAGGCGGTCGAGCTCCTCGCCCCGCATCGGGACGCAAACCACGCCGCTGGTGTGGCGGATCATGAATCCCACGAGTTCTGCGGTGGCTTTGGAAGCGGCGAAGACCAAGTCGCCCTCGTTCTCCCGGTCCTCGTCGTCGACGACGACAACGGCACGCCCGGCGGCGATCGCCGCGATGGCGTCGGGAATCGGATCGAACTTCATCGGTAACCTCCCAGCAGCGATTCGACGTACTTGCCGATCACGTCCACCTCCACGTTGAGCGGGTCCCCGGGGTGCAGATCACCGAGCGTCGTCGCGTCGAGCGTCTCGGGAATGAGGCTCACTTCCGCGCCGTCGGCGGTCGTGGCGGAGACGGTCAGTGAAACCCCGTCCAGGCAGATGGAACCCTGCGGGACGACGTACTTGCGCAACTGTTCGGGCAGCTCGAACGTGACCCTGCCGTTGTCGGTACTCATCACGCGGGCCAAGCCGTCCACGTGCCCCTGCACCAAATGCCCACCCAACCGATCGCCCAGCCGCATCGCCCGCTCGAGATTGACTCGGCGGCCTGTCTCGATACCGGCCAGGGACGTGAGCGCCAGTGTCTGCGCCATCACGTCCACGGCGAACCAGTCCTCGCCGGAATCCACGACCGTCAGGCACACACCGCTGGTGGCGATGCTCTCGCCGTGCTCGAAATCCCAGCCGGGTCCGGTCTGGATGACCAGGCGTTCCCCGATCACCTCGCGCACGACCCCGACCCGTTGCACCAGTCCTGTGAACACCTAAGTCCTCCTCATCCGGATCACGACGTCCGAGCCGACTCGTTGCGACTGCACGATCGTCCAGCGCGGCGCCTGCTCAAGCGTGCTCACACCGATGTCGGCGACGGCAGACGTGCCGGCGCCCAGCAGCATGGGTGCGATGAACCAGACCACCTCGTCGACCACACCGGCCGTCAGGAACGCGGCGGCGATCGTGGGACCGCCCTCGAGGAGGACATGGCGCACACCTTCGTCGAACATCTGCCGCAGCGATGCCTCGGGGTCATGTCCAGGGATCGTCGTGAAGCCCTGTGCGACCTCGTTGCCCAGGACGTAGCGGGCTGGTTGCTTGACGACGTCGACACCGCGGACTGTGAGTTGTGGCACATCGGCACGTAGTGTGCCGCTTCCGACGGCGATGGCGTCGACCTGTGCGCGCAGGTTGAGGTGAGCCCACTCCCGGGCAGCCTCGCCCGTGATCCACTGACTCGTACCGTCGGCGGCAGCGACCTTCCCGTCCAGGGAACTCGCCACTTTGTACGTCACAAACGGCCGGCCGTGCGTCACGGCGAACAGCCACGGTTCGAGGAAATCCTTGCGCCGCCGGCAGATCCGCGAAGGCCACCTCGACGCCAGCCTCGCGCAGCGTTTCGGCGCCTCCGGATGCGGCCGTAGGATCGGCAACGGCGTACACGACGCGCGCAACGCCGGCAGCGATGAGCGCCTGGGCACAGGGCGGTGTGCGGCCGTGGTGGTTGCACGGTTCCAGAGTCACGTAGGCGGTGGCGTCACGGGCGCGCTCGCCGGCCGCCGCCAGTGCCAGCGCTTCGGCGTGTGGGGTGCCGGCTCCCAGATGCGCACCCGCGCCGACCACTTCGCCGTCACGCACGATCACGCAGCCCACCCGCGGATTGGGACCGACCGCGCCACGGACATCGGCGGCCAGTTGCAGAGCCGAACGCATCATCTCGGCGTCCACGGGCCCTCCTTCTTCACGCTCGGGAGGATGCGCGCAGGCGCCAGCAGGCGTCTCCTCCCATCCGGACTGTCACCATTGCCATGGCCTACCGTCGGCCCCGGAGTTCCACCGGATCCACCGTTCGCACGGGTCGCGGGCTGTCACCGCCGGTTCGGAGTTTCACCGATCCTGGAAACGTTGCTGAGTCAATGGTGGCATAGGGCTCGCACGACCTCCCCGCCCCACAGCGATATCTTGGCACGGCCTTGCCGCTGCCTTTGCGAGACCGTTGCCCAGCGGAGCAAGATCTGCACCATGAGCCTTCGCGAGTTCGGGGATGAGTTCACCTGGGGGGTGGCCACCGCGGCCTACCAGATCGAGGGGGCACCGCAGGCCGACGGCAAAGGCCCGTCGATCTGGGACACGTTCACGCACAAACCCGGCACCATCCTCGACGGCACGACCGGTGATGTCGCCACGGACTCCTACCGCCGGTTCCCCGAGGATGTGGCTCTCGTTCACTCCCTGGGCTTTGACGCGTACCGGTTCTCGTTGTCATGGCCGCGCATCCAGCCGGACGGGCGCACGGTGAACCAGCGAGGCCTGGACTACTACAAGCGGATGATCGACTCCTGCCTGGGCGCGGGCATCGACCCGTGGGTGACGATCTACCACTGGGACCTGCCGCAAGCGCTGGAGGACCGCGGCGGCTGGACGAACCGCGACATCGTCGAGATCTTCGCCGATTTCGTCACCGTGGTCGGAGAGGCACTCGGCGATCGCGTGCGCAACTGGATGGTCTTCAACGAACCGATGTCCTTCACGATGCTGGGCTACATGCTCGGTGAGCACGCTCCGGGGCGGCGCGGACTGAACAACTTCTTCCCTGCGATGCATCACGTGAACCTCGCGACGGCCGTGGGCGCCGGAGCCTTGCGCGCTGCCGCCCCCGACGCTGTCGTCGGCACCACGCAATACCTGAGCCCGACGATGGGAACCGGTCCGGGGCCGCAGCTCGCGGCGCGGGCCGAGCGGGCAGCGAACGCGATGCTCAACCGCGCGTTCCTGGAGCCCAACCTGGGCCTGGGTTATCCCGTCGATGACGCGCCGATCCTGCGCATGATGCGCCGCTACATCAAGGACGGCGACCTCGAACGCTGCAAGGTGGACCTCGACTTCCTGGGCGTGCAGTACTACACGCGGCTGCGCGCCCCGTTCCGGCCGATTCCGGGCTTGTGGACGATTCCGGGCTTCGGCGACGACCCCGACGTGGAGAAGACGTCACTGGGCTGGGAGATCCGGCCCGAGGGTCTGGGCATGGTTCTGGACATGGTGAACGCCTACGGCTACCCGCGGATCGTCGTGACCGAGGGCGGGGCGTCGTTCGTCGACGAGCTGGTGGAGGGCCGGGTGCACGATCAGCGCCGGATCGCCTACTACCAGTCGCATCTCGCCCAGGTCAAGGCTGCGATGGAGCGCGGCGTCCCGGTGGACGGGTACTTCTGCTGGTCGCTGATGGACAACTTCGAATGGGCTGAAGGGTTTGTGCCCCGCTTCGGGCTCGCCTACGTCGACTACGAGACGCAGCACCGGTACATCAAGGACTCCGGATACTGGTTCGCTTCAGAACTCGGAGGAACTGCCGGGTGACAATGGCCGCATGCGACTGCTTGCGACTCTGTTCGCGGTGAGCCTGGGCGCGTGTGGGGCGTCCGCGCCACCGCCCACCCCGCAGGCGCCGGAATGGACCACCGGGAAGTGGAAGCGGGTCTGCAAGTTCGATACCGGCGTGCTGGGTGAGATCAGTGGGCTGGCCGCATCCGTGCGGCACCCCGGCGTGCTGTGGGCCGTCAACGACAGCGGAAACGCGCCCGACCTGATCGCTCTCGACGCCGCGACGTGTGCTGTGCGTGGGCAGGTGCGGGTGAACGCTCCCAACACCGACTGGGAGGCGCTGGCGATGGGCAGCCGTGGCGGCAAGCCGGTGCTGTTCATCGGGGACATCGGTGACAACCTGGCGGCCCGGGACTCGGTGTCCGTCCTGGAAGTGCCCGAGCCCGATCTGACAGCTGCGACGGCCAGCGCCCGCGTCCATTCCTTTCGCTACCCCGGCGGTTCGGTCGACGCCGAGGGGTTGATGGCCCGGGGCACGCAGGTGTGGGTGGTCAGCAAACAACTGCGGGGGTCGGTGTTCCGGATCCGGCTCAAGCAGGGCGGTGTGCAACGCATGGGCGGGGCGCCCGCCTACGCCACCGACGCCGCCATCGCGCCGGACACCGATGTCTTCGCGATTCGCGACTATCCGACTCTCACTCGCTACCGCGGGCTGCCGCCAGGCGTCCGGCTTGGGCGCTCCAATCCCCCGCAGCAGCCGCAGGCCGAGGCGGTGACGTTCAGCGCGGACGGGGCGTGGCTCTACACCGCGTCGGAATCCGACGGGCGGTTGTTCCGCAGTCCCGTCACCCCCTGAGCGGTCCCGGGTAAGCCGATCCGCGACTCCGAGAGGGCCAGCTCAACTACCGCCAAGTCAGTTCCATCCCCTCACAGCCATGCGAGGCCGTCGGCACGAAGCCCATGCTCGCGTACAACGGCCGGCCGGGCGGATCGGCGAACAGCGTGATCCAAGGAGTCTCCGGCGCTGCGGCCTGGATACGTTCCAGCAGGTGTTCGAGGATCGCCCGGCCGTAACCGCGCCGTTGAAACTCGGGCAGGGTCGCCATATCAGCAATGTGGAAGTACCAGCCGCCATCGCCGATCACCCGACCCATCGCGACCACTCGCTCCTCCACCCACACCGTTGCCCACGCCCAGGAATTGCGGATGGCGGGCTCGGCCTGGGCCGGTGTCTTGGTCGTGAGGCCGCACGTGGCTCGCAAGTGCACGTAGTCCGCCACGCTCGGCGGCTGGGTTCGAAGGTCCATGGAACTAGCATGAGGGTCCATGGAGGCCATTCGGGTACAGGACCTTGCAGATACCCCCGGGGCGTATATAGTGGATGTACGTGAAGCGTACGAATACGCCGCTGGACACATCCCGGGTGCCGTGAACGTGCCGATGTCGGTACTGCCCCGCGACTACCGGGATCTGCCCGTCGACCGGCGCCTGTACCTGGTCTGCGAGATCGGCATCCGCAGCGCACAAGCCACCGATGCCTTGGCAGCAGCGGGTTGGGACGCGGTCAACGTCAGCGGTGGCACGCAAGCCTGGACCCGAGCTGGATTCCCATTGGAGAGGTAATGGAGCAACCCCGCAAGATCGTCGTGGTGGGTGGTGTGGCCGGCGGCATGTCTGCCGCAGCCCGTGCCCGGCGTCTGTCCGAGGCAGCCGAGATCGTGGTGCTGGAACGCGACCAGTACGTCTCTTTCGCCAATTGCGGCATGCCGTACCACATCGGCGGTGACATTCCGGAGCGCTCGTCGCTGCTGGTGCAGACTCCCGCGAGCCTGGCTGAGAACCTCGACCTTGATGTGCGGGTCGGCGCTGAGGTAGTGGCCATCGACCCGGCCGCCCACACGGTGACGGTTCGCGAAGTCGACGGCGACGCAACCTACGTGGAGTCCTACGACAAACTCGTGCTGGCCACCGGCGCCAGTCCGATCCGCCCGGATCTGCCCGGCATCGATCTGCCGCTGGTGCACTCTCTGCGCAACCTCGACGACATGGACCGGATCAAGGACATGGTGGACGCCGGGTCCGGACGTGCGGTCGTCGTAGGCGGCGGGTACATCGGCGTGGAGATGACCGAAGCGCTGCGGCATCGGGGATGGGAAGTCGCCTTGCTGGAGGCGGCCGACCAGGTGCTCGGGCCGTTGGATCCGGAAATGGCCGAGCAGGTGCAGCACGAGTTGCAGCGCAACGGCGTGGAGCTGCACCTATCGGCCACGGCGCAGGGCTTCACGCAGGACTCGGTGATCACCTCCGACGGCGTGCTGCCCGCCGACCTGGTCATCTTGGCGATCGGGGTCCGGCCGGACTCACGACTGGCGCGCGCAGCGGATCTGACGACGACCGAGCGCGGCGCAATTGTGGTCGACGCCCACCAGACCACCTCCGACCCGGACATCTACGCGGTCGGAGATGCGGTGCAGGTGACGGACACTGTCACTGGCCAGCCCACGGTCATCCCTCTTGCCGGACCGGCCAACCGCCAGGGCCGCATCGCCGCTGACCACATGTTCGGCCGCCCGTCGCGCTACACCAGTACGCAGGGCACGGCTATCGTCAAGGTGTTCGACGTGACTGCTGGCGGGACGGGCGCGAACGAGAAGCAACTGCGGGCCGCCGGGCTGGACTATCGCAAGGTTTACGTTCACCCCAATGGCCACGCGTCCTACTACCCGGGCACCGCGGCGATGCACTTGAAGCTGCTCTTCGCGCCCGATGGCCGGGTGCTCGGCGGACAGGTCGTGGGGTACGACGGTGTCGACAAGCGGATCGACGTGCTGGCCGTGGCCCTGCGCGCCGAGTTGACCGTGTGGGACCTCGCCGAGCTCGAACTGGCCTATGCGCCCCCCTACGGTTCCGCGAAGGATCCGATCAACATGGCGGGCTTCCAGGCGAGCAACCTGCTCGATGGCACGGTCCGGCTTTGGTACCCGGAGGACTGGGGCAAATTGCCAGCGGACGCGATCCTGCTCGACGTGCGGACGCTGGAAGAAAGCCAGACCTGCGCTCTGCCGGGTTCGGTGAACATCCCCGTCCAGCAATTGCGGCAGCGGGTGGACGAGCTGGACCGCGGCCGCCCGATCTACGTGTACTGCCGGTCGGGCTTCCGCTCCTACCTGGCCTACCGCGCCCTGACCGGCTTGGGGTTCTCGGACGTTGCCACCCTGAGCGGGGGCACGATGACGATGGAACACGCAGTGCCCTGGTTGAGCGCCTCGTTCGCGGTGCGCCGGCCCCGATGGTCACCTACGCCGAGGACGACCGCGGCTGTGCGTTGCGCGTGCTCGACGACGTGCCGTTCACGACTCGATGACCACGACGTTGGGCTGACCGCCCGCCTTGCGTACGTTGCTGGCGCCCCACAGGGCGAACGCGGCCATGAGCAACAGCCCGACGCCGATCAGCCGCACCATGACCGTAACGGTCGCGCTCGGCCAGGCGATGACCAGAACTGCCAGCACCAGTTGCAAGGCCCCGAAGACGAGGAAGAACGTACGGTTCGGCGAGCCCTTGGCCCGGATCCCGATGATCAGGTGGGCCAGGCCGTCGACGATCCAGCCGATCACCACGAACAGCACGAGAATGCGCACGGACGCGTCCCCGTTGACGATGCAGATGCCTCCGACGACTAGGGAGACCAACCCCCCGAGCCCGAGCAGTGCCCGCACCCCGCCGCTTCGGCTACCCGCCAGCGCCTGCACCAGCATCACCAGACCCGTGAACAGCAGCCACAGCCCGAACAGGATCGCGACGACTCGCAGCGTGGCCGAGGGCCAGAACAGCGTGATCGCACCGAACACGCCGGTCACCACCGCGAGGGCAGTCAGCGCCCCGGCGAACGCCCGGCTCACATCCAGGGTCTGCGCCTGCGGAGCCAGCCACTCCTGCTCGTACTGCTGCGGGGCGGGTTCGGGCAGGCGATCCATCGGCTCACTCATGGCGACAGCCTAAGGTGTGCGGCACCGCCTTGACGCCCAACAGGGCTCAGCGCCTCGTATGGGAGGCCGCGCCCCTAGAGCGACTGAGCCCAGATGTCAGCGAAGCTCACACTTGGCTTCGGCGCCGGCCGGGCTAGGCGCGGGTGGCAGGTGACCGCCGCTCAAAGCCCCAGGTTGCGGCGCAACTCCTGCAGCGCCGCATCGGCCTCCTGCCGCAGTTGCGGATCTTGATGGTCCAGGCCGGCGTCGAACGTCACCCGCCAGCTGACATCCGGCGTGCCCGGTCGGCGGCGGGCGACGATGCGCACGCCCTTCTCGCCGCGCAACGCCACGTGGTGCTGCACCACGACGCTGGCCTTGACCCGCTCGTTGACCACCTGCGGGATGGCGCCGGGCCGTTCGATCACCAGCCGGTACGGCCCGTCCGCGAGTTGCACCTCCATGACCGGTTCGTCCCAGGCGGCCCGGATCACCTCGTCCCAGAAGACCGGGTCGCGGTGCGGCAGGTACAGCTGCTCGGCGGTTGCCACCATCCAGTCCCCGGCCACGGGCGCCCAGGCCAGCGGCTTCCGGGCCCGCTGCTTGACCTCGGCAGGGACTTTGCGGATCACGCCTCACCGACCAGGTACTCTCGCAACTCCCGGCGGTACTGCTCCAGCGCGAGCACGTCGGCGAACAGCCGTCGGTACTCGTCGGCGGAGTCCACGGGGTTGATCCGCTGCAGCCGCGACTTCGCCTCGCGCAGCCGTCGGCTTGCGTCGAGTTCGAGCAGCCGCGACAAAACGTTTTCGGCAAACGCGACATCCACGCTCACCTGGGTGTCGCCGAACAGTGTGCGCGGCAGTTCGACCGCCAGGGCCCGGACCCGCGTGCGCACCTCGTCGTCCGGACAGGCCTCCAGTACGCGTGGAATCCAGCTGGGATCGGTTTGCGAGGGCAACTCGCCGGTCGCTTGCAGCGCTTCGAACACGATGCGGCACTCGGCGTTGGTGAACGCGTCGGCCTGAATGCTGCCCCACCAGGTGTGGACCAACTCCGGGGACTGCAGGGCGAGTTTGAGCGCTTCCCGCTCGACCTGGGTCGCCGGGTCGCTTGGCTGACTGGAACTGCGCCGAGGCGGAGCTTGCGCATGACTGCTGCCAGCACCGCGTACGGCATCCCCCACCACCGCCTGCTCGAGACCGGTCCAGCCCGACAGCAACCGAACGTACTCGCTGCGAAGGATCCTGTCGCTGATCGCGGCCACGACCGGCGCGGCCGAGCGCAAGGCGTTCGTGCGTCCCTCGGCGGTATCAAGGTCGAAGCCGTCGATCCGGCTGCGCAAGACGAACTCGACCAGAGGAATGCGTGCGGCGACCAGATCCCGCACGGCCTCGTCACCACGCTGCAACCGCAGGTCGCAGGGATCCAGTCCGTCGCCGGTCACCGCGACGAACGTGCGGCCGACGAACTTCTGATCCACGTCGAAAGCCCGCAGTGCGGCCTTGCGGCCGGCTTCGTCGGAGTCGAACGTGAAGATCACCTCGCCGCGATGCTCGTCCTGGTCCAGCAGCAAGCGGCGCAGAACCTTCACGTGGTCGGCGCCGAACGCTGTCCCGCAGGTGGCGACAGCGGTGTCGACACCTGCCAAGTGGCAGGCCATCACGTCGGTGTAGCCCTCGACCACCACCACCTGCTGACTGCGTGGCGATCTGCTTGCGGGCCTTGTGCACCCCGTAGAGGACCTGCGACTTGTGGTAGAGCGGCGTCTCGGGGGTGTTGAGGTACTTCGGGCCCTCGTCATCGGGCAGGACCCGGCGGGCACCGAAGCCGACCACCTCGCCCGAGAGGTCGTGGATGGGCCACACGAGACGGCCCCGGAACCGGTCGTACGGCCCCCGATTGCCCTTGATGGCCAGACCGGCGGTGATCATCTCCTGGTCGCTGAAGCCGGCCTTCCGCAGGTGAGTGGTGAGCCCGTCCCATCCCGGTGGGGCGAAACCGACACCGAAGTCGGCGGCGTGATCGGCGAGGTTGCGTTCGGCGAGGAACTGCCGGCCGGGAGCAGCTCCCGGGGACTGCAACTGATCCAGGTAGAAGGCCGCGGCGGCGGCGTTGGCCTCCACGAGGCGGCTGCGCTGACCCTGGTTCTGCCCTCGTGCGGGTGCGCCTTCGGTGTAGCGCAGGGTCACCCCGTAGCGGGCGGCGAGTTTCTCGACCGCCTCGGCGAACGTGACCAGATCGGTCTTCATCACGAAATCGATCACGTCACCGCCGGCCTGACATCCGAAGCAGTGGTAGAGGCCTTTGGCCGGGGTCACGTGGAAGGAGGGGCTGCGCTCGTCGTGGAACGGGCACAGACCCTTCAACGAGCCGCCGCCGGCCGGCTTGAGCGTGACCTGATCCCCGATCACCTCGTCGATGCGCGCACGCTCGCGCACCAGGGCGATGTCTTCGGGGAGAATGCGGGCCACGAGCCGATCGTACGTCCCGGGCATGACTGGGCTCCGGAACCACATCACAGAACTGCTGACAACAGGCCACAATCCGGCAACGCCCGCGTGGTGCGGGGTTGGGCGGCGGCGCGCTGGTTACCGTCGACGCATGCGTTTGCTGACTCTTGCCTTCTGTGCCGCTCTGCCCCTGGCCGGTCTCGGAGCCGTGCCCGCCCACGCCGTGACCTGCACGAAATCGGTGCCCAACGACCTGAACAACGATGGCAAGGCCGACGTCGTGCTCGGCCAGCCTGCCGCCCGGATCGACGGCGTGAGCAAGGCGGGGGCCGTCGACGTCCGGATCACCGGTGGCTCCGCCTTCCGGCTCACGGGCCCGGGCATGGGCCTGGGGACGACCACGGCCGGGGAGTTCGGCTCGTCAGTGGCCATCGGATTCCTGGACAACGACTGTTACGCGGATCTGCTGATGGGTGCTCCTCGTGCCGCCGGTGGCCGGGCAATCTTCGTGCCGGGCGCTGCGACCGGCATCGACATCAGCAAGGGCAAGATCATCGAGTCGGACAACCCTGCAGGAACCGACCGGTTCGGCTCGGCAGTCGCCATCGGACGAGGCATCGCCTTCGTGGGGGCGCCGTACCACGATCCGAACGGGGTGAAGAATGCTGGCCGCGTCTACACGTTCGCCGTCGGCTCCGACGACGCCGTGACCGCGAAGGGATTCCTGCAGCAGGGCACCGCGCCGATGCAGGACAGCCCGGAGGCCGGTGATCACTTCGGTGCCGTTCTCGCCTACCGCGGCGACACGCTGGCCACCGGCGCGCCGCAGGAGAACATCGTGACCGCAACGGACGCGGGCGCGGTGCACCTGACGACGTTCAAGCAGGACGAGCCTGCCACGCCGCAGACCGACATCTTCCTCAACCAGGACGTCTCGGGGGTTCCCGGCAAGGCCGAGAAGGGGGACGCGTTCGGCGCCGCCATCGACGACCAGGTGCGGACGATCGGTGTCCCCGGCGAGGACGTCAAGTCGGCCGTCGATGCCGGCGGCATCATCACCCAGGTACAGACGATGACCACCACTTCCCCGGCGTTGCGCTGGGTTTCGCAATCCAGCAAGGGGATTCCGGGGAAGTCGAAGACCGGCGACCGCTTCGGTTCGGCGCTGGCCAGTGGCACCGCCTTCCTATGCCCGGGCAAGATCGGGATCGCGGTCGGTATCCCCGGCAAGACCGTCGACACGAAGGTCGGAGCAGGGATGGTCACGGTGGTCTCCGAAAGCAGCAGCGACTGTGGCACGACCGCGGGTAGGCAGATCACCCAGAACACCTCGTCGATCGCCGGGAAAGTCGGAAAGGGCAACGCCTTCGGCACAGCTTTCGCCGTGGTTCCCGGTGCCACAACGGCCGCTGACGGACTGCTCGGTGGCGCTCCAGGTTCCAACCTCGACGACAAGCGCGACACCGGCCGAGTGGCGAACGTGCTGAACCTGCCGAAGACCAGCCTGCGCTCGTTGGGCGGGCCGGACACCGACACGTTCTACGGCAGCGTGACCACGCAGCGTTGACCCCCGCTTGTGCGATCTACCCCCGTTTGAACTGGGGGTAGATCGCACAACAGGGGGATACGCTAACCAGACTCGTCACGCCAGCGGACGATCGACAGGTCGGTCAGCGATGCGATCTGGTCGATGATCAGACGCAGGCGGCGAGTTTCGTCCGGCGCCGCCTCGAGCGCCATCTCGAACGGCCGCTGCAGACGATGGCGGCCCGACACAAGCGCCTCGAACACGTCGGAGATCACCTGCCGCTCCCAGGCGTACCGCTGGTCGTTGCCTCGCATCACGTGGGCGTACGTGATCGCCTTGAGAACCGCGACTTCCGCCAACGTGTCTACGGGCACGATGAGATTGGCGCCATAGCGACGCAGCGGGCCGGGCCCGAACTGCTCGCGCGTCGCACCCTGGGCGGCAGCACAGAAGCGTCGGATGAGCCGCGAGGTCATGTTCTTCAACGCCGCCAGCGAGCGGCCCGAGTGGTCGAACTCGTCGGGCCAGCAGTCCAGAAGAGCAACCCTGCGGGCCGCCTCCTGCAGTTGCTCGACCGGGATGCTGTGGGCGTACTCCACTTGGGCCGTCGTCGCCACATCTGCGACCACCGAGGACTCTTGCAACGCGGAGGGATTGAACGCACCGGAAACGATCGCGTCCTCGAGGTCGTGCACGCAGTAGGCGACGTCATCGGCGAAGTCCATGATCTGCGCCTCGAAGCAGCGTCCCTGGCCGGCTCCGCGCACCCAGTCGAAGATGTCGCGGTCCTCCTCGAAGACGTTGTACTTGACCAGCCCGGGCTGTCGCGGCCAAGGGTATTTCAGGACTGCGTCGAGGGTCGCCCTCGTGAGGTTCAGGCCCATGCTGCGTCCGTCGGCGAATACCTTGAACTCCAAACGGGTCAGCACCCGGAAACTCTGCGCGTTGCCCTCGAAACCCCCGATGTCGGCCGCCAACCCGTCCAGCACGCTCTCTCCGTTGTGCCCGAAGGGTGGGTGGCCCAGGTCATGGGCCAGGGCAGCGGTGTCCACGATGTCGGGGTCGGCTCCGAGTGACGATCCGAGCTCACGGCTGATCTGGGCGACCTCAAGGGTGTGCGTCAAACGGGTCCTGGGGAAGTCGTCCTGACCGGCCATCAGGACTTGCGTCTTGGCGGCTAAGCGTCGCAGCGCCGCGCTGTGCAGGACACGGGCGCGATCACGGGCGAAGTCGCTACGTCCGGGATACGGCGCCTCGGGGACGTAACGCTCGTGGTCCTGCGGCGCGTAGGTCATCCGTGCAGAACGTGCGGGGTGTTCCAGCGCTGAGCCGCTTCAAAGGCCAGGAGGCCGGCGGTCTCGCGCGCCACGTAGCCGGGTGTCAGGGAGGTTCCGTCGCCGGCCCGGGTCGGGCTGAGGTGGGTCTGGAAGCCAAGCTGCTGCGCGATGGCGTTCACCCGGGCCATGTGCGCCGGGTCAGAAACGAGCGTGACGCTGGTCCAGCCCTCCCGCTGTGCCATCCTGGCGACTGCCGTCATGCTTTGCAGCGTGTCGTGGCCAGAACCCACAGCGCTGATGTCCGTGGCCGGGATACCGTGCTCGACCAGGTACTTCACACCTGCCCCCGCCTCGGTGAACCGGTCGCCGGGCTGCTTTCCCCCAACGGTCACGATGCGGGTGGCAACCTCGTCGGCATACAGGTCCTTGGCGTGTTCGAGGCGAGCCTTGAGGACCGGCGACGGCTTGCCGTTGAACTGTGCGGCACCCAGTACGACGATCGCGTCGGTGGCCCGTCGGTCGTCCGCCCGGCCGTCGGTGACCACCCGCCAACCTGCGTAGATCGGCGCGGCGACGGCCGCGACCACGCCGAGAAGCATCAAGACCACGAAGAAGCCGACCACCCGCGAACGCACCGGCACGCGACTGCGCGGGGTGCGCGCAACCGTCCGGGTCAGGGTGGGGGTGGCCATACATCCAGTCTTACATCAGTTCGGCCCAACCCTTGTCAGGGTTGGGTACGAGTCGCGTCGGGCCCGCCCCTCCGTCCCGAGTTGTTGCGACAACCGGCCGGAGTCCGACCCTAGCCCCCGCTCACCGACAGCTCCGCCCCGGCCAGCGCGGCCCGGTCCTCCCCCGCCACGTCGCGGGAGTTCAACCACCCCTCCGGCAGCGCCACGCGCTTGAGCCGGGAGGTCCGCCCCCGGGGAGCGGCTAGCACGTCCGAGGTCGGCACTTGATCGGGATCAACCATGGTCAACAGGTCATCGAGCTCGGCCATCGTGCTCACATGGGCCAGCGCCAGCCGGACCTGCTGGCGCACCGCATAGCCCTTGAAGTACCAGGCGATGTGCTTGCGGATCTCCTGGCAGCCCTTGTGTTCCCCGAACGTCTCCACCAGCAGTTGCGCGTGCCGGCGCAGGACGTCGCACACCTCACCGGCCGTCGGATCAGGGACGACGGGCCCGGACCCAAAGGCGTGTGCGAGTTGGCCGAACAACCACGGCCGGCCCAAGCAACCGCGCCCGATCACGACCCCGGCACATCCGGTCTGCTGGATCATCCGCACCGCGTCATCCGCCGTCCAGATGTCGCCGTTGCCCAGCACCGGCAGTGGCGCGAGATCCTCGACGAGAGTCGCGATGGCCTCCCATTGCGCCTCACCCGAATACATCTGCAGCGCCGTGCGCGCGTGCAGCGCCACCCATGCCACGCCGGCATCCCCCGCGATCCGGGCAGCGTCACGGTAGGTCAAGTGGTCCTCGTCGATGCCCATCCGCATCTTCACCGTCACCGGCCGGCCATCGGCATTGGCCACAGTCGCGCGCACGATCTGCTCGAACAGGTCCAACTTCCAGGGCAGCGCGGAACCACCGCCGCGCCGGGTCACCTTCGGAACGGGGCACCCCATGTTGAGGTCGATGTGGTCGGCCATGTCCTGCTCGGCCACGATCCTGGTCGCTTGCGCCACAACGCCCGGATCCACCCCGTACAACTGGATGGACCGCGGGGACTCCTCCGGGCCGAAGGTGCACATGGCCAGGGTCGTCTCGTTGCCCTCCAGCAGGGCTCGGGACGTGACCATCTCGCTGACGTAGAGCCCGGCTCCGTACTCACGGCACAGCGCGCGGAAAGCACGGTTCGTGACCCCGGCCATCGGTGCCAGGACGACCGGCACGTCGAGGGTGAAATCCCCCAGTCTCAGCACAGGGGCAGACGCTGGGACAGCCATCCTTGGACCTCGTCGATCGCGATCCGCTCCTGCTGCATCGAGTCCCGCTCGCGGATCGTTACGGCCTTGTCGTCGAGGGAGTCGAAGTCCACGGTGATGCAGAAAGGCGTGCCGATCTCGTCCTGCCGGCGGTAGCGGCGGCCGATCTGTCCGGCGTCGTCGAAGTCCACGTTCCAGCGCGTGCGTAGGTCGGACGCGAGTTCCCGAGCCACCGGCGACAGCTTCTCGTTCCGGCTCAACGGCAGCACCGCAGCTTTGACCGGCGCCAGCCGCGGGTCAAACCGCAGGACCGTGCGCTTGTCGACTCCACCCTTGGTATTCGGCGCCTCGTCCTCGTCGTAGGCGTCGAGCAAGAATGCCAGCACGCAGCGCGTCAAGCCCGCCGCTGGCTCGATGACGTAGGGCATCCAGCGCTCGCCGGTCTCCTGGTCGAAGTAGGACAGGTCCGTGCCCGAGTGTTCCGAGTGGGTCGTGAGGTCGAAGTCGGTGCGGTTGGCGACACCCTCCAGCTCCGCCCACTCACTGCCCGCGAACCTGAACCTGTACTCGATGTCCACGGTTCGCTTGGAGTAGTGAGACAGCTTCTCCTTCGGGTGTTCGTAGAACCGCAGGTTGTCCGGGTTCATGCCGAGGTCGACGTACCAGTCCCAGCGCTGCTTCATCCAGTACTCGTGCCACTCCTCGTCGCTGCCCGGCGGGACGAAGAACTCCATCTCCATCTGCTCGAACTCGCGGGTGCGGAAGATGAAGTTGCCAGGGGTGATCTCGTTGCGGAAGCTCTTGCCGGTCTGGCCGATGCCGAACGGCGGCTTCTTGCGCGCGGCGTTCATCACGTTGAGGTAGTTGACGAAGATGCCTTGCGCGGTCTCGGGGCGCAGGAAGTGTTCCGCCGCCGGCGTCCTGCACGGGTCCGACCATCGTGCGCAGCATGCCGTTGAAGTCCCGCGGCTCAGTGAACTCACCGCGCGTGCCGCAGTTCGTGCAGACGATGTCGGCCAGGCCGTGTTCGGGAGGCGTGTCCGTGCTTCTCCTCGTACGCCTCGATCAACTGGTCGGCGCGCCAGCGCTTGTGGCACTTCTTGCACTCGGTCAGCGGATCGACGAACGCGTTCGTGTGCCCGGACGCCTCCCACACCTGCGGGGCGAGGATGACCGACGGAGTCGATGCCCACCACGTCGTCGCGACCACGCACGACCGCCTGCCACCACTGCCGGCGGATGTTCTCCTTGAGCTCCACGCCCAGCGGGCCGTAGTCCCAGGCCGAGCGGGTACCGCCGTAAATCTCCGAGGACGGGAACACGAATCCGCGGCGCTTGCACAGGTTGACGACGGCGTCTACACGATCGATGGGCACGCCTTCCAGGGTAGCGGCGCTTCTGGGTCGCTCCTGAGGCTGGCAGGTTCGACGGGGTCCAAGGAGTTCGAGGGCCGTTTGAGAGACAACGACGCATCTAGCAATAGCGGCCCGAGGGGTCTTCCCCCGCACGCCGGCGATAGCCCAATCGGTGAGCATTCAGGGCATCGGTGAGCAGTCCAGTCGTCAGAGATCCCGCCCGCGGCACTAACGGATGCCCCGTATGCTCACCGATTCGCTCAGGCCCGGCGCAGGAAACCAATCCACGACGCAAAAGACCCGGGCTTCGTGCGGCTGTTCACCGAGGGTGAGTCACGATAGATCCATGAGCACCAGTCGCGAACGGTTCGAGGACGTCAGCCGTGGACCGTTGCAGGCCCTCAACCGGGTGCCGCGACCCCTCATCGTCATCCTGATGGCCGCGTTCCTCGTCGGCGGGCTGATGCTGCCATCGACCCTGGGTGCCGTGATGCTGGTCCTGCTCGGACTGTTCCTGTCCTGGCTGCTGGCCCTGTCCTGGCCCGTAATCCCGCCCGGCTCGCGGTTGCTGCGGGTGGTGACCGTCGGTCTGGTCTTCGGTGCCGCTGCGATGCGGGCGACCGGCCGGGGATGATCGCCCGAGTCCTGGCTCCCCTGCTGGTGATCGCGGCACTTACCGGGTGCACGCGAGGAGTCGGGAGCGCGGCACCGACAACGTCCGGCGGCGTTCCTCCTACAGTCAGCGTGGCCGTGGCCGATTTCCCGTCGGCCTGGCTGGCGCAGCGGGTTGGCGGCGACGCGATCGACGTCCGAGAGGTGGGCGCCGCCGACCTCCGGACCAGCGGCGCCGACTTGGTCGCCTACGTCCCGGACATCAATCCCGACGTGGACGCCGCTGTGGCGACACTGCCCACCGAAACCGTCGTGGATCTCACTGCGGACATCAAGCGGCTGGCCGATCCCAGGGACCGCGAGAAGCGTGACCCCTACGTCTGGTTCGACCCTGTGAACGTGGCCACGATGGCAGGCACCTTGGCCAAGACGATGGCCAAGGTGAACAGGGTGCCGTACATGGCGACCCAGTACTACGGGGTGCGCTCACTGGATGTCGAAGCCGACAGCCTGGCGGTGGATCAGCGCTTGCAGGAGATCCTGAGCCCGTGTCGCATCCCGACCCTGGTGGTCGAGGCGCCGGTCCTGGGGTATCTGGCCAGGGCATACGCGTTCGACCAGGTGCCGCTGATCCTGTGGAAGCCGCAGCGGGAACCGGTGCGAGCGCTGTACTTCACGATCGACGCGGAAGCTGCGGTGCGGGCACAAGCGGCCAGGTACGACGTCAAGGCTCTGCCCGTGGACACACTCACCGAGAAGGCCCCGAACGACGACCTGCTGCAGGGCGTGCTGGACACGGGGCAGGAGATCGCCGACCACCAGGATTGCCCGCTGGTGGTGCCGTCTGCCACCGACCGGCCGGGCTGATTTGTTGCGTTGTCGGCGCTAACCTCGGCGTGTCGCGCCGACAACGCGACAATCAGGCGGGAGCTTGTGGCACTCCCCCGTACCGGCGTTCCCGCGCGGCGTACAGCTCGCAGGCGTACCACAGATGCCGGCGGTCGAAGTCCGGCCACAGGGTGTCCAGGAAGACCATCTCCGCATAGGCCGCTTGCCACACCAGGAAGTTGCTGGTCCGCTGCTCCCCGCTGGACCGCACGAACAGGTCCACGTCAGGCATGGCGGGCTGGTACAGATAACGCGCCAGAGTCTTCTCGGTGACCTTGTCCGGGTCCAACCGCCCGGCTTTGACATCGCGAGCCAGGGCAGCCGCGGCGTCGGCGATCTCCGCCCGGCCCCCGTAGTTCACGCACATCGTCAGCGTGAGCTTGTCGTTGTGCTTGGTCATCTCCTCGGCGATCTCGAGTTCCCGGATGACACTGCGCCACAACCGTGGTCGGCGACCTGCCCAGCGCACGCGCACGCCCATCGCGTTCATCTCGTCGCGCCGGCGCCGGATGACGTCGCGATTGAACCCCATCAGGAACTTCACCTCGTCCGGTGAGCGCCGCCAGTTCTCGGTGCTGAACGCGTAGGCCGACAGCCAGCCGACGCCCAGTTCCAGCGCGCCGTGGACGCAATCCAGCAGGCTGGCCTCCCCTGCTTCGTGTCCGGACGTGCGGGGCAGACCGCGTTCTTGTGCCCAACGGCCGTTGCCGTCCATCACGACCGCGACATGACGCGGGACCTGGTCGAGGGACAAAGGCGGTGGCGTCGCGCCGCTTTGGTGCGGAGTCGGCAAACGGTACGTCACGCGACCACGTCCTGGTCGCCGGTGAGCTTGTAGGACAGCTCCGACAGCCATGCCTTGTCGGCGATCGGCAGCGAGCGCAGCTCCCGCTCGAGGTGCAGCTGCAAGTACGCCGCCACCACGCCGGAGGCCGCCCGCCGCGCAGTGGAACCGGCCTGCGAGGTGCGGTCCCAGTCCCCGCTCAGCAAGGCACCCAGCAGGGCCGACGTGGCGGGACTGATCGACACCGCACCCGATGGCCGGCAATGCTCACAGACCGCGCCACCCGAAGGCAGGTGCACCCACGGATGCGGCCCTACCGCCCCACATTGGGCACAGTCGCCAAAGCTCGGCGCCCAGCCGCCGGTCGCCAGCGAGCGCAACAGGAACGCATCGATCACCAACCGCGGGTCGCGCTGATCCTGAGCCAGTGCCGCCAAGCCGCTGACCAGCAGCCGGTAGTGCGGCCGAGCGGGCTCCTGCTCCTCGGGAACCAGCCGTTCGGTGGCTTCGGCGAGAACGTGTCCGGCAGACCAGCGAACGTAATCCCCGGCGATCTCCGAGCCATACAGCCGCACGGAATCCACGGCGCTGATCGTGCCCAGGGAGCGGCCCTGGTAGATGGTCACGTGCACGTGGTTCAGCGGCTGCAGCCGGGAGCCGAAGCGCGACGACGGCTTACGCACCCCCTTGGCCACCGCACGCAGCAGTCCGTGGTCCTGGGTCAGCAGGCTGAGGATTCGGTCGGCTTCACCCAGTTGGTATGACCGCAGCACCACGGCAACGTCTTCTATGCGCTGGGCCACGCTTGCCATTGTGCCCCGCTTCCCGGGTGCGGGCGTGCAGCGTGGGTACCGTGAACGTCGTGGCGAGCGAGAGCAAGACCAACGACGAAGAGCAGATCCCCGTCGTCAGAGTGCGCTTGGATCCGGGCTGGGTGCGGCGTTCCGCGCTCGGCGTGCTGGTCCTGCTGGCCCTCTTCTTCGTGTTCATGTGGGCCTGGAAGTCCGTGGGCAACTTCCTGTTCCTGCTGCTACTGGCATGGTTGCTCGGGCTGGCGATCGACCCGATCGTGACCCGGCTGAATGTGCGGTGGGGCTGGCCGCGAGGGCTGGGCACGATGTTCGTCTTCATCGTGCTGGCCGTGTTCGCAGGCATCTTCTTCATCGCGTTCGGGCAGCTGTTCGCCTCCCAGATCACTGCTCTGGTGCAAGCCGCGCCGGACATCATCCAGAACGTCATCGACTGGCTGAACGAACGGTTCAACCTGGGGCTGGATCCGAACACGATCATCGACCAGCTCAACCTGAGCCCCTCGGACGTCGGCAAGTACGCCAGCCAGGCGGCCGGCGGTGTCCTGGGCGTGCTGAGCTCGGCGGTGGGGATCGTCTTCCAGGGCTTCACTCTGCTGCTGTTCGCCTTCTACTTCGCCGCGGACGGCCCCAAGTTGCGTCGCCACGTCGCCTCACTGTTGCCCCGGCACCAGCAGGAGGTGTTCAACGATCTCTGGACGATCACCACAGAGAAGGCCGGTGGGTTCGTGATCTCGCGGCTCGGCCTGGCGGCGCTGTCCGCGTTCTTCTCGGCGATCTTCTTCTTGCTCATCGGGCTGGACTACTGGCTGCCGCTGGCGCTGTGGATGGGTCTGATCAGCCAATTCATCCCGACGGTCGGGACGTATCTGGCGGTTGCGCTACCCGCGTTGATCGCGATCCTGTCCGACCAGCCGCTGGACGCCGTGTGGGTGATCATCTTCGCGACCGCCTACCAGCAGATCGAGAACTACTTCTTCTCCCCGCGCATCAGCGCCCGGACGATGGACATCCACCCGGCGGTCGCGTTCGGTTCCGTGATCGCGGGTGCGGCGTTGTTCGGGCCGATCGGCGCGCTGATCGGTATCCCGGTGGCCGCCGCGGTGCTGGCGTTCGCGCAGGCCTACACCAAGCGCTACGACGTGATCCCGGAGTTGGACATGCCCGGCGAGGAGAAGCCGCAGCCCGATCCGGCGTGAGTCGGCCTGTCAGGGGGTCGAACGGCAAGAAACCGTCCCTCGGTCTTCCTGTCGATTGCCGTTCTTGCCGCACTCAACCGGGGGCGGCGTCATAGAGGGGTGGCACGATGCGATTGAACAAGGCCGCCACCTTGTCCACCGAGGGAAGAGCCGCTAACTTCTCGTGAGATCGCTTCGTTGAGAAATCGATCGAAGGCTTGCCAGTCAGGGAAACACGAGGGAACGCGGTAATACCACGCGTAGCCGGCGGGCGGAGCCTCCAGCCCCCACTGTGCAAAGGCAGCGCGTCGATCGACATCAGTTTCGGCATCGCTTGCGACTTCTCGTCTTGCTGCTTCAGGACACGCCCAAATGACCAGGTACTCCGTATCAATCTCGGCGATCCGCCAGCGTTCAGTTGTCGGTCGCCCGGAATCCGGAACGTTTTTCCACCGATTTCGTTCCGAAGTCACGCTCACTGGAAGTAGCACCTGTCGTTCTGGTTTCCCCAGCAATAGAACGTATCCGACCTGAGGTTTTCCATGGCGATGGATGCGCTGTAGCCTGACGGTTCGACGTAGCCAGCAAGATCGGCGTGATAGGGGTTGCTGTCCGAGAGGTAGTTTCCCTGAACCCATGGGCCAGTCCATGCCGATGGTCCGACTTGGACGACTCCATTACCGTTGTCTGCTGCGTGAACACCGCAGTTGGAATCAGGGCCCGGCTGCTCCTCGCGACAGTTGATGAAGAGGCGGCGCAGCGTGAACTTAGGTCCACTCGTTTTGGTTACGATCACTTGCCACCTTGCGGAGCGACCGTTCAGGCTCGTCTTGAGTTTGACCTGGAACGTTCCGATCGCGCTAGACCCGATCCCGTACGTTGCCGATTTTGTAGTCTGGGCCGTGTAACTGCTGGTGACGTTCAGGGGCGTGACGCCCACTGACCTTGCAATGATCTGTTCGCCTACCTCTTGAGCGCGAAGGGTTCCCTCAAGACAGAACCAACTGGCCTTGATGGTAGCCCGCGCATACGCACTGCACTGATGCACAGGTTCCATCGCGGCTTGAGCGGGAACCTGCGTAAGCATCACAAGTGTTACCGGCAGGAAGGTAAGCAAGGTCATCGAAATGGTGCGAATCTTCATCTCGTCCCCCGTTCTGGAATCCGTGGCTACACGTCTGAAATCTCAAAGTCAGCCGGAATCTGAGGATCGCCCGGGCGAGCACTCGCCCTCCCGACAATCAGAACCCTAACCGCCGCAGCGCCCCGGGGCTGTTCTGCCAGTCCTTGGCAACCTTCACGTGCAGGTTGAGGTAGACCTTCGACCCCAGCAGCGCCTCGATCCGACCACGGGCCTGAGCGCCGATCTCCTTGAGCTGCTGACCGCGCCGGCCCAGGATGATCGGCTTCTGGGAATCCCGCTCCACGTACAGCACGGCGTAGATGTCGATCAGATCGTCGCGGTCCTCGCGCGGGCCCATCTCGTCGATGTCCACGGCCACCGAGTGCGGCAACTCGTCGTGCAACCGCTCCAGCGCGGCCTGCCGGATCAGCTCGGCCACCACCACCCGCTCCGGCTGGTCGCTAATCTGGTCACCGAACAGCGGCGGCCCGTCCGGCATCAACCCGGCCAGCACGTGGGCCAGTTCCTCGACGTTCGAACCGTCCACGCCGGAGACCGGCACGTACTCGGCAACCGTCAGCCCCATCTCGGACGCGAACTCGGCAGCCCCCTGCAGCGACACGGCCAGTGCATCCCGGCTCACCAGGTCGGCCTTCGTCACCGCGATGACCAGCTTCTGCCGCCGCAAGTCAGCAAGCCGCTCGGCGATGAACCGGTCCCCCGGCCCGATCTTCTGGTCGGCGGGCAAGCAGAAGACCACCACGTCCACCTCGGTCAGCGTCGCCAGCACGAGGTCGTTCAGCCGCCGCCCGAGCAACGTCCGGGGACGGTGAATGCCGGGGGTGTCGACCAGGATGATCTGGTCCTCCCCCACGTTGCGCACGCCGCGAATCGTGTGGCGGGTCGTCTGCGGCCGCGACGAGGTGATCGCCACCTCCGCCCCCACCAGGGCATTGGTCAGCGTCGACTTACCCACATTGGGCCGGCCGACCAGGATCGCGAACCCGGAGCGACTCATGAGCGCAACTCGGCAAGCACCTGGCCGCGGGAATCGCAGTGCCACACGGGAACACCGGTGCGGAGATCCCGCACTGCGTCGACCGCCGGCGACTCCCCACCCACGACCACGGCGGCCTCCAGGCCCGAAGCCCCGGCTGCGACAGCCTGCGCCACCGCGAGGTCCAAGGCACTGAGCTGCAGCGACGGCAGCGCAATTGTGGCACCGGCGTAACTGCGGCCGGTCTCGTCGCGCACCGCGGCGCCCTGCACAGCCTGGATGCGGGCCCGCGCGGAGCGAGCCAACGCGACCAGCTTCTCGTCCTCAGGTGTCATCGCCATCCCCTATCGGTTCGATCACCACGGTCCCGATGCGGTTGCGCCGGCCGGCGGCCTGCTCGGCGGTCAGTCTGTAGCCGTCGATGTCAATGTGCGTCCCAGGAATCGGCACCACCCCCAACCGGCGAGCCAGCAGCCCGGCAACCGTGTCCACGTCCTCGACCTCACTACTGACACCAATAGGAACCACCTCCGCGAGGTCGTCCACCGACAACCGGGCGTTGACCCGGAAGCGGCCGTCGCCCAGAGCCAGCACGTCTGGGATCTCGGCGACGTCGTACTCGTCGGCGATCTCCCCCACGATCTCCTCGAGGATGTCCTCGATGGTCACCAGACCCGCTGTGCCGCCGTACTCGTCCACCACGATCGACATGTGCACCCGGGCAGCCTGCATGTCACGCAGCAGATCGTCGGCGCGCTTGCTGTCCGGCACGAAGTGCGGCTGGCGCATCACTGCGTCCACCTTCTCGTTGCGTTCGGCATCGCGGCTCTCGAACGTCCGGCGGGTCACGTCCTTCAGGTACACCACTCCGACCACGTCGTCGAGGTTGTCCCCCACGACCGGGATCCGGCTGAAACCCGATCGCAATCCCAGCGACAGCGCTTGCCGCAACGACTTGGTCCGCTCGATCCACACCATCTCGGTACGCGGCACCATCACCTCCCGGACCAGCGTGTCGCCCAGTTCGAACACCGAGTGCAGCATCTGCCGCTCCTCGTCCTCGATCACGGCATCCGCGCCGGCCTGGTCGAGGAGTTCCCGCAGTTCGGCCTGGCTGACGAACGGCCCTTCCCGATAGCCCTTGCCGGGCGTGATGGCGTTGCCGATGAGGATCAGCAGCGAGGCCAACGGACTCAGCAGCCCGGCGAGGAACCGAGCGGGTCCCTGCGCAGCCAGCGCCACCGGTTCGGCATGTTGCTGGGCCAGGGTCCGGGGCGCGACGCCGGTGACGATGTAGGCGACCAGCACCATGATCGCCACCGGGGCGGCGACCTGCACCCACAACGACGCGTCCAGCGACTCGATGCCGATCAGCGTCGCGATGCCGATGGCGGTCGTGGTGCAGACGATGCGCAGGAACAGCAGGACGTTGATGTAGCGCGGACGATCGGCGACGATCTTGCCCAGGCCCGCCGCACCTCGCGTACCGTCTGCGGCCAGTTCCTCCACACGCGTCCGGGAGACCCGGGTGAGGGCGGTCTCAGCGGCCACGAGCAGTCCGGCGACAACCACGAGCAGGACGACAACCGTGATCTGAACTGCGATCAAGAGCCCGCCTCGGTCTGCCACTCACCCAGTAGTCGCCGCTGCAATCCGAACATCAGACGTTCCTCGTCAGGCTCGGCGTGGTCGTACCCCAACAAGTGCAGAATTCCGTGAGTCAGCAGCACCCCGAGTTCGGTGCGTTCGTCATGCCCGGCCTGGCCCGCCTGTGCCTGGGCCACCTCGGGGCAGATCACGACATCGCCGAGCAGGCCCTCCGGCGCGGGCTCGTCGTCGCGCGGCGGCGTGAGTTCGTCCATCGGGAAGCTGAGCACGTCGGTCGGCCCGGGTTCGTCCATCCACCGCACATGCAGGTCGGTCATGGTGGGAACATCCACGAACAGCACAGAAAGTTCGGCGCCGGGGTGGATGCGCAACCGGTCCAAGATGAACTGCGCCTGCGAACTGATCGACTCGATGTCGATGGTCGCTTCCGTCTCGTTGACGACGTCGATGCTCATCGCGCCTCGTAGCGGCCGTAGGCGTCGACGATACGGCTGACCAACTTGTGCCGCACCACATCCCGGCTGGTGAGTTCGCAGAAGGCCACGTCGTCGATACCGTCCAGAATCCCCTGCACGACCCGCAGCCCACTCGAGGTGCCACCCGGCAGGTCGACCTGCGTGACGTCACCGGTCACCACCATCGTCGAGCCGAATCCCAACCGCGTGAGGAACATCTTCATCTGCTCGGGCGTGGTGTTCTGGGCCTCATCGAGAATGATGAACGCGTCGTTGAGGGTGCGACCGCGCATGTAGGCAAGCGGAGCGACTTCGATGGTTCCGCTGGTCATCAGTTGCGGGATCCGATCCGGGTCGATCATGTCGTGCAACGCGTCGTACAGCGGCCGCAAGTAGGGGTCGATCTTCTCGCTGAGGGTGCCGGGCAGGAAGCCCAGACGTTCGCCTGCCTCCACAGCCGGGCGCGTGAGGATGATCCGGTTGACCTGCTTGCTCTGCAGCGCCTGCACGGCCTTGGCAACTGCCAGGTAGGTCTTGCCGGTACCGGCGGGGCCGATTCCGAAGACGATCGTGTTCGCGTCGATAGCGTCCACGTAGCGCTTCTGGTTCAGCGTCTTGGCCCGGATCGCCTTGCCCCGACTCGACAGGATGTTCGCGGTCAGCAACTGCGAGGGCGACACCGAACGATCGGCCCGCAGCATCTGCACGGCGCGCTCGACCGCATCCGGGGTAAGGCCCTGGCCGGTGCGCAGGATGGCCAGCATCTCGGCCAGCGCCTGCTCGGCCAGACCCACCTCGGACACGTCGCCGGTCAGGTGGATCTCGTTACCACGGACGAGCACGTCGACGTCAGGAAAATCGCGCTCGAACTGGCGCACGTTCTCGTCGTTGGCCCCCAGCAGCGCGACCATCGGGTGGGTGTTCGGCACCACGATGGTGCTGGTCACGGGTGCATCAGCAGAAGCAGGTCGGCTCATCCGGGCGGCCACTCCATCCGCCGGCCACCGAGAACGTGGGCATGAACGTGGCCGACTTCCTGTCCGCCATTTTTCCCGGTGTTGAACACCACGCGGAAACCATCGGCCAGCCCCTCGGACTCGCTCACGGCCGTCACGGCGTTCATGACGTCGGTCATAGCGTCCGCATCGGCCGCGAGCTCCACGACGTTCTCGTAGTGCTCGCGCGGAATCACGAGGATGTGGACCGGCGCCACCGGCTTGAGATCACGGAAGGCCACCACGCGATCCGTCGAGTGCACGACTGTCGCCGGGATGTCCCCGGCAGCGATCGCGCAGAAGATGCAAGACATAGCGTCCATCCTGTCACGCACGCGTACGCATTTCGAAACCTCGGATCCACACACATGCTGCGGCGCCGGCAGTCGACGTGCGCATGATGGTCGCCCCCAGCCCCACGATCCGGGCGCCGGCATCCTGCATCGCCGCCGCCTCGTGGTCGGTCAAGCCACCCTCCGGACCGACGACAACCGTGATCGGCCCGGCTGCAGGATCCACCGAGAAGAGATCGGTGTCCGCTTCCTCATGCAGCACGAACGCCTGGCCCACCAAGTCCGGCAACCCCGTGCACAGCGGCAGGATCCGGGGCAAATAAGCACGCCTGGACTGCATTCCTGCTGCTCGGGCCACGCGCTGCCAGCGCTGCAGCTTGGTCTGCTCCTTGCCGCGCCAGTCGGCCACCGTGCGCTGCGACTGCCACGGCACGATCTCGCTGACCCCGGTCTCGGTGAGCAACTCGACCGCCAGATCGCCGCGTTCACCCTTGGGCAGGCCCTGGACGACTCGCACCACCGGCGGTTCGGGAACCGCCGAGACCTGATCGACGTCGATCTCCAGACGCCGTGGGCTGACGGCTGCCACCGCCCCGTGCCCGAGCCGGCCTTTCCCATCGCTGACCAGCACGCGGCTCCCCGCCGCGCAGGCGCAGCACGCCGGCATGCCGGGCGTCGTCGCCGGTCAGCACGACCCGGGCCGTCGCGACGCGATCCACATAGAACAGCGGTGCGGTCATTTACCGCTGAACGCCTCTTTGATCCGGGAGAACAAGCCGGACTGGTGCTCCACAATCGTCGGCTCCACGCGCTCCTCGTCGCGCAGCACGGCCAACTGCTCCAGGAGGTCACGCTGCGGCCCGTCGAGCTTGGTCGGAGTCACCACGTCCAGATGCACGTGCAGATCGCCGCGGCCTGAGCGCTGCAGCCGCGCGGCACCAAGCCCGCGCAGCGTCTGCACACCACCGCTCTGAGTGCCGGGGCGCACCTCGATCTTCTGCTCCCCGTCCAGGGTCTGCAGTGGAATGGACGTGCCGAGCGCGGCGGCCGTCATCGGGATGCTCAGCGTCACGTGCAGGTCGTTGCCCTGCCGCTCGAAAACGGGGTGCGGCTTCTGAATGATCTCGACGTAGATGTCCCCGGCAGGACCGTTGCCCGGGCCAACCTCACCCTTGCCCGACAGCAGCAGCCGGGTCCCGGTCTCTACGCCGGGGGGCACCTCGACCGTGATGGTCTCACGAGTCCGCACGCGGCCGTCACCAGCGCACTCCGGGCACGGCGAGGGGTTCAGGTTGCCGTAGCCCTGACACTGCGGGCAGGCCCGCGCGGTCATGACCTGGCCCAGGAACGTGCGCTGGACGTTCTGCACCTCGCCCCGGCCGCGGCACATCGGGCAGGTGGTCAGCGACGCACCCTCGGCGGTCCCCCGGCCCGCACAGGTCGGACAGCCGACCGCGGTGTCCACGGTGATGTCCTTGGTCGTGCCGAACACCGCCTCCGACAAGTCCACCTCGACCCGCAGCAGCGCGTCCTGGCCCCGGCGGGTGCGCGGTTTCGGCCCCCGCGATCCGGCGGCGCCCCCACCGCCGGCGAAGAACGAGTTGAGCAGATCCTCGAAGAGGTTCTCACCACCGAACCCGGCACCGCCGCCGGCCGCACCGGCCCGCGGGTCGTGGCCGAGGTCGTACATCTGCCGCTTCTTCGGCGTCGGACAGCACCTCGTAGGCCGCGGTCACGTCCTTGAAGCGGTCGTGGGTGGTGGGGTCGGGATTGACATCGGGGTGCAGTTCGCGAGCCAGCCGCCGGTAGGCGCGCTTGATCTCCTCCGGGGTCGCGTCGCGGGCCACCCCGAGGGTTTCGTAATAGTCGGCCATCCTCTTCCTTCTACTGGCTCAGGATCCGGCCCAGGTAACGAGCGACTGCCCGCACCGAGCCCATCGTGCCCGGGTAGTCCATGCGCGTCGGGCCGAGCACCCCGATATGCGCCAGGCTCTGCTGATGCGGGCCGTAACCCGTGGTCACCACCGCCGAGGTGGTCAAACCGGCCACCTCGTTCTCCGCTCCGATCCGCACGGTCAGGTCGTCCTGGCTGCCCACTTCCTGCAACAGCCGCAACAGCACGACATGTTCCTCGAGCGCTTCCAGCACCGGACCCACGGTCACCGAATAGTCCTCGCCGAAGCGGGTCAGGTTCGCCGTGCCGCCCATCACGATGCGGTTCTCCTGGCGCTCCACGACGGTGTCGAGCAAGGAGGCGAGCACACTGGCTGCCAGCGGCCGGTACTCCGGCGGCGTCTGTTCGGGCAGGTCGTCGACGGCCATGCTGACCTCCGGGAAGCTCTTGCCCACCACCGCGGCGTTGAGCCTGGCACGCAGGTCGAGCAGAGCCTCGTCAGTGACGTCGATCGGACTCTCGACCGTGCGCTGCTCCACCCGTCCCGTATCGGCGATGACGATCAACAGCACCCGGCGCGTGCCCAGCCCCACAATCTCCACGTGCCGCACGCCCGACCGGGTCAGGCTCGGGTACTGGACCAACGCGACCTGATGAGTGAGCTGAGCCAGCAGCCGGACCGTGCGCTGCATGACGTCGTCGAGGTCGATCGCGCTGTCCAGGAACTGGTGGATCGCGCGGCGTTCAGCCGGCGACATGGGCTTGATCTGCGCGATCCGGTCGACGAACAACCGGTACCCCTTGTCAGTGGGGACGCGGCCGGCGGAGGTGTGCGGCGCGACGATGTAACCCTCCTCCTCGAGGATCGCCATGTCGTTGCGCAGGGTGGCCGAACTGACGCCGAAGTTGTGCCGCTCGGACAGGGCCTTGGATCCCACCGGCTCCCGGGTGGCCACGTAGTCCTCCACGATGGCACGCAGGACGTCGAGTTTGCGATCGTCCATGCCGCCTCCCTCGATTAGCACTCTGTAGCCCCGAGTGCCAGTGTACGTCGGGCAAGGGGGGCGGGCCAGATTCGCGGTCGGCCTGGTCGACGCCCGATGGACGCGTACGCGAGCAGAAGTGCAGACGCTGTGAGCGGATCCGGTCACGTCGTGGCGCGATTCGCTCACAGTCCCGTGGCCAAGCGCGGCGTTACCCTGACGACCATGAGCACCAACACCCCGCGTCCCAGCAACACCCAGGAATCCACGGCCGTCGCCGCCCTGATCACAGGCATCATTACGGTCCTCTTGTCGCTGTTCTGTGGGCTGCTGGCGATCCCCACGGGCATCGCGGCGATTGTGTTCGGTATCCAAGGCCGTCGCCGCTCGATCGCCAACGGGCAAGGTTCAGGGCTAGCCGTTGCAGGGATCGCGCTAGGTGTTGTCGGAATCCTGATCACGGCTGCCTTCTTCCTGTGGATATCCCGCTGATCTCGGCAGCCGCAAATGCGAGGATCCGGTGGCGCGCGGGACTATTCTTGACCCGCCCCAACCGGTCACGAAAAGTGACTGGCCCCTACTTTCTGTGAGGTTCCTATGACCACTCCCCTCCTCCCCGCCTCCGCCTCCCGGTGGCCCGGCGTTCGGTGGCCCGACCGGCGCTTTGACGGGACGCACGTACGCCAACTGGGGCTACCGCGTGTTGGCCTACATCATTGACGTGATTCCGCTGGCCATTCTCAACGGCATCGGCTTCCTGCTCGGCAAGCCGGAGACCATGACCACGACCACCGACTCCGGAGTCACGATCACCACGACGTCCGGCCTGGGCATCTGGTACTGGCTGTTCTGGGCTCTCGGCATCATCTACCTGTTCTGGAACAAGGCCTACCGCGAAGGCACCACGACCCAGTCACTGGGCAAGTCGGCGCTGGGCATGCACACGGTCGGTATGCAGTCGGGTCAGGCGATCGGCTTCGGCACCGCCTTCGGCCGGCTGTTGCTGCTGTACGTCGACTTCTTCATCTGCTACATCGGTGTGCTGTGGCCCTTGTGGGACAGGGACCGTCAGTGCCTGCTTTCCGACAAGCTCACCAAGGCCGTCGTCTACAAGGACTAGGAGAACCCCATGTCGCAATTCCCACCACCTCCCGGGCCCGAGGGGCAGCAGCCTCCGGGTGGTGTCCCGCAGCCGCCCCAGCAACCCGGCTCGTCGGTGCCTCCGCCTCCGCCGCCGCCCGGTCCCCCTGGTGGCACGCCGCCGCCTCCTCCCCCGCCGCCGCCACCGGGTCCGCCCGGGGGTGGCTATCCGGGTGGCGGGATGCCCCCTGGCGGTCAGCCCCCTGGCGGCGGGTACCCCGGTGGTGGAATGCCGCCCGGTGGTCAGCCGCCCGGTGGTCAGCCGCCCGGTGGCGGCTATCCAGGTGGTCCCTACCAGGGCGGTGGCATGCCGCCGGCCGGTGGCCAGCGTCCGTTCTCGGTCGGTGATGCCTTCGGCTACGGCTGGAAGAAGTTCACCGAGAACCTCGGCCCGATCCTGATCGCGATGCTCGTGTTCATGCTCATCGGAGCGGTGATCTACGGGCTGCAGTACCTGGTGCAGACGGTGACCGCTCCGGAAACGACCGTGGTCACCGGTGAGAACGGCTTCGTCGTCCAGCGGTCGGGAGGCGGCTTCCTCGGCGGTCTGGTCTCGTTCATCTTCGCGATCATCAGCTTCGTCTGGAACTACCTGGTTCAGGCGGGCGTTGCGCGCGGTGGTCTGGCCGTGACCGAAGGCCGGCCGATCGTGCTGGGTGAACTGCTGAGCTTCAACAAGCTCGGCCGGATCATCCTGGCCGGCATCCTTCTCGGCATCATGACCGCAATCGGGTTGATTCTGTGCATCATCCCAGGCCTGATTGTGATCTTCTTCGGATCCTTCTTCGTGTACTTCATCCTCGACCAGGATCTGGGCGCGATCGACTCCATCAAGGCCAGCTTCAGCTTCGTGAAGGACAACGTCGGCAACTTGCTGCTGCTGTTCATCCTGTCGCTGATCGCGATGTTCATCGGAGCGCTGCTGTGCGGGATCGGCCTGCTGGTGGCCTACCCCGTGGTCTTCATCGCCCACGCCTACGCCTACAAGGTGCTGCGGGGAGTCCCGGTGGCGCCCTAGTCCAGAAGGGCGCGCACGACGGCGTCCGCCAGCATCCGGCCCTTGCGGGTCAGGTGCAGGCGGGCGCCGTCGGTCTTTTCCAGTAGTCCCTCGAGTTGCTGTCAGGTCCCGGCTCGCCCGGATCGAAACCCTTCAGCCAGCCTGACCTGCAGCATCACCGCTTCCATCTGCCGCGCGTCGGCGTCGAGCACCTCTCGCCCGGCCGCCGGGCTGCGACCGGCAGCGAGCATCGAGCGGTACGTGGCAGGGCGCTTCACGTTCCACCAGCGCACGCCGTCGACGTGGGAGTGGGCGCCGGGGCCGAAGCCCCACCAGTTGTCGTTGCGCCAGTACCCGAGGTTGTGCTGGCATTCGCCCCCCGGCCGGGCCCAGTTGGAGATCTCGTACCACTGGAAACCATGGGCGGCCAACGTCTCATCAGCGATGTCGTACTGGGCGGCAGCGCGATCCGGATCGGTGGACGCGATCTCCCCGCGGGCGACCTTGCGGGCAAGCGCCGTGCCCGGTTCCACCCCGAGTGCGTACGCCGAAATGTGGTCCGGTTCGGCTGACAGTGCGGCGAGCAGGGTCTGCCGCCAGGACTCGTCAGACTGTCCGGGAATCCCGTAGATCAAGTCCAGCGACACGTGGCCAAAGCCTGCCGCCTGGACCAGTTCAGCCGCCCGGACTGCTCCTCCGGGCGTGTGCTTACGATCCAGCACGGTCAGCGCCGCAAGATCCGCGCTCTGCATGCCCAGGCTGATCCGGGTGATGCCCGCATCCAGCCATGCCGCCGCGGCCTGGGGCGTGACGTCCTCCGGGTTGACCTCCATCGTGACTTCCGCGTCGTCGGCCAGGCCGAATGCCCGGTCCAGTTGTCGCAAGACGCCGCCCAGTTCATCAGCACTCAGCAGACTCGGCGTACCGCCCCCGAAGAACACCGAGGCCAATGGCTGTGGCTGGCCGACCCGCGCCGCCAATGCGATCTCCTGCCCGATCCCGGCGACGTAACCGGCGGTGTCGAAGCCGCCCAGTTCGCCTGCCGTATAGGTGTTGAAGTCGCAATAGCCGCAACGCGCCCGGCAGAACGGCACGTGCACGTAAGCGCGCAACGGCCGCGACCAGTCCAGGCCGTCGGGCAGCCGGCCGTCCTCGGGCGCGGGGTCACCGTCGGGCAGCGCGGGCATGCCTCCAGTGTCCCGCACGAGCGATCGATGAACATCTCGGCAATCCCGTGTAACCACAAAGGCCGACATCCGTGTTCAGCGATTGCCGAAATGTTCACTGATCCGTAGGACACGCGGATGGGGGGCGGGTTGTCGCGCACCGCCGACGTTCTCGAACACGCGGAAGGGGGCGGACGCATCTAGCGCACCGCCCCCCTTCCCGGTTGGTTCAGCCGTACATCGCGTCCAGGATGTCGCGGTACTTCTCCTCGACGGCCTTGCGCTTCACCTTCAGGCTCGGCGTGAGCTCGCCGGCCTCAACCGTGAAGTCCCGGTCCAGGATCTCGAACTTCTTGATGGTCTCCCACTTGTTGAGCTTGGAGTTCAACTCGTCGACCGACCCCTGCATCTCTTTGATGAGCTCGGGGTCCTTGGCGATCTCGGACAGTGACGCACCGGCCTTGCCGTGATCGGCGGCCCACGCCGCCGCAGCGTCCGGGTCCAGCGTGATCAGGGCACTGGCGAAGTTGCGGTCATTGGCGTGGACGACCATGTTGCCGACCAGGCCGCTGATCGCCTTGAACTGGCTCTCGATGGCCGACGGCGCGATGTACTTGCCGCCGGAGGTCTTGACGAGGTCCTTCTTGCGGTCGGTGATCCGCACGCGGCCCATGTCGTCGATCTCGCCGATGTCGCCGGTGGCGAACCAGCCGTCGCCGGGGAACACCTCGGCGTTGGCCTCGGGCAGGTTGCGGTAGCCGCGCATGACGCCCGGCCCGCGGATCAGGATCTCACCGTCGCCGGCGATCTTGATCTCGGTGCCGCCGGCGGGTTCTCCCACAGTGCCGAACTTGATCCGGTCGGGGCGCATCACACACGTGCCAGCGCTGGTCTCGGTCAGACCGTAACCTTCGAGGATCGGCAGGCCTGCGGTGTAGAACCACAGGGCGATGTCCTTGCTGAGTGCTGCCGAGCCGGAGATCATGTAGCGCATGTGGCCGCCGAGCCGCTCCCGGATCTTGGAGAACACCAACTTGTCGGCGATGCCGAACTTCATGTTGTCCATACCGGAGAGCTTCTGGCCGTTGAGTCGCTTCTCGCTGACCTCGTTGCCCATCTTGAACGCCCAGGTGAAGATCTTGGCCTTGGCGCCACCCTCGGAGAGCGCAGTCTGCGCCACTCGGGCGTACACCTTTTCGAAGATCCGCGGTACAGCAGCCATGAACGTTGGCTGCACGACCGGCAGGTTCTCCACGATCTTGGGTACCCGGCCGTCAACGGCAGTGACGAAGCCGACCTGCAGCTGCAGGGACATCAGTACCTTGCCAAACGAGTGCGCCAACGGCAGCCACAGGAACTGCACGTCGTCGATGGTCAGGATGTTGACGCTCTCGACGAAGGCACCCTCGTAGGTCCAGTTGCTGTGCGTGAGTTCGACACCTTTGGGCTTGCCCGTGGTGCCCGAGGTGTAGATCAGGGTGGCGAGGCTGTCGGACTTCACGGCCTGGGCCACCTTGGTCACCGAGTCCGGGTTGTCCTTCAAGTAGGACTCACCAAGACCGCGCAGCTCATCCATCGTGATGACCCAGTCACCGTCGCCCTGGCCGTCGAAGATGATGACCTTCTCGACGTTCAGGTCCGCCCGGTGGGCCGCGATCTTCTCGACCTGACTGGCATCCTCGGCGAAGACGTAGCGGGTGTTGGAGTCCCCGAGGATGTAGGCGACGTCGGAGTCACCGGTGCTCGGGTAGACCGTGGTGGTCGCACCGCCGGCCAGCATCACCGCATAGTCGGCCAGGATCCAGTCCAAGCGTGTGTTGGACGCGATAGCCACGCGCTGCTCGGGCTCCAGACCCAGGGCGAGCAAACCGGCTGCGAGCTTTTCGGAGTCGTCGTAGGTCTGCTTCCAGGTCAGCGAGCGCCAGCCGGAGTCGTCGGCGGTCGGTGCGCGGAACGCCTCGGCGTTCGGCGTGGCGCTGGCCCGGTCCATGATCATGTGGGCGACGGACTCAGCGGTCTCCCCGAGTGTTTCGCGACCCGTCGTTGTGGTAGCCACAGTGTTGGCCTTTCCGTGGGCGGATGTGATACGCGCCACACTAATAGGCCGGGCGCAGGTATGCAGTGGAATCCCGCGCAATTCGCCGCAAACCGGATCTTTTCCCGCGGCACGAGGAATCGCAATCCGTGAGCGTGCCGGGCATCGGTGAGCACTCAGGGCGGCAAAAACCCGCCCGCGATGCTAACGGATGCCCGGAAGGCTCACCGATTGGCCGTCCGTAACCCAGCGGATCGGGACTTACCCTGTCGTCAGGACTTCGCGGAGGCGACAGCCTTGTTCAGCGCGCTCTTCTTGTTGGCGGCCTGGTTCTTGTGGATGACGCCCTTGCTCACGGCCTTGTCCAGCTTGCGGCTGGCTTCGCGGGCGTAGGCCTCGGCTTTCTCGATGTCACCGGCGGACAGCGCTTCCTTCACCCGGCGCGACGCGGTGCGCAGCGAGCTCTTGACAGCCTTGTTGCGCTCGTTGGCCGCTGCGTTGGTCTTGTTGCGCTTGATCTGGGACTTGATGTTCGCCACGGTGCTCTTCTACGTCCTTGTCTTGGTCTGTCTATGGGCGGGCGCGCACCAGTGGGCACACGCGCAGCGCTGCCTCACAAGCATAGCCGGTGGCGCTCCAGTGCCCCGACGGCGGCGTGGAACTATAGGACGGTGAGCATTCCGGCCCCCGGGCACACCCCCGCCGAGCTGCTGCGAAACTTCTGCATCATCGCGCACATCGACCACGGCAAGTCCACGCTGGCCGACCGCATGCTGCAGATGACCGGCGTGGTCGACGACCGCTCGATGCGCGCGCAGTATCTGGACCGGATGGACATCGAACGCGAGCGCGGCATCACCATCAAGAGCCAGGCCGTGCGACTGCCGTTCACCGCCATCGACGGCACAACCTACATCCTGAACCTGATCGACACCCCTGGCCACGTGGACTTCACCTACGAGGTCTCCCGCAGCCTGGCCGCCTGCGAAGGGGCGGTGCTGCTCGTGGATGCGGCGCAGGGCATCGAGGCCCAGACTTTGGCGAACCTGTGGCTGGCGCTGGAGAACGACCTGACGGTCATTCCGGTGCTGAACAAGATCGACCTTCCGGCTGCGCAGCCGGAGAAGTACGCCGCCGAACTCGCCCACATCATCGGCTGCTCCCCGGACGACGTGCTGCAGGTCAGCGCGAAGACCGGTGACGGGGTGGCGGAGTTGCTCAATGAGGTGGTCGCCCAGATCCCGTCCCCACAAGGCGAGCCCGATGGCGACGCGCGGGCGCTTATCTTCGACTCCGTCTACGACACGTACCGCGGCGTGGTGACCTACGTGCGAGTCGTCGATGGTGCGCTGCACTCCCGCGAGCGGATCCGGATGATGAGCACCAATGCGACGCACGAGTTGCTGGAGGTCGGGGTCATCTCCCCCGAGCCCGTCGCCACGCAATCGATCGCGGCCGGCGAGGTGGGTTACCTCATCACTGGAGTCAAGGACGTGCGCCAGTCCCGGGTCGGCGACACCGTGACTGCGTTCAGCCATCCGGCGACTGAACCGTTGCACGGCTACCAAGACCCCAAAGCCGATGGTCTTCTCCGGGCTCTACCCGATCGACGGCTCGGACTATCCCGTCCTGCGCGACGCCTTGGACAAGCTCAAGCTCAACGACGCGGCGCTCGTGTACGAACCGGAGACCTCGGCGGCGCTGGGCTTCGGTTACCGCTGCGGCTTCTTGGGGCTCTTGCACCTCGAGATCGTGCGGGAGCGACTGGAGCGGGAATTCGACCTCGACTTGATCTCCACAGCGCCGAACGTGGTCTACCGGGTGGTTATGGAAGAGGGCGAGGAACACGTCGTCACCAACCCCAGCGAGTTCCCGAACGGCAAGATTGCCGAGGTCTACGAGCCAGTGGTGCGTTCCACGATTCTGACGCCGAGTGAGTTCGTGGGCACGGTGATGGAGCTATGCCAGAGCCGGCGCGGCACGCTGCTGGGCATGGACTACCTGTCCGAGGACCGAGTCGAGATGCGCTACACGCTGCCGATGGCCGAGATCGTGTATGACTTCTTCGACCAACTCAAGTCGCGCACGCGCGGGTACGCCTCGCTGGACTACGAACTCGACGGCGAACAGTCCGCGAACCTCGTCAAGGTCGACATCCTGCTTGCAGGGCGACACGGTCGATGCGTTCAGCGCGATCGTGCACCGGGACAAGGCCTATGCGTACGGCGTCATGATGACCGCCAAGCTCCGCTCGCTGATTCCGCGCCAGCAGTTCGAGGTGCCGATTCAAGCCGCCATCGGCTCCCGGGTGATCGCCCGCGAAACCATCCGCGCCATCCGCAAGGACGTGCTCGCCAAGTGCTACGGCGGTGACATCACCCGTAAGCGCAAACTGCTGGAGAAGCAGAAGGAAGGCAAGAAGCGGATGAAGATGGTGGGCCGGGTCGAGGTGCCACAGGAGGCCTTCATCGCCGCACTGTCGACCTCGGAGGAGCCCAAGTGACGCTGGTTCTGCTGACGGGGGCCGACCCGTTCCTGGTCGAGCGGGCCGTGGCCGACACCGTGCGGGCGTGGCAGCGTCAGGACCCGGACCTCGTCGTCGAACAGATCAGCGGTTCCGCCTCGGACGTGCGGTTGCGCCTGGCCGAGGCCGGCGGTGAGGATCTGTTCGGTACGCGCAGCATCCTGGTAGTGACCGAGGCCGATGCGATCGGGGACAACCTCGAGGCACTGCTGGTGGCCGCGGAGACCAGCCCAGTCGTTGCGCATCACCGCGCCGGCCGTGGCGGGCAGGCCGCGTTGAAGGATCTGAAGAAGGCGGCCGGCGACACGATCGACTGCCAGCCGCTGAAGAAGGGCCGGGCGCTTTCCGATTGGGTGACCAATGAGTTCCGCCGGAACAAACGCCGGATCACGACCGACGGTTTGCAACTGCTGATCGAAGCAGTCGGCACGGATCTGGCGGACCTCAGCTCGGCGGCTCACCAGCTCTCGTCGGACTCCGACGCCGACCCCATCGACGCCGGCGTGGTCGGGCAGTACTTCCGGGGTGTCGCCGAGCTGTCGGGCTACCAGGTGGCGGACGCAGTGATGCTGGGCCGGCCGGCCGAGGTGCTGCACCGGCTTCGGCAAGCCCAGATCGCTGCGGACGGAGCCCGGACCGGACCTGCGATCGTGGCGGCGGTGGCTGGATCGGTGCGCCAACTGATCGCGTTGTCCGCCTGCCCGCCGGGCATGAACGACGCTGACATCGCCCGCCAGATCGGCGCGCCGCCGTGGAAGATCAAGCAACTCCGGCCGCTGCTGCGGCGCTGGAAGCCCGCCCAACTGGCTGCGGCCGTCACAGTCCTGGCCGACTTGGACGCCCGGGTCAAAGGTGGCCTGCGGGAGGGCGAGCAGCTGGACGCCGCCCAGAAGGTACACGCGCTGGAACGGGACCTGATCTCCTTGGCCGTTGACTAGGTCTGGCATCGAGGCAGTTGCTTGTGTCTCACCAGGGAACCCGCCGGAGTCCGCCCTTACCGCGACCCGCGCGCCACAACCGAACCGTCGGTGCGCACCGCGATGTCCCCGTTGTCCTCGGTCGTGAGCACCTGCGCCCCGCTGGCCTGCCAGGCCGCGATCGCCTCTGGAGCCGGATGCCCGAACGTGTTGTCCGCACCCACGCCGACGAGGGCCAGTCGAGCTGATACGGCAGCCGGCAACGCGGGGTCGAAGTTGGCCGAACCGTGGTGCGGCACCTTGACGATGTCGGCGTCCACGTCGGCACTGGCGAGGATCGCGCGCTGCGCCTCGCGTTCGACGTCTCCCAGGAAGGCCACTGAGCCCTCAGGGGCAGCGAGCAGGAAGCTGATCGAGGCGTTGTTGGGCACCGATCCCTCCTGGATCACTCGCTGTGGCCAGATGACCCCTAGTTGCATCCGTCCCACCTGCGCCTGCGTTCCTGGCTGGGGAACGCTGACAGGCAGCCCGTGCAGCTCCAGCGCCGCCTCACCGTACGTCTCGGCCGGCTCGTCGTACGGACTCACCCAGACCTGGCCCACCTGACGCCCGGACAGCACACCCGGAAGACCGCCCACGTGATCGGCATGGAAATGCGTGAGCACCAGCAGGTCGACTGAGCGCACGTGCAGGCGGTCGAGGCAAGCCCCCATCCGTTGCGGATCCGGCCCAGCATCCACCACGATCACATGCCCTTCGTCACGCAGCACGAAACCGTCGCCCTGCCCCACGTCGCAAGCGACCAGCCACCAGTCGCCGGGCGGCCAGTTGTCAGCGAGGACCGCTGTGAGAGATACCGCACCCACCAGAACCGCCGCGACCAGGATCAGGTGCCGGCCCCCGAAGATCAGTGCCGCGAGACTGACCAGGGCTGCCAGGCCGATCCCGGCGCCTCCGGGCAGCCACCGCAGGGGGCCGAAGGTCTCCCATCCGGCGACCGTGAGCACCAGGCTGCACAACCAGCGGCCGATGCCGGCCAGCGGTGGGACGACCAGGGACGCCAGGCCGACAATCGGGATCATTCCCGCCAGCGGCGCGACGAGTACGTTCGCGACGATGCTGCGCAGGCCGACTTGCGCGCCGATCGCCAGCAGAATCGGCAGCGTCGCGACCTGCGCGGCGACTGTGGCTGCAATCGGACCGCGTTGCAGGAGTGCCACCAGGCCGGCGGTGGCCGCGACAGAAAGCATGAAGCCGACGCTGTAGGCCAGCCACGGATCGATCAGGAGCAGAATCACGACCGCCACCTGCAGCACGTGAGCCGCGGCGCGGCGCCCGCCTATCAGCCCCGCCGCCATGGCCACTCCGGCCATCACTGCGGCCCGTATCACGCTGGGTTGGGCGCCGACCACGACCACGAACGCGATCAGTACGAAGCCACCCACGACGACCCGCGCTTTGCGCCCCAAACCGATCCAGCCGCAGAGCCAGTTCACGAGGAGCAGCAGAACCGCGCAGTTGGCGCCTGACACCGCGGTGAGGTGCGTGAGACCGGCAGCCTTCATGTCCGCGGCCGCTGCTTGGGTGAGTCCTTGATCGAGCCCGAGCGTCATGCCCGAGAGCAACCATCCGGAGTCACTGTCGCCGGCCACGTCCCGCATCCGGTGCCGCAGTTCCGGGGCAAAGCCGGTCGCTGGCTCGATTTGGGGCGCTCCGCGGATCCACAGCGAAGCAGCAGTCCCCCGCCGGCGAGGTTCCTCGACCCGGACCGTGGCAGTCAGCCGGTCGCCCATGACGAAATGCGGTTCGCCGTTTCCACCCAGCGTCACGCGGGCTTTGGGTGCCCCGGCAACGACGTCCGCGGCGGCTTGCCACGAAACGCCCCACTGACCTTGGGAAATACGGGGCATCTCGATCAGTTCCGCCGTGACCTGCGCCGTTCCCGCGGGGTAGGTGGGGATCGCGGCTACGTGCAGCGCCGCGACGGCAGCGCCCGCGGCTAGGCCGATGACGGCCGCAGTGGACCACCACCGCCGGACGACCACGGCAAGAACAAGAGCGACCAGCAAGGGCCACCAGAGATCAGCAACCGCGCAGCAGACCCCTGCCCAGACGCCGCAGACGACTCCGGTCAGCCACCAGCGCCGACGGTCACCATCGCCTGCATCTGCGCGAATGTCGCCTCCCCGATCCCCGAGACCTCCGTCAGCTGCTCGACTGTCTGGAAACCGCCGTTGGCCTCGCGGTAGGCGATGATTCGCTGCGCGAGCACCGGACCGACGCCCGGGATCTGCTCGAGCATCTCGGCGGTGGCGGTGTTGATGTCGATCAGGCCGCCCGGCGATGGCGGTGGCGTCCCACCGGCTGTGACCGGGCTCGGAGTGCTGCTCAAGCCGATCCGGATCTGCTCGCCATCGACCAAGAGTCGTGCGAGGTTCTGGTCAGTGGTGTTCACGCCGGGTTTCACACCGCCCGCCGCCTCCAGCGCGTCCTGGACTCGGGAGCCCTTCGGCAGAGTCACAACCTGTGGGTCGCGGACCTTGCCCACCACCTCGACCACCACGTCCCCCGCGGGGCTGGCACTGCTCGACGCAGACGGACTCGAGGACGCCGAGGGCAGGGCGACAACCGGTGCCGCGACGGGCGCGGCGGGGGCGTTCTTGTGGGTCACGAACAGGGTCAGTCCTACTGCGGAAAGGAAAACGGCGGCCAGCATCATCACGGTCCGCCGGTCGAAGTCCAGGGAGTTCACCTCGCCAGCCTCTGCGGACACTGGACGATGCGGCGCGGGCTTGCGCGTTCTGTGGAAGCGACTCGCGCTCCAGTCCACATGCGTTGCGACGGATCCTCGCGAAGATTTCAGGAACGCGCCAGCGCCGCCCGGATGTTGCTCTGATGCCGGACCACGATCAGTGCTGCCAGGGCGGTCGCGAAGACGATCTGGCTGCGATCGGTATGCCAGATGATGGACGCCGGGATGAGCATCAAGCTGGCACTCAGACTCGCGATCCCCATCCGCCTGCTCACGGCGAAGACGATTCCGAACGCGGCCAGCACGGGCAGCAGCCAGATCCAGTTGATGGCCAGGATCGCACCCAGCGACGTAGCCACCCCCTTACCGCCGCGACCTTTCAGGAACGGGCTGGTGATGTGGCCAACCACGGCGGCGAAGCCGGCCAGCTCGCCAACCCCGAGGTCGCCGGTCCACAGCGTGAATGCGATGGCCGGCAGGAAGCCCTTGAGAATGTCCAGAGCGCCGACCAGGATGCCGGTGCGCTTGCCCAGCGCGCGGCCGATGTTGGTGGCTCCGGGATTGCCGGAACCGACGGAACGGTAGTCGACACCCCGAACCCGAGCGATGATCGACGCCGGGTTGATCGAGCCGATCAGATACCCGACGACGGCAGCGAGCACCCAGATCATGCGGGGGCCACCGATACCGCCACGACACCGGGACCCACGTGCACGCCCATCACAGCAGTGACCTCGCAGACCACCACCTCGGCATGGAGTTTGTTACGCAGGCGTGCGGCCATTCCCTCAGCTCGCTCTTGGGCATCGAGGTGTTGAACTGCGAGCCGGACCGGACGATCGGCGGCCGCTTCGACCGCGAGTTCGGTGAGGCGACCCAACGCGCGGTTGGCCGTGCGTGCCTTCTCCAGCGGCGCCACCACGCCGTCGTCGACATGCAACAGGGGCTTGACGCGCAGCGCCCCGCCGAGCCACGCCGACGCTTTTCCGATCCGGCCACCACGGCGCAGGAATTCCAGAGTGTCGACATAGAACAGGACACTGCTCTCGGCAGCGCTGAGGCGAGCGGCCTCGGCTGCGCGCGCGGCATCGGCGCCGGAGTACACGGCCTCCGCAGCTGTCATGGCGGCGAAGCCGAGCCCCATCACGATCGAGTGGCTGTCCACGACCGTGACCGGGACGGACGCCTCGCGGGCAGCCAGCCGGGCGGAGTCGTAGGTTCCGCTGAGCGCCGCCGACACGTGGACACTGACGATCTCGGTGGCGCCGGCCTGTGCCGCCGACGTGTAGATCGCCAGGAACTCCTGGGGCGTGGGTTTGGAGGTGCTCACCACCGACCCACCGGACAGCGCTGCCGCCACCTCGTCGCTGGTGATGTCCACGCCGTCGCGGTACGACCGGCCATCGATGACCACGTGAATCGGCACCACCGTCAGCCCAGCGCGAGCGGCCATGTCCGGCGTGAGACAGGCAGTGCTGTCGGTGATCACCGCGACGGTCATGGATCCTCCTGCGTCAGCCTGGGACGATGTTGACCAGTTTGGGTGCTCGGACGATCACCCGTCGCGGTGGCGTGTCGCCCAGCAGGTCCGCGACCTCGGCCAGGGTCTGAGCCTGCAGTTCAGCCTCAGAGATAGCAGGGTCGACCTCCAGTCGAGCCTTAACCTTGCCCGCGATCTGCACGACACAGGTGACCGTCTGGGCGCGGGCCAACTCGGGATCGACGACCGGCCACCCGGCGCGAGCCACGCTCGGCTCATGTCCAAGCCTGGCCCACATGTCCTCGGCGGTGTAGGGCGCGACCAGTGACAGCAGGATCGCTACGGCCTCGGCCGCTTCCCGGACTGCGGCGTCGGCTGGGCCCGGACCGGAGTCGATCGCCTTGCGCGTCGCGTTGACCATCTCCATGGTCTTGGCCACAGCCACGTTGAACCGGAATGATTCCACGGCCTGCTCGGCGTCGGCGATCAGACGGTGGATGACCCGTCGCAGGGACTCGTCGCCGGTGGCCGGATCGACGCCGACAGCACTGGTCACGTCACCGCTGAGCCGCCAGGCCCTGGTCAGGAACCGGGTACTGGCTGCCGGTGAGACATCAGCCCAGTCGATGTCGTCCTCGGGCGGGCCGGCGAACACCATGGTCAGCCGCACAGCGTCGACGCCGTGGGCTGCCAGTTCGTCTGACAGGCGGACCAGGTTGCCGCGGGACTTGCTCATCGCCGAGCCGTCCATGACGACCATGCCCTGATTGAGCAGGCTGCTAAACGGTTCGGTGAAGTCCACCATGCCCATGTCGTGCAGCACTTTGGTGAAGAAGCGCGCGTAAAGCAGGTGCAGGATTGCGTGCGTCACACCGCCGACGTACTGGTCCACGGGCAGCCAGACCTTTGCCTGCACCGGGTCGAAGGGGGCGTCCGTGCGGTGCGGATCCAGATAGCGCAGGAAGTACCACGAGGAGTCCACGAACGTGTCCATCGTGTCCGTGTCCCGACGCGCGGGACCACCGACACCGCGGACAGTCGACGTTCACCCAGTCCGCCGCACCCCCCAAGCGGCGAGGTGCCCTTGGGTTGCAGGTCCAGACCTTCGCGGATCCGGCAGCACGACGGGCAGCTCGGCCTCCGGCACCGGCACCTCACCGCAGTCGGGGCAATGAATGATCGGGATAGGAGTACCCCAGTAGCGCTGCCGGGAAATCAGCCAGTCCCGCAGCCGGTAGTTAAGGGCGGACTCGCCCTGTACCCTCGGCCGCGAGTTCGGCGATGACCGCCTCGATCGCGCTTCGGCCTTGCCCAAGCCGTCCAAGCGGTCCGGAGTTCACGTGCGGGCCGTCGTCGGCAGTCGCCACGCCGGTCACCGCGGGGTCCGTCGTCGGAGGCAACAACCACGCGGACCGGCAGCCCGAATGTCCGCGCGAAGTCCAGGTCGCGCTGGTCGTGGGCAGGCACAGCCATGATCGCGCCCGTGCCGTAGTCGGCCAGCACGTAGTCCGAGGCGTAGATCGGGCAGCTTGCTCACCGTTGACCGGGTTGATCGCGTAGCGCTGCAGGAAGACGCCGGTCTTGGGCCGGTCGGCGCTCATGCCGGTCGATGTCGCTGACCATGCGGACCTGCTCCAGGTAGGCAGCGAACTCGGGCTCGCAGTCGCGCCGCCAGTTCAGCGGCTAGGTCGGAGTCGGCAGCCACGACGAAGAACGTCGCGCCGTACAGCGTGTCCGGGCGCGTGGTGTAGACGGTGACCGGCTCATCCCGGCCTTCGATCGCGAAGTCGCACCTCGGCACCGGTCGAACGGCCGATCCAGTTGCGCTGCATGGTCAGCACCTTGTCCGGCCACGTGCCCTCCAGCTGCAGCCATGTCGTCCAGCAGCCGCTCGGCGTAGTCGGTGATCCGCAGGTACCACTGGGTCAGCTTCTTCTTCGTGACCGACTGCGTCGCAGCGCTCGCAACGGCCCGTCGCACCACCTGCTCGTTGGCCAGCACCGTCTGGTCGTTCGGGCACCAGTTGACGTTGGCTGTCCTTGCGGTAGGCCAGCCCCCGCTCGAACAACTTCAGGAACAGCCACTGGTTCCAGTGGTAGTACTCGGGGTCGCAGGTGTGCAGTACCCGGTCCCAGTCGAACGAGCACGCGTAGCGGCGCATCGACGCGCGTCTGCTGGCGATGTTGTCGTAGGTCCAGGTCACCGGGTTCGCGCCGCGCTTGATCGCGGCGTTCTCGGCGGGCAGTCCGAACGCGTCCCAGCCGATCGGGTGCATGACGTTGAAGCCGCGCTGCACCCAGTACCGGGCGATCACGTCGCCGAGCGCGTAGGCCTCGGCGTGGCCCATGTGCAGGTCACCGCTGACGGGTACGGGAACATGTCGAGGACGTACTTCTTGGGCCGCGAGTCGTCGGGGTCGCCCGGAGCGGAAGGGCGCGAGTTCGTCCCAGACCGGCAGCCACCGGTTCTGGATCGTCTCGACGTCGTACTCGACCGGCTCCGACATGGGTTTCCTCTCGTGGGTGCGGTCTCTCTAGGGTAGCGAGACGTCCGCGCGAGGCTTTGTGAGCCAGCGACAACTCCGGAGGGTGTCGCGCAATCTCGACTGGTGGCCCCTAAAGGCTGAGACTGGCGCCCTCGCCACCAACAGGCGCGGACTGCTGTAAGCACCGACGTATTGGCCGCGGTGCGGTGGGGTTATGGTCATTTTCCCGCCGCTGCATGACCGCATCATGACCAGAACCCCGACAGCGCACGCTGGCCCATTACGCAACAGCCTCCTCCGTGGCGCTTCGCTCACAAAGCCCGCGCCACCATCTCCCCCACCGCGGCATGGGTGTCCCAGCCCCAGTGCATCCCGTCCGGGTTGTGCGTGCCGATCGTCAAACCGCGCCGGCACACCTCGGTCACGTCGACCACGGTGACGCCGTGGGCCGCAGCCCACGCATGGCAGGCCGTGACCGAGGCGTCGAAGAAGCGCTGACTGGGATACAACCGCGCGTGATGCGGGGGCGGTGTAATGACCGCGATCGGCAGTTTCGGGTAGAACGTGCGCACGGACTCCACGATGCGAGTCAGGTAATGGTCGGTGGCGGCCTGCGGAAGCTGCCTCCAAGGCCCTCCCAGAGTGCGCACCACGTGCGGGGAGCCGCTGAGATACACCCCGCGGGCGCGGCGGCGCAGCCAGCCCGGGCGGATGTACGACAAGCCTTGGCGTAGATAGGTGGGAATGGCGGCCGGCAGTGCGTCCATGCCCCCGACAGCGAGCACGAGTGCCTGCGCCTGGGGCAAGTACTCCCCCCACACCTTAGGATCGCGCGTCAGGGCCCACCAGGCGTCGCGAGCGGTCCACCCGATCTGGGCCACGACGTCCGCGTCGTCTGCCGCAATGTTGGGCCACAACCGCGGATCCGACGGCGGATGGGCCTGATCAGGGCCGTGGAACGTCAGTGAGTCGCCCAGGACGAGCAGTCTCACCCGATCTCGGCCAGCGCCTTGAGGTAGTCGGTGGTGTCGCGGGGTTCGCCCAGGCCAGTGACGACCGACCAGCGCAGAATGCCGTCGGCATCGATGATGAACGTGCCCCGGTTGGCAGCCCCGAGCGTATCGAGGAAGACGCCGTAGGCGCCGGCGACCGCACCGTGCGGCCAGAAGTCGCTGAGCAGCGGCATCTGCAGGTCTTCTGCCTTGGCAAACGCGGCCAGGGTTGCCCGGCTGTCGCACGAGACTCCGAGCACCAGCGCGTCATCGGCCTGGAAGTCCAGCGACCGGTCGCGCAGGTCGCACAACTCCCCGGTGCAGATGCCGGTGAATGCGAACGGGAAGAACTGGAGCACGACTTTGCTCCCACGCAGGGACGCGAGGCTGATGTTCTTACCGGTACTGGCAGGCAGATCGAATCCTGGTGCGGGCTGTCCAATGGCGGGGCTCATGATGGGCAGCGTAATGAAGGGGCTCCCTGAATCGTGCGGACGGGCCGGTTTCGGTGCTTCACTTGGGCCCGCAACGCGAATCAGCCACCGAAATCGCGCTCACTCCCGAGGCAGAACCGTCAACACGCGAGCGATATGGTCGCGGAACTCGCTCATGAAGTCCCGCAAGAAAGCGGTGGTCGATTCGTCGGACACGGATCCGTCCTGGCCGAACACCTCCGGGTCGAACCTGATGTATGCCTCGGGAGCCGTCATCTGCCGGGCGTTGCAGAACGCAAGCACGGCGCGCAGGCTTTGCTGGGCCACTGCCGTGCCGATCTGCCCGATCGAGGCCCCGATCATCGCGGCCGGAATGTGGTCGAATGAGTTCTGCCCCCACGGCCTCGACGCCCAGTCGATCGCATTCTCGAGCGCTCCCGGGATGGATCGGTTGTACTCCGGAGTCACGAACAGAATCGCGTCGGAGGCCGAGATCGCCTGCTTGAGCGCTTGGGCTTCCGGCGGGTAGTCGCTGTCGAAGTCGGGGCTGTACAACGGCAGGTTGCCGATGGGGATCTCCGTGAACTGCAGGTCGTCCGGCGCCAACTGGATGAGCGCTTGGGACAGAATGCGGTTGATCGACGTGGAGGACAAGCTTCCGACGAAGTAGCCGACGTCGTAGGTGGTCATGGGTGAACCTCTTTCATTGGTCCCCACCCCATGCCCCGTCAACGTCGCGACAGACGTTGAGAAAGCCCGGATAACCAATGCCGGGGTTGCGTGTTGAGTGGAGCTAAGGGGACTCGAACCCCTGACCCCCTGCCTGCCAGGCAGGTGCTCTACCAGCTGAGCTATAGCCCCGAGATGCTCCCCAAACTGTACCTGACCACCGCGCCGCGTCCGGATGGTGGTGACATCGACCGCGGTTCACGGCACGATATGGGTCACGAGGACAGGAGGGCCATGAAGATCTCGAGCATCTTGACCCAGAAGGGCGATTTCGTCGCCACCGTCTCCCCGGAGGCGACCGTCAGCGAGTTGCTGGCGCTGTTGGCAGAACACCGGATCGGCGCTGTGGTGGTGGCCGACCCGGAGCAACGTCTGGTGGGGATCGTGTCCGAACGCGATGTGGCGCGAGCGTGCCACAACCACGGCGCATCGGCCCTGGATCAGCCCGTCCGGGCGATCATGACCGAGTTGGTGGTGACCTGCGGGCCGGACGCCTCGACCGAGGAACTGATGGGTCTGATGACCGAGCAGCGGGTGCGTCACATCCCGGTGCTGGACGAGGACACCATGGTGGGGATCGTGAGCATCGGGGACATCGTCAAGGCCCGGCTGGCCGAGCTGGAGACCGAGCGCGACGCGATGCAGGCCTACATCAGTTCGTAGTTCTGTCGCGTTGTTGTTGCTCCGCTCGGCGTGTCGCGACAACAACACGACAAAACGCGGGTGCAAGCCTCAGTCGTCGGCGGCGGCAGGTTCCGGCAGCGACCTCGCGTTGTACTCCAGAACTTGCCAGGGGGTATCCGCCTCACCGGTTTCCAGGAATGCGCTCCAGGCCGCGTTGCGCATGACGCCGAGGAACCGGATGTCCTCGAACGGGCGGTTCAGCAAGGGGGCGAGCACCGCTCGAGCAGCCCCGCCGTGCGTGACCACGACGGCAGTACGCCCGGTGGAGGTCCGTTCCAGTACGTCGGTGATGGCAGCCAGCACGCGGGCACCGACCACGTGCCGGTCCTCACCGTCACCACCGGGTCGGATGCGCTCCCCCGCCAGCCACGCCAAGTAGTTGTCGGCATCCGAGACGAGCAAGTCCTCCCGGCGCCGGCCCTCCCAGGAGCCACCATCGGTCTCCTGCAACCGGGGGTCCTCGAACACCTCCAGCCCGCAGGCCGCGGCAAGCGGCGCAGCGGTGTCTCGGGCACGGGACAGGTTGCTGCTCACGATGATCTGCGGACGCAATGCCATCAGCATGCGGGCGGCTGCCTTCGCCTGGGCTACCCCCACCTCGTCCAGCGGCACGTCGGTCTGGCCCTGGAAGCGGTGCTCGAGGTTCCAGGCCGTCCGGCCGTGCCGCCAGATCACCAAGCGGCGGGCATCCTCACGCATCGGGCAACTCGATCGCCGGGCAGTCCTTCCAGAGACGCTCAAGATCGTAAAAGGCACGCTCCTCGGTGTGCTGCACGTGCACGACGAAGTCGCCGAAGTCCAGCAGCACCCAGCGACCACGTCCTTTGCCCTCTCGACGCACCGCAATACCGGGGATGCTGTCCTCGACCGCGTCGACGATGGCATCGACCTGCCGCTCGTTGGACCCGCTGCAGATCAGGAACGCATCGGTGAGCGCCAGATGGTCGCTGACGTCGAGGCCCACGACCTTCTCGGCCTTCTTGTCCAGGGCCGCTTGGGCGGCTGTACGTACGCGCTCGCGGGTCTGCGGGTCGAGGGTCACTGTGTCACGATCCCACAGCCCGGGCGATGTCCACCTGCGCGTCCCCCCAGGGCAGGTCCTGCTCCTGAGGGGTCAACCCCACCGCCTGCTGCAGTTGTGTGACCTGCTGCGCCGATGTCCCCGGCGGCACAATCAGCGAGGATTCGCCTGCCTCGCTGCGACCGGCCCAAGCGGTCTGCCACCCACGAGTGGTGAGTTGATCACGAATTGCGGTCACGTCCTCGGACCGGAACGCCGCAGCCGCGACCCGGGCGATCGGCTCGGCGGGACTCGGGTACTCCTCGAAGATTCCGGCCATGCGCGACGGCATGTCCGCGGCGCTCAACGCGTACGCGGTCCGCACACCCTGCGCCGGCTGTATCCGGACGAGATTGCCCGGGTCTAGCGGCACCTCCGCCTGCCCATACGCCGAAGTGACCCGCAGTTGCTTGGCCTGCGCCATGAAGTCGGCGAGTTCGTCGGTCGTCATCGTGGCTTTCGAGAGGACGCCCAGGGACACCATCAACGCACGGGACTTCTCCGGGTCGGTCGGGAAGCGCCGCAACACCTGATCCCAGACGGCCTGGAAGCGGGCCATTCGCACCGCGGTGTCGCGCAGCGACGGGTCCAGAACGTAGTCGGCGGCATGCGCGCCGGCCAGTGTCTGCGGGCCGGCGTCGAGGAACTGCGGGACTCCCTGTTCGTCGACGTACGCGGCGCGTTGTGTGAGGTTCAGCCGGACACCACCGACAGCGTCGATGAGCCCCGCAAACGCCAACCGGTCCAGGACCCAGGCGTCATTGACGGGTACCTGCACCTGCGCCTGCACCGTCTGCATGACGTACTGCACGGGCTTGCGCCCCAACTCCGCGGCGCTGACCTCCTGGACGTCGATCTGGTCGACCCACCAGTCGGTGGTCCACCACAACTGGTCCAATCGCGTGCTCTCGCCGTTGATACCCATCAGCACCGAGCCCTGGGCCAGCAGTGTCGAGTCGCGTACCTGGACGATCATCGTCGCCGGCGCGGGCGGAGTCGGTTGCGGCGGTGGCTGCGGGGTTTGGTCCTGCCGCGAGACGATGATGGCCAGGGTTGCGACGATCACCAGGCCGAGCAGGGCGACAGCGGCGACTGCGCGTTTGTGCATCAGGTGTACAGCGCGTGCTTGCGGATGTATTCCGCGACGGCCGCCGGGACGAGATACTCGATCGGCAGCCCCTGCGCCACCCGCTCGCGGATGCCGGTCGAGGAGACCTCGAGCCGTGGAATTTCCAGCAAACTGGCCACCGTCACGTCAGCCCCCACTTCGTGTCCAGGACGGGTCACCCCCACCATATGGGCCAGCTCCGCGACGGCTTCGGGCTCCCGCCAGGTGGGCATGCCGGCCAGTGTGTCGGCACCGGTGATGAAGAACAGTTCGACCGGGTCGAGTGCGGCGTGCAGATCGCGCAGCGTGTCAACGGTGTATGTGGGCCCGGGGCGCTCGATGTCCACCCGGCTGACCCGGAACGGCGAACGATCCACGGCCAGCAGCGTCATCCGGTACCTGTGCTCGGGATCGGTGACCTCGCGGTGTTGCTTCTGCCAGGGCTGGCCGGTGGGGACGAAGACGAGGTCGTCAAGACCGAGCTGGCTGTAAGCCTCGTTGGCGGCGACGAGATGGCCGACGTGAATCGGGTCGAACGTGCCTCCCATGACGCCGACCCGCCGGCGCACCGCCGACATCTAGCGGTCGATGTTCAGCCGGGTCACCAGGAACAGCAGGAGCAGCAGGGTACCCAGTGCGACGCCACCGTAGAGGAAGGGCGACGGGTGCGACTCCTCGGCGCCCTGCGCGGTCTCGGCGGCCAGAGCACTCAGCACGACAACGGCGTTCAGCATGGGCCAACTCTAGCGACCCGCTCACCCTCAGGCGCGGACATGCCCTTCCCCTTCGATGAGGAACTTCGTGGTCGTCAGTTCCGGCAGCGCCATGGGACCCCGCGCGTGCAGTTTCTGCGTCGAAATACCGATCTCGGCGCCGAATCCGAGTTCTTCACCGTCGGTAAAGCGGGTGCTGGCGTTGACCATGACGGCCGCTGAGTCCACCGCTTCGCAGAACCGGTCGGCCACGTGCAGGGAATCGGTGACGATGGCCTCGGTGTGGCCGCTGCTCCAGCGCGCAATGTGCCCGATGGCGGCTTCCAGGTCGTCGACGACACCTACGGCCAGGTCCAGGCTGTAGTACTCCTCGGCCCAGTCGTGGTCGGTAACGGCCATCACGTTGATCCCGGCGTCCTTCGCGAGCCGGTGCGCGGCGTCGTCGCAATGCACGGTCACACCCTTGGCTTTCAGCGCCTCGAACACCGGCGGCAGCAGGCGGTCAGCCGCATCCCTGTGCACCAGCAGCGTCTCGGCGGCATTGCACACACTGACCCGCTGGGTCTTGGCGTTGACCACGATCGCCACGGCACGGTCGGTGGGGGCATCGGAGTGCAGGTACACATGGCAATTGCCGACGCCGGTCTCGATGACCGGGACCACACTATTCTCGACCACGCTGCGGATGAGCCCAGCGCCACCGCGCGGAATCAGCACGTCCACGATGCCGCGGGCCCGCATCAGGTGCTCGACGCTGTCGTGGCTCAAGCCGGGCACGCGGCAGATCGCGTCTTCAGGGACGTCAGTGGTGGCCAGGGCGTTTCGCATGGTGTCGATGAGCACTTGATTGCTGTGAGCGGCACTGGCCGAACCTCGCAGCAGCGCGGCGTTGCCGCTCTTCAGACACAAAGCAGCTGCGTCGACAGTGACGTTCGGGCGGGCTTCGTAGATCATGCCGACCACACCCAGCGGCACCTTGATCTGCCGGACCTTGAGGCCGTTGGGCAGCGAATAGCCGCGCACCACATCCCCGACCGGGTCGGGCAGTGCAGCAACGTTGCGGACTGCGTGGGCGATCGCGTCGAGCCGTTCGGTGGTGAGGGTGAGCCTGTCGATGATGGCCGGATCGGTACCGGCGTTGCGGGCGGCGGTGATGTCGCGCTCGTTCTCGGCCACGATTCGCTCGGCGTTGACGTGCAGGGCGTCGGCGATGGCCAGCAGAGCGGCGTCCTTCTGGGCCCTGGTCAGGGTGCGCAGAACGGCGGCGGCTTCCTTGGCGCGCAGCCCGACGGCGCGTACCTCTTCGGCTGTGGCGTGCTCCATGGGATCCAGGCTACGAGGTGGCCGCGCGACCAGATAGCCGGGTGAATGCCCATGAGGGACATCCTTGACCGCTCACAACCCGCGTGATACCAACGACCATGTCGTGGGGATCTCGAACGTGCGCAGCTGCGGCTTCGGGGGTCGTCACGATCGGGTCGCTGATGTCTCTGGCTCCGGCTCATGCCGCGAAGGACGTGCACGGGCCTGAGCGCGCAAAGATGATACGGGCCGCTGCGAATTCACCGGCGGGAAAGCGCGTGCAACTGCGGTTGAAGAGGGGCAAGGTCAGCATGGCCCCGACCATGATCCCGGGCCCCGCCACCGCTGTGGCCTTTCGCTCGGAGGTTGACCCGAAATGGGCCATACTCGTGGCGACCTCCACGTCGAACACCTCGCAGCGGCGCGCGTTCGTTCTGAAGCGCACAGCCGGCCACTGGCGAGTGAAGTTCGCGGCCGGCCGGGGTGAGGAAGAGCGTGCGTTGTGCAGGTCGAAACAGCCCGGCGCGGCCGTGGCGTTCGACCTCGGCCTGCCGGACCCTGTGAGTGGACGGTGTAGGTACCGACGCGATCCCTTGAGCCTCAGCTGGGAGATGACCCCGGCGGAAGTGCAGTCCGTGCGGGCGATGGTGGAGTGGACACAAGATCCGGACTCCTTCGAATACCTGCCTGGACCCGTGCAACCGGCGCGCAGCGACATCACATCGGTGGGTTCGTGCAGTTGGGACGGCGCGGGATCCTTGGGACTCGTGCCCAGCGGCCGGGTCTCACGCGCCGATCCGCGTTTCGGAGTGGTCTACGTGGGCTGCGTCTTCGGCTCCGATGGGTTCTCGTTGTTGGAGACCTCCGCTCTCGTAGTGGTGAAACGCAGCGGCTCGTCGGGGGTGTTCACCAGCGTGCCCGGGCTGGTGCTTCCGAGAACCTCGCCTGCCAGCAATCTGTGCTTGCAGGATCTCGCGTGGCCGATTCCAGCCGTCGTGCGCGCCGGGCTGGGTGTGTGCACGCCCTATCCCTTGGCGCTGCGCAACGCGCTGCGATGAAAAGGCGCCCTTCTGCGCAGTGTCCTCGCAGATCGCGCTAAAGCACGACCAGGTCGTCGCGGTGGACGATCTCCCGTTCATAGTCGGGCCCGAATTCGGCGATCAAGTCGGACGTGGTGCGCCCGATCAGGCGGTCGAACTCGGCCGCGTCATACGACACCAGACCTCGGGCCACCGGCGTGCCGTCGGTGGCCACGATGTCCACGGGTTCCCCAGCGACGAATCCGCCGGAGACCTCCACCACGCCCGCAGCCAGCAGGGACGCCTGCCGGTGCCGCAGCGCCTTGACCGCACCGTCGTCGATGCGCACCGAACCTCTGGCCTGGGTGGCGTGGGCCAGCCACATCTGGCGCGGGGTCCGGCGACGTCCCGACGGGGCGAAGACCGTCCCGGTCGGCTCCCCGAGCAACGCCTGCGACACCCTGTCTGCCCGGGTCAGCACCACCGGGATGCCGGCCTCGCTGGCCATCAGCGCGGACTGCACCTTGGTCTGCATACCACCGCGGCCGATGTGGGTTCCGCGGCCGCCGAGTTCGACATCCGCCAAGTCGGCGGCCGATGCCACCGTGTCGATCCGGCGTGCCGCGCGGTCACCCGGCGGCCGGTCGTACAGACCGTCCACGTCGCTGAGCAGAACCAGGCCGTCGGCACCTACGGCATGCGCCACCAGTGCTGCCAGGCGATCGTTGTCCCCGAACCGGATCTCGTCGGTGGCTACCGTGTCGTTCTCGTTCACGATCGGGCAGCACGCCGAGGTCGAGCAACCGTCCGAGCGTGCGCTGGGCGTTGCGGTAGTGCGTGCGGCGGATCAGGTCTTCGGCAGTCAGCAGCACCTGACCCACTCGGATGTCGTGCCGGCCAAACTGGGTGGCGTAATGGGCGACCAGAATGCCCTGTCCGACACTGGCCGCGGCTTGCTGAGTGGCCAGGTCCCGGGGCGGTTTGCGCAGGCCCAATGCGGGCGTCCCGGCGGCGATCGAACCGGAGGATACGAGCACCAGTTGCACCCCGGCCCGGACGTTGCGCACCAGCGCGGCCACCAACGCGTCGAGGTGTTCGGAGTGCAGGCCACCGTCGTCATTGGTCAGCGACGACGAGCCGATCTTGACGACCAGCCGGTTGGCGGCGGCGATCTGCGCGCGGGGGTGTCATTCCTCGGTCTCGCGTACGCGTCCATCGACGGCACCCAGTCGAAGACCACAGCGTCGTCCTCCGGGCCGATGATGACCGTCGACCCCTCGACCGCGCCGAGCTGGGCCAGCCGGTCCTCCACGCCGAGTTTGCGCAGCCGGTCGGCCAGGTAACGCACGGCTTCTTCGTTGCCGAAGTCGGTCTGCCGCACCCAGCGCTCCGGCCGGCGGCCTCGCACGCGGAATGCATCGCCCTGAACGCGCACCTCGAAGTCCTCGGCGTCGGTCGCGGCGGGCCGCAGCACCACCCGGCTTTCGGCCGGGGGTTGCGCAGCCCGGTCCGCCTGCACCAGGCGCAGCATCGCGTAGGTCAGTTCCCGCAGGCCTTCGTGGCTCACCGCGGAGATGAGGTAGACGTCGAAGCCGCGTTCGCGCAGGGAGCCTGCGACCATCTCGGCCATCTCTCTGCCGTCAGGCACGTCGATCTTGTTCGAGAGCAACGATCCGCGGCCGGTCTGCCAGTTCCGGGTCGTAGGCCAGCAGCTCGGCCTCGATCACTTCGAGATCACGTACCGGATCCCGCTCGCTCTCGAATGTCGCGCAGTCCAGCACGTGAACCAAAGCGCTGCAGCGCTGGACATGGCGCAGGAACTCGTGGCCCAGTCCCTTACCGGAACTCGCTCCCGGGATCAGGCCGGGCACGTCGGCGACGGTGAACGTGGTACCGGCGATGGAGACCACCCCCAGGTGCGGGGTCAGCGTCGTGAAGGGGTAGTCGGCGACTTTGGGCCGGGCGGCGGACAGCGCCGAGACCAACGACGACTTGCCCGCGCTCGGGTAACCGATCAGCCCCACGTCAGCCACAGTCTTGAGCTCCAGGACCGCGTCGATGATCTCGCCGGGTTCGCCGAGCAGCGCGAAGCCCGGCGCCTTACGGCCTGCGGGTGGCCAGCGCCGCGTTGCCCAACCCGCCGTGCCCGCCGGCCGCGAGCACGAATCGCTCGCCGGGCTCGAGCAAGGTCGGCCAGCGCTTCCCCAGCCTCGGTCTGGACTACGGTTCCCGGTGGGACCGGCACGATGAGGTCGTCTGCCCCCGCGCCATTGCGATGACCACCCTCGCCGGGACGACCAGACCCTGCACGGCGATGCGGGTGATGGTGCAGGTCGAGCAGGCTGTTGACCCCGGGATCGACCACGAAGGATCACGTCTCCACCCCGCCCACCGTTACCACCGTCGGGACCCCCAAGCGGCTTGAACTTCTCACGATGGATCGACGCGCAGCCGTTGCCGCCGTCTCCGCCGCGGGCGTGGATCAGAGCGCGGTCGACGAAACTGGTCACCGCGGGGGCTTTAGGCCAGTACGTTGACGACCCGGCGACCACGCTTGGTGCCGAAGTCCACCGTGCCCGCGCTGAGCGCGAACAGGGTGTCGTCCTTGCCGATGCCGACGTTGGCACCGGGGTGGAAGTGCGTGCCGCGCTGGCGCACGATGATCTCGCCGGCGCCGACCTGCTGGCCGCCGTAGCGCTTGACCCCCAGGCGCTGGGCGTTGGAGTCACGACCGTTCTTGGTGCTGGCTGCACCCTTCTTGTGTGCCATGGCTCAGGCTCCCAACTCGATACCGGTCACCTTGACCAGGGTCTGGTCCTGACGGTGTCCCTGACGCTTGCGGTAACCGGTCTTGTTCTTGTACTTGAGGATGTCGATCTTCGGCCCGCGCAGGTGCTCGACGACCTCGGCGGTCACGGTGGCACCGGACAGCGCGCCCGGGTCGGAGGTGACGGCCTCGCCGTCCACGACCAGCACGACGGGACCGAGCTCGACCGCGTCGCCCGGCTCGCCCGGCCACCCGGTTCAACAGCACCTGATCCCCCACGGCCACCTTCTCCTGGTGTCCGCTGGTCCGCACGATCGCGTACACGATTGCTCCTTCGTCTTGATGGCGCCTGGCGCCCTTGGCGGGCACGGCGCGATGCGCGCTACTCGAGGCGCTCTTCCAAGGGTACGGGATCAGCGGTTCGGGCGGCAATCCGCCCCCTCGGTGCGGCATCCATCCCCGCTTGTGCGAAACACCCCCGGTCAGACTGGGCATTGTTTGAGGCACTCGCGGGTGAATCGTGAGAGCTGGCCCGCGTATTCAGCCGGACCCCCCGGGTAGATCCCGCAATGCCGTCCTACCTGCTCACCGGTGCCACCAGCGGCATCGGGCTGGCCACCGCCCGCAGGTTGGCCCGGCCGGGTACGGGGCTGGTGCTGGTGGCCCGGGATGAATCCCGCCTGAAGCAGGTGTCTGCGCAGTGCAGCGACCGCGGTGCGCAGGTGCTGTCGGTGGCTGCAGACGTTCGCGACACCCAGTCCGTGGATCGTGCGTTCACACTGGCAGCCCAGCAGTTCGGACGGCTGGATGGCGTCGTACACGCCGCCGCCGTGGTCGCATACGGGCGCTTCGAACAGGTGCCGGCGGAGGTGTTCGATGCGACCCACGACACCAATCTGCGCGGCACGGCCAACGTCGCCCGTGCGGCCTTGCGCCAGTTCCGCGGTCAAGGCGGTGGAAACATCGTGTTCCTGGGATCGCTGCTCGGTGATGTCGCCGTGCCCTACATGAGCACCTATGTCGCGTCGAAGTGGGGCGTGCACGGTCTGGTGCGCAGTCTGCAGGCAGAGACTCGCGGACAGAACATCGGCATCACCTTGGTGAGCCCAGGTGGAGTGGACACCCCGATCTACGACAACGCCGCCAGCTACCTGGGGGTAGCCGGGCAACCACCCGGCCCGGTGCAGTCCGCCGAGCAGGTGGCGTCGCGGGTGGTGCGCGGCCTGTACCGACCGCAGCGGCAGCTGCAGGCCGGGGCGCTGAACCGGGTGGCTCGGCTGGGATTCCGCGTGAGCCCGTTGCTGTTCGACCTGGCGATCGGACCGTTCATGAGGTCGCAAGGCCTGCGCAGCGATCCGCATCCGCCAAGCAGCGGAAACGTTCTGCACGCCACGCCCGGCCGTGCCCGGACCGAAGGAGCGCACATGAAGAACACCAAGACGATTCAACGCGAGGTGCAGGCACCGGTCGAGGCCGTCTGGCAGGTACTCGGCGACGGCTGGACCTACGCGACCTGGGTGGTAGGCGCCTCGCGCGTACGCGACGTGGACGAGCACTGGCCAGCCACCGGCAGCCGGATCCACCAGTCGTTCGGGCCATGGCCGGCGGTGATTCAGGACTACACGCGCGCGGAGGGGTCCGTGCCTGAGCGGGAACTGGTGCTCAAGGCTCGCGGCTGGCCCGTTGGTGAGGCCCGGGTCGTGCTGCGGCTGACCCCCACAAGCCCGACCACCTGCCGGGTCACCATTGAGGAGGATGCAATCGCAGGACCCGGGAAGGTCGTGCCGGCCGGCGTGCGACAGGCGGTGATCGGACCGCGCAACAAGGAGACGTTGTACCGGCTGGCGCTGATCGCGGAAGGTCGCTATCGCAACCACGAGGTGTGAGTAGCTTGAAGGAAGCACTGATCAAATGCTGTGTCTTTCGCGAAACGGGGCTGGGTGAGTGAGATGTGGTTTCCCGCATCTTGTCTCATAGCAGCGTTATGGCACTTGATGTGGGGGGCCGCAGATCGCTCGGTCAGGCTCGTGGCAGCCAGGGCATGATTAATCAGTGGTTTCTGTAGCAATGGCCAAGGCGTGGTGGGCTGTCACGGGGACGCTGATCGGTTTTGGTATCGCCGGAGTGGCGACGATCGGTGTGTTACCTGATCCCCGTCGCGATGGTGCTGGCGTTGATCGGCATTGTCCGCTACCGCGACCGTTCTGCCATCGCCCTGGTCGGCGGTTTGGCGGTCGCGCCACTGTACATAGCGTGGCTCAATCGCAATGGCCCCGGGACAGTGTGCCGGACCGTCGGTGGCACCACCGAGTGCGCGGATCAGTGGTCTCCGTGGCCGTTCGTTGCGGTGGGCCTGACGCTGCTCGATCATCCCGCTCGTCGTTTCAGCCAAGCACCCGGCCCCAGGCAGTGCGGAGTAAACGCCGGCGGACGGGCCCGAACCGGCCCTGATCCCGTAGCGCCGACAGCGCAGCGTTCCAGCCGCAGGCGCCGTGCACTCCGCCACCCGGATGCGCCGACGCACTGGCCAGGAACAGCCCCTCGATCGGGGTCTCCGGCCGGCCAAGACCTGTCGTGGGACGGAAGACCAGTTGCTGGTGCAAGGCGGCTGTGCCACCGTTGATCGCACCCCCCACCAGATTGGCGTCGGCAGCCTGCATGTCCAGCGGGGTCTGCACGTGCCGGGCCAGGATCTGGTCGACGAACCCGGGCGCCGCGTCCTCTACGGCACTCTGCACCCGCTCGACCTGCTCGGCGACTGCTCCTTCGTCGGCGTGCAGTTCCTGAGGCAGGTGGGTGTAAGCCCAGATCGACTCGGTCCCGGCCGGGGAACGCAGAGGGTCGGAGGTCGTCATCTGACCGAGCAGGACGAACGGATCGGCCGGCATCCGGCGCAAGGACAGATCCGCTGCGTAGCGCACCAGGCCGTCGTGGTCGACCCCGAGGTGCACCGTGCCGGCACCCTGCAATTCCCCGTTCTTCCATGGGATCGGTGAGCCCAGCGCCCAGTTCACCTTCAACGTCGAGGAGTCCCATTGGAACGTGTTCAGCGACCGGAGCAATGCCGGTGGGACAGCGCCCGGTTCCAGCAACTCGCGGTACAGAGCGGGGGCGCTGACGTCGGCAAGGACGGCCCGCCGCACCTTCAGCGATCGCTCTTGGGTGTGTACCGCCGTCGCCCGCCCGCCGACCACGTCGACGTGGGTCACCCGCTCCCCGCACAGGAATTGCGCGCCGTAGGACTCGGCCCTGCGCCGCAACGCGGTAGCAAGTTGACCAGCGCCACCTTGCGGGACCGGGAAGCCGACGTCCTGGCCCAGCATCGCCAGCAGATAACCGAAGATCCCGCTGCCCGCAGCATCAGGCGTCAGGTCGCTGTGCAGGCTGTTTCCGGCCAGCAGCAGTGCGGCCCCTTCGCCCGCAAAACGCTCCTGGGCGAACCGCCGCACGGGCGTCACGGCCAGCCGCGCGAAGTCCACTGTCCCGTGCACTCCCAGCCGGCGCAGGATCGTGGCGAGCGGGCGCACGGGCGGGAACGGCCGGAACAGCGCATCGAGCAGCGGGTCGCGGATGCGCTGCCAGCTGTCGAAGAGGTTCAGCCACGCCTGCCCGTCGGCCGGCGCGAACTGCGAAACGCTCGCCGCGGTCGCCTCCGGCTGATCGTGCAGCACTACCGCCCGTCCGTCCGGCAAGGCGTGTCCCAGCACGGCCGGCGCCTTCACCCAGTGCAGGCCATGCCGGTCCAGCTCCAGCCCGCGCAGGACCGGGCTCGCGGCAGCCAGCGGGTAGAAGGCGCTGAACAGATCCGTGATGAAGTCCGGGGCGGTGACGTTACCGCTGCGCACCGCGCCACCGACCTCGTCAGCGGCCTCCAGCACGACCGTGTCCCACCCCGCCTCGGCCAGCGCATTGGCGGCCACCAGGCCGTTCGGCCCTGCCCCGATGACGACGGCATCTGCAGTGTCGGACATGTCCGTGACCTACCCGCGAGGCCGAAGATCAACCCGCGTGGGCCGGCTCCGAATCCTCCACGGCTACGGGTTTCGGTGCACCAGGGATCGGGCCCGGCGGCTTGCGGCGACGCGGACCGCCGACTGGCTCGCTCTGGACCCGCACGCCACGACCGTTGCAGTGCTCGCACGGTTCGCTGAAGGTCTCCAGCAGGCCCTGCCCCAGCCGCTTGCGCGTCATCTGCACAAGGCCCAGGGACGTGATCTCGGCGACCTGGTGCTTGGTCCGGTCGCGGCCCAAGCATTCCACCAAGCGCCGCACGACCAGATCGCGGTTGGACTCCAGGACCATGTCGATGAAGTCGACGACGATGATGCCGCCGATGTCACGCAGCCGCAGTTGCCGCACGATCTCCTCGGCGGCTTCCAGGTTATTGCGAGTCACCGTCTCTTCGAGGTTCCCGCCCTGCCCGACGAAGCGGCCGGTGTTCACGTCCACGACGGTCATCGCCTCGGTGCGGTCGATGACCAGCGAGCCGCCGCTGGGCAGCAGCACCTTGCGGTCCAGGGCCTTGGTGATCTGCTCGTCGACCCGGTAATGGGCGAACACGTCGTCGTTGCCTGTCCACCGGCTGACCCGCTCGGCGAGTTCCGGCGCCACCCACTTCACGTACTCCTCGATGGTGTCCTGCGCCTCGCTGCCGGACACGATCAGCTGGTTGAAGTCCTCGTTGAAGATGTCGCGGACCACACGGATGGCCAGGTCAGGTTCGGAGTACAGGAGCGACGGCGCCTTGGCCGACTGGGTCTTCTCGGTGATCGCTTCCCACTGCGCCGCGAGCCGGGCGACATCGCTGGCAAGTTGCTCCTCCGACGCCCCCTCGGCAGCGGTCCGCACGATGACACCGGCGTCCTCGGGCAAAGCAGCACGCAAGGCCTTCTTGAGGCGGCTGCGCTCCTTGTCGGGCAGTTTGCGGCTGATGCCGGTCATCCGGCCGTTCGGCACGTACACCAGGTAGCGGCCGGGCAACGAGATCTGGCTGGTCAGCCGGGCGCCCTTGTGACCGACCGGGTCCTTGGTCACCTGCACGAGCACGCTGTCCCCGGGCTGCAGGGCGAGTTCGATGCGCTTGGGCTGACCCTCCAGGCCCGCCTCCTGCCAGTTGACCTCGCCGGCGTACAGCACCGCGTTGCGGCCGCGGCCGATGTCGACGAACGCCGCCTCCATGCTGGGCAGAACGTTCTGCACCTTGCCGAGATAAACGTTGCCGATCATGCTCGCGTTTCGTTCCCGAGTGACGTAATGCTCGACCAGGATCTTGTCCTCGAGCACCGCGATCTGGGTCCGGTCCTCGGTACCGCGCACCACCATGACCCGCTCGACGCTCTCCCGACGCGCGAGGAACTCGGCCTCGCTGACGATCGGTGACCGGCGGCGCCCCGCGTCCCGGCCCTCCCGGCGTCGCTGCCGCTTGGCTTCCAGACGCGTCGAGCCCTTGACCGAGGTGACCTCGTCCTTCTCAGCTACCTCGTCGGTCTCTTCCCCACCACCACCTCCGCGGCGGCGGCGACGGCGCCGGCGACGGCTGCCACCGCTGTCCTGCTCAGCCGACTCCTCCTCGGCGTCGCCCTCCGAAGCCTGTGCCTTCTCGGGTTTGTCGGACTTCTCGGGCTTGTCAGCCTTTGCCTTGGCCTCGGCGGGCTGCTCCTCGCGGGGCCGCCGGTTGCCGCGCTGGCGACGGCCGGCCGGCTCGGTGTCCACGTCTTCCAGATCGATGTCCGGGGCAAGGAAGACCGCCGTGACAGTGATCTCGTCGTCGCCATCGAGTTCCAGAGCCTCTTCCGGTGCGGACTCTTCTTCGACTTCGAAAGCGCCCACGTGGAAGGGGTCGGTGGCACTGATCTGCGGAACCGCCGGGACGTGCGCGGTGAAGGGGGTCAGTCCCGTCTCGTGCGACGTGGGTTCGCCAGCGTCTGCCTGCGGGTCCTCACTGACGGCCGGAGGTTCCTCGTGCGGCGCGGGCGGGCCTGCGGGCCGGCCTGCGGCACGCCGGCGACGGTTGCGGGGCGCCGCTGGGCGCGACTTGTCTGACTGCTGCGGCTGCTCTGGTTGTCCCGGCTGCTGTGACTGTCCTGACTGTTCCGGCTGTTCTTGCTGTTCTGACTGTTCAACATTCTGGATCTCTTCGTCCATCGGGTACTCCCGATCTGGTCCTACCGTCTCGCACATCTCACTGCAGGCGAGCCGGGTTCGGACCCACTCGTTGTGCCCGGCCGCGACCGGTCACGAAGCTTTACATTCGGCGGTGAAGCGGTACCGCTCCCACTGGCATCACCGGACAATTCATGGCGACCCGGGCAGCACCTTGGCTTCACCGGCCGGTCGGTCCCACCTGTGGGCAACCGGCTACAGACAGTATCGCACATCCGGATTCCGAACGGCGCCGTCTAGCGTGTCGGGCTCCGGATCACAATCACCGTTTGCACAATCCCTCACCGTTGCGAACGGTGCAAGATCGCGCAAACGGTGAAGTCGATCTTGGTCGACGTCGGGCTTACCGTTGTGCGCGTTCCGGCGCGACAATCGCTGTGAACCCTCAACACGGGAGGTCAATCCATGGCTCGCCCGATCACAGTCATCGTACTTCTGGGCGGCGCCGTCGCGCTGGCCGCGGGATCCGCTATCGCCGGACGGCTGAGCGCACCGCCGGACTCCACCGGCTACATCGCCGGCTTCCAGGACGGGGCCGCACAAGGCCGCATGGAAGGGCGAGCGCTGCAGGAGTCGCCCGACAGCAGTGCCGCGCGCGCGGTCTTTCTGGACGGGTATGCGGCCGGAGCCGACGATGTGTTCGCGGGCTATGACGGAGGCTGGGCCCTCTCGCAGCCCTACGTGGTGACGCTCAAGCGCGCCCAGAGTCCCGTGACGTACCGCATTGCATCGCGAGTCCCCATGGTGGAGGGCGTCACGTACGTCCGGTGTGGCGACAACGTGTGCGAGGGGCCAGATCAGCCGAGCCGGTCGCCCACGGCGTCGAGCACGCGGTGAGCCAGCGCGACCTTGCTGCCGGGCGGGATCTCCTCAGTCACGCCACCCCCGAGCAGCAGCACGGCTTCGTTGGTGTCGGCGCCGAACGCCCGGTCATGCCCGACCGGGTTGGCGACCATGATGTCGCAGCCCTTGACGGCGAACTTGACCTCGGCCAGTTCCAGCCACGAACGCGTGGCATCGCCGGTCTCCGCGGCGAATCCGACCAGCAGCGGCGTCTTCCCGCGGCGCTGCGCGACCAGCGAGGCCAGCACATCGGGGTTCTGCACCAGGTGGAGCGCGAGAGTGTCCGAATCCGCCTTCTTGATCTTGGCGTCCGGCAGGCTTTCGGCGCGGAAATCCGCGATCGCGGCAGCCATGATGATCGCATCAGCATCGGGAGCCAGGTCCTGGGCGGCGGCTAGCATCTCGTCGGCAGTCAGGGCGTCGCGGATCTCGACGCCGGCGGGGGTCGGCACGTCCACGTCACCCCGGATCAGCGTCACCCGGGCGCCGCGCGCTACGGCAGCCGCGGCCAGCGCCATGGCCTGCTTGCCGCTGGAACGGTTGCCGATGTGGCGCACCGGGTCGAGGCGTTCGCGGGTGCCTCCTCCGCTCACCACGACGTGGCGGCCGCGCAGATCGTGGCGTAGACCCTGCTTAGCCAATGCGGCGGCGACGATCCAGGCGATCGCTTCTGGTTCGGGCAACCGCCCCGGGCCGGAGTCGGCACCCGTGAGCCGGCCGGAGTCCGGATCCACCACCAGCACGCCGCGGTCGCGCAGCGTAGCGACGTTGGCCCGGGTGGCGGGGTGTTCCCACATCTCGGTGTGCATCGCCGGGAACATCAGCACCGGGCAGTGCGCGGTCAGCAGGGTGTTGGTGAGCAGATCGTCGGCCAATCCGTACGAGGCTTTGGCCAAGAGGTTCGCAGTGGCCGGGGCCACGATCACGAGGTCCGCTTGCTGCCCGATCCGGACGTGCGGAACCTCATGGACGTTGTCGAAGAAGTCGTCGGTGACGGGCCGCCCGGAAAGTGCCGACCACGTGGCCTTGCCGACGAACTCAAGTGCGGTGTGGGTGGGCACAACAGTGACGTTGGCATCCAGCGCCTGGATGCGGCGCAGCACCTCCGCGGCTTTGTAGGCGGCGATCCCGCCACCTACGCCGAGGACGACTTCCGGGTTCAGACCTCGGTCTCCTCAGGCGCGACCGCCGTGACTTCCAGCAGTCCATCGTTGATCTCGCGCAGGGCGATCGACAGCGGCTTCTCGTGCTGGTAGGTCTCGACCAGCGGACCCACGTGCTCGAGTGCACCCTCGGAAAGCTGGCTGTAGTAGGCGTTGATCTGCCGGGCGCGGCGCGCCGCCTCGATGACCAACGAGTACTTCGAGTCGGTCTTCTCGAGCAGTTCGTCGAGGGGCGGGTAGGTGATGCCCTCTTCACGGCTTTCAACAGGCACAGGGGAACCTTTCGTCGAATGACTGTTACCCAGGGTACCGGATGGTCGCCGCACAGTGCCCCTGGGCGGGTGCCGGAGACAAATGTGAGCAATGCACCTCAGATGTGAGCGATCGGCACGGGGTCTTTTGCTCGCATCTGGGGTGGACTGCTCACATCTTCCGTTTGGGTACCAGAGCGCTCAACTCGCTGGCTGCGGTCTCGACGTCGACGTTGCGGACCACGTGGTCGAACTCCCCCACCGCAGCGAGTTCGGCATCGGCACGTTCCAGGCGTGCTCGGACCGCGGCCTCGTCCTCCGTGCCGCGGCCGACCAGCCGGCGCTTGAGCTCCTCGGGGCTCGGCGGCTCGAGGAACACCAGCACGCACTCGGGCATCGCGGCGCGCACCTGGCGGGCGCCCTGCAGCTCGATCTCCAGCAGCACCGGGCCACGGGCGAGATGCTCCTCGACCGGACCCCGCGGCGTGCCGTAGGAGTTGCCGGCGAAACTCGCCCACTCCAGCATCTGCCCGGCGGCGACCATCTGCGCGAAGCGCTCGCCGGAGACGAAGAAGTACTCGCGCCCATCCTGCTCGCCAGGCCGAGCTGAGCGGGTGGTCGCAGAGACCGACAGCCAGATGTCCGGCCGCTCCTGCAACAGCCGCGCAACCACGGTGGATTTGCCAACTCCGGAGGGCCCGGAGACGACGTACAACTGGTTCACTGAGCGAGCACTTCGGACAGCACCTGTGCTTGTTTGTGCCCAAGCCCCCGCAACCGCCGAGTCGGGGAGACCTGGGCGTGCTTCATGAAGCGATGCAAACGCTGCGGGCCGACGCCCGGCAGGCAGAGCAGTGCTTCCTGCACGCGCAATCCGGCCACGACCTCGTCGAGGTGGGCCAGTTCGAGCAGTTCGTGCCAGGTGAGGTGACCCTCGCGCAACTGGGTCTTGATCTCCGCGCGCCGGCGCCGGTTGGCGACCGCCTTGGCGCTGGCAGCGGACCGCTGCTGATCGGAGAGTTCAGGGGGTTGCACGGCTCCCGACCCTACCCAACGCCTGGGAACGCATCCAGCGCTTCGGCCGCAATCGCCGTCGCTGCACCACGAGGATCGTCCGAACCGGTGACAGGGCGACCGACGACGAGCAAGGAAGCGCCCGCGGAGATCGCGTCGGCGGGGGTGACGACCCGCGCTTGATCACCGTGATCGGCACCGGCCGGCCGGATGCCTGGCGTGATCAGGACGGGCTGTGGGCCGAGCAGGGCGCGCAGGGTCGCGACCTCTTGAGCGCTGGAGACGACCGCCTGAGCGCCAGCGTCGACCGCAAGCCGCGCCCAGCGCATGACCGCCTGCTCGGGTGTGCCTGAGATGCCGAGCTCGGTGAGATCGACGGCCGAGAGGCTGGTGAGGACGGTGACTGCCGCAACCTTCGTCTGGGGCAGTGCCTCGGCAACCGCGGCGATCCCGGCGTGACCGGCAGCGGCGTGGACAGTAAGCAGGTCGGGTTGCAGGTCCGCCACGGAGCGCGCAGCACCGACCATGGTGTTCGGGATGTCGTGCAGTTTGAGGTCGAGGAACAGCGCGCAGTGCGGGGCCGCCGCCCGGATCTCAGCGACGCCCAGCGCGCCGTCGCGCAGGTAGGTCTCAAGGCCGACCTTGACGTGGGAGAACACCCCATCCACGGCGTTCGCCCAGCGGCACGCGGTGTCGAGATCGGGAGCGTCGAGGGCCAGGGCGATGGGTGCGGTCATCGTGCCTCCATTTCGCAGAATGCCCAGAAGGGGCCATATGTGGCCCGCTTTGCGCAGGATGCCCTCACGACAACCCGCCGCGGTGCGCGACCCCGACCGCTTCGGCGATCTTGCCGAAGCCGCGGGCCTCGAGCAGTTCCAGCAACTCCCGCTGCACCCGAACGGGTGCGGACGGGTCGTTGAACGTCATCGTCCCCACCTCGACTGCGCTGGCACCCGCGGCGATGAATTGCAGGGCGTCGGCACCGGTCGCGATCCCGCCCATGCCGATGATCGGCACATCGGGAAGCACCTGGTGGACCTGCCATACGCAGCGCACCGCGATGGGACGCACCGCCGGACCGCTCAAGCCGCCGGTCACGCCCCCGAGGACCGGACGCAGGGTGTCGGTGTCGATGGCCATGCCCAGGGTCGTGTTCATGATCGAGAAGCCATCGGCGCCCGCGTTGCGGCAGGCCAGCGCGATCTCGGCGATGCTCGTCACGTCGGGAGAGAGCTTGGCGAAAATCGGGACGTTGCTGTTGGTGTTGCGGCGGACTTGGTGGATCACTCCGGAGGCGCTCATCACATCGCAGGCGAACACCTGCCCGCGGCTTTCCACGTTCGGGCAGGAGATGTTCACTTCCAGCGCTGCAATGCCCGGCTCGTTGCGCAAAACGCGAGCCAACTGGCCGTAGTCGTCGACGGTCTCGCCGGCGATGGACACCACAGCAGCCACGTTGTTCTCGCGTAACCAGGCGAGGTCGTTGGCGACGAAGGACTCGACTCCCGGGCCCTGCAGTCCGATCGAGTTGAGCATCCCGGAGGGGGTCTCGACCATTCGCGGGGTGGGCCTGCCCGAACGCGGCCGCAGCATGATGCTCTTGGTCACCACTCCGCCGATCTCGGTCAGATCGAAGAACGAGGCGAGTTCGCGGCCCGCCGCGGCGCAGCCGGAGGCGGTGAATGCGGGGCCGTTGAATTCCACGCCGGCCAGCGTGACCCGCGGGTCGGTCATTGCGGGGCCCCCAATGTGTCAGCGGGCACGGTGCCGACCTCGGACCATCGCACCCGATCACCGAAGAACACAGGGCCGTCGGTGCAGGAACGCACCATGCGGGTGATCCCGTCGTCACCGATCACCGGCATCACGCAGGTCATGCAGACCCCGACCCCGCAGGCCATCGACTCCTCCACCGCGCACTGCGCCACGGCATCGTGCTCAGCGCTGACCTCGGCGACCGCGCGCAGCATGCCCATCGGGCCGCAGGCGTAGACCGCCCGCGGTTTCCCCTCGGCCAGGATCCGGCGCAACGGGTCGGTCACCAGCCCCTGCTCCCCGGCCGAACCGTCATCGGTCGTGACGTGCACGGCGTCGCTGACCCGCCGGGCCTCGACCACGCCGTACAGGCGCTGGGCATCGCCCGCGCCGACTACGATCTCCACCGCACAACCGCGCGCCCGCAGCTGCGAGGCGAGCTCGAACAAGGGCGCCACCCCGTAACCGCCCCCGACCAGCACGCAGGACACCGGCTCGGTGGGCAGGCGGAAGGGTTGCCCCAGCGGTGCGATCACATTGAGTACGTCGCCGGGCCGGCGCTGCACGAGCCAGTGCGTGCCGGGGCCCTTGGGCGACACGATGATCTGCAACGCGCCGCCGGCCTTGGTGGACGCCGAGCGGATGCTGAACGCCCGCCGCAGAATGTGCGCGTCGTCCACCGCAACAGCGACGAAGTGGCCGGGCCGGAAGCCGTCGGCGATGCCGGGCGCGGCGAACGACATGTGGAAGTACGCGCCCTCCCGACGCACGCTCAGGACCTCGGCGTCGGCCTGAACAGGCATCAGCGCCCCCAAAGCTGATTGAGATCCGCTTGATGCTCCTGGATGCTGCGCACCCCTATGCGGCCGGTTTTCAGCGCTTCGATCCCCTGGACCGCTGCCGCCAGCCCTTGCACGGTGGTGATGCAGGGAATCCCCTTGACCACCGCCGCGGTCCGGATGTCGTAACCGTCCACGCGGGCCCCTGTGCCGACCGGAGTGTTGACGACCAGGTCCACCTCCCCGGCCAGGATGCTGCCGACAGTGGTGGGTTCGCCGTTGGGACCGATGCCCTCGGCGTTCTTGCGCAACACGGTGGTCTTCAAGCCGTTGCGCCGCAGCACGTCGGCGGTGCCCTGGGTGGCCAGGATCTCGAACCCCAGGTCGGCCAAGCGTTTGACCGGGAAGATCATGGAGCGCTTGTCGCGGTTGGCGACCGTGATGATCGCACGTCCGGAACTGGGCAGACCCGAGGAGTAGGCGCCGGACTGGGACTTCGCGAAGGCGGTGCCGAAGTCCGCGTCGATGCCCATGACCTCGCCGGTGGAGCGCATCTCCGGACCCAGCACGGTGTCAACCCCGTGGAAGCGCCCGAATGGCATGACCGCCTCCTTGACGGCCATCGGCGCTCCTACCGGCAGGTCGGCGGCATCGCCGGTCGCGGGCAGCAAGCCGTCAGCGCGCAGTTGCGCGACCGTCTCCCCCACTGCGATGCGAGCGGCGGCTTTCGCCAGTGGCACACCCGTCGCTTTTGACACGAACGGCACCGTCCGCGAAGCCCGCGGGTTGGCCTCCAGCACGTAGAGCCGGTCACCGGTCAGGGCGAACTGGATGTTCAGCAAGCCACGCACCCCGACACCGCGCGCGATCGCCAGCGTTGACTCCCGGATCTGGTCGAGTTCGTGGCGACCCAGGGTCATCGGCGGCAAAGCGCACGCGGAGTCACCGGAATGGATGCCGGCTTCCTCGATGTGCTCCATCACGCCGCCGAGGTAGAGCTCCTCACCGTCGAACAGCGCGTCCACGTCGATCTCGATGGCGTCGTCGAGAAACTGGTCGACCAGCACCGGATGTTCCGGACTCGCTTCGGTCGCCCGCTCGATGTAGGAGGCCAGCATCGAGGCGTCGTACACGATCTCCATGCCGCGCCCGCCCAGGACGTAACTCGGGCGGACCAGCACCGGGTAGCCGATCCGGGCCGCGATCGCCTCGGCCTCGTGCGGCACTGCGGGCCAGGCCGTGCTCGGGCACCGGCAGTCCGGCGTCCTTGAGCACCTGTCCGAAGGCACCCCGCTCCTCGGCCAGGTGGATGGCCTCGGGCGTCGTGCCCGAGCAGCGGCACCCCTTCGGCCTTCGAGCCGAGCAGCCAGCCCCAGCGGCGTCTGCCCGCCCAGTTGGCAGATGACGCCGGCCAGCGGCCCGGCCTCGAGTTCGGCGTGGATGACCTCGAGCACGTCCTCCAACGTCAGCGGCTCGAAGTACAGGCGGTTGGCGGTGTCGTAGTCGGTGGACACGGTCTCCGGGTTGCAGTTGACCATGATCGCCTCGTACCCGGCCTCCCGCAGGGTGAGGGTGGCGTGCACGCAGGAGTAGTCGAACTCGATCCCCTGCCCGATCCGGTTGGGCCCCGAGCCCAGGATGATGACCGCTTCGCGTTCCCTCGGCTGCACCTCGGTCTCGGCGTCGTAGCTGGAGTAGTGGTAGGGCGTGTGGGCGGGGAATTCCGCAGCGCAGGTGTCCACGGTCTTGTAGACCGGCCGGATGCCCAACGCGTGCCGCACCCCGCGGATCACGTCTTCGCGGCTGCCGCGCAAGGCGGCCAGTTGGAGGTCCGAAAAACCCGCGCCCTTTGCTCGCCGCAATAGCGACGGGGACAGCCGGGTGGCGTGCCGCACCTCATCGGCTAGCGCATTGATTCCCGCGATCTGTTCGAGGAACCACGGGTCGATCGCGGTGATCTCGTACAGTTGCGCGACCGTGGCGCCCAGCCACAGCGCTTGCTGCACCTTCTGCAAACGGCCGTCGTGCGGGCGGCCCGACCTCAGCAAGCAGATCCTCGAGCGGACGCGGTTCGGCGGGCCAGCTGAAACTCGCTGCCCTTCTGCTCTGTGCTGCGCAGGGCCTTCTGCAATGCCTGTGCGAAGTTGCGTCCCAGCGCCATGGCTTCGCCCACGCTCTTCATCGTCGTGGTGAGAGTGTCGTCGGCGCCGGGGAACTTCTCAAAGGCGAACCGCGGCACCTTGACGACGATGTAGTCGAGCGTGGGCTCGAACGAGGCCGGTGTCTTCAGCGTGATGTCGTTCGGGATCTCGTCGAGCGTGTACCCGATGGCCAGCTTCGCAGCGATCTTGGCGATGGGGAAACCGGTGGCTTTCGAGGCCAGCGCGGACGAACGCGAGACCCGCGGGTTCATCTCGATGACGATGATCCGGCCGTTCTCCGGGTGGATCGCGAACTGGATGTTGCAGCCGCCGGTGTCCACCCCGACCTCGCGGATCACGGCGATGCCGACGTCGCGCATGCGCTGGTACTCGCGGTCGGTCAGCGTCAGGGCCGGCGCCACCGTGATCGAGTCCCCGGTGTGAACTCCGAGCGGGTCGAGGTTCTCGATCGAGCAGACCACCACGACGTTGTCGTTGCGATCGCGCATCAGTTCGAGCTCGAACTCCTTCCAGCCCAGGATCGATTCCTCGAGCAGCACTTCAGTCGTGGGGCTGGCAGCCAGACCAGCGCCAGCGATGCGGTGCAGATCGGCCTCGTCATAGGCGATGCCGGAGCCCGACCCGCCCATCGTGAAGCTGGGGCGCACGACGACCGGATAGCCGAGCTCATCGACGGCAGCCAGGCACTCATCGATGGTGTGGCAGATCGCCGAGCGCGCGGATTCCGCCCCCACGCGCGCCACGATCTCCTTGAACAACTCGCGATTCTCACCGCGCTGGATGGCGTCGATATCGGCGCCTATCAGCTCGACGCCGTAGCGCTCGAGCACGCCGTTCTCCGCCAGCGCCACGGCGGCGTTCAGCGCGGTCTGCCCGCCCAGAGTCGGCAGCAGCGCATCGGGGCGCTCCTTCTCGATGACCTTCTCGACGAACTCGGGGGTGATCGGCTCGATGTAGGTCGCGTCGGCGAACTCCGGGTCGGTCATGATCGTGGCCGGGTTGCTGTTGACCAGGATCACTCGCAATCCCTCACCGCGCAGCACGCGGCAGGCTTGGGTGCCGGAGTAGTCGAACTCGCACGCCTGGCCGATGACGATGGGCCCGGAGCCGATGACCAGCACGCTTTGGATGTCGGTGCGCTTGGGCATCAGCGGCCCCCTTCCATCGCGGCGGCGAATCTGTCGAACAGGTAGGCCGAATCGTGCGGACCGGCGGCGGCCTCCGGGTGGTACTGCACGCTGAAGGCCGGGACATCCAGGCATTGCAGCCCTTCAACCACGTCGTCGTTCAGACACACGTGGCTGACCCGTACCCGGCCGAACTCGGTGTCGACATCGGCGTCCAGCGGGGCATCTACCGCGAAGCCGTGGTTGTGCGCAGTCACCTCGACCTTGCCCGTGCCGCGGTCCTGCACCGGCTGGTTGATGCCGCGGTGGCCGTAGGCGAGCTTGTAGGTGCCGAAGCCCAGGGCGCGGCCCAGGATCTGGTTGCCGAAACAGATGCCGAACGTGGGGAGTTTGTGCGCAAGCGCTTCCCGCGCGATCGTCACCGCGTGATCGGCGGTCGCCGGGTCGCCAGGCCCATTGGAGAAGAACAGGCCATCGGGCTGCAGTTCCACGATCTGCGCGTAGTCCGAGGTCGCGGGCACCACGTGCACGGTCATCCCGCGCTGCGCCATCAGCGCCGGGGTCATGGCCTTGATCCCCAGATCCACCGCGACCACTGTGTACTGCGGATTGTCGGCTTCGACGGTGTAAGGCTCGGCCGTGGTGACCTCAGCGGTGAGGTTCGCACCCAACATCCCCGGTGCGGCCTTGACCTGTTCGAGCATTGTTGCGGCATCGGTCAGCGCGTCCCCACTGAACAACCCGACCCGCATCACGCCGCGCTCCCGGAGGTGGCGGGTCAGGGCCCTGGTGTCAACGCCGGTCACCCCGACGACACCGGCCGCCGCGAGCCGATCGCCGAGCGTTGCCGTCGCCCGCCAGTTGCTGGCCACCGGCGACAGAGTCCCGCACGACGAAGCCCGCCGCCCAGATGCGACTGGACTCCGCGTCCTCGTCGTTCATGCCGGTGTTGCCCACGTGCGGGGCGGTCATGATGATGACCTGCCGGTGGTAGGAGGGGTCGGTCAGAGTTTCCTGGTAGCCGGTCATGCCGGTGGCGAAGACCGCCTCGCCGAAGACCGCGCCCCGTGCTCCGAACGCCTCACCGCGCAGGGAGGTGCCGTCCTCCAGAACCAGCAGGGCAGGCTCGGCAGCCCCCGCGTCGGGCTCTTCGAGCATCGGGATGGTGAACGTCATGTGCCCTCCCTCACCAGGCGTTCGCTTGCGTCGAGCAACTGGACCACGTCTTCAGGCGCGTCCGGCCGGAAGCCGGTCTGCAAGGCGGTCTCGCCCGCGTCCCAGAACCACAGAACCAGTCCGTCCTTCTCGGCCACCTGCCCGGCCACACCACGGCCGATCTGGGCGCCACGCAACTGCTCGGCTGCGATGTACAGGCCCGGTTCACCGACCCGGTCCAGCAGGACGCCGGCATCTGCGATCTTGGCCACCGCGTTGCCCGGCGCCCCCATGCCGTTGGCGACCACCCGTTGCATCCAGTCCGTGGCCGGAGCCGTTCCGACGTAGCGTCCGGGGATCTGCATGTCGGCTGTGAACCCGGACGGGGGATTCTGCACCGGCAGATCGACCGCGGCCCGCTTGTGCCAGCTGCGCCACATCCCCCAGACCGCTAGCGCTGTGACGGCCACAACCACAACGGTCAGTGCGAGCCGTTGCGGCCAGGCAGTGACCTGTTGCTGTTGGGCGGCCAGCAGGACGTTCATGGGCGACTCGGCTGGTGGGCTTTGTGAGTGAGCGTCACGTTTCTTGCTCCTCGGTCACATTTCCTCGGTCCATCAGACGGTTTCGAACTCCACGATCGCGCCGTCCAGCAGCGTCGCCCGGCCGCGCAGCCAGGTGCCCAGCACCCGGCCGTGCAGGACCATGCCCGCGTACGGGGTGTTGCGGCTGCGGCTGACCATGTCGTTGGCAGCTACGACCCACTCGTACTCGGGATCGAACAGCGTGACGTTGGCCGGTTCCCCGACCTCGATCGGCCGGCCGTGCTCGGCGACGCGGCCGATACGGGCCGGCGCGAACGACATCCGTTCGGCGACCTGCGACCAGTCCAGCAATCCGGTACGGACCATGGTCTCGTTCACCACCGGTAGCGCGGTCTGCAATCCCAACATCCCGAAGGACGCCGCGGCCCACTCGCACTCCTTGTCCTCGGAGGCGTGCGGGGCGTGGTCGGTGGCGACGATGTCGATCAGACCCTCGGCCAGCGCATCCCGCAGTGCCTGCGCGTGCCGGGCCGAACGCAGCGGCGGGTTGACCTTGTAGATCGGGTCGTAGGTGCTGGCCAATTCATCGGTCAGCAGCAAGTGATGGGGGCAGACCTCGGCAGTCACGTCGATGCCCTTGCCCTTGGCCCAGCGCAGGATCTCGACGGACCCGGCGGTCGACACATGGCAGACGTGCAACCGGGAGCCAACGTGTTCAGCCAAGGAGCACGTCCCGGGCAACGATGGCCTCCTCCGCAACGGCCGGCCAACCGCGCAGCCCGAGCTGCCCGGACAGCGCACCCTCGTGCATCTGGGCGCCCTCGGTCAGGCGCGGCTCCTGCGCATGCTGGGCGATGACTCCGTCGAATGCCTTGACGTACTCCAGCGCCCGCCGCATGAGCAGGGCGTCTGAAACGCAGTGGCCGTCGTCGCTGAACACCCGAACATGCGCGGCGGAATCGGCCATGGCGCCAAGTTCGGCCAGCGTCTTTCCTTCGAGCCCAACAGTGACTGCTCCAACGGGCCGTACGTCCGCGTAGCCGGCTTCATGACCCAGCCGCCACACCTGCTCCACCACACCCGCGGTGTCGGCGACCGGCGTGGTGTTGGCCATCGCGTGCACACAGGTGAAGCCACCCGCAGCCGCCGCCCGGGTACCGGTGGCCACCGTCTCGGCGTCCTCCCGCCCCGGCTCACGCAGGTGGGTGTGCAGGTCGACCAGCCCGGGCAGCAGGATCGCGCCGTTGCCTTCGATGACGTCGTCGCCGGTCAGCCCCGGACCGATCTCGGCGATCAGGCCGTCCTCGATGCGCACATCGGTGAGCTCGCCGTCCAACGGCCGCACGTTCTTCAGCAGCGTCATGCTTCTTGCCCTCCCACCAGCAGGTACAGAACCGCCATGCGCGTATAGACCCCGTTCGTGACTTGGTCGACGATCACCGAGCGGGGCGCGTCGGCGACGTCGGCGGCGATCTCCATACCGCGGTTCATCGGGCCGGGGTGCATGATCAGCGCGTGGTCAGGCATGGTCCGCATCCGTTGCAGATCCATGCCGTAGCGCCGCGAGTACTCCCGGGCACTGGGGAAGAAGGCGGCGTTCATCCGCTCGAGCTGGACGCGCAGCATCATGACGACGTCGGCCTTCACGATCGGCTCGTCGAGGTCGTAGGAGATCTCACACGGCCAGGTGTCTACCCCCACTGGTAGCAGGGTCGGCGGCGCCACCAGCGTCACGTTGGCCCCGAGGGTGTCGAGCAGCCAGACGTTCGAGCGGGCGACCCTGGAGTGCAGGACGTCGCCCACGATCACGACGTTCAGCCCGTCGAGGCTGCCTTGCCCGTCGCGCAAGTGCTGGCGCATGGTGAACGCGTCGAGCAGCGCCTGCGTGGGGTGCTCGTGGGTGCCGTCGCCGGCGTTGATGACCGCGCCGTGCATCCAGCCGCTGTTGGCCAGCCGGTGCGCGGCGCCGCTCGCCCCGTGCCGGATCACCACGGCGTCGGCCCCCATCGCCTGCAGCGTCAGCGCGGTGTCTTTCAGCGACTCGCCCTTGCTCAGGCTCGAGCCTTTGGCGGAGAAGTTGATGACATCGGCGGACAGTCGCTTGGCGGCGGCTTCGAACGAGATCCGGGTGCGGGTGGAGTCCTCGAAGAAGAGGTTCACCACCGTCCGCCCGCGCAACGTCGGCAGCTTCTTCACCGGGCGGTCGGCCAGAACGGCCATCTCCCGGGCGGTGTCGAGGATCGCCAGCGCGTCTTCCCGGCCCAGCGTCGTGGTGGTCAGCAGGTCCTGCATGTCATCCTCCCGTCCGGACGAGGCGCACGCCGTCCTCGCCGTCGAGTTCACTCAGCCGCACCTGCACGTCGTCCTCACGCGCGGTCGGCAGGTTCTTCCCCACGTAGTCGGCCCGGATCGGCAACTCCCGGTGACCGCGGTCCACCAGCACCGCCAGCTGCACGGCCTTGGGGCGGCCGGCGTCGGACAGGGCATCCAGCGCAGCCCGGGTGGTGCGGCCGCTGAACAACACGTCGTCGACGAGCACCACGGTCTTGCCGGTGACATCCCCGCCGGGAATCACCGTGGGGCTCAACGCGACGGTCGGGCGCAGCCGCAGATCGTCGCGGTACATCGCCACATCCAGAGCGCCGACCGGGATCTCGCGGCCCTCGATGGTGGACAACGCCTTGCCGATTCGCTCGGCGAGGGGCACGCCGCGGCTGGGGATCCCGAGGACCACCAGGTCATCTGCGCCGCGATTGCGTTCCACGATCTCGTGGGCGATACGGACAACGGCTCGATTGATGTCGGAGCTACTGAGGAACTCCTGGTGGTCTGGCGCCACGTTGCGTCGACCCCCCTTCTCCGCCTCGCTGGACGGGATTAAAGGTGGCTGTCGCGATTGACGCTATCACCCGGTTGGCGAGGCCCTTGTCACCGACGTGCCGCTCGAGTTGCTTGCCGGTGATCACGCTCCGTAACCTCTGAGTCGACGACCGGATGGAGCGGGCCATGCCTTCTGACTACGCGCGAGCGCTAGGGGCGAAACTGCGTTCGATCCGCCAGCAGCAGGGCCTTTCCCTGCACGGCGTCGAGGAGAAGTCCAAGGGCAAGTGGAAGGCCGTCGTCGTCGGGTCTTACGAGCGCGGTGACCGGGCGGTGACGGTGCAGAAACTGGCCGAACTGGCGGACTTCTACGGGGTTCCCGTTGCTGAACTGCTGCCCGACGCGCAGCCCGGCGCGGCCTCCGAGCCGCCCACCCGGCTCGTGCTGGACCTTGAGCGTCTCGGCCAAGTGCCGACCGACAAGGTGGGGCCGCTGGCTCGCTATGCCGCGGCCATCCAGGCCCAGCGCGGTGACTATAACGGCCGCGTGCTGAGCATCCGCCAGGACGACCTGCGCACACTCGCGGTCATCTACGACCAGCCGCCGGGCCTGCTCGCCGAACAGCTCGTGGCGTGGGGTGTCTTGAACCCGGAGGCGGGCAAGAAGTAATTCCGCTCACCGATCCTGGTGGGTCACCTATACCTCCGCGGCGGTCTCCGCCCCTTCGGCCCGGCCCATCGAACCGCTACCGACGATGTGCACGCGCATGCCGTTGGTCGTTCCGGGAATGCCCGGCGGAACACCAGCGATAACCACAACCTTGTCGCCGGGTGCGGCCATCTGCATCCGCAGGATCTCCTGGTCCACCTGCTCGACGAGTTCGTCCGTGTGGCGCATCGGCCGTGCCAGGTAGGGCTGGATGCCCCACACGAGGGACAGGTAATTGCGGACGTGTTCCTGCGGGGTGAAGCACAGCGCCGGGATGTAGGACCGGTGCCTCGCGACCAATCGCGGCGTCAGGCCGGTCTCGGTGAACGTCACGATGAACGACGCGTCGGTCTCCTCGGCCACCTCGACCGCTGCGCGGGTGATGGCGCGGGCGGTGGAACCGGTTCGGTTGTCCTCGGTCTGCGAGACCTCTCCCAGCGCCTTCTCCTCGACGTACTCGATGATCCGAGCCATCGTCTCGACGACCAACGCGGGGTGCTGACCGACGCTGGTCTCTCCGCTGAGCATCAGCGCATCCGCCCCGTCCAGCACCGCGTTGGCCACATCGGAGGCTTCAGCCCGCGAAGGCCGGGTCGAGGTCTCCATACTGTCCAGCATCTGAGTGGCGACGATGACGGGCTTGGCCGCAGCTCGGCAGGCAGTGATGGCTCGCTTCTGCACCAACGGCACCTGCTCCATCGGCAGTTCCACGCCGAGGTCACCGCGGGCGACCATGATCCCGTCGAAGGCCTCGATGATCGCCTCCAACCGGTCGACGGCCTGCGGCTTCTCGATCTTGGCGAGCACTGGGCGATGCCAGCCGACCTCGTCCATGATCGCTCGCACGTCGTCGATGTCCTCGGGCCGCTGCACGAACGACAGCGCGACGAGGTCCACGCCCGCCTGCAGCGCCCAACGCAGGTCGTCCTTGTCCTTGTCCGAAAGCGCCGGGACGCTGACCTCGATGCCGGGCAGGTTGATCCCCTTGTGATTGCTGACCCGGCCGGGGACCGTGACGACGCAGCGCACGTCGGTATCCGTGACGTCAACCGCCCGGAGCCCCACATGACCGTCGTCGATCAGAATGTCGTCGCCGACGTTGACGTCCCCGGGCAGACCCGCGTAGGTGGTGGAACACATCCGGGCATCGCCGGGCACGTCGCGCACGGTGATCGTGAAGTCAGCACCCTCCGGCAGCACGACCGGGCCGGCGGCAAAGGTCCCGAGCCGGATCTTGGGACCCTGCAGGTCGGCAAGGACCGCGATCCCGACGCCGGTGGCCTCGGAGGCGCGGCGCACCATGTGGATGCGGCGCTGGTGATCCTCATGTGAACCGTGGCTGAGGTTGAGCCGGGCCACCGACATGCCGTGGCGGATCAGGTCGACCACACCGGAATCGGTGTCGGTGGCAGGCCCGAGGGTGCAGACAATCTTTGCGCGACGCACGAGTCACAAGGGTAGTTCGTCGGGCTGATAATCGCAGGAGGGCCTGGCGCGTTCGAAACCTGGCCGACCAGGACGTGACTGGCCACGTTTGGACGCCGACACTCCGATGGGCCGGGCGCCGGTGGGGCGTGTCGTGTTCGAAACCTGGCCAGCCCGGAAGACGAGTTCACCTATCCGGCCAGGTTTCGAACGCGGATCGGCCGTGAGCTAAGGAAGTACTGATTGATGCTGTGCCGAGCGAAACGTGGCTGAGCGCGTGAGCTGCAAGCCCCACCCCTAGGTCATAGCAGCGCTATGACCTAGGGGTGGGGCGCAGACAGATCGCGCGCTCTGAGCGCGTTGCAGCCGGGACATGATGAATCAGTGGTTCCCTAGGCCAGCAACTGCCGTGCCGAAGCCGGCAGCGGCTTGAGGCAGGTTCGTCTCCCCCATCAGGTACTCATCAATGCTGGCCGCAGCCGCCCGACCCTCGGCGATCGCCCACACGATCAGCGACTGCCCGCGCCCGGCGTCCCCTGCGACGTAGACCCCGGGAACAGTGGTCGCGTAATCGTCGCCGCGCTCGAGGTTGCCACGGGCGTCACGACTCAACCCCAGCTGCGCCTCGAAGGAGTCCGCCTCCGGACCGACGAAGCCCATCGCCAGCGTCACCAGGTCGGCCGGAATGGTCCGTTCTGTACCGGCGATCTCGACCGGCCGGCCATCCTGCCATTCGACCTCGACCAGTTCCAACCCGGTCACCTGACCGTCGCCGAGGAAGCGCTTGGTCGAGACGCTGTACACGCGGTCGCCGCCCTCCTCGTGGGCGCTGGAGATGCGGAAGATCACCGGGTAGGTCGGCCACGGCTGTCCGCTGGGCCGCGCCTGCGGTGGGGTCGGCAGGATCTCCAGTTGCGTGATGCTGGCCGCGCCCTGCCGGATCGCGGTGCCCAGGCAGTCAGCCCCGGTGTCCCCGCCGCCGATCACGACGACGTGCTTGCCGCCGGCGTGGATCGGCGAGTCGTCGAGGTCCCCCTCCTGCACCCGGTTGGCCAGCGGCAGGTACTCCATGGCCTGGTGGATGCCCGCGAGCTCCCGGCCCGGCACGGGCAGATCCCGGCCGATCGTCGAACCGGCCGCAACCAGTACCGCGTCGTACCGGCGGCGCAGGTCGTCGGCTGACAGGTCCTTGCCGATCTCGATGCCGGTGCGGAACTTCACGCCCTCCGCCTGCATCTGGGCGATGCGGCGGTCGACGTGACGCTTCTCCATCTTGAACTCGGGGATGCCGTAGCGCAGCAGACCGCCGATCCGGTCGGCCCGCTCGTACACGGCGACCGTGTGCCCGGCCCGGGCGAGTTGCTGAGCAGCGGCGAGCCCGGCCGGTCCGGAACCCACCACCGCGACGGTCTTGCCGGAGAGCCGCTCAGGTGGCTGCGGCTGCACCCACCCGGATTCCCATGCCTGGTCGATGATCGAGACCTCGACCTGCTTGATCGTCACCGGGTCCTGGTTGATCCCCAGCACACAGGCGCTCTCACAGGGCGCCGGGCACAACCGACCCGTGAACTCCGGGAAGTTGTTAGTGGCGTGCAGCCGCTCGATCGCGCCATGCCAGTCGCCGCGCCGGGTGAGGTCGTTCCACTCGGGGATGAGGTTGCCCAGCGGGCAGCCGTTGTGGCAGAACGGGATGCCGCAGTCCATGCACCGGGCGGCCTGCGTGCGCAGCGACGATTCCGGGAACTGCTCATACACCTCCCGCCAGTCCTGGATGCGCACCTCGACCGGCCGCCGGGTGGGCAGTTCGCCGCCCGGCCTTCATGAATCCTCTGGGGTCAGCCACGGCTCGCCTCCATGATCGCCTCGTCCACGTCTCGTCCTTCAGTACGCGCCAGCGCTATCGCGTCCAGCACCCGCCGGTAGTCGCGCGGCATGACCTTGCAGAACCGGCGCTGCGCGGCCGGCCAGTCGGCCAGCAGCTCGAGCGCCACGTCGGAACCGGTCTGCTCGGCGTGCGCGGTGAGGATGTCCTGCAACCACATCGCGTCGTCGGCATCGAGGTCCTCGAGGCCGACCATGTCCTGGTTGATGTGGTCGATGTCGGCGTCCAGCAAGAACGCCGTCCCGCCGGACATACCGGCGGCGAAGTTGCGCCCGATCGGGTCCGAGCACGACGGCGTGCCCGCCGGTCATGTACTCACATCCGTGGTCACCCAGGCCCTCAACCACAACCGTTGCGCCACTGTTGCGAACGCAGCAGCGCTCGCCCACCTGCCCGCGCACCAGGATCATGCCGTCTGTGGCGCCATAGGCGATGACGTTGCCGGCGATGATCTGCTCGCTGGCGATGAACGGCGAGTCGGCATGCGGGCGCACGATCAGCGTGCCGCCCGGACAGGCCCTTGCCCAGGTAGTCGTTGGCGTCGCCCTCGAGCCGCAAGCGTGACGCCCTTCGGCACGAAGGCGCCGAAGCTCTGGCCGGCCGAACCGGTCAGCGTGATGTCGATGGTGTCCGGTGGCAGCCCCTCGGACCCGTAGCGGCGGGTGACCTCGCTGCCGAGCATCGTTCCCACGGTGCGGTTCACGTTGCGGATCGCGCACCTGAGCGCGCACCGGCTCACCGCGTTCCAGCCGCCGGCGCGCAGATGCGCAGAAGCTCCTGGTCCAGCGCCTTGTCCAACCCGTGGTCCTGCGTGGTGACGCAGCGGGTCGGGTGGTCGGACTCCGGCTGTTGCGAGGATCGGCGCGAGGTCCAGCCCGTGTGCCTTCCAGTGGTCCACGGCCGGCTTGACGTCCAGCAGGTCGGCTCGGCCGATGGCCTCGTCCAGGCTGCGGAACCCGAGTTCGGCCAGGTACTCGCGCACCTGCTCGGCGATGAACTCGAAGAAGTTCACGACGAACTCCGGCTTACCGGTGAAACGTTCGCGCAGCACCGGGTTCTGCGTGGCCACGCCCACCGGGCAGGTGTCCAGGTGACACACGCGCATCATCACGCAGCCCATGACGACCAGCGGTGCGGTCGCGAACCCGAACTCCTCGGCACCGAGCAGCGCAGCCACGATGACGTCGCGACCGGTCTTGAGCTGGCCGTCGGTCTGCACCACCACGCGGTCCCGTAGGCCGTTGGCGATCAGCGTCTGCTGGGTCTCGGCCAGGCCGAGTTCCCACGGCCCACCCGCGTGCTTCAGCGACGTCAGGGGCGAGGCGCCGGTGCCACCGTCATGACCGGAAATCAGGATCACGTCGGCATGCGCCTTGCTCACCCCCGCGGCCACGGTTCCCACGCCGACCTCGGCCACCAGCTTCACGTGGATGCGGGCCTGGTGGTTGGCGTTCTTCAGGTCGTGGATCAGCTGCGCCAGGTCCTCGATCGAGTAGATGTCGTGGTGCGGCGGTGGCGAGATCAGGCCCACACCCGGCGTGGAGTGCCGGGTCTTGGCCACCCACGGGTACACCTTGTGCGCTGGCAGCTGGCCGCCTTCGCCGGGCTTGGCGCCCTGCGCCATCTTGATCTGGATGTCGTCGGAGTTCACCAGGTACTCGCTGGTCACCCCGAACCGCCCGGACGCAACCTGCTTGATCGCCGAGCGCTTCGAGTCGCCGTTCGGCTCCCGGCGGAACCGCTCCGGGTCCTCGCCGCCCTCCCCGGTGTTGGACTTCGCGCCCAGCCGGTTCATCGCGATGGCCAGCGTCTCGTGCGCCTCTTTGCTGATCGAGCCGTAGGACATGGCCCCGGTGGAGAAGCGCTTGACGATCTCGCTGACCGGCTCGACCTCCTCGATCGGGATCGGCGTGCGACCGTTCTTCAGCTCGAACAGCCCGCGCAGCGTCATGAGTCGCTTGCTCTGGTCGTCCACCCGGTCGGTGTACTGCCGGAACACGTCGGAGCGGCCCTCGCGGGTGGAGTGCTGCAGGCGGAACACCGTCTCCGGATCGAACAGGTGGGGCTCGCCTTCCCGGCGCCATTGATACTCCCCGCCGACCTCCAACTGCCGGTGGGCAGGCTGGATGCCGGTCAACGGGTAAGCGATGTCGTGGCGCCGGCTGACTTCTTGATGGATGACGTCCAAGCCAATCCCGCCGAGTTTGCTGGTCGTGCCAGTGAAGTGCTGGTCGACCAGTTCCTGGCTCAACCCGAGCGCCTCGAAGACCTGCGCGCCGCGGTAGGACGCCACGGTCGAGATGCCCATCTTGGACATCACCTTGAGCACGCCCTTGCCCAGTGCCCTGACCAGGTTGCGCACCGCCTGCTCCGGGCTGACGTCGCTGATCGCCCCGGAACGGACCATGGACTCCACGGTCTCCATGGCCAGGTAGGGGTTAACGGCGGCGGCACCGTAGCCGACGAGCAGTGCCACGTGGTGCACCTCGCGGACATCACCGGCCTCGACCAGCAGCGAGATGAACGTGCGGGTCTTCTGGCGCACCAGGTGGTGGTGCACCGCGGAGGTGAGCAGCAGCGACGGGATCGGCGCGTGGTCGAAGTCGGAGTCGCGGTCACTCAGGACGAGGAACCTGACACCGTTGGCAATCGCATCGTCGATCTCGGCGAAGATCTCCTCGAGCCGGTCCGCGAGGGCCTGCTCGCCGCCATTGATGTCATACAACCCTGAGATCTTGGCCGCCGCGAATCCCGGCAGATCGCCGTCCTGGTTGATGTTGAGCAGTTTGGCGAGTTCGTCGTTGTCGACGACCGGGAACGGCAGCAGGATGTTGCGGCAGTGCGCGGGGGTGGCGTCGAGCAGGTTGCCTTCCGGCCCGATCGGGCTGCTCAGCGACGTGATGATCTCCTCGCGGATGGCGTCCAGCGGCGGGTTGGTCACCTGCGCGAACAACTGCGAGAAGTAGTCGAAGAGCAGGCGCGGCCGGTCGGACAGCACGGCCACCGGGGTGTCGGTGCCCATCGAGCCGATCGGCTCGGCGCCGGTCGTGGCCATGGGCGCAAGCAGGATCCGCAGTTCCTCCTCGGTGTAGCCGAACGTCTGCTGCCGGCGAGCGATCGAGGTCGGTGTGTGTACCACGTGCTCACGCTCGGGCAGTTCCTCAAGGTGGATCACACCAGCGTGCAGCCACTCGGCGTAGGGATGTTCGGCAGCCAGTTGCGCCTTGACCTCGTCGTCCTCGATGATCCGGCCGGCCTCGGTGTCCACCAGAAACATCCGGCCCGGCTGCAGGCGGCCCTTGCGCACCACACTTGCGGGGTCGAGGTCCAGCACGCCGGCCTCAGAGGCCAACACCACCAGGCCGTCGTCAGTGACCCAGAACCGGCCGGGCCGCAAACCGTTGCGGTCCAGCACCGCGCCGATGATCCGGCCGTCGGTGAACGACACGCTGGCCGGGCCATCCCAGGGCTCGATCAGCGAGGAGTGGTACTGGTAGAACGCCCGCCGGGCGGGGTCCATCTCGGTGTTGTTCTCCCACGCCTCCGGGATCATCATCAGGACCGCATGGGGCAGCGCCCGCCCGCCCAGGTAGAGCAGTTCCAGCACCTCGTCGAAACTCGCGGAGTCGCTGGCCGTCGGGGTGCAGATCGGGTACAGCCGCTCAAGGTCGCCGGGGATCAGGTCGCTGGACAGCAGCGCCTCGCGAGCCCTCATCCAGTTCCGGTTGCCCTTGACGGTGTTGATCTCACCGTTGTGCGCGATCAAACGGAACGGGTGGGCCAGCGGCCAGGACGGGAACGTGTTGGTCGAGAAGCGCGAGTGCACCATGCCCAGCGCGGACGTCGTACGCGGGTCGGACAGGTCGGGGAAGAAGGGCTCGAGTTGGGCCGTGGTCAGCATGCCCTTGTAGACGATCGTGCGGGTGCTCAGGCTCGGGAAGTAGACGCCGGTCTCGCGCTCGGCGCGCTTGCGCAGACAGAAGGCCAACCGCTCCAGATGCAGCTCGTCGTCGCCGGTCGGCCCCGTGACGAACACCTGCCGGAAGGACGGCATCGTGCCGCGCGCGGTCTTGCCGACCAGGGAGTCGTCGGTGGGCAGCGTGCGCCAGCCCAGGACTGTGAGACCCTCCTCCGCGGCGATGGTCTCGATGGACTTCACCGCGACGTCGGCCTCGCCCGGGTCGCTGGGCAGGAAGGCCGTGCCGACGGCATAGCGTCCGGCCTCAGGCAGGTCGAAGTCCACCACGTCGCGGAACAGCGCGTCGGGAATCTGGATCAGGATGCCGGCCCCGTCGCCGGAGTCCGGCTCGCTGCCGGAGGCGCCGCGGTGCTCGAGGTTGGTCAGCGCAGTCAGCGCCTGCTGCACGATCTCGTGGCTGGGCAGCCCGGTCATGGTGGCGACGAAAGCCACACCACAGGCGTCGTGCTCGAAGGCGGGGTCGTACAGACCTGTCATTGGGCACTCCCGGACGTCTCGTTCAGGCACGCGGATGCGCGCCCGCGGGACGTCGTTGGCCCGAAGTGGTTCGAGCATACACGGGCCGGCTGGCAGGACGGCTGCCACACTGACACCGTGCCCGACTACACCGTGACCAGTGCGGACGGAACCACCATCGCCGCCTGGCACAACGGCGGTGACGGCACTCCCCTGCTGATCTGCAATGGCCTGGCCTCAAGCCCGGCCGCGTGGCCAAGTCTGCGAGACCCGGACTGCGGGTTCGACGCGCGCACCTGGTTCCACCGGGGGATCCCGCCGTCCGAACAGCCACGCGGTGGGTTCGAGATGGCCGATCACGTGGCGGATGCCCTGGCCCTGGTTGAGGACGCCGGCGTGGGAGCGCTACCTGGTCGTGGGCTGGTCGCTTGGGTGTCAACATCGCGTTGGAACTGGCAGCCGCCGACCCACGGGTCGCGGGGGTGGTGGCGCTGGCCGGGGTTCCTGGCGGTTCGTACGACGCAATGCTGCCGCCAGTCCCGCGCGATGTCGCGGCGCAGGCGGTGGCCTTCGGGACGGCGTTGCTGCAGGCCGGCGGCTCCTGGCTCACCTCGCTGGCCAACCGGGTCGGGCAACTGCCTGGGACGACCGATCTGCTGAAGGCCACCGGGGCGATCGGCGCCAGCGCGCAGACCGAACACGTTCGCGAACTGGTCAAGGACTTCTTCGGTATGGACGTGCACTGGTACGGCCGGTTGGCCAGCGCCTTTCAGCGTCACGAAGCGATGGACCTCGACCGCATCACATGTCCGGTCCTGTACGTCAGCGCCGGCCAGGATTTCGTCACCGATCCGCAGGCCGTGGAGCACGCCGCCGACCGCACGCCGCGTGGCAGCGTCGAGCGCTGGGACGCCACCCACTTCCTGGTGCTGGAATACCCGGACCGGATCCTGGAGACGCTGCGACGATTCGCCGCCGAGGTCGGTTGACGACTCTCGGGATGGCAATCGGGGAGCATTCCGGGCATCCGTGAGCCTCCCGGGGGCCGAAAACCCCTCCGTAGGGCTAACAGATGCCCAGAATGCTCACGGATCGGTCGGCCTCAGCCCAAGATCATCTGCCGCCGGTAGACCGACTCCTCGCGGCCGGGCCGCATTCGCGCGCTGATCACCAGGTAAACAACAGCGCCGAGCCCGACCAGCACACTCGTGAAGATGTTGACCCGCAGACCCAGAATCCGGGTCGCGGTGTCGATACGCAGGATCTCCCAGAACAGCCGGCCCAGGCAGTACAGCGCGACGTAGAGCGCGAACACCCGCCCGTGTCCCATGCGGAAGCGACGGTCGGCCCACCACACGACCGCGGCAACTCCCAGGCACCACAGCGCCTCATAGAGGAACGTCGGGTGGAACGTCGCGAACTGCTCGAAGCCGTCGGGACGGTGCGTCGCGTCGATCTTCAGTCCCCACGGCAACGTTGTGGGCTCCCCGAAGAGTTCCTGATTGAACCAGTTGCCGAACCGCCCGATCGCCTGGGCAATGGCCAGGCCGGGCGCCAGCGCATCCCCGAGCGGCGGGAGCAGCAGGTTGTACCGCCGGCAGGCGTACCAGGCACCGAGCGCGCCGCCGAGCACCGCACCCCAGATCCCCAAGCCGCCCTGCCAGATCTTCAGAGCAGCCACGAACCCCAGCCCCCCGGTGCCGAAGTACGTCGACCAGTCCGTCATGACGTGGTACAGCCGGGCGCCGATGATGCCGGCGGGCACAGCCCACAACGCGACCTCGCCGATCTGACCGGCCATGCCACCGCGGGCCACCCAGCGCTTGTCCGTGATCCAGATCGCCACGAAGATCCCGACGAGGATGAGCAGCGCGTACGCCCGGATCGGGAACGGCCCGAGGTGCCAGACCCCCTGAGGGGGTGAGGGAATGAACGCGAAGGTCACTGCTGCGGGTTCGTCAGCGCGTCCTTCAGCGCCTGCTCGCTGGCCAGTGCGCTGTCCGCGATCTTCTGCCCGTTCACCTCGATGGTCGGCGTGCCGGTCACCCCGGAGTCGAAAGCAGCCTGGTTGGACAGTTGCGCCCAGCCCTTGTAGGTCCCGGCATCGACGCACTGGTCGAACGTGGTCTTGGCGTCACCGGTGATGCCGGCATCGGCGCCGAACTGCTTGAGCTGGTCGTCGGTCCAGCCCTGGCCCTCGGTCGCGGGCTGGTTGGCATAGAGCGTGTTGTGGTACGGCAAGCCCTGGTCGGCGTTGATGGAGCAGCCGAACGCGCTGGCCGCGCGTACCGAGTGGTCAGTGTTCAGGTTCTTGTCCAAGAACGTCATGATGCGGTAGGTCAGCGCGATGTCGCCGGCGCTGGCCCACTTCTCGACGGCCGGACCGTAGGTGGTCTCGAACTGCTTGCACGCCGGGCACTGGAAGTCCTCGTAGATGACCACCTGCGGCTTGCCGGTGGGGTTGCTCACCTGGTAGCCGTAGCCGTTGTCCTTGGTGATGCCGGTAGGCAGCGCCGAGTCGGCACTGGGAGTGTCACTGTTGTTGTTGTCGCTGCCGCCGGAGTTCATCACCCCAATACCGATGATGATGCCCACGACCGCCAACACCGCGATCCCGCCGATGATCCGGATCATCCGCTCGCGGCGGCGTTCGGACGCCTGCGCCGCGGCACGTGCCTCCGCGGCTTTCTCGCGGGTGGACTTCGCTTCCTTCTTGTCGGCCATGACCTACCTCTCGCCTGTGCTTGGTAAAGCCTAAACGCTGGTGTCCGCGATACCGGTCAGCGGCGCCCGGGCAGACCGCGTCCGAACGTCCTGCGCCTGATCACTCACCGGGCTGCCCGCACCGCGGCGGCCATCTGTCCTGCCAACTCCGCCACCGAGGCGGCCGCCGCGGCAGGCGAGTCCGCCTCCAGAACCCGGCGCACGAAAGCCGAACCCACGATCACTCCGTCTGCGTAGCGGGCGACCTCGCCGGCCTGTTCCGGCGTTGACACACCCAGACCCACACATACCGGCTGGGCCGTCAGCTTCTTCGTCCGCTTCACGAGTTCGCGAGCGTCCACCGAAACCTGGTCGCGGGTGCCCGTGACCCCCATCGTGGAAGCGGCGTAGACGAAGCCGTTGCTGACCCGGGCCACCGTCTCGATGCGCTCGGCGGGCGAGGACGGCGCCACGAGGAAGACCCGGTCGACCATCGCTTCGTCAGTGGCGGCCACCCAGTCCGCAGCCTCCTCCGGGATGATGTCCGGGGTGATGACCCCCGCTCCCCCGGCCGCCGCGAGGTCCTTGGCGAAGCGGTCCAGACCGTAGCGCTCGATCGGATTCCAGTAGCTCATCACCAGCGTCGGCGCCCCTGTAGCCGCGACCGCTTCCACGGTCCGCAGAACATCGGCGACGGTGGTTCCCTGCGCGAGCGCCTGATCAGCCGCTGTCTGGATTACCGGCCCGTCCATCAAGGGGTCGCTGTACGGCAGTCCGATCTCGACCACATCGACGCCGCTCTCGACCATCGCGGTGATGATGGCCACGGCGTCCACCCAGGTCGGAAAGCCAGCCGGCAGGTAGCCGATGAGCAGTGCCCGCTGCTCGGCTCGAGCCGCGGCGAACGCCTCCGCGAGCCGGCTCATGTGTGCCCCAATCCGAAGTACTCCGCAGCGGTCGCGACGTCCTTGTCGCCACGGCCGGACAGGTTGATCAGGATGGTCGCGTCCGGGCCGAGCTCGGCGGCGATCCGACGAGCACCTGCCACGGCGTGGGCACTTTCGATCGCCGGGATGATCCCCTCGGTCCGGCAGCACAACTCAAACGCCGCCATGGCCTCCACGTCGGTGACGCCGCTGTAAACGACCCGGCCACTGTCGCGCAGCCAGGCATGCTCCGGCCCCACTCCCGGATAGTCGAGCCCGGCCGAAATGCTGTGGCTGGCCATCGTCTGCCCGTCGGCGTCCTGCAGCAGGTAGGACCGGGTGCCGTGCAACACACCGATGGAACCAGCCGACAGGGTTGCTGCGTGCCGGCCGGTCGGGATGCCGTCGCCGGCCGCCTCGAACCCGTGCAACGCCACCGACTCGTCGCCCAAGAAGTCGTAGAAGATGCCGATGGCGTTGGAGCCGCCGCCGATGCAGGCAGCCACTGCGGTAGGCAACCCACCGCGATCCAGACACTGCTGCCGGGCCTCTTTGCCGATCACCCGGTGGAACTCCCGCACCATCTCCGGGAACGGAGCCGGACCTGCCACTGTGCCGAGCAGGTAATGGGTGTCCGAGACGTTGGTGACCCAGTCCCGCATGGCCTCGTTGATCGCGTCCTTGAGCGTGCGGCTTCCGGTCGTGACCGGAACGACGGTCGGCACCGAGCAGCTGCATCCGCGCGACGTTCAGCGCCTGTCGCTGCGTGTCCTCCTCGCCCATGTAGACCACGCACTCGAGATCCAGCAACGCCGCGGCTGTCGCAGTGGCGACACCATGCTGGCCGGCACCGGTCTCGGCGATGACCCGGGTCTTGCCCATCCGCTTGGTCAGCAGGGCCTGGCCAAGCACGTTGTTGATCTTGTGGCTGCCGGTGTGGTTGAGGTCCTCGCGCTTGAGCAGGACCTGCGCGACACCGAACTCCTGCGCGAGGTTCCGGGCGGGCGTCAGCGGCGTCGGGCGGCCCGAGTAGTCGTGCAGCAGGGCATCCAGTTCGGCGTGGAACGCCGGGTCGCTCCAGGCTCCCCGGAACGCCGCGTCGAGCTCGTCCAAGGCAGCGACCAGCGCCTCAGGAACGAAGCGGCCGCCATAGGGTCCGAAATGACCATGGCTGTCAGGAAGGGCGGTCACGGCGCTCCTACTCAGCGTGCCGGACGGCGGGGTGCTCGCCGGCCGAGACCAGTTCCTGCACGGCGGCTGCGGGGTCGGCCTGGGTCACCAGCGCTTCGCCGACGAGCACCGCATCGGCACCAGCTGCGGCGTAGCCGAGCAGATCCTGGGCATTGCGCACGCCGGACTCCGCGACCCGCACGACACCCTCCGGGATCAAAGGCGCGACCCGGCTGAACACCGCAGGGTCCACATCCAGGGTCTTGAGGTTGCGCGCGTTGACGCCGATCACCTTGGCGCCGGCGTCGACGGCGCGATCGACCTCGTCGGCGTCGTGGACCTCGACCAGCGGCAACAGGCCGATCGATTCCGGCGCGCTCCACCAGGGAGACCAACGCCGGCTGCTCGAGGGCGGCGACGATGAGCAACGCCATGTCGGCCCCGTAGGCCCGAGCTTCCCAGAGTTGGTAGCTGGTCACGATGAAGTCTTTGCGCAGCACCGGCACGTCGACGGCTGCCCGCACGGCGACCAAGTCGTCGAGGCTGCCGCCGAACCGGCGTTGTTCGGTCAGGACGCTGATGCATCGGGCGCCACCGCGCTCGTAGGCCTGGGCGAGCTGGGTCGGGTCGTCGATGGTCGCCAGGGAACCCTTGCTGGGCGAGGAGCGCTTCACTTCGGCGATCACGCCGACGCCGCCCTGCCGCAACACCGCAAGCGCGTCACGCGGATCCGGCGCGGTCTCGACGCGGCGTTTGAGATCCTCGAGAGGTACCTGTTCCTTGCGCGCGGCGAGGTCTTCGCGGACCCCCGCGACGATGTCCTCGAGAACGCTCACAGTCGCCAGGGTAGTCAAGGCGCCGATGACCAAGCGCACCGGTCAGGCGGCGGTCCCCCACGGCATTCCCGGGACGTTGCGCACCACGGTGAAGGCCAGCACGGCCGCGACCAGGGCGACGCTCAGCGGCATCGGGATGCGCACGGAGAAGTCCTTTCCCCGCCAGCGTTGCACCGTCCAGACCACGAGCAGCACCATCGCGACCGGCAGGACGAACAGGGTGGTGAGCGCGTTGAAGTCGACCGCGCCGGACAGATTGCCGTGCAGCAGGTCGTGGGTTGCGCGCAAGCCCCCGCAGAACGGGCAGTCCAGACCGGTGAGCGTCTTCAACGGGCAGGGCGGGAAATGCCCCGGTTCGGACGGATCCACCGCGTAGACATAGGCGCACGCGGCCAGACCCACCACCCCAGCCAACGCCGGCCCGCGCATCCGTGCCATCCGGTTCACACGGCCAGGGTAGTCGCAATCAGCGCTGCTACAGCCCCGGCGACGCGTCCGCGCGGGGGAATCCCACCCGGAACGCCGCCCCACCTTCGGGGGCGTGCCCGGCCTCCGCGTATCCACCGAGCCGCTCAGCCAGCCGGCCGACCAGCGCGAGCCCGACGCCGGTTCCGACCTGCCGCAGGCCGCGGTACCTGCTGTACAACTCGGCCGGTTCGAACGCCACGCCCAGATCGCTGTCGGAAAGCCCCGGCCCGCCGTCGCGGACCTCGACGTAGCCGTAGGTGCCCTCCAAGGCGACTTGCAGGATGATCGGAGCTCCTTCCGGGGTCAGTCGCAGCGCATTGGCGACCAGGTTGTCGATCATCTGCCGTACGCGGCCCGGGTCACAAAGCACCGGCACCGGTTCGGCGGGCAGCTGCAAACGCCACTGAACGCCCTCCGCCGTGCAGCGGTCCGACCACACGTCGGCCGCCGCGTTCGCGACCTCCCGCAGGTCGACCGCGATGATGTCGACCGGGAACTCCACAGCCCCTAGCCGGGCAAGATCCAGCAGGTCGGAGATCAGCGCATCGAGCCGGTGCGTCTCGGCCAGCATCGTGCCGGCTACCCGTTCCATGTCCTCCTGGGGCACCACTCCGTCAGCCATCGCCTCGGCGTACCCGCCGATCGCGGTCATGGGGGTGCGCAACTCGTGACTGACCGACAGCAAGAAGTCGCGCTGCCGCGCTTCACTTACGGCCAGGGAGTCACCGAGCTGGTTCATCGCCACCGCAAGGTCGGCCACCTCGGCCGGGCCTTCAGGCTGCAGCCGCAGGTTGCGGTCACCGGCCTGCAGGCGGTCGGCGGCGTTGACCAAGGTCCGCAGCGGCCGCGTGACGCGACGCGCCAGCAGCCCCCCACCGATCACCGCAATGGCGCCACCGATCACGATCGCCAGACCGATCCTGCCCCACAACTCGCTCCATCCGAAACCGGCAACGCTGGTGGGCTGGATGAGCAGCAGGCCGGTGTTACCGGTGATGAGCCGGCCCTCTGCCAGATAGGTCTGACCGTCGTTGGTGTAGGAGAAGGAGATCTTGTTCATCGACCACAGCGAGGCGAGCTGGTCCTGGGAAACTCCGGCCGGGGTGGCCCCGCCAGGTTGCACGACAGCCAGCGACACCTGCTCGCGGCGCAGGGTCTGGATGAGCCGATCCTGCAGCTGCTGCACGACGGGACCGGCGGTGGTCAGGGTCACCGCGGCAGCCGTGTCGGCGATCTGGGACAACTGCCGGCGTTGATCGCGCAGTTCGGCATCCCGCAGTAGCGGGAACGCGGCAAGCCCGGTCATCAGCACGGCCAGCAGGGCCACCAGTGTGGTGACCAGGACCGTGCGCAGCGTCAACGACGCGCCCCGGTTGGTGTCGAGGGGCTCGGGGGTTTCTAGGACCTCGTTCGGGGCGTCACTGGGCATCGGCGTTCGCCTCGGCGCCGTAGCCCACTCCCCGCACCGTGCGGATCACATTGTGGTCGCCGAGTTTGCCCCGCAACTGGGCCACGTGGACGTCCACGGTGCGGGTGTTGACCATCGCGGCGTAACCCCAGACTTCGCTGAGCAGTTGATCGCGGCTGAAGATCTGGCCCGGGTGGGTCATCAGGTAGAAGAGCAGGTCGAACTCGGTGGCGGTGAGTTCCACCGCGCGACCGTCCACCAGGCACCGCCGGGTCATGGGATCCATCTCCACGGCTGCGAGATGCACGGCCTGCGACTGGGCCTGTGGACCACGCGCCCGGCGCACCACGGCTTTGACCCGGGCCACCACTTCCCGCGGGCTGAAGGGTTTGGTGATGTAGTCGTCCGCGCCGAGTTCCAGCCCGAGCACCCGGTCCACCTCGTCGTCGCGGGCGGTGCAGAAGAGCACCGGGGTCCAGTCCTGAGCGGCGCGCAGCCGACGGCAGACCTCGATGCCGTCCATGCCGGGCAGACCCACGTCCAGCAGAACGCACGAAGGGCGGTGGTCGGTGACCGCTTGCAGAGCGGCTTGACCGTCGGCCTCGACGAGAACTTGGAAGCCTTCGCGGCTCAGGTACATGCGCAGGAGATCGGCGATGGCCGGTTCGTCCTCGACGACCAGCACCACCCCGCGGGTGTCGCTCACGCGGAGTTGGGGGTCGTTGCCTCGGGCTCGGGCTCTACCAGGCGGCCAGCGGCGTCCTTCTGCGGCTGACCCATGCCGGCCATGGCCATGGCCTTGCCGACGATCGCGCCGATGGGAACCAGCGCGACGCCGACCCAGAACAGCCAGGCCTGGTCCATGGTCAGGGCGATCGTGCCTACCAGGAATCCGAGCGTGACGATCGTCGTACCCGTCCACATCGCCGTGGTGCGGCCGTCGTGGTTCTCATACTTCGGCATGGTTGGCAGTCTAACCAGACCCGCGCTCCGCATTCGCAGAGCCGGGCGGCCAAAAGCGACTGTTTGTCCCATCTGCGCCCGGCCGGAGTTGCCGCAGATCGACCAAGCAGGTCGCTCATCGGTGCGGCATGCTTGGCCGGCAAATTGGCAATCGGTGAGCATGCCGGGCATCGGTTAGCCTTCCGGGCGCGTAAACACCGTCCGTGCAGCTAACGGATGCCCGGAATGCTCACGAATCAGTGTTTCCGTCGGTCGGGTCTTCCCCGCGGTCCAGGCTCTCCCACAACTCCCGGGCGCTGGCCTCTCGCTGCTCATCGCGGGTACCGCCACGGGCGAACCGCGACGACATGCCCGGCCAGTGCTGGCAACGAGTAGCGATCAGGACCGCCCCGGCGAACCCCAGCAGGCACGGGACGACGACCGCCAGTGACCCTGCGGCCAGAAACATGCTGGTGATCCACATCGCCGCCGCCACAACCGCGAGGGACACCCGCAGCGCGCGTTCTGAAAGGACCCAGGTCGCGACGAGTGCACAGGCCGCCGCTCCCAGTCCCACGTCCAGCGCCGGGTAATCCCGTGCCACGAAATACAACCCTGCGGTTGCGGCAATGGTGAGAAGGGTGGCGACAGTGCGCGAGTTCACCCGAGCTCCTCCGCCATGGCCAGCGCCTGCATCACCGCGGCTGCCTTGTTCTGGCATTCGGCGTCCTCAGCCGCCGGATCGGAGTCGGCAACGATCCCTGCCCCCGCCTGTACGTACGCCGTGCCCTCGCGCAGCAGTGCCGTGCGGATGGCGATGGCAGTGTCCATGTTCCCGGCGAAATCGAGGTAGCCGACACAACCGCCGTACAGGCCGCGGCGAGTTGTCTCGAGTTCGTCGATGATCTCCATCGCGCGCGGCTTCGGGGCTCCGGACAGCGTCCCCGCAGGGAACGTCGCGGCGAGCAACTCGTACGCGGTCATCCCCTCCTGCAGCCGCCCCGTGACCGTGGACACGATGTGGTGCACATGGGAGTACTGCTCGATCTGCATGAACTCCACGACGTTCACAGTGCCGGGACGGCAAACGCGGCCCAAGTCGTTGCGCCCGAGGTCCACCAGCATCAGGTGCTCCGCGCGCTCCTTCGGGTCCGCCAGGAGATCGGCGCACAGGGCGGCATCCTCTTCCGGGGTCGCCCCGCGCGGCCGGGTGCCGGCGATCGGGTGCAGCATGGCTTCGTCACCCGCCAGCTTGACCAAAGCCTCCGGGCTGGAACCCACGACGCTGAAGCCCAGTTGGTCCATCTGGGCCCCAGGCACATTGAGCAGGTACATGTACGGGCTCGGATTAGTCATCCGCAGGGCGCGGTAGACGTCCAACGAACTGGCCTGGCAGGGTTGCTCGAAGCGCTGCGACAACACGATCTGGAAGGCGTCGCCGGCGCGGATGTACTCCTTGGCCCGCTCCACTCCCGCCTGGTATCTCTGATTGGCCCTCGGCTTCGGGCGCTCCGGACGGCCGACGGCTGCAACCGCCGCAGGCATGGCTTGGTGCAACGCTTCGGTCATGGCGTCCAGACGCGCCACAGCGTCGGCATGAGCGGCATCCACGCGCTCGTCGGTGTTGTCGTAGTTCACGGCGTTGGCGATCAGCCAGACGCTGCCGTCCACGTGATCCATGACCGCCAGGTCAGTTGCCAGCAGCATGGCCACTTCCGGCAACCCGAGATCGTCGGGGTTATCGTCGGGCAGGCGCTCCCAGCGACGCACGGCGTCGTAGGCAACCATGCCGACCAGCCCGCCCGTGAGCGGCGGTAGCCCGGCCGGTTGCGGGGTGCGCAGAATCGCCAATGTGTCCCGCAGTGCGTCCACCGCCCGACCTTCGGTGGGCAACCCGACGGGGGTGTTGCCCACCCAACGCACCTGTCCGGCGTGGTCAGCCGTGAGCATGGCGGCGCTGCGGGCGCCCACGAAGGAGTACCGGCTCCAGGTCTGGCCGTTCTCGGCGGATTCCAGCAGGAAGGTCCCCGGCCGGTTGCCCGCCAGTTTGCGGAACAGCGCCACCGGCGTCAGGTCATCAACCAGCAAGCGACGCACGACGGGGATGACGCGCCGACCCTCTTTCGCCTGCGCCCGGAAGTTGTCGAGGTCGGGGGTGGTCACCCCGTCCGGCGAGGCGTAGGCAGTCACGTGAGTACCCCGGTGTCGAAACAGGAACGCAGGCCGGTGTGGCAGGCCGGTCCTTGCTGGTCGACGAGCAGCAGCAAGGCGTCGCCGTCACAGTCCAGCCGCACCTCGCGCACCTGCTGTGTGTGTCCCGACGTCTGCCCCTTCACCCAGTACTCGCCGCGCGACCGGGACCAGTACGTGCCGCGGCCGGTGGCCAGGGTCCGAGTCCAGCGCCTCGGCGTCCATCCAGGCCAGCATCAGCACCTGCCCGGTGTCCCACTGCTGGGCGATCACCGGGACCAGACCATCGGCGCCGAAGCGCACGTCCGCGGCGTCAAGCGGGGCAGGATCAGGCTGCATGTCGCCATTGTGCCCAACGCCGGCCATGCAACGATTGAGGCATGGGAGCCAGGGGTGCGCGCTGGGCCACGGCCGCCACCCTGCTGGTGATCGCGGGCCTTGTCGCCGTCGCCTCTTTGTGGATGATCCGCAATGCCCCCGACCGGTCCGCGAACGCAGCAGACACGGTGCCCGGCGTCGTGCCGATCGCCTCCTTGCAGTTCGCTTCCTGTTACGCGATCCCGCGCGACGCCCGCGGCGAGATCATGACGGCTGACGGCGTGTACCCGGTGGTCTGCGAGAAGGAACACGACGGCCAGATCCTCGATCAGGTCAGCCTGGAGAACCTCGAGTGGGCCGGCGACACGGCGATGAAGGCCTCGGCGCAGAACCAGTGCTCGACGGCTTTCAACCGGTACCGAGCCACCTTCGCCGAGCCCGAGTCGCTGATCCCGGGGTACTTCCTCCCCGACGAGCCGCAATGGAACAAGGGCAACCGCACGATCACCTGCACGCTGACGATGGAGGCCCCGTTCAGCGGGTCGAAGTTGTAGCTCGGAAGCTGCTGAAGTGCCGTCAATGCTGCTAAAATAGCTGCATGAGTGTCGCTATAACCGTGCGCGACGTACCCGATCGAGTAAGGGACGAACTGGCCGCTCGTGCAGCGCACGCCGGGATGTCGTTACAGGAGTACCTGCGAGGACTGCTCCTGGACATCTCGGCCCGTCCCACCGTGAGCGATGTGATAGCACGGGCACGCGCCCGTGTAGACGCCACTGGAGTGCGACTGGACGCCGAGTCGATCCTGGCCGCCCGCGACGCCGACCGCCGGTGAGTACGCGGTTCGTCTGCGATCCTTCGGCGCTCGTTGCGCTTCTGCTTGACGCGGGACCGGATGGCCAGTGGGTGACTGAGAAGTTGCGTGCAGCGGATCTCGCAGCTCCCCATCTGCTTCCCTTCGAAACAGCGAACATCATCCGCCGCCATGAACTATCCGGAAGCATCACATCCGACCAAGCCGCGCAAGCCCACGCGGACTTACTGGACCTGCCCGTCGAGTTGTGGCCATACGAGTTGTTGGCGCCGCGAGCTTGGCAGCTTCGCCAGAACCTCACTGCCTACGACGCGAGTTATGTGGCTCTGGCCGAGTACCTCGGCGTTGCGCTCGTGACACTCGACCCCAGGATCGGCCGGTCGCCGCAGTTGCAGTGCGAAGTCGCTGCTCCCTGACCCTTCTACAGCCGGACCGTCACCCCTTCGGTCGCCATCGCCTGCTTCACCTCGCGGATGGTGAGCCGGCCGTAGTGGAACACGCTCGCCGCCAGCACCGCGTCGGCGCCGGCCCGCACCGCCACGGCGAAGTCCTCGGCAGCACCCGCCCCGCCGCTGGCGATGATCGGGACGTCGACCTGCCCGCGCACCAACCCGATGAGCTCCTCGTCGAACCCGCCCGTGGTCCCATCGGCGTCCATGCTGTTGAGCAGGATCTCCCCCGCCCCCAGCCGGGCGCCGTTGGCCGCCCAGGCGATGGCGTCGATGCCGGTGCCCTTGCGTCCGCCGTGCGTGGTGATCTCGAAACCGCTGGTCGTGCCCCTGGCACGACGGGCGTCGACGCTGAGCACCACGCACTGGCTGCCGAAGCGGCGGGCTGCCCTGCTGAGCAGGTCCGGGTCGGCGATCGCGCCCGTGTTGACCCCCACCTTGTCCGCACCTGCCCGCAGCAGCGCGTCGAAGTCGTCGACCTTCCGCACCCCACCCCCGACGGTCAGCGGGATGAACACCGCGTCGGCGGTGCGGCGCACGACGTCGAGCATGGTCGCCCGGCCGCCGGAACTGGCGCGTGATGTCCAGGAACACGAGCTCGTCGGCACCCTGTCTGCGTCGTACTGGCGTTGCCAGCTCGACCGGATCGCCGGCGTCCCGCAGACCTTCGAAGTTGACGCCCTTCACGACGCGCCCGGCATCGACGTCCAGGCACGGGATGACCCGCACGGCCAGGCTCATCGCACCGGCCGCCAGCGCCTCCGGCAACGTGAAGGCCCCGGCGTACAGCGCCTTTCCCACGATCGCGCCCTCCACGCCCGGTCGACACTCCGCGATGGCCCGCAGGTCGTCCAGCGTGCGACACCCCGCCGGAGGCCACGACCGGCCGGTCCGTCGCTGCGCACACGTCGCTGCAGCAGTCTGAGGTTCGGACCGGTCAACGTGCCATCCCGGTTGCACGTCGGTGACCACGTAGCGGGCGCAGCCCTCCGCGTCCAGGCGGGCCAGCGTCTCGAACAACTCCCCACCCTCCTTCGTCCAGCCCCGGGCAGCCAGCGTGGTGCCGCGCACGTCGAGCCCGATCGCCACCCGGTCGCCGAAGTCCGCGATCACCTGCGCGCACCACTCCGGTTGCTCGAGTGCCGCGGTGCCGATGTTGACCCGCCGGCAGCCGGTGGCCAGCGCGCGCGCCAGGGAGTCGTCGTCGCGGATACCGCCAGACATCTCCACGTCGATGTCGAGCCGGCCGACGACATCCGCGAGCAGGTCGGCGTTGGACCCCCGGCCGAACGCGGCATCGAGGTCCACCAGGTGGATCCACTGGGCGCCCTTGCTCCTGCCAGGCCAGCGCGGCGTCCAACGGATCGCCGTAGTCGGTCTCGCTCCCGGCCTCACCCTGCACCAGCCGCACAGCCTGTCCGTTGGCGACGTCGACGGCGGGCAGCAGTTCCAGCGGCATGCTTGGAGCCTATCGAGCGCGCTTCACAGCCCTGCACTCTCGCTGGCTGGGTGCGCAGGCGTGCAGGTTCCCAGGGGGACCTTCAAGACCTCCGAGCGTTGGGGGAACCCAAGTTCTGGAGCGGGCCCCGGCCAACAGCGTTCGAAACGTGGCCCGGCCTTCTGCTGCTGGCCACGTTCCGACGCCCCCCTGAGGTCGATACCGGGACGAACCGGGCAGCCTGCCGTCAGAACCTGGCCGAAGTCACCGCCGACCGGCAGATCCGGCCAGGTTTCGAACGCCACCCACGCGTCAGCCCAGCCCCAGCACACCGGGGTTCATGATCCCGTCCGGGTCCAGGTGGGCCTTGATCGCGCGCAGCAGGTCCATGCCCGACTCCCCGATCTCCGCGGGCAGCCACGGCGCGTGATCCCGCCCGACCGAGTGGTGGTGGGTGATGGTCGCGTCCGTAGCCACCAGCGCGTCGGTGGCGGCGCGCTTGGCCTCGTGCCACTGCCCGATCGGATCCTCGGCCAGCGGGCAGATCACTGTGAAGTAGAGGCTCGCGCCGGTCGGATAGATGTGCGAGAGGTGGGTGCCGATCAGTGGCTCCCCCAGCACCCCCCGCAGGCCGGCGTGCACCGCGTCGTACGTGGCCTGCAACTGCGACCACTCGTTGGCGGTCTCCAGCGTCTCCACCAGGTAACCGGCGTCGAGCAGGTCGTCGCGCAAGTAGGGCGCGGAGAACCGGTTCTTCTCCCAGGAGCGCCCGACGGTGGTGCCCAACCCCACCCCACCGAAGCGCCGGAACACCGTGTGCGCATGCTTGCGGCGCGCACTCACGACATCAGCGGGCCCCTCCCAGCCCACGATCGCCAGGCAGCCCCCGGCCACACCGCGCAGCGCGCTGTACCGGTCGAAGGCCTCTTTCTTCAGACCGGCCAGCGAGCTCATGGCCAGGTTGACCGCGCTCTCGTCGGCGTCGGAAAGGCGCATGATGTCCGCCACCGCGCGCTGCTGAGCCAACTCCCGGAAGGCCCGCGTCCCGGCCGTGAACGTCGGGAAGAGGACGCCGGTGTAATGCCGCTTCTCCGGCAGCGGCCGCACCCGCAGCCCGACCTCGGTGACGATGCCGAACGCTCCCTCACTGCCCAGGAACACCTCCTGCAGGTCGGGGCCCGCGGCCGTGCCGGGTGCCTTGCCGAGGGCGAAGTCCGCCTTCGGAGCAGCCACCCGCAATTTCGTCACCGTGGCGTCGGCCCGGCCGTACCCGGTCGACGTCTGGCCTGCCGACCGTGTCACCGCGTACCCGCCGACGGTGGCCCGCTCCCACGACTGCGGGATGTGCCCCCAGGTGAAGCCGCGCGCCTCCAACCACCTCTCCAGCTCGGGCCCGGTGATCCCGGGCCCCACCAGCACCTCTCCGGACTCCGGGTCGAGGTGATGCACCTGGTTCATCCGCCAGAAGGCCACGCCGATCGTCAGCCGGTCGGTGACGTCGACCCCGTCCACTACCGTCGTGCCGCCGCCGAACGGAACGACCGCCCAGCCCTTGGCAGCCGCCGCGTCGAGAACGGCCCGCACCTGGTCGTGGTTCTCGGGCAGGACGACCGCGTCGACCACGGGAACCTGCCCGACCGGCCACCGCCGCTTGCAGAGGTCGATGAAGGAGAAACCACCGGAGCAGCGCAACCGGACGAGGTCGTCGGTGTCGACCCCGCACGGCAGCGCGGCCAACTCGTCGGCGGGGATGCGAGGGGCCCGGATGTCGACCGAGGCCAGGTCCACGGCCGGTCGCGGCGTGGCCGTCCCCATCCCTCGCTCGTCGAGGAAGACGTGCAATGACTCCGGAATGCCGTGCCCGCCGGCCCCCCAGCGCTGAACCGTGTCCGTGCTGACCATGAGAACCTCCCGCGATCGATGTTACACTGAATGCCATGGTGTCACAGCCGGTTCCGGACGAGGTGAGCACCAGATTGCTCGACGCGGCGGGCGCTCTCATCGCCAGCCGCGGGCCGGCCGCCGCCACCGTCTCGGCGATCGCTGACCAGGCCGGCGTCTCCCGGATGACCGTCTACCGCAAGTTCCCGGACAAGCACGCCATCATCTCGGCACTGTTCAACCGCGAGCTCGGGGAGATCGTGGCGCAGACGCGCGACGTCGAGGCCGCGACCCAGAGCGAGCGCATCGCCGAGATCGTCGCCGTCTGCGTGCGACGCATCAACGAGCACCCCCTCATGCAGGCGGTACTGCGCTACGAGCCGGAGGAACTCACCGAGTGGATCACCGGCCGGCTGGGCACCACGCAGCGCATGGCGCGCGGCCTGCTGCGGGACCTGATCACGTCGGCCCAGAATGGGGCGGGCGACGGCAGTGTCCGGCGGGGCGATCCGGACGAGATGTCCTTGACGCTGGTCCTCGTGGCCCAGACGTTCGTGTTCGCGCACCGCATCGGGGGCAATGAGGCGGAATTGCGCACTCTGGTGAAGGGGTACTTGTCATGATCCGTCCTGGTGATCCCAGCAGCATGCTCAACGCCGACCGCCGCCGCAGGGAGCTGGCGGCGCTGCGCCGGGCGGGCACGACGCAGGTGCTGGTGATCGGCGGCGGCATCACGGGCGCCGGGGTCGCACTGGACGCGGCCGCCCGTGGCCTGCAGGTCACGCTCGTCGAGCGGCACGACCTCGCCCACGGGACCAGCCGCTGGAGCAGCAAGCTGATCCACGGCGGACTGCGCTACCTGGCCAGCGGCAACGTCGGCGTGGCCATGGAGAGTGCCCGCGAGCGGCACGTGCTCATGACCCGCATCGCCCCTCACCTGGTGCGGGCGATCCCCACGCTGATCCCGAACTACGGCGGCAAGGATCCCTGGATCCAGTACGCCGGCCTCATGGCAGGAGACGTCCTGCGCGCGCTGGCGGGGACCAAGCGCTCCACCCTGCCCCTGGCGCGCGTCGTCGACGCCCGCACCGCCCTGCGGATGGCGCCGGCCCTGCGCACCGAGGGGTTGCGCGGCGGCATCGTGGGATGGGACGGCCAGGTGGAGGACGACGCCCGGCTGGTGGTCGCCGTGGCCCGGACCGCCGCGGCGTACGGCGCCCGCATCCTGACGCATGTGGACGCCGTCTCGGTGGCGGACGGTCGCGCCACCCTGCACGACGAGGAGGGCGACTTCCACGTCATGTGCGAGGAGATCATCACCTGCACCGGCGTGTGGACCGAGGAGCTCAACCCCGGGATCACACTCAAGCCCAGTCGCGGCACGCACCTGGTCGTCCGCTCGGAGCGACTCGGCAACCCCACCGCCTCCATGACCGTGGGCATCCCGGAGGAGTTCGGCCGGTTCGTCTTCGCGATCCCGCAGCCGGACGGCCTCACCTACGTGGGGCTCACCGACCTCGAGACCGAGTCGCTGGTTCCCGATCCCCCGCAGCCCACTGCCGAGGAGTTGACCTGGCTGCGGGAGCGGATCTCCGCCGCGCTGGCGGTGCCGCTGCGCGCCGAGGACGTGATCGGCACCTACAGCGGCCTGCGGCCATTGGTCAGTGACGCGCACGCGGCGTCCGGGCAGACGGCCGACATCTCCCGCAAGCACCTGGTCGCCCGGCAGCCCAACGGCGTGATCGCAGTGACCGGCGGCAAACTCACCGCCTACCGGCAGATGGCTGAGGACGCCGTGGACCTGATCACCTCGCAACGCTGCCCCACGCCGGACATCGCGCTGGTCGGCGCACCGGGCGACGCCCGCAGCCGGGACCGGCTCGTACGGCGCTTCGGGGACGAGGCCGCCTTCCTCGAGGAGGCCATGGATCGCAACCCCACGCTGTGCGAGCGCATCGACGGCACCCCGGCGCGGGCTGTCGAGGTGCAGTGGGCCCGCGAGGCCGAGGGGGCACTGTCCTCTGAGGAAGCTGCCGAGGGGCGACTGAGAGTGACCATGGTCGACCAGCAGCGCGAGGCCGCCCTCGCGGCGGTCCGCCGGGCCTGGGAGCGCTGAAGCCTCACAGCCCGTAATCAATGCGGCACACCACCCCGTAACGCCCATTCGCGGTAATCGGGGCATTTCCAGCGATTGATCTGGATAACGATCCGGATACGGCGCTGCACTCTTGCGCACAGGCCCATTTCACGTATGTTGCCCGCCGCACTTTTCGCCCAGTTGAGTGATACTCCGATGAGTCCACTGCGCGTAACCTTTACATCAGCCGAACAGACGAGTCGGCTACCGCAAATCGGGGGCGAGGAGGCATCGGTGCTCACAGTCAGTAAAGTGCACCCAGTGGTTGTGACACATTGTCACGCCGCATCCCCCACATCTCAGACTCGCATCACTCACCGTGCGCAGTTGCGCTTCGACGGAGGGCAGCACCATGTTCAGTAACTTCCGCAGGTTCCTCGCGGGCATGACCAGCACGGCCGTGATGGCCGGGATGATCGCCACCGGTGCCGTCGTGGGCTCGGTGGCGACTGCCGCGCCCGCAGCCGCCGCGACCACGGCTCCCACGACATCAACGTCCGTGATTCGCGTGAAGACCGGAGGCGACCGAACCGGTAACAGCACTGTGGGAGCCTTGTCGGACTTGCAGCTGCAGTTGTACTACAACGACGGGACGCCTGTAACCGATCCGTGGGGCACCTGTGTGGCAGACGCTGACGGTTGCGAGTTCGTGGTGCCTAGGACAAACCAGAGCACCTCGTCTGGCGGGAACCGCGGCCGCGTTTTCACCATCAAAAGGAAGACGAATCCGTCCAACTGGTTCGGCGTCGATCAACTCTATGTCGGCGGGTCAGACACGGATTATCAGTTCAACACCCCGGCGATGTCTGCCAACACCCTCTACACATCCGGTACGGATTTCATGCGGACGTCAAGCCAAGGTTCGGAGAACTCCGCCGGCATCTGGCAGACCTCCAGGAACAACCCATCCTTCCCTGCAAAATGCGGAATCAACGTAGCGCTCGTTCTCGACCTCTCGAATTCGATCTATAAGGACGGCGCCCAGAACGCGATGAGGTCCGCGGCCAAGAAGTTTGCCACGAGCCTCGAAGGCACTCCTTCACAGGTAGCCGTATACACCTTCGCAACCGATGCACCCGCGGAGGGGTCAATGAATGCCACCCTTCCGCTGAAACCCGTTTCGGCATCCGCTTCTACCGTGACCAACTACATCGACGCAATTCGCCTACCAGCGGAGCAAAGTGGCAACGATGGGGACGCTGGGGGCGGGACAAATTGGGACCAGGGTATTTACCAGGTCGCCCAGAGCAACGAGAAGTACGACGTAGCTATCGTCCTCACCGACGGGAGCCCGACATACTACGGAAAGCCTGCCGCGGGACCAGGCGGCAGTACCAACTTCCGCACGGTTGAGGAAGCGGTGTTCTCGGCAAACGCGCTCAAAGCGAAGTCGACGCGTGTCATCGGCTTCGGCGTTGGGTCCGGCGTATCGAATGGTGGCGCCAATCTGCAGGCTATATCGGGCACGGCCATCAACTCGGATTATTACCAGACCTCCGACTACGTCGCTGCCGGAAATGCCTTGCGAGACCTTGCTCTAGGTTCCTGCAAGGGCTCGATCTCGGTCGTGAAGAAGATCGTTCCCTGGGACGCGCCTGCCGGTACCACCAATGGGGCCACTTTGGCCACCACCCCGTGGACGTTCGGCGCGACCACGACTACCAGTGGCGTCACCATCGACCCCGCGTCCACCCAAACGGACACAACCACAGGTGCGGCGAGTTTCAACTTGACCTTCCCCGGTACCACTTCCACGGCCGCGGTCACTCTGCAGGAAACACAGCAGGCGGGGTACACGCTGCAACAGGTCGGTGGGAAGAATGCTGAGTGTGTTCAAGTCGGGACCAATCCACCGGTGACGGTTGGGGTGACCGACGTCGGTGCAACCGGTTTCACGGCAGAGGCGAACAAGAGTTACCCAGTCTCATGCACGGTCTACAACCGCCAGCCTTCCCCCACAGGCTCGCTGAAGATCCTGAAGACGGTGTCGAACCCCGACGGGGCGACGCTGGACCCGAACTACGCCTACCCGATCCAGTACAAGTGCGGCACTAACGGCACCTGGACCGACGCGGCAGTCAAGGCCGGCGGCAACACCGTGATCAACGGGATCCCGACCGGCACCTCCTGCCAGGTCCGCGAAGGCACCATCGCTGGTAGCCAAACCCCAGCCGACTTCACGTGGTCCACCCCGACGTTCAGCCCGTCTGACACGGTCACGATCACCCCGAAGGACGCCACGATCGAGGTGACGGTGGCCAACACCATCACCCGCGACAAGGGCCAGCTGAAGATCCTGAAGACGGTGTCGAACCCCGACGGGGCGACGCTGGACCCGAACTACGCCTACCCGATCCAGTACAAGTGCGGCACTAACGGCACCTGGACCGACGCGGCAGTCAAGGCCGGCGGCAACACCGTGATCAACGGGATCCCGACCGGCACCTCCTGCCAGGTCCGCGAAGGCACCATCGCTGGTAGCCAAACCCCAGCCGACTTCACGTGGTCCACCCCGACGTTCAGCCCGTCTGACACGGTCACGATCACCCCGAAGGACGCCACGATCGAGGTGACGGTGGCCAACACCATCACCCGCGACAAGGGCCAGCTGAAGATCCTGAAGACGGTGTCGAACCCCGACGGGGCGACGCTGGACCCGAACTACGCCTACCCGATCCAGTACAAGTGCGGCACTAACGGCACCTGGACCGACGCGGCAGTCAAGGCCGGCGGCAACACCGTGATCAACGGGATCCCGACCGGCACCTCCTGCCAGGTCCGCGAAGGCACCATCGCTGGTAGCCAAACCCCAGCCGACTTCACGTGGTCCACCCCGACGTTCAGCCCGTCTGACACGGTCACGATCACCCCGAAGGACGCCACGATCGAGGTGACGGTGGCCAACACCATCACCCGCGACAAGGGCAAGCTGAAGATCCTGAAGACGGTGTCGAACCCCGACGGGGCGACGCTGGACCCGAACTACGCCTACCCGATCCAGTACAAGTGCGGCACTAACGGCGCCTGGACCGACGCGGCAGTCAAGGCCGGCGGCAACACCGTGATCAACGGGATCCCGACCGGCACCTCCTGCCAGGTCCGCGAAGGCACCATCGCTGGTAGCCAAACCCCAGCCGACTTCACGTGGTCCACCCCGACGTTCAGCCCGTCTGACACGGTCACGATCACCCCGAAGGACGCCACGATCGAGGTGACGGTGGCCAACACCATCACCCGCGACAAGGGCAAGCTGAAGATCCTGAAGACGGTGTCGAACCCCGACGGGGCGACGCTGGACCCGAACTACGCCTACCCGATCCAGTACAAGTGCGGCACTAACGGCGCCTGGACCGACGCGGCAGTCAAGGCCGGCGGCAACACCGTGATCAACGGGATCCCGACCGGCACCTCCTGCCAGGTCCGCGAAGGCACCATCGCTGGTAGCCAAACCCCAGCCGACTTCACGTGGTCCACCCCGACGTTCAGCCCGTCTGACACGGTCACGATCACCCCGAAGGACGCCACGATCGAGGTGACGGTGGCCAACACCATCACCCGCGACAAGGGCCAGCTGAAGATCCTGAAGACGGTGTCGAACCCCGACGGGGCGACGCTGGACCCGAACTACGCCTACCCGATCCAGTACAAGTGCGGCACTAACGGCACCTGGACCGACGCGGCAGTCAAGGCCGGCGGCAACACCGTGATCAACGGGATCCCGACCGGCACCTCCTGCCAGGTCCGCGAAGGCACCATCGCTGGTAGCCAAACCCCAGCCGACTTCACGTGGTCCACCCCGACGTTCAGCCCGTCTGACACGGTCACGATCACCCCGAAGGACGCCACGATCGAGGTGACGGTGGCCAACACCATCACCCGCGACAAGGGCCAGCTGAAGATCCTGAAGACGGTGTCGAACCCCGACGGGGCGACGCTGGACCCGAACTACGCCTACCCGATCCAGTACAAGTGCGGCACTAACGGCACCTGGACCGACGCGGCAGTCAAGGCCGGCGGCAACACCGTGATCAACGGGATCCCGACCGGCACCTCCTGCCAGGTCCGCGAAGGCACCATCGCTGGTAGCCAAACCCCAGCCGACTTCACGTGGTCCACCCCGACGTTCAGCCCGTCTGACACGGTCACGATCACCCCGAAGGACGCCACGATCGAGGTGACGGTGGCCAACACCATCACCCGCGACAAGGGCCAGCTGAAGATCCTGAAGACGGTGTCGAACCCCGACGGGGCGACGCTGGACCCGAACTACGCCTACCCGATCCAGTACAAGTGCGGCACTAACGGCGCCTGGACCGACGCGGCAGTCAAGGCCGGCGGCAACACCGTGATCAACGGGATCCCGACCGGCACCTCCTGCCAGGTCCGCGAAGGCACCATCGCTGGTAGCCAAACCCCAGCCGACTTCACGTGGTCCACCCCGACGTTCAGCCCGTCTGACACGGTCACGATCACCCCGAAGGACGCCACGATCGAGGTGACGGTGGCCAACACCATCACCCGCGACAAGGGCAAGCTGAAGATCCTGAAGACGGTGTCGAACCCCGACGGGGCGACGCTGGACCCGAACTACGCCTACCCGATCCAGTACAAGTGCGGCACTAACGGCGCCTGGACCGACGCGGCAGTCAAGGCCGGCGGCAACACCGTGATCAACGGGATCCCGACCGGCACCTCCTGCCAGGTCCGCGAAGGCACCATCGCTGGTAGCCAAACCCCAGCCGACTTCACGTGGTCCACCCCGACGTTCAGCCCGTCTGACACGGTCACGATCACCCCGAAGGACGCCACGATCGAGGTGACGGTGGCCAACACCATCACCCGCGACAAGGGCAAGCTGAAGATCCTGAAGACGGTGTCGAACCCCGACGGGGCGACGCTGGACCCGAACTACGCCTACCCGATCCAGTACAAGTGCGGCACTAACGGCGCAACTGGACCGACGCGGCCGTCAAGGCCGGCGGACAACACGGTCATCAACGGGATCCCGACCGGCACCTCCTGCCAGGTCCGCGAAGGCACCATCGCCGGCAGCCAGACCCCGGCCGAACTTCACCTGGTCGACGCCGACGTTCTGCACCGTCGGACACGGTCACGATCACCCCGAAGGACGCCACGATCGAGGTGACGGTGGCCAACACCATCACCCGCGACAAGGGCAAGCTGAAGTCACCAAGGTCTTCAACAACCCGGACAACTGGAGCCGGCCGCAGAACTTCAGATTCGTCATCGACTACGTCTGCCAGGACGGGTTCGAGGACACCGTGGAGTTCGAGGGTAGTGACAGCGTGGTCATCAACGATGTGCCGCACCGGCGCTTGCACGGTCAAGGAGCGCACTCTGGCTCCCCAGACCAACTGGACTTGGGACGCCGATCGGCTACAACCCGGTCGACCAGCAGAACGCCAGAGCAGGCCACGAGTCACCGTGACCAAGAGCAACACCCCGGTGGAAGCGACGGTCACGAACCGCATCACCCGCAACACCGCGGAGCTGAAACTGGTCAAGACGGTCGAGGGCGGCTCGATCCACCGCTCACGACTGGACACTTAAGGCCGAGGGTCCGCAGGGCGCGCCTGGGGTGGAGAACCTCGGTGATGAGGGTGAGTTCACGCAGGTCTGGTCCGGCGTGCAATACACCCTCTCCGAGACCGGCCCAGCCAACTACACAGGAACGGGCTGGCAGTGTCTGCCGGACGCGCAGGACGCCAAAGGCCCAGTTCGTACAGGAGGGCGACACCATCAACCTGGACAAGGGCGACCAGGTGACCTGCACGATCGTCAACACCCGCGACCTTGCGCAGTTGAAGCTGGTCAAGAAGGTTGACGGTGGCAAGGCTGCGGCTGACGAGTTCACGCTCACAGCCAAGGCTGCCGCTCCGGACAACGACCGGAACATCAGCACTCCTGGGTGGTTCGGGTCAGTTCAGCAGGCTGTCTACGCCGAGCACGCAGTACACGCTGGCTGAGACCGGTCCTGGCCGGCTACACCGGCAGGCCAGTGGGTGTGCGAGGGCGAGCAGGTGCAGCTCCTGAGTTCCTGCAGTCCGGGGACACGATCACCCTGGACAAGAACGACCAGGTCACCTGCACAGATCGTCAACAGCCGCGACCTCGGGTCGCTGACGATCAGCAAGGAGTTCAACGCTCAGAGCAGCGGGTTCACCGGAACCTTCGACATCACCTACGCCTGCGTGGATGGTGCCGACCCGGTGAAGTCCGGCACGGTGAAGCTGGGTAACGGCCAGTCCGAGACCATCTCGGGTCTGCCCACCGGCACCACCTGCACGGTGACCGAGCCGACCCTGCCGGCCGCCCCGACCGGCTGGACGTTCAACGCCCCGACCTTCACCCCGGCCAACGGCCAGGTGACCGTCACCGCGAAGGACCAGACGGTCAGCGTCCTGGTGGTCAACTCGATCAGCGCGGTCAGCCCGGTCGTGGTCAAGAAGGTCTGCCCGATCGAGCCGGTCATGGTGAAGAAGGTCAAGAAGAACGGCAACCGGATCCTGGTCAAGAAGATCAAGACCGACGCCAACTGTGTCCTGCTCAAGCCGGTCGTGCTCTGCAAGCCGGTCGCGGCAAGCGCTGCTGGTGAGACCGCCTTCTGTGACACCAAGGTCACCAAGAAGGGCCGCGTGCAGGTCAACACCAGGGGTTACGACAAGGTCCGTGTGACGGTGGTCGTGCGCACCAAGCCGAAGCCTGGCAACGAGGACAAGTGGAAGCCGAACACCTGGCGGAAGTCCTGGATCCTCAGGGGCTGACGCAGGAAAGCCCGAAAGGGGCCGCACTCCCATCCGGGGTGCGGCCCCCTTCGCGTGTGCTACAAATTCAGGAATTGGACGTTTGAATGACTTCCGACGAAGATCAAACCACCATAGGCTTCCTCCATCCGTGTGCACGCCCGACGCGGACCCTGTACTTGGGAGACAGCCGTGGCCAAGACACATGTCACTCGCACGATCCGTCTGTTCGTCCTCACGCTGTTGGCCAGTGGCGCCGCCGTGCTCGGACTGGCGACTGCTGCCTCGGCGGCCCCGGTCGTGACCACCACCATTCCGGTGGGCTCCTATCCGCGTGAGGGGGCGGTGACGCCGGACGGCAGCACTCTGTATGTCTCCAACAGCGACAGCCCGAGCAACTCGGTATCGGTGATCAACACGGCCACCAACACGGTCACCGCAACGATCACCGGCTTCAACAAGCCTTGGGGCATCGCGATCTCGCCGGACGGCAGCCGCGCCTACGTGACCAACAGCGGCGGCAATACGGTGTCGGTTGTAAACACCGCGACCAACACCGTGACCAGCTCGATCACTGTAGGAAGCGCTCCGGTCGGAATCGCCATCACCCCGGATGGCAGCCACGCATACGTGAGTAACAACGACAGCAGCACGGTGTCGGTCATCAACCTCGCCACCAGTGCCGTGACGTCCATCTCCGGATTCAACATCCCGGGGGGCGTTGCGATGACTGCCGACGGAGCACGCGTTTACGTCACCAACCGCTTCGGCAACACGGTGTCCGTGGTCAGCACGAGCTCGAACACGATCGTGGCGACCGTACCCGTACAGAGTGTCCCCGCTGATGTGGCGCTGTCGCCCAACGGCAAGGCCTACGTGACCAACAACGCAAGTGCCAGCGTCTCCGTCGTCGACACCGCCACGAACGTGGTCGTGGCCACTCTCCCGGGATTCGACGGTGCCTACGGGATCGCCGCGTCGCCGGACGGCAAGCACGTCTACGTCGCTGGGACTGCTGGCTTGTCCGTGATTGATACAGCGACCAACAACGCGACCGTGGTCTCCGGGCTGCCACAAGTGTGGTCGTTCGCCCTGCAGCCCGACGGGAGCCGGGCCTACACCATGAACGTGCTGGCGAACACGGTCTCGGTCGTCGCCCTGCAGCCCTCTCCCCCGACTGGAGTCTCGGCGACCCCCGGAGTGAACAAACTGAACGTCTCCTGGACGGCCCCGTCGTATACCGGAGGCCAGCCCATTAGTTCCTACACCGCGACCGCGCAGCCCGGCGGCAAGACTTGCACGACCAATGGCGCCACCACCTGCGAGATCGCGGACCTGACCGCGGGCACCCCGTACACAGTGACGGTCACCGCGACCAACAGCATCGGTACCAGCATGGCCAGCGTGGGCAGTGACGAGGCGACCCCCATAGCTCCGTCGCACATCATCCTCAAGAAGGAGACCAACCCGGCGACCGACACCACGACCGAGTTCACATTCGATCCGAGTTGGAGCAGCGACGACATCACGCTGAAGAACAAGGGCATTAAGGACACGGTGCTGGACCCGGGCACGTACTCGGTCGTCGAGAAACCGCTGACCGGCTGGGACCTGACCTCGGCGACCTGCGACGACGGCAGCCCGGTCAGCGCCATCGACCTGGCAGCCGGCGAGACCGTCACCTGCACGTTCACGAACACCCAGCGCGGCACGATCACGATCAGGAAGCGGACCGACCCGGTCAACTCGCCCGTGTCATTCACCATGACGCCCACCGGATGGAACGACGACAAGACCTTCGACCTCAAGGGCGGGGACTCCTTCAGCCAGTCGGTGCCGGCGGGGTCGGGCTACTCGGTGTACGAGACGATGCCTGATGGCTGGCGATACGCGGGCATGAGCTGTGGCTTCACTGGCGGGAGCAGCGCCCAATTCGATGGCAACCCGACGCGGCCTGGGCTGAAGCAGATCAACCTCGCGCCGAACGGCAAGGTGGATTGCACTATCGACAACAGGCAAATGGCCACGATCACAGTGGAGAAAGTCACGAACCCCTCCGGCGCCGAGACGGAGTTCACGTTCACCCCGGTGAACTGGAACAAGAACACCCCATTCCAGTTGCAGGACGGCGGCTCCTTCACCAGCGAATACCTCGATGCCGGATACTTCTACAAGGTGTCCGAGGCCGCCGCTGATGGCTGGGTGCAGACCAGCAGATCATGCCCCGAGGTGATCCAGCCCAAGCCCGGTGAACACATCACGTGCACGTTCACGAACACCCGCCAGACCGCGCAGTTGCGGCTGAAGAAGAGCGTGGACGGTGGCAGCGCGCAGCCTGCGGACTGGTCGTTGTCGGCGACCGCCGGCGCGCCCTTCGGTGGCAAGAACGTCGAGGACGTGCCCGGTGACAACGACGACTACGCGACGGTGTACGCGGGGGTTGACTACGACCTCACTGAGTCTGCAGGCCCGGACAACTACACCTTCTCGGGCTGGAACTGCGTGACCGACAGCAAAGAGGTAGGCGGCACCTTCGTCCGGGAGGGCGACACAGTGACGCTCGAACCGGGTGAGGTGGACGGTGCCGACCCGGTGAAGTCCGGCACGGTGAAGCTGGGTAACGGCCAGTCCGAGACCATCTCGGGTCTGCCCACCGGCACCACCTGCACGGTGACCGAGCCGACCCTGCCGGCCGCCCCGACCGGTTGGACCTTCAACGCCCCGACCTTCACCCCGGCCAACGGCCAGGTGACCGTCACCGCGAAGGACCAGACGGTCAGCGTCCTGGTGGTCAACTCGATCAGCGCGGTCAGCCCGGTCGTGGTCAAGAAGGTCTGCCCGATCGAGCCCGTCATGGTGAAGAAGGTCAAGAAGAACGGCAACCGGATCCTGGTCAAGAAGATCAAGACCGACGCCAACTGTGTCCTGCTCAAGCCGGTCGTGCTCTGCAAGCCGGTCGCGGTAAGCGCTGCTGGTGAGACCGCCTTCTGTGACACCAAGGTCACCAAGAAGGGCCGCGTGCAGGTCAACACCAGGGGTTACGACAAGGTCCGTGTGACGGTGGTCGTGCGCACCAAGCCGAAGCCTGGCAACGAGGACAAGTGGAAGCCGAACACCTGGCGGAAGTCCTGGATCCTCAGGTGACGCGATCGAGCGAGGGGCCGCACTCCACCCGGGGTGCGGCCCCTCGCTCATCTACTGTTGAAACCATTCGAAAGGTGGACCGCGCCGCTGAAGCCCGCGGGGTCCACGTTGACGATCACGGTGGCGGGGCTGCCGTCATCGGCCAAGGCACGGATCGTGGTGAAGTGCCCCGGCGGCTACAAGCGGAAGGTGGAGGACGACGTGCGGTTCACGGGACTGCGGGCCGGGACCTATCGGATCGTCACGAAGCCTGTGCGCACGACGATCGGCAAGGCCACGGCGAGACAGCGAGTGAAGAAAGTCAGTGTGACGCCGAACAAAGGCGCCCGCTTCACGGTCTACTACGGCATACCGGGCGCTGTCTGAGCAGCGGCCCCAGCGCGGTCAGGTGTCCCGCACGTCCCATGCATGATCCAGCGCCGCCCGCGCCTGCTTCTTGTCCGCCGCACTCCAGCAGACCCGACCCCGGCCCAGTACCAGGCCCGCCAGTCGTCGGGATCGGCCTGGGCGCGGGCGATCCGCTCCTCCAGCGGGCGCTCGTCGGCGCTCGGTGAGCCTGGCCCCCAACTCCTGCATGCGGAAGCCGAAGCTGCACCTCCCGCCACACCAGCCACCCGGCCAGCAGCGGCAGGATCAGCACCGCCAGTCCCAGCCCGATCGCCACCGGATCGCCCGGAGGCGATGAAGTCCCACCCCCGCCAGGCCACCAGGACCGCGTACACGGCGAAGGCCACCGCCATCACCAGCGCGATGCGGCGGGCGGTCATTCCAGACCCAGGAACGCATCCAGCCCCACGGTCAGACCCGGGATGCGCAGCCCACCTCGCGCACTCCCAGCAGCACGCCGGGCATGAACGACGCCCGGTCCAGGCTGTCGTGCCGGATCGTCAGGGTCTCCCCCACACCGCCGAGCAGCACCTCCTGGTGGGCGACCAAGCCCGCGCACACGCACGCTGTGCACGCGGCACGCCGTCCACCAGTGCGCCGCGGGCCCCGTCCAGGGCGGTGCGTGGTGGCGTCGGGGACTGGTCCGGCCCTGCGCGTGCCGCGGCGATCAGCGCGGCGGTACGCACCGCGGTCCCGGACGGGCGCGTCGACCTTGTCGGGGTGGTGCAGCTCCACGACCTCGACGCGACTCGAAGAAGGGCGCCGCGACGGCGGCGAAACGCATCATGAGCACGGCCCCGATGCTGAAGTTCGGTGCGACCAGCACTCCGACGCCGGATGGCCGGCCAGCAGTCTCGCGTACCTGCTCCAGCCGCTGCGTCGTCGAAGCCGCTGGTCCCGACGACCACGTGCACCCCGGCGGGGATGCAGTGCGCCAACGGTCTGCATGACCACGTCCGGCGCCGTGAAGTCCACGACCACGTCGCAGTCGTCGACCAGCGCCAGGTCGTCGCCGAGGTCGACCCGGGCCGACCAGTTCCATGTCGTCCGCGCCTCGGCCACCGCGTCGCACACGGCGCGCGCCCATCCGCCCGGCCGCCCCGACCACTCCGACCCGGATCATGCGTCATCCCTCCCACGGTCCGACGGCGACATCCACCGCCGGCCCGGTGCAGAATCTCCTCGGCCAGGTCCTCGACCTCATGACTTGCGTCACGGCGTCGACCGCCGCAAGGCCCTCGTTGACAGCCCGATGATCGGCTCGTCGAACAGCGCCCTGACGCCCAGCCGCATCAGGCGCACGCCCGGGTCCTCCAGGTCGAGGACCATCTGGCCCTTCACCTGGTTCTTGGCCGCGGCGAGTCTCCGCATCGGCGATGCCGGCGGTCACCGTGTCGCGCACGACGGCATCGATCACCTCCCGGGTCGGCGGCCACCTTCTCCGGGCGCGCACCCGGCGTGGACTCCGAAGATGCCGGCGTCCTCGTAGCTGGACCGGAAGGCAGCCACCGAGTAGGCAAGCCCCCGGCGCTCCCGCACCTCCTGGAACAGCCGGCTTGACATGCCGCCCCCGAGCACGGTGTGCAGGACCGCCATCGCGTACCGACGTTCATCACCACGCGCCAGACGCCGGATACCCGCGCATGAGATTGACCTGCTCGAAGGAGCGGCGCAAGTGATGCGCTGCCGGGCTCGACCGTCCGCAAGGGCCGGGGCGCGCGCGGCGGACGCAGCGGCGACTGCGCCACGCCGAAAGCCTTGCGCACCGCAGACACGACCCGCTGGTGACTGGCACTGCCGACCACGGTGATCACGTAGTTGTCCGGGGTGTAGTAGCGCCGGTAGTGGCCGCGCAGCGCCGCCGCCCGCATACCCGTGACACTCGCCCCGGTCCCGGCGACCGGATCGCCGAGGGAATGCCCGGCGAACATGCGCGCCTCAAGTTCCTGGCGGGCGACGTCCACCGGGTCGTCCTCGCTCATGGCGATCTCCTCGAGCACCACCCGCCGTTCGGACTCGATGTCCTCGGTGCCGCAGCAGCGACGCGGCCGAGCATGTCGGCGAGCACGTCCACCGCCACGTCGAGATGCTCGTCGAGCAGTCGCACGTGGTAGCAGGTGTACTCCTTGGTCGTGAACGCGTTGATCTCACCGCCCACGCCCTCGACATCCGCGGCGATGTCGAAGGCCGACCGCCGCCGGGTGCCCTTGAACAGCAGGTGCTCCAAGAAATGGGTGGCACCGGCCGTAGCGGGGGTCTCGTGCCGGGACCCGATCGGCACCCACACGCCGACGGTTACCGAACGGACCGCTGGGATGACCTCGGTGAATACACGAGGCCCCGAGGGGATGTCCGTCCGATGGACGGTGATCCCCCCGGGGTCGCTCAGGATCTTGCGGGCACGGGCGCTCACGAGGAGGCGTCGGCCCCCTCTGCCTCTTCCAGCACGGGCATCAGCGACAACTTGCCGCGGTCGTCGATGTCCTTGATCTCGACGCGGATCTTGTCGCCCACCTTGACGACGTCGTCGACGCTGTCGATCCGCTTGCCGCCGACCAGCTTCTTCACCTCGGTGATGTGCAGCAGGCCGTCCTTGCCGGGCATGAGGCTGACGAAGGCGCCAAAGTTCGTCGTCTTCACCACGGTGCCCAGGTAGCGCTCGCCGATCTCGGGCATCGTCGGGTTCGCGATCGAGTTGATCGCCGTGCGGGCTTCCTCAGCCGCCTCACCGTTGGACGCGCCGATGTAGATCGTGCCGTCGTCCTCGATGGTGATGTCAGCGCCGGTGTCCTCCTGGATCTGGTTGATGATCTGGCCCTTCGGCCCAATCACTGCACCGATCTTGTCCACCGGGATCGTGATGCTGATGACACGCGGTGCGAGCGGGTTCATCTCGTCGGGGCCGTCGATCGCCTCGCCCATCACGTCCAGGATGGTCATCCGGGCGTCCCGGGCCTGCTCCAGCGCACCTGCCAGCACGCTGGCGGGGATGCCGTCGAGCTTGGTGTCCAGCTGCAGCGCGGTCACGAACTCGCTGGTGCCGGCGACCTTGAAGTCCATGTCGCCGTAGGCGTCCTCAGCGCCGAGGATGTCGGTCAGGGCCACGTACTGCATCTGGCCGTCGACCTCGTCGGAGACCAGACCCATGGCGATGCCGGCGACCGGGGCCTTCAGCGGCACACCGGCATTGAGCAGCGACAGCGTCGAGGCACACACCGAGCCCATCGACGTCGAGCCGTTGGAGCCCAGCGCCTCCGACACCTGCCGGATCGCGTAGGGGAAGTCCTCGCGGCTCGGCAGCACCGGGATCAGCGCCCGCTCCGCCAGCGCCCCGTGACCGATCTCGCGGCGCTTGGGGCTGCCCACGCGACCGGTCTCACCGGTGCTGTAAGGCGGGAAGTTGTAGTTGTGCATGTAGCGCTTGCGGGTCACCGGGGAAAGCGTGTCCAGCTGCTGCTCCATGCGCAGCATGTTCAGCGTGGTGACGCCCATGATCTGGGTCTCGCCGCGCTCGAACAGCGCCGAGCCGTGCGCCCGCGGGATCACGTCGACCTCGGCGCTCAGCGCCCGGATGTCGCTGAGCCCACGGCCGTCGATCCGGACCTGGTCGCGCAGGATGCGCTGGCGCACCTGCTTCTTGGTAGCGGCCCGCAGTGCCGCACCGATCTCCTTCTCGCGGCCCTCGAACTGCTCGGCTAGGCGCCTCGGACACCTCGTCCTTGATAGCGTCGAGCGCGGCTTCGCGCTCCTGCTTGTCGGCGATGGTCAGCGCCTGGCTCAGCTTCTCGCTGGCCTGACCCTCGACCGCCGCGTAGGCGTCGGGCTCGTAGTCCGGGAACAGCGGGAACTCGCGCGTGGGCTTGGCTGCGACGGCCGCCAGCTCACTCTGCGCCTCGCACAGCTGCCGGATGAACGGCTTGGCGGCGTCCAGACCCTCGGCGACTACGGTCTCGGTCGGGGCGGTGGAACCGCCACGTACGAGCTCCGCGGTGACCTCGGTGGCTTCCGCCTCGACCATCATGATGGCGACGTCGTCGCCCACGATCCGGCCCGCGACGACCATGTCGAACACGGCCTCTTCGAGCTGGCTGTGGCTGGGGAACGCGACCCAGCGGTCACCGATCAGGGCGACGCGCACGCCGCCGATTGGGCCGCTGAAGGGCAGGCCCGACAGCTGGGTGGACATCGACGCGGCGTTGATGGCCAGCACGTCGTAGGGCTGGTCGGGGTTCAGCGACAGGATCGTGATGACGACCTGCACCTCGTTGCGCAGACCCTTGACGAAGCTGGGACGCAGCGGCCGGTCGATCAGCCGACAGGTGAGGATCGCGTCCTCGCCGGGGCGGCCTTCGCGGCGGAAGAACGAGCCGGGAATGCGCCCGGCGGCGTACATCCGCTCCTCGACATCGACGGTCAGCGGGAAGAAGTCGAACTGGTCTTTCGGGTGCTTGCCGACCGCGGTGGTCGACAGCAGCATGGTGTCGTTGTCGAGGTAGGCGGTCACCGATCCGGCAGCCTGCCGGGCGAGCCGGCCGGTCTCGAAGCGGACGGTACGGGTGCCGAACGGACCGTTGTCCAGAACGGTCTCGGCGGATTGAATGTTGGAACCCTCCACGGGCCCTCCTTTTGGTTCAGGGGGCCGCCCGCGCCGGTCTTCGATCGAGACGGTCCGGTTGTACCGGGCCATCACCACCGAGGACCCGTTGAAGGGCAGCCCCGAGGGGTATGGGTGTAACAGTGTGACGTCGCCGCCCCAGATGTCGGCGAGACGGCGACGTCACGAACTAACGGCGGATACCGAGCCGCGCGATCAGCGACCGATAGCGGTCGATGTCGGTGCGCGCCAGGTAGTCCAGGAGCCGGCGCCGACGACCCACGAGCAGCAGCAGTCCGCGGCGGCTGTGGTGGTCGTGCTTGTGCTCCTTGAGGTGTTCGGTGAGATGCGCGATGCGGTGGCTCAGCAGGGCTACCTGCACCTCCGGGCTGCCGGTGTCGCCGTCAGCCGTGGCGTACTCGCCGATGATCTTCTGCTTGGTGGCAGTGTCCATGAACTTCTTTCTGTCGCGGACGCAAGACAAAAGCGAGCCACCGGGCGTCCGTCCAGTGGTCGTGCTCCCAGTGTAGCGGGTGCGGCAAGTCGGCGGAGTGGGCGCCGTTTTGTTGCGAAGTGGTACGCGACACGCCGGGGGAACCAACAACAACGCAACAGAACGCCTCGGTCAGCCGCCCGACCCCTTGAACACCTTGGGCACGGTCTTGAGCATGATCTTCAGGTCCGACCACAGACTCCAGTGATCGGCGTAGCGGTTGTCGAAGCGGGCTCGGTCATCGATCGAGGTGTCGCCGCGCAGGTCGTAGATCTGCGCCAAACCGGTGAGCCCCGCGGTCATCCGCATCCGGTCCTCGTAGTGCGCGTACTGCTCGGTGAACTGCTCCACGAAGTACGGCCGCTCCGGCCGGGGTCCCACGAACGACATGTCGCCGCGCAGGATGTTCCACAGCTGGGGCAGTTCGTCCAAGGACGACTTGCGCAGGAACTTCCCCATCGGACCCAGGCGATCGCTGCTGTCGGTCACGGTCCAGGTGACATCAGACGTGGACTCCGACACCGGCTTCATGGTCTGCAGTTTGAGCAGCTCGAACGGCCGGCCGTGCTTGCCGATCCTGGTCTGCCGGAACAACAGCGCCCCGCCGGTCTCGCGGGTCAGCAGCGGCCCGACGATGAGCAGGAAGGGAGCGGTCAGGGCCAGGCCGATCGCGGCCAGCACGATGTCTAACAAACGCTTGAGACGCAGCTGCAGACCTGGCCGATGGCGACCCAGCGACATGACGGGCAGGCCGAAGATGACGTCGTTGGCCCGACTGTCACCGATGAGGTCGAAGTACCGCGGCACCGCGAGCACCCGCAGACCCGCATCCAGTCCCCGCCGGATCTCGAACACCTCACGGGCCTCGGAGGCCCGCGAGAAAGCGAGCAGGACGGTTGAGGCCCCGACCAACTTCGCCTGGTACACAAGGTCCACGTCGATCAGATCGCCGACGGTCCCCGCCGAGATCCAGACCGTAGTCAGGATTGTCCTGCGCAAGCTCGGTGATGGTGTCCGCGATCACCCCGCCGCCCACCAGCAGCAGCCGCTCCCGAGCCAGATCGTTGCGCCGCAGCCACCGCATGACCACATAGACCGGCGCGCGCACCAGCGCCAGCAGGAAGCCGCAGACGGTCACCCATGCGACGTCAGACACCGCGAGTTGGCCGCCGAACAAAGCGACCACCAGGGCGTAAGCGCCGGACGCGACGAAGGCCACCATGACCGCGCGGGGCATCTCGTCCAGGGCACTGAGATGGATCTTCGCGGCGAACATACCGGCCTGCCAGCGCATGACCAGCAGCAGGCCCAGGCCGAGGTAGTCCAGACCGGTCGAGGAGGGATGCCACACATAGGCGACCGCGGCGAGGACGACCAGGTCCGTGATCGCCAACATCGCCCGCTGGCGGCGAGCGTTCAACTGGTAGGCCCGCGGCCTCGACAGGATGCTCACGGTGGCAGTTCCCATGCCAACTCCCTCCAGCCGTCGTACTCGTGCTATCGACAGCCGTTCCGGAGGTCTTGAGACGCGCGCTCAGTCGGGCGCAGCGTTGGCATCCGGCTTACGACGGCTGCCCCGGAGGCGGGAAGCGACGATGCCGGCCAACACCGCGGTCCCCGCCGCGAGGACTGCAGCCAGGGCGTACAGCAGCCTATGGGGAACACCGGAAGGCGTGTCGTTCCGATCGGCCTCGGAGATCGCGGTGGCGACGAGGAAAGGATCGGTCTTAGCTTGCTCGATCACCTGATCCAACAGCGCCTGGTTTGCGATCTGGGCGGCCTGCGGATCGGCCAGCTCGGTCTGAATCGTCATCGTCAAGGTGAGCGGGGGAATCTGGACGTCGAGTCCTGATCGAACGTCCCCGGAGGGCACTCCCGCTGCCGCCGCCGCTGCGTCTACCGCCTGCTGCGAAGCGACGAACTGCGGATAGGTCTGCACGAGCAATGAGACAAGGTCCCGCCCGTCCGCGCGTCCTGGCTTCGGCTGGAAAGCCACCACCGAGCCAGACGCGTACCGCACAGGCATGGATGAGACGTAGTAGGACAGGCCCACCAGAACGATCAGGAATGTGGCGAGCATGACCGGCCACTCCCGCGTCACGTTGCGCACGCTGACCTTCTCGGACTCACCCACGGCTGCACCCTAACGGCTGGGCAGTTTGTGAAGGGAATCGGTGGACAGCGCGCAGCCAAGATCAATAGCCTCGAAGAATCACCCCCTTGGGTGAACGCGCAGCGGACGGAGCAAGTCGATGCAGCAGCGAACCGATGCATTGACCATGGGCACGCGGCCGTCGGGCACCCTCCTGGTGGGACTTCTGATGGGCCTGGTTGCCCTATTCGTCACAGCTCCTGCGTATGCCTCCCACCGCCCGGTCCTCGGTGGCGGCTCGGGCTTCGCCACGACCAGGCCGACGGCCACAGGTGGGGCCAGCGCATCCGGCGAGTTCGTCTCCGCCAAGGCCCCGCCGGCTCCGGCCCAGGCGCTGGCCGCCACCTCCGGCACGCTGCCGCAGTTCGGTACACAGTTCCACGGCATGTGGTCGTCGTACACCGACAAGCAGCGGGCCATGGTGCTCGACCGGCTCAAGGCGAACGGGGCGACCACCGTCCGGCTGGACGTCTCGTGGGCCATGCTGCAACCCAAGTCCGCGACCTTCGACTCGTGGGGCACGGGATTCGTGACCCGGGTACTGAAGATGATCACCGACCGCGGGCTGCAGCCCATGGTGATGGTGTGGTTGACCCCCTCGTGGGTGACCGGTTCCACCGACGACCGGGTGCCCCCCACCGGCGCCGTGCAACTGGCCCAGTGGCAGACCTTCCTCAAGGACGCTGCCGGTCGATTCCCCCAGGTCCGGGACTGGGAAATCTGGAACGAGCCCAACCACAACGACTTCATGCGGGGCGCTGACCCTACGGTGTACGCCGACGTCCTGGCAGCGGGCTACCGCGGCATCAAGGCCGGCAACCCCAGCGCTCGGGTCGTGTTCGCCGGCACCCAATTCGTCGACGTCCCCTGGATCGAGAAGGCTCTGCGGGCGGGAGCGGCAGGGATGTACGACGTGATGGGCGTGCATCCGTACATGGCGGTGGGCAACCTCGCCCCGACTGCCAGCGATGACGGCTCGATCTGGAGGATGCGGCACGTGCCCGTCCTTCGCAAAGCGATGCTCGCAGCCGGCGATGACAAACCCATCTGGTTCACCGAGTTCGGGTGGCGAGCCGGCTCGATCGGCAAGGCGAACTGGCAGCTGGGGGTCGACCAGAACACGCAAGCCAAGTACTTGGCCGACACACTGTCGATGGTGCGCAGCGAATGGCCCTACGTCACGCGTGTCTACTGGTACCGCGAACTTGCCGACAACAACACCGCGAACGCCTCGGGCTACGGCCTGGTCCTGCCGAACGGGTCCGTGAAGCCGGCGCTGAGCCAGATCCCCGGGATCTACGCCGCAGGCTGAGCCAGCGCCGGCCGATTGACCGCCCTGGCGGCTACAGGGACTTTCCGCGCATGGCCCATCCCAAGCAGTCGCGCATCGTGGCCCTGGCCCAATCCGTACCCAACCATCGTCGGCGTCGACCTACTTCCGCGCTCTGGCTGGCCAGCCACCGCAATCGCTGCGCGCGGGTCGCAACATTCAGGGGAGGCCGTCGCAGAATCTCGGCCTGCCGCCCGGCCGGCACGATCACCGCGGGCGGCCGGGGGCCGAGACCCATCGCGTATTCGTAGGCCCCGATCACGTCCAATCCCAGGGCCTGACAGGCAGTCCAGGATCCGTAGATGCGCACGTTTACATCGATCACCAACGGCTGGCCGTCCACGTCGGCCACGGCGTCCAGTGCGAACGGGCCGGTTAGGCCCAGAGCCGCCACGACTCGTCGTGTGACGTTCGCAAGCTGCGGATCGTCGGTGCTGGTGACTCCATACGCCGCGCTGAAAGGAGCCCGTGGGTTCACCGTATTGCGGTACGTCAACAACTGGACGACCTCGCCCTCGCGCGCGACACCCGCCGAATCCAGCGCTGGACCCGGGTGGAACCTCTGGACTTGCACGTCCCCGTAATCGTCGCGTCGAGCGGCGGCCAGATCCTCGAGCACCTGGATACCGACTCCGCCAGCGCCTGATCGGGGCTTCAGGATGAAGGGACCGGATTCGCCGTCAGGGACGTCCTCAAGGCGGTCCCAGAACGCCGGGACAGCGATCCCGCAGTCATCGAGGTACGAGCAAAGCCGGCTCTTGTCGATGATCTCGTCGGGAGCAAGCGGCGCGCTGCGTGTGTAGGGCAGCAAACGCTGCTCCAGACCGCTTTGGCACAACCACATCTCGCACGGTTCCGCCGCCTGCCAGTCGAGCAGATCCGGGCTCTCGAGGGCAGCCAAGGCGCGATCGTCCAAGGCCCCGTCCGGACCTATGGCGGCAGGTAGCACGACGTCGGAGCAGGTGGCCCAGCGCTCTTGCAGACGGTCGTTCGCTGACGTGGAGGTGCAGCGAACCACCCGATGTCCCCGCCGCCTCAAGGCGGCCCCGAAATCCACTCCGGGCTGCCAGAAATCGTCCTCCAGAATAACGACCGTGCTCATGATCGTCCTCGTCGCCCGGGCATCACGCGGCGGGCGCCGGCCGCGGCCACCTGACCCGCCATCGCGGTGGCAGGCCCAATGTCGTCCGCGGCCCACCACGCGTACTCGACAGTTGCCCCCGGCGCGTAACGACGCGGTCTGGCCGACCAGCCGTGCCTGATGGCCAAGTTCTCCACCACCTGCACCCTGTCCATGATCTGCTCCCCCGGATCCACGCGGCGTCCGGTCAGCGCCAGGTGGCTGGCCCGGACCACGTCCAGTCCGGTGGTTGTGGTGAACAGGCGGAACTGGGCACCCCGACGGGGGTTGAAGTCGATCAGCCGCCACTGTCTGGTCGCGTGATCGCGGACCCAGTCGGAGTCGAACGGACCCACGTAGCCCACCGCCTGGCACGTTCGCCTCATGAGCTCGACGAGGTCAGATGCCGGGCGGGCGACGTTGACGATGCCGATGCCGGTGTCCGACGGGTGTGCCATGTACTTGCGGCCCGTCCACACGATCGCGTCCGTTTCTGCTCGAGCGACCACCCCGGCTGCGTACCAGAACTCACCGTCCCCGGCCAGGAATTCCTGCAGAAAGATGGATTGACCGCTTTCGGCGGCAGCCAGCAGCCCTGCTAGTCGCGCCTGGTCGTGGATCAAGGTCGTATGCGGGACTGTCTGATCCGCGAGTCTCGAGTACGGGGCTGGGCTCTTGGCGATGACCGGCAGCCCGACATCGGCCACAAAAGCGCGCAACCTCTGCCGGTCTGCGGTGTGAATCCAGCGGGGGTAACCGATGCCGGCCTGGGCGGCAAGAGTGCCGAGGCGCACCTTGTCCGACAACTGCAATGGCAGCGTCGGCGGCACGGGGAATGTCAGCAATCGCGGATCGAGATCGTCCCGGCTCTGGGCGAGGGTCACTGCGCTCTCATCGTCACCGGCGAGCACGACACAGCGGGTGCCGATCCTGGCAGCAATCCCGTTGAGCACCTCTGCGTGCCCCTCGTCCGCAGGCAACGGGTCGGCCACCCGGGCCGTGACGTAACGCGACTGCAGCAGTTCGGTTTCCCGCTCTGCGGCCAGCACGTACACCGGGATCCCCCAACGGCCCAGCGTGCGGGCGGTGGCGAGTGCGCCGTAGTCCCATATCGGCGATCCGGTCCGCACAAGCAAGGCGGGGGCGCCGACTTCGGGAAGCGAGGCGCCGGAAGCATCCGGCATGACGTCATCATGCACTGTCCGCCGCCTCGATCGCGGGACGAGCGAGCCTGCTTCCGGGTAGCTGCGGACTAAAGTCTGACGCCGAATCGAGCGAAGGGTAGGTAGTGGAGAACGGCAGCCGTACCGTTGAGCCGGGCAGCCGCAGCGCCGGTTACCGCTCCCGCACGGCCGTCTTGTTCGCTGCAGCGGAGATTGTCGGCAAACTGGCGTCGTTTGCGATGTTCGCGGTCGCCACTCGGATCCTCGGACCGGACGGATTCGGCGAGTTCTCCTGGGCCATGGGCCTCGGCATGATGGTCGCCTCATTCGGCATGTTCGGCTTCGACATGGCCTTGATCCAGCTCGGCGGGGCCGACCCGCGCCGCACGGCCAACTACCTCACGTCCTCGGTGACACTTCGGCTGTCGATCGCGGTGGTGGGGGTTGCCGTACTGGCCCTCTGGCCGATCCAGCAGGGTGGCAGCAGGGTCGCCCTGTTGCTGATGGCGCTGGCCTTGGGCCTGGAGAACGTGTCGCTGGCGGTGCGGTCGGCCGCCGGAGTGCTTGACCGGCAGCGGGGAGCGGCCATCAACATCATCATCCAGCGGGTGGCGATCGCTGCCATCGCGATCGGTGTTCTGCTGGCCGGCGGCGGTGTCATCGGCATGGCGGCGGCCTACCTCACGGGGACGGCCATCGGAACCCTGGCAATGCTCGATCCTCGCCCACCGGATCGGCGCTACCCCGCATCTGCGCAATCTGACGTGGCCCGACACGAAAGCCCTGGTACGCAGGTCGATCCTGCCCGGCGCCGCGAACACCATGAACATGCAGACGACCAGGGTCGATGTCATCGCCCTGGCCAGAGGCGGCAACTACGTCAACGTCGGCTACTTCTCCTCGGCGTACAAGCTGATGGAGACGAGTCTGTTCTTCTCCGACGCTCTGATCAGAGCAGCGATGCCTGCGATGCTGTACGCACGCCAGCCGACCGACATCGGACGCATCCTGCGCGCCCTGTACTCGACGGCAGCAGTCTTCTACTTCCCGCTCGTCGTGGCCATGGTCATCCGCGGCGGCGACCTTCTGGGGCTGCTGTTCGGCCAGGAGTACGCGACGGGTGGCCGGACGACGATGATCGCCCTCGCCTGGGCACTGCTGGCCCTTGTGACACTCAGCGCCCTCACCACCGCCTTGTTGGTCAGCAACCACAGCGTCGATGTTGCTGCGGTTGCGGCGATCACGATGGTCGTCAAATTCGTCATCGTGTGGCCGCTGGTGGATCGGTACGGCGCCCTCGGGGCAGGCATCGCGGTCGCGATCGCCTTCACGACGCAGGCTTGTCTGCTGGTGTGGCGACTTCACCGGCATGCCGGCTGGCCGCGCATGGGCGCCAGCCTGCTGCCAGCCAGCGCCGGCAGTGTGGCCATGTGTCTTCCGCTGCTCACGGGGCTGCCGGTCATACCGGCCCTGTCAGCCGGCGGCCTCGCGTTCGTCGCGGTGTGGTGGGTCGTCGCGCGCCGGGCAGACCCGGACGCGATCGCGCGCGTACGCTCGCTGATCGGGAGGTGAGCACGTGCAGCACTCGGCGACCGGGGCAGAGGCGGTCATCCTGGACCCGTACCGCCCATATGCACTGATGATGATCGAACACCTTCACCGGCGGCACGGCGTCCGAACCATCTGTCTGCATTCGGACTGGAAGACCCGGATTCTGCTGGAAGGCCGGCACCCCGTGCTGCGGTCGCCAGCCGTGAGTGCCCACTACATGGTCGGGCCGAGCGATTGGCAGAGGATCGCCGCGCGGCTGCGGACCCATCACCACGTGGTGGGCGTGCTGCCGTATGAAGAAGGAATGGTGGCACCGCTTGCCCGCCTGGCCGAGATGCTGAACCTGTCCTGGGCGCAGCCCGCAGTGCTGCCCGCGTTCCGCGACAAGGCAGCTCTCAAAACGTTGATCGCTCGCAACGATCCGGCAGTGCGGCTCAATGTGTTCGCGGCCGTGCGAGACGCCGTCGATGTCGCCGAGGTTCTGGCCACACACCGCCTCGATCGCTACGTCCTCAAACCCAATGACGGCAGCGGCAACAACGACGTGGCCTTCTTCGACAAAGCCAGCGGACCGGAAGAGGTCGCCACCTACTTCGACAACGTCCGGGGACCGGTGCTCATGGAGGAGTTCGTCAACGGACCCGAGTACTGGGTCAACGGACAGGTCGACGAGGCCGGCGAGCCCATGATCCAGGGGATCGGGACCTATCTGCGGGTCAATCAGAACGGCGTCCGCAACCTCGAGATCGCCAGCATGTCGGTTGCCCCCTCAGAACCCGTTTTCAGTCAGCTCCACGACTACGCCGAAGCCGTCATGCGCGCCACCGGCCTGCGCCGTTCACCCTTCCACCTCGAGGCGATCGTGGACGAGCGCGGACCTTGTCTGGTGGAAGTGGGTGCGCGCTTCTGCGGCGAACTCGGTGTGCTCGTCGATCAGTACCAGCATTGCGACCGACGGGACTTCGTGGACATGGCCTGTCACTACTACGTCAGCCAGAACCACTATCCGGCTCCGCCGCTGGACTGGGCCCGCTACTCCAGTCGCTGCCTGGCCACGGTCACGGGAACGAGCCCGCACGCACAACGGCTGGTCCAGGTGGACGGCGTGCGAGAGGTGGAGAGCAGTCCGCACTTCGTCTTCTGGGTGAAGCGCCCGCAGGCGGGAGACCACGTCGACCGCACGACCAGCCTCACCACCCGCGCCTGGTCAGTGGTGGTGCAGGCCGCGAACGAGACCGAACTGCTGGAGGTTGTGGGCTGGGCGAGGAGCACAATCGTTCTGCGGGGTACGGCCAACGGGCCCTGGCCGCTGCGGACCCGCATGCCCATGTACCGCGGCCTGGCCAGCAAGGTCTGGTCCTCCCGGCCGCGGCTCTACCAGGCCCGAGCATTGGTCGGCCGATGACACGCGTGCTCATCGTCTGCCCATACGGGACGGCGACGGGCGGCTCTGAGCAGTGGCTGCTGGGCATCCTGGAACAGGGGACGTTGCAGCGGGCCGGGTGGGACATCGACGCGATCGTCCTGCAGCAGGGCCCCCTTCTCCAGCGTCTGCGGGCGCTGGGAGTCACCGCGATCTCCTACTCGATGCCGGCATCCCCGGCAGGCATCCTGTCCAAGGCACCTGGGCTTCGACGAGCCATTCGCGCCCGGGCACCTGACGTCATCGTGGGCAACGGGGTCAAGGCGCAATTGGCAGTCGCACTCGCTGTACCCGGACAGCCCAGCGTCTGGGTCAAGCACGACCATAGTTACGACCGCAGTCTGGCCCGCCTGCTCGGGCACCGGGCCACCCTGGTGGTGGCGACCGCTGCGCAGGTTGGCGAGCCAACCGGTCGACCCGACGTCGTGGTGCTGGAGCCGCCGCGGCCTCCGCCGCCAATTCCGAAGGACGAAGCTGTCAGTGTGCTGCGAAACCACGGCTGGCAGCCACGCCTGGGACTGACATTAGGAATGGTCACGCGGCTTGTTCCCTACAAGGGCGTCGACCTCGCGATCCATGCACTGGCCGATCCCCGCTGTGAGGATTGGTCGTTGCTGGTCATCGGCGGTGACGATCCTGCAAGTCCCGGCGAGGGCGAGCGTCTACGTGTTTTGGCGCGCGGCCTCGGGGTGGCGGATCGTGTCTGTCTGACCGGGGAGTTGCCGGGTGGCGGGCGGTTGCTCACTGCCGTCGATGCAGTGGGTGTCCTGACCCGACCGGGCGAGACCGGGGCGCCCAGCAAGGAGGGATACGGGATCGTGGCATCCGAAGGGATGCTGGCGGGTGTGCCGGTCGTTGTGTCCCAACCGGGGCCGGCCGCGGACCGGCTCGCGACACCGGACGGACCAGCCGGGCTGACGCTGGCCAGCCCCACCTCCGAAGCGTTGGCAGAGGCATTGCGCAGACTGCAGGATCCCGAGCTGCGGATGGCCATGGGGTCGCGCGGCCGAACGGCAGCCTCGGGCCTGCCCGATGAACAGGATGTGGCCGTGCTTTTCGCGGGCCTACTCGCTCCCTTCGGGGGCAGCTGATGCTTCCCATGGTGGCGTTGGCTGGCATCCTTGCCATCGCGTTGATGCTCTGGCGGCCGGTCACCGGGCTTGTGCTCTTCGGGCTCGTCGCGCCACTGGGAATGACCCAACTGCCGTTCTCGCTTGATGTCGTGACGGTGATGTCGGCCCTAGTGGTCGCACTCGCGGCGTGGGAGGTGCTGCTCAGTCGGCATTCCCTACTGCCCGCATCCACCGCGAGCATCGCCGCGAGCTTGTGGAGCCTGGGCATCGTGGCCTCGGTCGCCTTCAGCGCAGAACCCGGGCGGGCTGCCGTACTTGGGACCTGGCAGATTCTCGCCGCCTGGACTGCGATCGCGGTGGGATTCCTGGCCCGCACCCCCTCACGGCTGTCCGCGACCCTGGCCGCCGTCCTGGCCGGAGCGATCGTCGTCGCCCTCACCGGTCTGCGCCAGGGCCTGAGCACACAGGGCGCATTCAACGGAACCGTCGTGGAAGGACGGGCAACGGGCATCTTCTCCCAGCCCAACGAATACGGTCTCTATTGCGCGATGGTCTGGTCGTTCTCATTGGCCTTGGCGTGCCTCAGCCGCGGCTACATCCGGTGGCTGGCAATCATATGCGCGGTCGCCTCGTTAGGGGGCTTGGCGGCCTCGTTCTCGCGTGCGTCCTGGACAGGAGCGCTGCTTGCGGCAGTGGTCATGGCGTTTCTGATACCGCAGACCCGACGTCCCCAGGCCATCGGACTGGCAACAATTATCGGCCTATTGGGAATTGCCCTGGTCGCGGTTCCCTACTGGAACCTTCCCAGTCTGCTCGTGTCCCGACTGACCAGCATCGTGGGCGGCCAGAGCAATCCGTACGACAACCGGCCGGCTCTCATGGCCGAGGGCGTTCGGGAATGGGGGCAGAACGTGTGGTTGGGTATCGGGCCCAACATGTACCCCATCGAGTCCCGGACGCTGCAGTCACCGACTCGGACACTGGAGGGCCAGCATGCCCACAATCTCGTGCTGACGATCGGGGCTGAACAAGGACTGGTGGGCCTGCTTGCCGTCGGCCTGTTCGCCGCAGCGGTCATCAGCGCCTTCCGAGGTGCGCGTCGGGTCGCGGTGCTCGATGCCGCACCTCAGCGTTGTCCGCTGGGGGCTGCGGTCAGCCTGTCGGCGACGGCCGCTTTGGTCGCCCTGCTCGGAGCCGGCATCGTCGACTACCCGCTGCGCAACGCCATGACCCGGGCGACCATGTGGCTGCTCGTCGGACTTACACTGGCAGGCCAACGGTGTCTGACCGCTCAACCGCGGGCCGCTGCCCGGCATAGCTCCACCGACGCACAGGCCAGCACCGCATAGACGGGCTTGGGCGAGTTGTCAGCCCTGAGGATTCCGAATCCGTCCAGGTGAGTGCCCATGCCTGTGAAGTCCCGGTCCCGGTACACGAAGGCTGCGTGCACCCGGGGGATGGTGCCGAGCAGTGCAAGCACGTCAGCGGTATAAGCCGCCTGTTGCTGCTCGGTCACCCCGCGCTCCCACGGCTGCAGACCGGGCTCGGGAGGATGCGTCGACCAGCCAAACTCGGTCACCCAGATCGGTGAGGTGTCCCCCTTTTCCTGCATGACCTGATCCAGCCAGTTGATATCGCATCCCGAGTCAGGCTGGCGGCAGTAGTCCGGTGATTCGTCGCCTGGCACGGGATACAGATGAGCCCCGAGCGCGTCGTAGCTGCCACTGACCCCCTGCGCGAAGAACTCGCCATACCAGGCTCGATCGAGGTGCGCTGGCCCGGCGGTGATCACGGGCACGTCGGGTCGCACTTGCTTCACCTCGGGGTAGGTCGCCTTCAGAAGGCCGGCATAGTCAGCCGCGCTCGTGCTGGCGAAGAACTCCGGCAGGTTCGGTTCGTTCCACACCTGAAGCGCGTCGATCGATGTCGGCCAGCGCTGCACGATCCAGGCGGCCGCCCGCGCGTAGTCGCGCGGATCGGCTGGGATGCCACGCTTGTCAGCAGTACCGCTGGACCACTGCGGCGCCCACCAGAACATCACCAACGTCTGCAGTCCTCGTTGCGCGATCTCCTGCAGACGCTCATCCAGCCTGGCGACCCCCTGCGCATCGAACTCCCGGGGACCGTCCGGCTGCAAATCGGCCCATCCCACGTCCATCCGGACCCAGGTGACGCCCGAGGCGGCAACCGCGTCCAGGATCGCCGCTCGCTCTCCTGCGTCCCGCGATGCCCAGGTGCCGTGGTAGGCGACTCCACGAATCCCGGGGGGTCCGAAGGAAGCCTCAACACGCTGCGGCGAAGAAGGCGCGTGGTTGGACGCACATGAGGTCAGCGCCAGTCCTAAAGCGACGGCAAGCGCCACTACGAGCAGCCGTGGCGCCCTCACCATGGGGACAGCCTCGCACGCACGACACCGGTCAAGCAGGCCACTAGCGTGGAAAGCCGGGAGGTGCACGACATGGCCAAGTCGGTCCTGATGGTCGCGCAGCCGACCGTCGCGGGGGTCGCCCAGTGCGTGCTCGACTGGTCGCGTGGACTGGCCCAGCGGGATTGGCACGTGACGGTCGCATGCCCGTCCGACGGCTGGCTGGCTGCCAGTCTGCAGGCCGCGGGGATTACGACGCGCGAATGGCAGTCGCAGCGCAGCCCGACGGCGGGCATTCGCGCGGAATCCAGGTCTCTTCGAAGCAGCCTGGAGCAGGTGCGCCCGGACGCGGTGTTCCTGCACGGCAGCAAAGCCGGGCTGATCGGCCGCTTAGTCATGCGCGGGCGCCTGCCCACGGCCTTTGCACCGCACGCCTGGTCCTTCGAGGCAGTGACCGGGATGACCCAACGCGCAGCGCTGACCTGGGAGCGGGTTGCCGCCCGCTGGACGGCGACCTTCGTCTGCGTGAGCGCCGCAGAACGCGATCTCGGACGGGCCACGGGCCTGCGGGGGCGCTACGTGGTGGCGCGCAACGGGGTCGACCTGACTCTGCTGACCAACCCTGCTCCGGGCGAGCGGCAGGAGCTACGTGGGCAGTTGGGGATCACCGGCCAGGCAGTTGTATGCGTGGGCCGCATGTGCGTCCAGAAGGGCCAGGATGTCCTGCTCGCCGCATGGCCACACGTTGCTGGCCCCGGCCGCAGCCTCACCCTCGTCGGCGGGGGGCCGGACCTCGAGCATTGGGCGGATCGGGTACGACGCGAGGACGTCCGCTTCCTCGGCGAGACCGACCGCGCCACAGCTCTGAACTGGCTGGCCGCAGCCGATCTCGTCGTCCTGCCGTCGCGATGGGAAGGCATGGCGCTGGTTCCGCTGGAGTCGCTGGCGATGGGGACTCCGGTGGTCGCCACCGATGTCAACGGTGCCCGGGAGACGGTGGACGGCGCAGTGGGTGGGCTTGTCCCCCCGGACGACCCGAACGCTCTGGCGCTTGCCATGGATCAGTGGTTGGAACGATCTGGCGACCCGGCCTTGCGCGAACGCTGCCGCAGACACGTTGAGCAGGGATTCGATCTGCAGGATACCGTGACCACGATCGACGCGGCACTGCTCGGCATCATCGGGGCGCAGCGTGGTTGAGGTCTTCGGGACAGATGCTGAGCACGTCCAAGTGGCCCGTGACTTCCTGGAACGAGTCAACGCCGATGATGCTCCGCTGCGACTCTGGTTGGGCCCTGCGCAGGCGGCGACCCCCACCGACCTGCGCCTGGCCGACTGCGACGGGGTCGCGCTGGCGCAGTCGCAACACCTGCACCGTGCCGTGCGACGCAACACCGGCCAACTCGTGGTCACGCTGGCTGACGGAGAGGGTCGCGTCCGCGGCCGCGGCGTGGTGGGCACCCGACGGAGCGTTGCGGGCACGATAGCGGCCGCCTCTCGGGTGGCAGGACCACTCGCGGTTCATGCCGCAACTGCGGATTCTCGCGCCCCGGGCTCACCCTCCACCCAGAGAACGCCATCCGCCCGCGTCAGCGATGCCGCAGGGGCAGTGTGGTTCGCCGGCCGTCTGGTGCGCGCCGCCGTGACTTACCGGGAGTGGGCGTGCGCTCCCATCGCGGCCCTGGACCCAGAGCAGGGCAGGCTGACAAGGTGCGGTGAGTGGCAGTCCGGTCCGCGGCGATTCTGGGCAGATCCGTTCTTGCTGAGTACGGCAGTCGGCGATTGGTTGTTCATGGAGGAGCTCGACCGAACCACGGGGCTCGGCCACATCGTGGCAGCACCGGTGCGCGGGGGCACTCTGGACATCTCGGCCGTGCGCCGCGTTCTCGCGACCGATCACCACCTGTCGTTTCCGCAGCTGCAGTGGGTCGACGGGCGCTGGCTGGCCACGGTTGAGACCTGCGCGGCGCACAATCCGGTGTACACGTTCGATGCCCCGGGTGAACCCTGGCGGTCAATCGACGATCTTCCCCTCTTCCTCCTCACACTGCGGATCCGGTGATCGATTTCGAGACAGGCTGGCTGATCGGCACGGACGCGCGCACCGATCCCGATTCGGTCGGGATCCGATACCGGCTGAACGACGGGGCATGGCATGCGGACCCTGGTTCAGTGTCGGTGGATGTGGGCTGGCGCCGCGGCGCCGGCACCTGGGACCGAGACCGGGGATGGCGAGCCGTTCAGGACTGCGCTGGAACGTATGGAAGGGCAGTAGGCCTCGTCGATTCGCGATCCGATGCGCCGTTGGCGAAATGGTCCGTCCCGGAGGTGGTTGGCGCACACGGATGGCGTGGAGTCCACAGCCTGACCTGGTCGGCGAGCGGTGCTACCTGGATCGATGGCTGGCGCCGGCGCCCATCGTTGCTGGGCTGGCGATTGCGACTGGTGGAACGTCACCACCTGGCGTCGTGTCAGGGCTGACCGTAGAGTCTGGCCTTCACCGCGTCGATGAACTTCACTGGCACCAGCAAGAGTGCCCTCGTGCGCACCATTCCAGCGCGGGCCCGCCACGAACCGTCATTGTGCAGAGCCTGCACCTGAAGACGGGAACGCAGCTGCACTGAGCGCTTCGACCGGGAGATGCTGCCAGGATCCACCTCGTAGGTGATGAGGACCTGGGGCAGATTCGCGACCTCTCCTACCTCGAGGAATCTCCAGAAGAACGCGTAGTCCTCGGCTGCCGGGAACGTGGTCGGATAGTGCCCAACCCGCTTCAGAGCCTTGGTGCGGAACATCACGGCTGGATGCATAAAGGCGCTGTTGGAGCGCATGAACCGCGCGATCTCCGAGTGCGTGGTGGGCATTCGGCGGACGAACAATGACTTCCCACCCGGGTCCACGAACTGCGCGGCCGCCCCGACCAGCAGAATCTGCGGGTTGGCGTCCAGGAACTCGACCTGCGCGGCGAAGCGGCGCCCGACATTGCAGTCGCCGCAGTCCAACCGTGCGACGAACTCGTAGCCCGCACCGACGATGATGTCCAGACCCACGTTCAGGGCCGCCTCGATGCCCAGGTTCGCGGGGAGAACGTGCAGACGGACCTCTCGCTCCCCGTGCACCCAGCCGCGGATTTGGCCGGCTTCGGGTGGGTCCTCGGAACCGTCGTCGACCACCACGATGTCGGCCGGGTCATCGTCTGCGATCGACCTCAAGGACCGCCGCAGCCCATCCGGGTCATTGTGGTGCGGGATGAGGACTGCGACCCTGTTCACATGGCGTCCATCATGCGCCGGGTCGCGGCCACATCCTGTGCCATCTGGGCCACGAGAGCGTCGACGCCGTCGAAGGCGACCATGCCGCGCAGACGTTTGCTGAAAGTGACTCGCACAGACGCCCCGTACAAGTCGCCGTCGAAGTCCAGCAGGTAGGACTCGAGCGTCCGGTGCTCTGCTTCGAAGGTGGGGTTCGTGCCCACGCTGATGGCCGCGGCGTGCTGCTCGCCGGCGATCACGGTCGTACCGGCGTAGATGCCGTCGGCAGGCACGGCGGCCAGTTGGTGATGCTCGACGTTGGCCGTGGGGTAGCCCAGGTCACGCCCGCGCTTCTCGCCGGCGACGACCACACCCTCCACCTCGTGCGGCCGGCCGAGCATGGTGGCGGCGGTGCCCACGTCGCCTTCGGCCACCGCGGCCCGCACCCGGGTCGAGGAGACCGGCTGGTCATCGCCGACCAGGCCGTATTCCACCACGTCGAGGCCCGCCTCCTGCAGGGTCTGGGTGGTGCCGGCCGCCTTGTGCCCGAAGCGGAACCCTTCACCCACGACCACGGCCCGGGCCTGCAACTGCCCCTGCAGAATATCGGTGATGAAGTCCTGCGCACTCACCTGCGAGAGTGCCGTGTCGAAGCGCAGGACCTCGACGTCGACGTCGCCGAGCGCTTTGATCAACTCCACGCGCCGGGCCAGGCTGCACAGCCGGGTGGGCGCGTGGTCTGGTCTGAGCACTTCCAGCGGGTTCGGCTCGAACGTGAGCACTATGGCGCGGGCGGCGCGCTGCTGCGCCTGCTCCAGGGTGTGCTGGATCACCGATTGATGGCCGCGGTGAACGCCGTCGAACACACCGATCGTCACCACGGATTCCACGACCCCACTGTGCCAGACGCCAGATCGCCACATCTTCCCCACTTCCGCATCTCGCCGCGGCCAACCGGCGAGGATCATCCACTCGGGGCGTTGACCTCGATGTGGGTCCAGCCATCCGCGACGCTGACGATCGACTGCCAGCGGCCGTCGGCGATGACGACATAGGTGCCGTCGGGCGCCGCTACCTGCTGTCGCTTGCCGTCGCGCACGGCCTGTACCTGCTCGGCTGCGAGATCAAGCCGCGGCAGGATGTCGGTGATGACGTCCTCGGCAGGAACCACCGGTGGCGCCTCGGAGCTCAGCTGCACGCCCCCTGTTATCGGCCCGATCGCCGTTCGGCGCAGGGCAGTCAGATGTGCCGCCGTGCCCAAAGCCGCCCCCAGGTCCCGGGCCAGCGCGCGGATGTAGGTGCCCGAACTGCAGTCGACGACCACATCGATGTCCACCAACGGACCCTCGATGCGGGGTGGGCCGACCATTTCGAACCGGCTGATCGTCACGGCCCGCGCCGCCAGTTCCACGTCCTCACCAGCGCGCACTCGGGCGTAGGACCGCACGCCGTTGACCTTCACCGCCGATACCGCGCTCGGCACCTGCTGAATGTCCCCGGTCAGCTGCGTGATCGCCGTCGACAAGCCAGCCGGGTCCCACTCCCACCCCGGGGTTGTTGTGGCCTCTCCCTCGGCGTCATCGGTGATGGTCCCCTGACCCAGCCGGATCGTGGCCTCGTATGTCTTCGGCTGGCCCTGCACGAAGCGCAGCAGCCGGGTCGCAGTGCCGAGACCGACCACCAGCACTCCGGTGGCCATCGGATCCAGAGTGCCGGCGTGCCCGACTCGCTTCTGCCCGTACAACCGCCGCAGACGTGCGACCACGTCGTGGCTGGTCCAGCCCTGCTCTTTGTCGACGAGCGCGAAGCCGGAGATCACGCCGCGAGCGCCTGCAGGAAGTCGGCGAGCGTGTCGTCGGCGTTCGCGGAACCGGTGAAACCGGCCGCCAGCCGGTGCCCGCCACCGCCGACTCTGGTGCATGCCGGCGCCGACGTCTGCGCGTCCCAGCGACCGGGTGCTCACTCGCCAGCGGCCCTGGTCGTCTTCCTTGAGCACAACTGCCACGTCAATGCCCTCCACCGTCCGGACCGCGTCGATCAGGCTCTCGACGTCGGTGAACGGCACCTGCCACCGATCACGCAGATTCTTCGGCGCTCGCGCCACGGCGACCGCCAAGCCGTCTACGCCGTTGGCATGCGCAGATCCTGCATGACCGCCGCCTGCAAGGCAATGTACGACTGGCTGCGGGTGTCGAACATCGCCCGGGCGATGCCGGCAAAGTCGATTCCGGTCTCCATGAGCCGGGCGCCGGCTCGCATCGCCGCAGGGGTGGTGGCCGGGTACTTGAACGAACCGGTGTCGGAACTGATCGCCGCGTAGAGACACGTGGCGATGTCGGCGGTGAGCTCGACGCCGAGAACATCGATGAGGTCGAGGGCAAGCATCCCTGTTGCAGGCTGACCCGGCGTCGCAGAGGTTGACATCAGCGAACGGCTCGAAGCTCGCGTGATGGTCCGACGCGCGATGAACGTCTCGGCGGCACGTGCAGTGGCCAGCACCCGACCGAGCCGGTCCGCTGACGATGCGTCCATCGACATCACCACGTCGCGCTTGCCGCGTCCGCGGGTCCACAAGCAGGTCCTGGCGGGGCAGGAACTTCAAACCGTCGGGCACCACGAACGGATCGTCGGGGAACGTCACCTGCACCGAGACGCCCAGGCTCTGCAACGCAATCGCAGTGGCCAGGGTCGAGCCGAGGGCGTCGGCATCGGGATTCACGTGGGCGACCAGCAGCACCGACTGCGCTCGACGCAAGCTGGTCGGCGATCTGCTGCATGGTGCTCGATCATAGGGGCGCGGCGGATTCGTCCCCCAGTTGTGCGAGAGAGCTCCAGTCCGACCGGGAACCTGTCGCACAAGTGGAGGTCAATCCGTCGCGTCGTCCTCGTGCTTGTAGGGATCCGGCTCCCCTGCGAAGGTCGCCTCGGACGCAAGCCCGGCCACCTCCTGGTCACGCTCGCGAGCCTGCCGCAGCAGGTCCTCGATGTGCGCGGCGTTCTCCGGAACGGCGTCGGCCACGAACGCCAACGTCGGGGTGAACTTGATGCCAGTCTGCTTGCCAACCTCGCTTCGGAGCAGCCCGGTCGCGGAAGCTAGCGCCGCCGCGGTCGCGTCCCGTTCCACCTCGTCGCCCATGACCGTGTAGAAGACAGTGGCCTCCCGCAGGTCGCCGGTGACCTTGACGTCGGTAACGGTCACGAAACCCAGGCGCGGGTCCTTGATCCGACGCTCCAGCATCTCTGCCACGATCTCCTGGATGCGGTCGGCCAGCCGGCGCGCGCGTTGCTCGTTCATCCCAACTCCTCATCACTGACATAGGTGCGGCGGGCTTCGACGAACTGTACGTGCGGCTCGTCGGCCAACCAGCGTTCACAGGTGTCCAGCACGTCCTGACAGTGCCGCAGGTCCGGGGCGACAGTCGCAACGGCGAGTTGCGTGCGTGCCCACCAAGTCCAGGTGCCCCGGCCTCGGCCGCCGTCACCGCGAATTCCCTTCGCAAGATGGGCGACCAAGGGCCGGACCACGGACCGCTTCGCTTTGCAACGAACGCGAGGTCAGCAGCAGGTCGACGGACATGACACCGGCATACATACCTACCGCGGCTTCTCCCGCATCTCGTAGGTTTCGATGACGTCGTCGATCCTTGATGTCGTTGAACGAGCCGAGCGCCGATACCGCACTCGTAGCCCTCGCGGACCTCGGTGGCGTCGTCCTTGAAGCGCCGCAGCGAGTCGATCGTCGAGGTTCTCGGCCACGACGACGCCGTCGCGCATGCAGCCGCGCCTTGGAGTTGCGCCGGATCGTGCCCGAGCGCACCATGCAGCCCGCGATGTTGCCGACCTTGCGAGGACCGGAAGATCGTCGCGGATCTCGGCGCGGCCGAGCTCGACCTCCTCGTAGATCGGCTTGAGCATGCCCTTGAGCGCCTGCCTCGATCTCGTCGATCGCCTGGTAGATCACCGAGTAGTAGCGGATGTCCACGCCCTCGCGCTCGGCCAGCTCGGCGCGCCTCGCCCTGCGGGCGGACGTTGAACCCGATGATGATCGCGTCGCGAGGCCGCTGGCCAGGTTGACGTCGTTCTCGGTGATCGCACCGACACCGCGGTGGATGACCCGCAGCTCGACCTCGTCGCCCACGTCGAGCTTGAGCAGGGCGTCCTCCAGCGCCTCGACGGAACCCGACACGTCGCCCTTGAGGATCAGGTTGAGCGTGCTGCGTCTCGCCCTTCTCGAGCTGCTCGCAGCAGGTCCTCCAGCGTGATGCCGGCCGCGTGCCGGCCGCCAGCGCCGCATTGCGCTCGCGGGCCTGCGCGCGTGTCGGCGATCTGGCGGGCGATCGCGGTCCTCCTCGACGACGAGGAAGCGTGTCGCCCGCGCCGGGCACCGAGGTCAGGCCGAGCACCTGCACCGGGCGCGACGGCAGCGCCTCGGTCGACGTTGTCGCCGTGCTCGTCGAGCATCGCGCGCACACGGCCGTAGGCGTCGCCGGCGACGATCGAGTCGCCGACGCCGCAGCGTGCCGCGCTGGACCAGCACGGTGGCCACCGGGCCGCGACCCTTGTCCAGGTGCGCCTCGATGGCCACACCCTGGGCGTCCATGTCCGGGTTGGCCCGCAGGTCCAGCGCCGCGTCGGCGGTCAGGAGCACGGCCTCGAGCAGCTCGTCGAATGCCGATGCCGGTGCTTCGGCCGAGACGTCGACGAACATCGTGTCGCCGCCGTACTCCTCGGCCACCAGGCCGTACTCGGTGAGCTGGCCGCGGACCTTCGTGCGGGTCCGCGCCCTCCTTGTCGATCTTGTTGACCGCGACCACGATCGGCACGTCCGCCGCCTGTGCGTGGTTGAGCGCCTCGATCGTCTGCGGCATCACGCCGTCGTCGGCGGCGACCACCAGGACCGCGATGTCGGTCGACCTTGGCGCCACGGGCACGCATGGCGGTGAACGCCTCGTGACCCGGGGTGTCGATGAACGTGATCTTGCGGTCGTTGCCGTCGATCTCGCTCTGGCACCTGGTAGGCGCCGATGTGCTGGGTGATGCCGCCGGCCTCGCCGCGCCACCTGACGTTGGTGTGACGGATGGCGTCGAGCAGCTTGGTCTTGCCGTGGTCGACGTGACCCATGACGGTGACCACCGGCGGCCGCGGCTCCAGGTCCTCCTCGCCGCCCTCGTCCTCGCCGAACTCGAGGTCGAAGCTCTCCAGCAGCTCGCGGTCCTCGTCCTCGGGCGAGACGACCTCGACGTTGTAGTTCAGCTCGCGATCCGAGCAACTGCAAGGTGTCGTCGCTCACGCGACTGGGTGGCCGTGACCATCTCGCCCAGGCCGAACAGCGCCTGCACCAGCGAACCGGGGTTGGCGTCGATCTTCTCGGCGAAGTCGGTCAGCGAGGCGCCGCGGGGCAGGCGCACCGTCCGGCCGTCGCCGCGCGGGATCCGCACGCCGCCGATCGTCGGGGCCTCCATGTTGTCGAACTCTTGGCGCTTCGCGCGCTTGCTCTTGCGGCTGCGCTTGGCGCCGGGCCGCCTACCCCCAGGACCACCGGGACGACCAGGCGCCACCAGGACCGCCGCCGGGGCGACCACCGAAGCCGCCACCACCGGGACCGCCGCCAGGACGACCCGGACCACCGGTTCCACCGCCCGGGCGCTGGCCGTAACCACCACCGCCACCAGGGGCGCCACCAGGACGCCCGCCGCCGGGACGCTGGCCGAAGCCACCGCCGCCGGGACCACCGCCGGGACGGCCCGGGCCTGCCGGCCGGCCGCGGCCACCGGGGGCGCCGGGACGGCCTGGCCCACCGGGACGACCCGGCGCCGGCCGGGGACGCGGCGGCATCATGTTCGGGTTCGGCCGCGGGGCGCCGGGAACGCCACCACTGCGAGCGGCCGGAGCCGCACCGCTGGTGCCGTACGGATTGTTGCCCGGCCGCGGCGCCGGGGAGCCGTAGGGGTTGTTGCCCGGCCGCGGAGCCGGGGAGCCGAACGGGTTGTTGCCCGGCCGCGGGCCAGGCTTGGGCGCCGGCCGCGGCGCCGGCGTCGGAGCCGGTCCGGCGGCCGGTTTCGGCGCGGGGGCTGGCGCGGGGGTCTGCACGGCTGGGGCCGGAGCAGGTGTGGGTGCCGCCGGGGTCGCCGGTGCTGGCGCGGGTTTGGCAGCTGCCGCCTTCTTCGCCGGGGCCGGCGCGGGGGCAGCGGACTTCATGGCATCCCTGATCTTGCGGACGACGGGCGCCTCGATCGTCGATGATGCGGACTTGACGAACTCCCCCATGTCCTGGAGTTGGGTGATGAGCTCCTTGCTCTCCACACCCATCTCACGGGCGAGTTCATAGACCCGGACCTTGGCCACTTCTCTCCTGTCTGGCCCGGGTAGATTCCGGACCTAGTGTTGTGTTGGCGCTGTCATTTCTGACTGTTCATCGGGTGTGCATCCCGACGCTCCTCAACGTTCGACTCGGTCACGAAGCTCAATAGCGCCGCTGTCTCCAGTGGCCCTCCGGTGCGCAATGCCCGGCCAAAGGCCTTACGGGCAATGGCGGCCTCCACGCACTCCCCGGTGGGGTGGACGTAGGCGCCGCGACCGGAGCGCTGCCGGCGCGGATCCGGTAGTAACCGGCCCGCTACGGCAACAACTCTGAGCAGATCGCCCTGCTGAGCCCGGGTCCGGCAGCCGACACACATGCGCACAGGGCGTGCGGCGGTGGTGTCGAGTGGTCCCGGAGCCATCAGATTGATCCGTGGTCCAGTCTAGCGGGTGGGGTCAAGGGCGCAGTCCCGACCCGCCCACGCCAGGTTTTGTCGCGTTGTCGTCGGCACCTTCGGCGTGTCGCGACAACAACGCGACAATCCGCGGAGCGCTCAGGTCGCATCCGAGCGGATGTCCAGCCGCCAGCCCGTCAACCGCGCTGCCAGCCGGGCGTTCTGCCCCTCCTTGCCGATGGCCAACGACATCTGGTAGTCCGGGACCACGATCCGCGCCGCCCGCGCGTCCGGATCGGGAATCTCCACGGCTTGCACGCGCGCCGGGGACAGGGCCGCTGCGATGAACGCCGCCGGGTCCTCGTCGTAGTCCACGATGTCGATCTTCTCGCCCTGCAACTCCGAGGTCACGGCGCGCACGCGTTGGCCCATGGGCCCGATGCAGGCGCCCTTGGCGTTGATCTGGGGCACCTCGGCCTTCACCGCGATCTTCGTGCGGAATCCGGCCTCCCGGGCGATCGCGACGATCCGGACCGCACCCTCGGCGACCTCGGGGCTCTCGAGGGCGAACAGCCTGCGCACGAGCTCCGGGTGGGTGCGCGACAAAGTGACCGAGGGCGCCTTCACCCCGCGCCGCACGGAAACCACGTAGCAACGGATGCGCTCGCCGTGAGCGTACGACTCGGTCGGCACCTGCTCGGCCGGAGGAATCATTCCCTCGACGCTGCCCAGGTCTACGTAGACGTACCGCGGATCCTTGCCCTGCTGGATGACCCCGGACACCAGGTCACCTTCACGGGCGGAGAACTCCTCGAACGTCACGTCGTCGCTGGCTTCTCGCAGCCGCTGCATCAGTACTTGCTTGGCCACCGTCGCAGCGATCCGGCCGAAGTCGGCCGGGGTGTCGTCGTACTCCCCCACCCGCAGGCCGTCCTCGTCGGTCTCGGCCGCGAACACGGTCACATGGCCGCTCTGCTTGTCGATCTCGACCCGGGCCTGTGCGGATGCGCCGTCCGTGTGGTGGTAGGCGGCGAGCAGAGCCTGTTCGATGCTCGCGACCACGGTCTGCAGGCTCAGACCCTTGTCGGTCACCACTGCGCGCAGCGCAGCCATATCGATGTCCATCAGCCGTTCCCCTCGCCGAATTCCACCTGCACCACGGCCTTGTCGATCTGGGAGAACGGCACACCGACTTCCGCGCCGTCGACGTGCAGGGTCACGGCGGAATCGTCGCTGCTGGTCACACGGCCCGTGAGTGTCGAGCCGTCTGCGCGCTGCACCCGGACCAACCGGCCGGCAGCGCGGCGCCAGTGCCGCGGCAGGGTGAGGGGCCGGTGCACTCCGGGGGAACTCACCTCAAGGGTGTACGGAGTTTCACCCATAACGTCCGCGGCGTCGAGCGCATCGGAGATACCAGGCGTGAGGTCGGCGATGTCATCCAGAGTGATGCCACCGTCGGCGTCCACCGCGATGACAACGACACTGCGGCGGCCGGCACGACGGATCGTCACGTACTCGACGTCCGCGCCGCCATCCGCGACGACGGCCGCGGCGATGTCCGCCACCTGCTGCTCCCGGGCGTCCACCGCGCACCTCCTGTTCACGTAGCAGCACCGAGATGCCTCGGTGCTGATCTCCCAGCCTACGCGCGTAGGCTGCTGTGTCATGACTGACCGGCGGCTGGTGTTGCAGGCCGCTGCGGTTTCCGCCGTCGGACTGGTGCTTCTGCCGGGGTGCTCGAAGCAGACCGAGCCGCCTGCGGCACCGCCCACCCCCGATCCGCAGCAGGCGGACGAAGCGGCGCTCATCGCGCTGTACGACGCGGCCCTGTCGACGGCCACCGCCACCGAGCGGGAACTGTGGCAGCACATCCGTGACGAGCACGCCGCGCATCTGGCCGCGCTCGGTTGGCAGGGCGACCTAGCCGCAGCGACGCCCGCGTCGGCAACACCCGCCGCCCTGCGACAAGCCGAGCGCCGAGCCACCCGTGTGCGTGCTCAGGCAGCCAGGTCCGAGCCGGATGCCCAGCGAGCACAGGTGCTGGCCCTGATCGCCGCCTCCGAGGCCCAACACGCGGTAGCACTGTCGTGAGCGACGGGTTGCAGGCCGTGCTGGCCGGTGAGTACGCGGTCATGTACGCCTACGGCAGGGGCGGCGCCCGCCTTAGCGAAGATCGCGACACCGCCTTGGCGCTGCTAGAAGTCCATCGCACCCGCCGGGACCAACTGCGGGCCTGGCTCACCGAGGACGGACAAGAACCACTGCCCCCGGCGCCGGCCTACGACGTCGGCCAGCCTGTTCGAGGCGACGCGTCGGCGCGGGCACTCCTTGCGAGGGTCGAGTTACGACTGGTGCCGCTGTACGTGGAACTCATCGCCGAATCGATGAACCTGCAAGAGCGGCGGAACTGGGCGATTCGAGCCGTGCGTGATTGTGCGGTGACCGCGCAGGGCTGGGGTGCTGCGGGGCAGGCCTTTCCCTGGCCAGGCGGCGAGAATCCTCCCATTTGAGAAGATGGGCGACATGCGTCGTCTTGCTCTGCTGGTCCTCGGAGCAGCGCTGGCCGCGTGTTCCAGCACGACACCGCCGACTCCGTCCGCGACGCCGACTTCTCCGTCCGCAATGCCCAAGGCCACCTCGAGTCCCCTGCAGCAACCTGCAGTGACCGCCACGCTTGCAACGGGTCTGAAGGCGCCCTGGAGTGTGCTGCCATTGGGCGACAGCAAAGCACTGATCACCCAGCGCGACACTGCCCAGATCCTGCTGTTGGACAACGGCCGGACCACGGTGGCGGCCACGCTCAAGGACGTGCGTCCGGAGGGTGAAGGCGGCCTGCTCGGTCTGGCGATGCGCGGCGATCAGGTGTACGTCTACTACACCGCCGCAACGGACAATCGCATCGCAGTTCTCGACTTCGACGGCTCGAAGCTAAGTAACGAACGCACGGTGTTCAGCGGCATTCCCAAGGGTTTCATTCACAACGGCGGACGGATCGCCTTCGGTCCCGACGGCATGCTCTACGTCGGCACCGGCGAGACCGGCCAGGCCGACCTCGCACAGGACCGCTCTTCGCTGGGCGGGAAGATTCTGCGGTTGCGGCCCGACGGCCGGCCAGCACCTGGTAATCCCGACCCGCAATCGCCGGTGTACTCGTGGGGTCACCGGAATGTGCAGGGACTGGCATGGAATTCCCAGGGTCAGTTGTGGGCCAGCGAGTTCGGCCAGAATGACGTCGACGAACTGAACCTCATCGAGCCCGGCAACAACTACGGATGGCCGCTGTGTGAGGGTCCGTGTGACGAGGCGGGCATGACGAACCCGAAGGCCACCTGGTCGCCCACCTCCACCGCATCTCCGAGCGGGCTGGCGATTCTGGACGACGTGGCCTGGGTTGCGGGATTGCGCGGGGAGGCACTGTTCGAGATCCCGCTGGACGGGCGCAAGGCCTCGAAGCCGCAGCCGTGGTTCAGCCAAGAGTACGGACGCTTGCGCGATGTCGTGGCCGCGCCCGGGGGCGGGTTGTGGGTACTCACGAACAACACCGACGGCCGCGGTACTCCTAAGCCGAAGGACGACAGGTTGCTGGCTGTTCGGGTGCCGTGATCAGCATCCGTTAGACCTTGGCACATCCGTTAGATGGAAATGCCCGTTTTGCCCTCTAACCGATGTGCCAAGGTCTAACGGATGGGGCGGCAGATCCCGATCAGCGTGGCGAGCGCTTCCGCCACCGCGACCTCCTGCCGCTCCCCGGTCGCCCGGTCCTTGATCTCCACCATGCCGTCCACCAGCCGCTTGCCGACGACCACGATGGTCGGCACCCCCAACAACTCGGAGTCGTTGAACTTCACGCCCGGGGACACCTGCCGCCGGTCGTCGTACAAGACCCGGACGCCGGCATCCTCCAGTGCAATCGCCAGTTCCTCGGCAGTCTCGTACACGGCCGCATCCTTGCCGGTCGCGACGATGTGAACGTCCGCCGGCGAGACCTCCCGCGGCCAGATCAAGCCCTTGTCGTCGTGGTACTGCTCGGCGATCGCCGCCACAGCCCGCGAAACCCCGATCCCGTACGAACCCATCGTGACGACGCGGGACTTGCCGTTCTCGTCGAGCACGGTGAGATCCAACGCTTCGGCGTACTTGCGGCCCAGTTGGAAGATGTGACCGATCTCGATGCCGCGTTCCGTGTGCAGCGGCCCGGAGCCGTCCGGCGCCGGGTCACCCGCGCGCACTTCCGCCGCCTCGATCGTTCCATCCGCAGTGAAGTCGCGTCCGCACACGAGGTCGAACACGTGCTTGCCCGGCTGGTTCGCCCCCGTGATCCAGGCCGTACCGGTGACCACGCGCGGGTCCACCACGTAGCGGATCCCGCGCTCCTCGCCCAACACCTCCGGGCCGATGTAGCCCTTGACCATCTGTGGGAAGCCCTTGAAGTCGTCCTCCTCGAACGGCCGCGGGACGGCGGGCGACACCTGCGCCTCGAGCCGCTTCATGTCGACGTCCCGGTCGCCCGGCAGCCCCACCACCAACGGCGAGGCCGAACCGTCGGGATAGTCGAGCATCAGCACGACGTTCTTCAACGTGTCCGCCGCCGTATAACCGCGATCCGGGAAAAGTTCGTTGGCCACAGCCACCAGGGTCTCGATGGTCGGCGTGTCCGGGGTGTCCTCGACATGCGCGGCCGGCTGACCCTCTATCGGCACCTGCTCCGGCGGCACGGTCACCACCGCTTCCACGTTGGCCGCATAACCGCCCGCGGAACGCACGAACGTGTCCTCGCCGGACTCGCAGGGCGCCAGGAACTCCTCACTTGCCGAGCCACCCATGGCCCCGGACATCGCCGAAACGATGACGTAGTTCAGGCCGAGCCGGTCGAACGTCTTGATGTAGGCCGCGCGGTGTCGATCGTAGGAACGCTGCAGGCCCTCGTCGTCGATGTCGAACGAGTACGAGTCCTTCATCACGAACTCCCGGCCGCGCAGGATGCCCGCCCGCGGCCGCGCCTCGTCGCGGTACTTCGTCTGGATCTGGTAGATGCACAACGGCAGGTCCTTGTACGAGGAGTACTCGCTCTTGACCAGCAGCGTGAACATCTCCTCATGGGTCGGACCGAGCAGGTAGTCGGCGCCCTTGCGGTCCTGCAAGCGCAGCAGCAGGTCCCCGTACTCCGTCCAGCGACCCGTGGCCTCGTAGGGTTCGCGCGGCAGCAACGCCGGAAAGTGCACCTCCTGGAAGCCGGCGGCATCCATCTCCTCGCGCACGATGCGCTCCACGTTGCGGTAGATGATGTACCCCAGCGGCAGCCAGGTGAAGACCCCCGGCGCGACCCGGCGCACACAACCGGCTCGCACGAGCAACTTGTGACTCGGCACTTCCGCATCGGCGGGATCCTCGCGCAGCGTGCGCAGGAACAGCGTGGACATTCTCAGCACGAAGCACAGCCTACGGTGGACGGCTGGGACTACCCTGAGTGCCACCTACAGCGATGGGAGTCGCTATGTCGTTGCGCCCGCCCGCAGTTGTCGCGCTCACCGCCGCGATGCTTTGCCCGGCACCGGTGTTAGCCAGCAATCCACCGCAGCTGGGGGCGTCTGCACAAGCCGCTGGGTCAACGCCCACCATCACACTGTCGGTCAACACCCGCACCGCTCAGGTGAGCAAGACCGTGCGCGCCACGGTTCGCACCCCTGGCAATCGCAAGGTTCGCATCCAGACCCGCACCTCGACGACCGATTGGCAGACCGTTGCCTCCGGCCGGGCTTCGGGTGGCCGAGCACAAATCCCGTTCACGACGTTCAAGGAGGGCACCTGGCAAATACGTGCCGCAGTCCATGCCAGCGGCCGAACCGTGACGAGCAATCGGGTCTCACTGAAATCCATCTACCCGGGGTTCACCCCTCCCCCTGAGGACCGCCTCGCCCCGATGCGACCCGGCCAATTGCAGATCAACAAGGCCGCTGCCGGCGTCTATCAGCTCGGTGAGTTCCGGGTGACGGTGGCGCGCAACGCGCCGGTGACCGCCTTCGACGGAGCGGGCCGGCTGGCCTGGTCCAGCGATCGGACTGCCGCTTTCGTAAGCGCCGCTCGCAGCCGCCTGCGCTGGTTCCAGCGCTCGACGGCCGGCGCATTCTGGCCACAAGTCACACGCCTCGCCCGCCTGCGCGACCAGAGCATCACCTCGGCCCGGCAAGACGGACAGTCCCTGCAATTACGCGGCGTGCTCTCGGGGGGTGGCGACCACGCGCGCTACCAGGTGACATTCACACCGGTGCAGCCGTCCGCCGACGTCTCGTCATTGCAGATGACGGTGGAGTTCCGCTTGCGCAAAAACGACGTGGATCCCACCAGCGTGCAGCTGACGTCGGGGCGTGCTGCGAACGCCGGCGTCCACGGATTCGGCACCCAGTTCCAGGACTTCGACCTCAACGGCGAAGTGCTGCCAATTCTGGTACAGGAGCAGGGCGTGACCCGCGGCGAGAAGCCGGCCGCGACGACCATCGACGCTGCCACCTGGGGCGCCGGAAACCTTCGCACGACGTACGGCGCTTGGCCGACTTACGTCACCGACCAGTACCGGTCGTTCGCCCTGGCGGACACGCGCCGCAGCGGTGCCTTGAGCGTGGCCGACATGAGCCGGCCGCGGCAGATCTCATTGGAGTCCTTCCGCAACCAGCTCACCGCCACCGTCCTGGCCCGCAGCAACCCCACTGACCTGCTGGCCGCCCGCGCTGCCGGCGTTTCGCGGCCGGAGTTGGCGAACTGGATCACCAGTGGCGCGGTCCTCGGCATCCAGGGTGGGACAGCGAAGGTGCGTCAGGTCGTCGCCGACATGCAGGCTGCGGGCACGAAGATCTCCGGGGTCTGGCTGCAGGATTGGGTCGGAAAGCGGGTGACCAGTTTCGGCGAGCAGCTGTGGTGGACCTGGCAGCTGGACCGCACGACGTACCCCGACTGGGAGCAGATGGTCTCGGACTTCAACGCCCAGGGCATCCGGGTGATGACCTACGTGAACCCCTTCGTCATCAACGCAGACATGGTGAACGGCAAGCCCATCCGCAACCTCTACAAAGAGGCGCGGTCGAAGGGGTACCTCGTGCGCAACGAGCGTGGCGGCAAGCCCTACGTCGTGCAAACCGTCGGGTTCCCGACGGCCCTGGTCGATCTGACGAACCCGGCTGCCCGCGATTGGTTCGCCCAGGTCATCGCCGATCAGGTGCTTGGCGTCGGGGCATCCGGATTCATGGCCGACTTCGGCGAGTACCTGCCTTTGGACGCCAAGGTGGCCAACGGCAGCGCCCGCGCCCAGCACAACCGCTGGCCGCAGTTGTGGGCCCGCACCGTTCGTGATGCCTGCCAGCGAGGAGGAGTGCCCGACTGTGTGTCGTTCTTCCGTTCCAGCTATCTGGGCAGCCCTCACAATGTGCCGTTGATGTGGGCCGGTGACCAGATGGTCAACTACGCCCAGCGAGGACGGCATGCCGAACGCACTCAAAGGCATGCTGGCTGGTGGCATCTCCGGGGCACCGCTGTGGCACAGCGACATCGGCGGGTACACGAGTGTCAACGCCGCCGTCACGAACTTCATCCGGCCGCCGCAGTTGAACGCGCGCTGGGCGGAGATGGAGGCGTTCGGGGTCGTCATGCGCACCCACGAGACGAACCGGCCCACGCTGAACCAGCAGGTGTACGACACCCCGCAGACCCGCGCGCAGTTCGCCCGGGCGTCGCAGATCTACGCTGCGCTTCGCGACTACCGGACCGCCGTGATCCAGGAGGCCGTGCAGAAGGGGATCCCGGCGATGCGCAGTGGTTGGCAGGTCTACCCGGGCACGAACGCGGCGAAGGCTGACACGCAGTTCTTCCTCGGGGACCACCTGCTGGTGGCGCCCGTGTACGCGGAGAACGCAACCACCGCGCAGGTGACGTTCCCGCCGGGCCAGTGGCGGCACGTGTTGACCGGCCAGGTCTTTGCAGGCGATGCGACCACGTCGGTACCTGCCCCGATCGGCACGCCCGCGGCTTTCGTCAAGGTGGGCGACCCGGTGGGTGACCAGATCGTGGCGGCGCTGCAGGCTGCCTTGTAGCCCAATAGTTCACTTCTGGCCCTGACGCTGCGTAGGCGAATTGAACAATCAGGCTAGAACAGGACCGTCGCGAACTCGCCCACCTGCTCGAACCCGACCCGGTGGTAGGTCGCCAGAGCGGCGTGGTTGTAGTCGTTGACGTACAGCGTGACCGTCGGAGCGAACCGTCGTCTCGTGAGGTCCACAACCGCCGCCATGCCTGGCTCCGACAAATGCTGGCCCCGGTGTCCCGGATGGACCCACACGCCCTGAATCTGCGCCACGTCCTGGGACACCACGCCGACCTCGGCTTTGAACACCACCTCGCCCTGGTCCATCAAGACGAACGCCCGGCCCTGTCCGATCAGGCTGGCTACCCGGCGGCGGTAGGCGGCACCGCCGTCGGCCGCCAGGGGGCTGATACCCAACTCCTCGGTGAACATCGCCACCGAGGCGGGAAAGAGCGCGTCGAGGTCGTCCATCGTCGCGGCTCGCACGTCGGGATGCGCAGGAACGGCCGGAGGGTGCGCGATGAGCAGCATCGGTTGATGGGGGCGGACGTCGCGAGCGTCGCCCCAGACAGCGCGCACCTGCTCGTAGAACGCGAGCACCGCCGCCGACGGACCCACGATCGACGAGCATCGGCGCGGTATCTGCCGGGCTCGCGCAGCGAAGTCCGCTATTGCCTGATCACCAGCGGCGATGGGTACGACGTTGGCGCCGAGGTAGAGCGCCGATACAAGCCGGCCCTCCGGTAACCAGCCCCAGACCTCAGCACCCAGCCCGGATCCCACCCCGATCAGGCTGATCCGCTCGCTGACCATGGCGTACGAGGCCGGGTCCGTGGCGAGCAACTGGCGCAGGTCGGGAGCGTCGGCTCCGGACAGCAGCCGGACCGGTGTGCTCACCCGACCGAGACGCTGGGTTCGCCGGCCTCCATGCCTTCGGCCAGCCGCATGGCCTGCTCGATCAGGGTCTCGACGATCTGCGCCTCGGGCACGGTCTTGATTACCTCGCCCTTCACGAAGATCTGCCCCTTGCCGTTGCCACTTGCCACGCCGAGGTCGGCTTCCCGGGCTTCTCCCGGTCCATTCACCACACAGCCCATGACGGCCACCCGCAACGGCACCTCAAGGCCCTGCAACCCAGCCGTGACCTGTTCCGCCAGTGTGTAGACGTCTACTTGCGCACGCCCACAACTGGGGCAACTCACGATCTCCAGACCGCGCTCCCGCAGGTTCAGCGACTCCAGGATCTGCAGGCCGACCTTGACCTCTTCCACCGGCGGCGCGGACAGGCTCACGCGGATCGTGTCGCCGATCCCCGAGGACAGCAGCGCGCCGAACGCGACGGCCGACTTGACCGTGCCCTGGAACGCCGGGCCGGCCTCGGTGACACCGAGATGCAGCGGGTAGTCACACGCCGCGGCGAGTTGCCGGTAGGCCTGCACCATCACCACCGGATCATGGTGTTTGACCGAGATCTTGATGTCACGAAAGTCGTGTTCCTCGAACAGCGAGCATTCCCACAGTGCGCTTTCCACCAGCGCCTCCGGTGTGGCCTTGCCGTACTTCTCGAGCAGTCGCTTGTCCAGGCTGCCGGCGTTGACCCCGATCCGGATGGGCACTCCGGCGTCCTTGGCGGCCCGGGCGATCTCCCCCACCCGGTCGTCGAAGGCCTTGATGTTGCCGGGGTTCACGCGGACCCCGGCACATCCCGCGTCGATCGCGGCGAACACGTACTTGGGTTGGAAATGGATGTCGGCGATGACCGGGATGTCGGCCTTCTTGGCTATGGCGGGCAGCGCCTCAGCGTCGTCCTGGCTAGGCACAGCAACCCGGACGACCTGGCATCCGGATGCGGTGAGTTCCGCGATCTGCTGCAGCGTGGCATTGACGTCAGCGGTGAGAGTCGTGGTCATCGACTGCACGCTCACCGGCGCGTCGCCACCCACCTCGACCGGGTGGTGGGGGTGGCGCAGGGTGATCTTCCGGGTCGGCCGGCGGGGGGCCAGCACACGCGCGGGGGCGGCGGGCATCCCGAGGGAAACGGACATGTCTCAAGTATCGCAGCCGCGGTCAAACGCGCATCGGACGCGCTTGGCGGTGCCGCTGCGCTGCGCATCCGTTAGACCTTCACACATCGGTTAGAGGGCAAAGCGGACATTTCGCCTAACCGATGTTCCAAGGTCTAACGGATGGCTACGACGCCCTCACCCAAGCCGGATGGGCTTGACGATGTCGGCCCATAGAATGATCACGCTCATCCCGATCAAGAGCACCGCAACCGTATAGGCGACTGGCAGCATGCGCGCCACGTCGACCGGCCCGGGATCGGGCTGCCCGCGCCAGTGCGCCACCCTCCGGCGGGCACCTTCGTACAAGGCCCCGGCCACGTGGCCGCCGTCCAGCGGCAGGATCGGCAGCAGATTGAACAGGAACAAGAACAGATTCAGCGAGGCCACGATCGCCAGGAACTGAGCGATCCGCCAGCTCGCAGGCGCGTCGGCAGCTGCCACCTCGCCGCTGATCCGGCTGACTCCGACCACACCCACAGGACCTTCCGGGTCGCGCGCTTGATCGGTGAAGGCCGCCTGCGTCAGACCGACCATCTTGGCCGGAAACGTCGCCAGCGCCGCGGCCGATCGCACGCGAGATGTCCCACATCTGTCCGGGAACCGCCGTGACCGGCATCGGCTGCAGTTCGACCACCGGCGAGACCCCGAGGAAACCGCGCTGACCCGATTCGCCGAGCAGCGTGCCGTCGACCGTGCTGAGCGGCACGTCCAGCGTCACCTCGTGGCCGTCGCGGACGATGGTCACCTGGTGTGTTCCCCCGCTCGACGCCCGGATCGCCGGACTCAACTCCGACCACTGCGAGACCCGCTGACCGTCCCAGGCAACGATCACGTCACCGGGCTGCAACCCAGCGCTCGCGGCACCCGTGGGCGTGCCACCCGACTCACACGTACCGTCCGGGGCGCTGGCAGTCGGAACGCATTGGGTCACGCTGTCGACCGTGGTGCTCGGGGTCGGAGTGCCGAAGCCGGCGTAGACCACGGTGAACAGCACGATCGCGATCAGCAGGTTCATCACGGGACCGCCGAGCATCACCACGAGCTTCTTCGGCACGGTCAGGTTGTAGAACGTTCGATGTTCTTCCCCGGGTCCGACCTCCGCCGCCGAATCCTCCCGCGCCTGCTCGATCAGCGTCCCGAGCCGGCCCTGGTGACTGGCTTTGCCCGAGCCGGGCGGGAACATCCCGATCATGCGGATGTAGCCGCCGAGCAGGACGGCCTTGACGCCGTACTGGGTGTCACCCCTTGTTCGTGACCAGAGCGTCGGGCCGAAACCGATCATGTACTGGGTGACTTTGACCCCGAACTTCTTGGCAGGGACCATGTGCCCCACCTCGTGCAGGGCGATCGAGACCACCAGCGCCAGCACAAGCGCCACGATCCCGATCAGGGTCACACTGCCTCCTCGATCACGTCCCGGGCACAACTTCGCGCCCAGGCATCCGCATCAATCACTGACTCCAGTGTCACCCGGTCACCCGTGTCCACGCCAGAGCGGGCTGCCATCACCCGTTCGACCACCCGGGTGATACCGAGGAATCCCAGCCGATGGTCGCGGAACGCCTGCACGGATTCTTCGTTCGCGGCGTTGAGGACGGCTGGCATCACGCCGCCGGTCTGCGCGGCCTGGGCCGCCAGTCGCACGGCCGGGAACGCCTCGTCATCCAGGGGGTAGAAAGTCCAGTTCGCCGCCTGCGTCCAGTCACACGCGGGTGCTGCTTCGGGTACCCGGTCGGGCCAGCTCAAACCCAGGGCGATGGGAAGCCGCATGTCCGGTGGACTGGCCTGCGCGATGGTGCTGCCGTCGGTGAACTCCACCATCGAGTGGACGACCGACTGCGGGTGCACCACGACGGTGATCCGGTCCAGCGGCATGTCGAACAGCAGGTGCGCCTCGATGAGTTCCAGGCCCTTGTTCATCAAGGTCGCGGAGTTGATGGTCACGACTGGCCCCATGTCCCAGGTGGGGTGCGCAAGGGCCTGCTCCACGGTGACGCTTTCGAGTTCCTCGCGGGGGCGACCGCGGAATGGCCCCCCGCTGGCCGTGAGCAGCAGCCGCCTGACCTCCTCCCGACGTCCGCCGCGCAGGCATTGCGCTATAGCGGAATGCTCGCTGTCGACCGGCACGATCTGGTCGGGCTTCGCCGCGGCGGTGACCAGCTCGCCGCCGATGATCAGGGACTCCTTGTTGGCCAGCGCCAGCACGCTGCCGGCTTCCAGGGCGGCCAGTGTCGGGCGCAATCCGACCGCGCCGGTGATGCCGTTGAGTACGGTGTGCGCGCCGAGCCCGGCGAGTTCAGTCGCAGCGTCCGGGCCGACGTGCACTGTGCCGGGAACGTCCAGCTCTCCAGAAGCAATTCCGACGTGCGGGACGTTGAAACGCCGGGCCTGCTCTTCCAGTAGTTCGGCGTTGCTGCCAGCCGCCAACCCGACCACGCGGAAGCAGTCGGGGTTGCGCGTCACCACGTCCAGCGCCTGCGTGCCGATACTTCCGGTGCTGCCCAGGATGACGATGTCTCGCACGGTCTCAGGGTAGTAGGCGAGATGCGATGTGCCAGGGCGGCAAGGTTGTCGCCCGCCCGGCACATCAGCGCTGGGTCAGCGCTGGGTGGCCGCCAACTGCCCGCACGCGCCGTCGATCTCCCTGCCGCGGGTGTCGCGAACCGTGACGGCCACGCCGCGCGCACGCAGATGCTCGACGAACGACTCCTCCTGCTCAGGGGTGGAGGCCGTCCATCGACTGCCCGGCGTGGGGTTCAGGGGGATCACATTCACATGCGCCAACCGCCCGCGCAGCAGATCACCGAGCAGGTCGGCGCGCCAGTCCTGGTCATTGATGTCGCGCATCAGCGCGTACTCGATGCTCACCCGGCGCCGCGTGCGGTCGGCGTACTCCCAGACCGCATCCAGCACCTCGGCGACCGGCCAGCGGTTGTTGATCGGCACGATCTCGTCGCGCAGTTCGTCGTCCGGGGCGTGCAGCGACAGCGCCAGGGTGACTGGCAGCCCCTCCCCCGCCAACCGCCTGATCTGCGGCGCCAGCCCGACGGTCGAGACCGTGATCCCCCGAGCACTCATGCCGAAGCCCTCCGGCGGTTCGGCGATCATCCGGCGTACGGCAGCCAGCACGGTGTTGTAATTGGCCAGCGGTTCGCCCATGCCCATGAACACGATGTTGGAAAGCCGCGCCGGCTGGCCCAGCAGCCCGCCTTGAGCATCGCGGGCGGCCACCCGGACCTGCTCCAGGATCTCGGCTGTGCTGAGGTTGCGCTGCAGACCGCCTTGTCCTGTGGCGCAGAAGGGACACGCCATCCCGCAGCCGGCCTGCGAGGACAGGCACAGCGTGGTGCGCTTCGGATAGCGCATCAGCACCGACTCGACGAGGGACCCGTCGTGCAACCGCCACAGCGTCTTGCGAGTCGCATCGCCGTCGCAAGTCTGCACGTTCGCGGCGGTCAGCAACGGAGGTAGGAGCGGCGCCAGACGCTGGCGATCCGCCTCCCCCAGATCGGTGCACTGCTCGACCGAGTCGACATGCCGCACCAGAACCTGCCGGCTCAGCTGTGTGGCGCGGAACGGCTTGCTACCCAACTCCTCGACCGCGGCCTTGCGAGCGGCGAGGTCCATGTCCAGCAGATGCCGCGGGGGCTTGCCGCGACGCGGGGCGTCCATGACCAGCGGCAGGGTCATCCGAGGAACCACCCCAGTAGCGCCCACGCCACGAACGCGTTCGGAATCAGCGAGTCGAGCCGGTCCATCAGGCCGCCGTGGCCGGGGAGGATGTTGGACATGTCCTTGACGTCGAGGTCGCGCTTGATGGCCGACTCGATGAAGTCCCCGGCAGTCGCAGTGACCGGCATGATCGCCCCGAACACAACGGCCTGCCACCACGGAGCGCCGAACGCGATCGCGAAGAGTGGGATCGACACTGCGATGGAGAAGATGACCGAACCCGCGAAACCCTCCCAGCTCTTCTTCGGGCTGATCTGCGGGGCGATCGGGTGCTTGCCGAACAGCACGCCGGCGGCGTAGCCACCGACGTCGTTGCAGACCGTGATGCCGATGAACGCGATGATCCTCGCGACCCCATCGGGCTCGCGCAGCATGAGCATCACGAAGCCGACCATGAACGGCAGGTAGAAGGCGACGAACAACGAAGCCGTTGCGTCCTTCACGAACCCGTCGGTGCCGCGCCGGATGCGCCAGGCGAGCGCGACGACCACAAAGGTGCCGAACACCGTCATGTGGGCATCGACGCCGAAGAGGTAAGCCAGCGTCGGTCCGGCCAGAGCCACCAGGAACAGCGGGCTGCGGGCGATCTTGATGTCGTTTTGCAGGAAGGCGTTGTACAACTCCCACACGGCGACCAGAATCGCCCCGGTGACGACAAGTGCGAACAGGTACTTGTAGAAGACCAGCGAACCGACCACCAGCGCACCGAGGCCGACTCCCACTGCGATCGCCATGGGCAGATTGCGCCCGGCGCGGCTGGGGGGCGGTTGAACCTCGGTGTCCTCGGTGCTCATCAGACCTCGAGGAGCTCTTCCTCTTTGTGCTTCAGGACCTCATCGACCGCGGATACCTGCTCGTGGGTGATCTCTTCGAGGTGGGCCAGTCCGCGCTTGACGTCGTCCTCCCCGGCCTCGCCGTCCTTCTTCATCTTCTCCAGCGATTCCTTGGCCTGCCGGCGGATGTTGCGGATGCTGACCCGCGCATCCTCGGCCTTGTGCCGCGCGACCTTGATGTACTCCCGGCGTCGCTCCTCGGTCAGCTGCGGAAGCACCACGCGCACGACGTTGCCGTCGGTGGCCGGGTTCACCCCGAGGTCGGAGTCGCGGATCGCCTTCTCCACGGAATGGATCGAGTTGCGGTCGAACGGCGTGATCAGCATCATCCGGGCGTCCGCCGCGTGGAACGAGGCGAGCTGATTGAGCGGCGTCGGGGCGCCGTAGTAGTCGACCATGATCTTGGAGAACATCGCCGGGTTCACCCGGCCGGTGCGCAAGGTCGCGAAGTCCTCGCGGGCCACGGAGATGGCCTTCTCCATCTTCTCTTCGGCTTCGAGCAGGATGTCGTCAATCACGCGCGGGTCTCCTTCGTGCGGGCTACTGGCAGCCTAGTTGCTCCGGGGGCGCGTGCGGCGTTCGGACGTGACACCGGGGCAGACTGGTGCAGTGGGACACGATCACGCACCGGTCACCGCGGGCGGGCGCCACCGGGGTCGCCTCGCGTGGGCGCTCGGCATCGCGGCGGGTGTGTTCGTGCTTGAGGTCATTGGCGCCTGGATCACCGGGTCGCTGGCTCTGCTCGCCGACGCAGGCCATGTGCTCACTGACGTTCTGGGTGTGGCACTGGCACTGGTCGCCGCCACGATGGCCCAACGCCCGCCGAGCCTGCGACGTACGTTCGGCTGGCAGCGGCTGGAGGTCCTGGCGGCTGCGCTCAACGCGCTGCTGCTGATCGTGGTCGGTGGGTACGTCGCCGTGGAGGGCATCAAGCGACTGATCCACCCGGAGCCGGTCGAGGCCGGACTGATGCTGGTCTTCGCCGTCGTCGGACTGCTGGCCAACGCCGTGTCCTTGCGCATTCTGATGGCCGGCAAGGACGAGTCGATCAACGTGCGTGGCGCCTACCTCGAGGTGCTGGGCGATCTGCTGGGTTCCGTCGCGGTGGTAGCGGCAGCGGGTGTCATCATGCTGACCGGCTGGGAGCGGGCCGACCCCGTCGCCAGCCTGCTGGTCGCGGCGATGATCCTGCCAAGATCATTGCGCCTGCTGCGCGATGCGTTGCGCATCCTGCTGGAGGCTGCGCCGGAAGACCTCGATGTGGCCGACGTTCGCCGGCACCTCGGCGGTGTCCCCGGCGTGGTCGACGTCCACGACGTTCACGTGTGGACGATCACCTCGGGTGTGCCAGCGCTGACCGCCCACGTCGTGGTGGATTCCGACACTCTCGACGCGTGCGGCCCGGCCTCCATGCTGGATCAGCTACAGGATTGCGCGCGCGAGTGCTTCGACATCGACCACACCACGTTCCAGGTCGAACCGCGGGACCACGCCGCGCACGAGCACGGGGCACACGACTAAAGGCCCGAGGGAAGTGCGACTCAGCGGCCTCCTAGAGGTCCGTCACTCACATTCCCTCCCGCAGCTTGGGCCGTTACTGTCCAACCGTGACCGTCCATGACCTCGAAGACGCACCGCCGCCCGACCTCGGCTTCGTCGAGCGGCTGACACTCAAGCGGATCGACCAGGACATCTTCACGGGCTGGTGTCACGCCGGATCCCCCTTGCGCGCGTTCGGCGGGCAGGTGGCGGCACAGGCGTTGGTGGCCGCGGGCACCACGGTTGAACAACCAGGACGCACAGTGCACTCGCTGCATGCCTACTTCCTGCGGGCAGGATCGACCACCGACCACATCGTGTACATGGTCGACCGTTTGCGGGACGGGCGGTCGTTCAGCACTCGCCGGGTCCGCGCAGTGCAATACGGGAAGACCATCTTCGCCATGTCCGCCTCCTACAAGCAGGACCTGCAAGGACCCGCTCACCAGCCGGATGCACGATGGATCGATTCTGTGCCGCGGCCAGAGGACACGCCGAAATTGGACCTCGCAGAACGCCTGGGACGCTCCGGACCCCTGGCCGACAACGGGTATCCGCAACGCGAGTTCATCGACATCCGCTTCCTCGATCACGAGTGGGCGAACGCGCATTCCGGCGGCCGCTTCGACCGGATGGCGTGGGTGCGCGCCGACCGCCCGCTGCCCGATGCGTCGCTCTACCACGTCTGCGCGTTGACCTACTTCTCCGATCTGAGCATGGTGGGCACGGTGCTCGGCCATCACGGCGGCAGCGACGAGAACACCGACCTTGAGGTCGCCTCGATCGATCACGCGATGTGGTTCCACAATCCGTTCCGTGCAGATGACTGGCTGCTCTTCGCGACGACGTCGCCGATCTCGGGCGCAGGCCACGGATTTGCCACCGGGCAGTTCTACACCGCGCAGGGCACATTGGTGGCTTCCGCGGCACAAGAGGTCCTCATGCGAGAGCCGCTGGGGTGACCTGGCTACCGTTTGAACCATGGCGACGCAGACCCGCTACACCGCACCTGTCCATTCGCTCGGGCCCACCGGTCCCCGGTTCGGCGACTACCAGGGTTTGAGCGCGGTTCTCACTCCCCCGGCCCATGACGGCCTTGCTGCGCCGGTCTCGCAGTTTTTGCGGCACAAGCGCTGGATGTACACGTTCGCGGCCACCGACGAGATCATCGTCACCTGTGCCATCGTCGACGCCGGGCCCACCGGCACTACCTTTCTCACGATCGCCGACCGCCGCACCGGCCACCTCCTTGCCGACATCAGTCGTCCGGGCGGATTGCGTCCACTGATCAGCATCAACGACCGCCCGGGCAACGGTCACGCCAGCCGCTACCGGATGCCCGGCTCGGACGTCTGGATGCGGACCGAGGACGACACGCTGCGGGTCCGGGCGAAGATCGGTTCCCCGGTCGGGCTACCCGCGATCGGCAAGCCGGCCGTGGATCTGGATTTGACGTTCGACATCGCCGCGCAGCCGGCACTCACCGTGATTTCGGAACTACAGACCGAGCCGACATCGGTGTCCACCACCGGCAAGAACGCCGCCCTTCCGGTGACCGGCAGCGTCACGGTGCGGCTCGGCGGATTCGTCCACCGGTTCTCGATCCGGGGCGTGGGAGGTTTCGACTACACCAGCGGCCACCTGCCGCGACACACACACTGGCGCTGGGCGTTCTTCAGCGGCCAGTTGCCCGACGGCCGGCCGATCGGCATGAACCTCACGTCCGGCTTCTCAGGGCTGGATGGGGCGTGCCGGGAGAACTCGCTGTGGCTGGACGGGGCGTTGCACGCGCTAGACCCGGACGCCACGATCGACTACGACGCGGACGACCCGGCCAAACCGTGGCGGGTGGCCACCGCTGACGGTGAAGTAGAGCTCGCGTTCCAGCCGATCGGAGTGCACCGGGAATCGCTGAACCTCGGCGTCATCCGCAGCCGCTTCCTGCAGCCGGTCGGTGAGTTCACTGGCACTGTGGGGCCGGTCGTCGTGGAGAACATGCCTGGGGTTGTGGAGAACCAGGACACGCTCTGGTAGAGCCCGGATGAGCCTGAATCTGCGCCGATCGGTGAGCATTCCGGGCATCGGTTAGCACTACGGACGGGGTTTTGGCGCCCGGAACGCTAACCGATGTCCAGAGTGCTCACGGATTGCGGACTTGACGCACCGGCTGGCGCTCAGCCATCAACCGGCCACCCGCGACAACCCGATCAGCCCCGGCTGGCATGAGGACGTGACCGCGCAGCCCCCGCAGCCGGCCGGTGGGCATCCCACCGCCACCTGTTCGGCTGTCAGCATGCCCATCCGCTGCAGTTGCTCAAGGGCGGAACGCACCATTTCGTCGGACAACCCGGTCTGGCAGCGGATCTCCAGAACCGTCAGTGCCCCTCCGTCGACAGCGGCGAGCACAGAGCGCAGCGGGCCGCCGCTCATGTGAGCATCCTGCCGATCTGAAACACGGTGACGGCGACGATCCAGGCAACCGTGAACTGCATTGCGACTCCGAAGAACGTCCACTTGCGGCCGATCTCACGCCACTGAGTCGCCAGCGTCGCCACACACGGCGTGTACGCGAGCAGGAAGATGAGGAACGCCCAGACGGCAGCCGTCGTGTGCCCGCCGGACGACTCCGCGAAGTCCGCCCGCACCGCCTCGCCCAGATCCCCCGGGGAATGCAGATCCATCGGCTCCGCGACGGCGTACGTCTGCGCCCAAGAAGAAATGACCGCTTCCTTGGCGACGAAGCCGACTGCCAGCGCGCCGGTTGCCTCCCAGTTCCCGAAGCCGGCCGGCGCGAAGATCGGGCTGATTCCGCGGGCCATGGTCGCGTAGGCACTGTCCTGAACAGGCACGTTTGCAAAAGAACCCTGCCCGCCGACCGGCACCGACTGCAGCAGCCAAACGGCGGCCACCGTGGCGACGATGATGCCGCTGGCGGTCTTCAGGAAGCCGCGCAAGCGCCCCCACGCGACGATGCCGAGCAGTCGCAGGTGCGGCAGCTGGTACGGGGGCAGGTCCAGCAGCAACGGCTCGCTGCCCATCGTCCGCCACAACGTCCGGCGCAATGCCATGCCAACCACGACCACGAAAAGGATCGAGATGACGTACATGGCGAACACGACGTTGCCGGCATCGTCGGGGAAGAACGTCGCGGCCATCATCACGTACACGGCCAGGCGTGCCGAGCAGGAAGTGAACGGCACCAGCAGCGCGGTCAGGATCCGGTGCCGGGAGTCCGGCAGCACGCGCGTGGCGCTGATCGCGGGGACGTTGCACCCGAAGCCGACGATGAGCGGCAGGAACGCCCGTCCGGGCAGGCCGATCATCCGCATGGTGCGGTCAGTCACAACAGCCGCCCGCGCCATGTACCCGGAGTCCTCGAGCAGCGCGAGCAGCACGAACATGATGGCCATCAGCGGCACGAACGTGAGCAGCATGCCGACGCCGCCGATCAAGCCGTCGACGACGAACGACTGCACCCACGAGTCGCCGAGTCCGACGGCTCCGAGCACGGAGATGGCTGCAGTACTGACGGGGCCGGTGAAGAACTGGTCGAGCGCGTCTTGAAGTGGCGCCGCGACGCTGGTCGTCAGCTGGAAGACAGCCCACATGACGGCAAGGAAGATCAGCGGACCGATCCAGGGGGCTGTCGCCCAGCGATCGATGCGATCAGACCAGGTGTGCTTCTCGGCCGCGGGCGTACGAGTTGCGGCCTCGACGGCGTGCTGAATCCAGCCGAACCGCTCGTCGGCCAGCTCCAGGTCGTCGTCGGAATCCACGCCGACGGGGCGCGGCGGCAGGGGTGGCTCACGCAGTGCGATGTCGACGGCGCGACCCAGATCCGCGTCCCCGATGCCGTGCCGCGGTTGCACCCGCACGACAGGACAGCCCAGTTGCTCGGCCAGCGCAGTCGTGTCGATCTCGATGTCCCGGCGGGCCGCGATGTCCGACATGGTCAGTGCGACGACCACGCGGGTGTGACGCTCCCGGATCTGGGATACCAAATACAAGGAGCGGGTCAGCCGTGAAGCATCGACGGTCACCACGATCAGGTCCGGTGGATCCTCGTCGAGCACAATGCTGCGCGTGAATGCCTCATCCGGGGACTGCGGATCGAGACTGTAGGCCCCTGGCAGATCCACGATTGCGGTCTCGGTTCCGTCCGGCAGCCGCCACTGGGTACGGCCTACTTCGACCGTGGTTCCGGGCCAGTTGCCCACTTGCCGGCGGGCGCCGGTGAGGCTGTTGAACAGCGTCGACTTGCCGACGTTGGGGGATCCGACCAGTGCGACAACCGGCGCGCCTGCAGCTGCCAGCGGACCCGCGGCGTCGGAGTGACACGAGGCGAACTCGGTCATGCGGGTGTCACCGTGATCCCCGCGGCGGTGCGCGCATCTATGGCTACCCGGGATCCGTCCAGCGCCAGCACCCGGCCACCACCAGTGGTGCGGTACAACACGCGCACATGCGAGCCCACTCGGACGCCGAGCTCGGCCAGTCGGCGGGCTGCCGGACCGGTTGCCTGGACGGCGGTCACCGTGGCGGCGCCCGGTGCCTCGTCCAACGTCACATTTCCAGAGTACACCTGTGGGTTAGGTCACCCTAACCGGCGGCAGATGCACCTCGTTCGGTGGACAGTGCAGCGATCCGTAAGTGGCCCGAAACGGTGCTCACCGACCCGAATCAGCCGACCAACGTTCCCACCTGCCGGCCATCGGCGGCCAGCCGGATGTGGCTGTCGGCCATCAGGTCGAACACGACCAGTGGCAACGCGTTGTCGCGGCACAGGCTGATGGCCGTGGCGTCGGCGACCTTGAGATCCTGACTCAGCACGTCGGAATGTGTGAGCCGGTCGTACTTGCGGGCCTGCGGGTTGTGCCGCGGGTCGGAGTCGTAGACGCCGTCCACGCCACTCTTGCCCATGAGCACGACCTGGCAGCCGATCTCCAGCGCCCGCTGGGCGGCGCAAGAGTCGGTCGAGAAGTACGGCACACCCAGACCGGCGCCGAAGATCACGACCCGGCCCTTCTGCAGATGCCGGGCCGCCCGGCGCGGCACGTAGGGCTCGGCGACCTGACCCATGGCGATGGCAGTCTGTACGCGGGTCTCCACGCCTTCCTTCTCGAGGAAGTCCTGCAGCGCAAGGCAGTTCATGACGGTGCCCAGCATGCCCATGTAGTCGGCCCGGGCCCGGTCCATGCCGTGCTCGGACAGCTGCGCCCCGCGGAAGTAGTTGCCTCCCCCGATGACCACAGCAACCTGCCGGCCGTCGGACACCACATCGGCAATCTGCCGGGCGATGTCGGCAACCACGTCGGGGTCGACGCCGAGACCTGTACCGCCGGAAAACGCCTCACCGCTCAGCTTGAGCAGTACCCGTTCCCAGCCGCCGTCCGGCGCCGACTCCCAACGCTGCATGTCAGCTCTGGCCCACCTTGAAGCGGGCGAACTTCTGTACGGTCACGCCGTTCTCTTCGAGGTAGGTCCGGATGGCCTTCTTGTTGTCGCGCACCCACGGCTGATCCAGCAGGCAGACGTCCTTGAAGAAGCCGTTGACCCGTCCCTCGATGATCTTGGGCAGAGCCTGCTCGGGCTTGCCCTCCTCACGTGCGGTCTCCTCGGCGATGCGGCGCTCGTTGGCCACCACGTCCGCGGGGACATCGTCCTTGGACAGGTACAGCGGGGACATCGCCGCGATGTGCTGGGCGACGTTCTTCGCGACCTCTTCGTTCTCCACGTCGGTCTCCACGAGGGCTCCGACGCTGGGCGGCAGGGCCGGGTCGTGCTTGTGCAGGTACACGAACACGAAACCGTCCTCGAACCGCGCGAACCGGCGGATTTCGATCTTCTCGCCCATGCTCACGTTGGCCTCGTCCAGCAATTGCTGGATCGTCTTGTCGGCCTCGAGTTCCAGGGCCAGCAGGGACTCGACGTCGGCCGGCTTGGTCGACGCCACGAACGCGGACACGTCGGCGGCCATCTGCTGGAAGTCGCTGGTCTTGGCCACGAAGTCGGTCTCGCAGTTCAGCTCGAGCAGGACGCCGTGCTGGGTGCCCTCGATGTAGGAGGTCACCAGTCCGTTGGAGGCCGTTCGGGTGGCACGCTTGGTGACACCCTTGGCACCCTGGATGCGCAGGATCTCGACAGCCTTGTCGAAGTCCCCGTCAGCCTCCTCGAGCGCCCTCTTGCAGTCCATCATTCCGGCCTGGGTCAACTCCCGCAGGCGCTTGACGTCAGCAGCACTGACAGCCATCAGTTGTTCTCCTCGGTCTGGTCGGTGGAGGCCGCTTCCGACGCCTCGTCACCGGTCGTGGTCTCGGACTCGGCGGTCTCGACAGCAGCTTCTGCCGTCTGTCCCGCCTCGTCGCTGCGCTGGTCAGCAGGGGTTTCGGCGGCCTCGGGGGTCTCGGCGGCAGCAGCGCTCTCGGTGGCAGGGGTCTCAGCGGCAGCCGCTGCCTGCTGCTGCTCGAGCAGTTCGCGCTCCCACTCGGGCATGTCCTCGGCACCCTCTTCAGTGGCACCGGCGCGGGCCATCTTGCCCTCGGCAACGGCGTCGGCCACGATCCGGGTCAACAGACCGACGGCACGGATGGCATCGTCGTTGCCCGGGATCGGGTAGTCCACGACGTCGGGGTCGCAGTTGGTGTCCAGGATCGCCACGATCGGGATGTTGAGCTTCTTCGCCTCGTCGACGGCGATGTGCTCCTTGTTGGTGTCCACGATCCACACCGCGCTCGGCACCTTGCTCATGAAGCGGATACCGCCGAGGGTGCGCTCGAGCTTGTCGCGCTCGCGCCGCAGACCGAGCAGCTCGCGCTTGGTCAGGCCGCTGGCCGCGACGTCGTCGAAGTCGATCTCCTCGAGCTCCTTGAGCCGCTGCAGCCGCTGGTGCACCGTCTGGAAGTTGGTGAGCATGCCGCCGAGCCAGCGCTCGTTGACGTACGGCATCCCGACCCGCTGCGCCTGCTGCGCGACGGCTTCCTGGGCCTGCTTCTTGGTGCCGATGAACAGGATGGTGCCGCCGTGGGCGACGGTCTGCTTGACGAACTCGTAGGCGCGGTCGACGTAGCCGAGCGTCTGGTTGAGGTCGATGATGTAGATGCCGTTGCGGTCGGTGAGGATGTACCGCTTCATCTTGGGGTTCCAGCGCCGGGTCTGGTGTCCGAAGTGGACGCCGGATTCCAGCAACTGGCGCATGGTCACGACTGCCATGGGGGTTCCTTCTCTTCCAGTTGTCGCACCGGCCGCGCGGCCGGTGCCCTGACATCGCTGCCGGCGTGCTGCCCTTTCGGGACTGGACGCGCCAGTTCGGATCGCGATGCGCGAATTTCGCCGACGGGTGCCGACGATGGTCCCAGTCTACCGATAGCCCCCTCGACGGCTTCGGCTACCTGCCCGGTGCGCAAATGCGAGCGATACGCCCCAGATGCGAGCAATGGACACGGGGTTCTTCGCTCGCATCTGAGGCCTGTCGCTCACATCTGCTGGTTCACTGCAGACACGGCAGCTTTCCCCAGATTCCCGCCGAGGGGTTACACCGCCCCACCGATTCGCGGTGGCATGAACTCGTGCCGCTGCCCGTCCCCGCCCCGCCAGTCATCCCCCTCGTCGTCCTGCGTGCATTCACCCCCGCTCCCGAAGCGTGGATGCCCGCCCATCGGGGCGTCGATCTGCGGGCCGGGGCCGGGCAGCCGGTACGAGCCATCCGTGCTGGCACCGTGGTCTTTGCCGAACGACTCGCCGACCGTCCGGTAGTGGTCCTGCGCAGCAACGGCGTCCGCTTCACCTACGAACCGGTCTCCGCTGCGGTCCCGGTGGGCAGTCGCGTGGCCGCCGGCCAGCAGATCGGCACGGTAGCCACCGGGTGGTCACTGTTCGGCCCGTTGCATCCACCTCGGCGCGAAGTCAGGACGGCGTCTACCTCGACCCGATGTCGTTTCCTGCCGTCGGGCAAGCCCCGGTTCTGAAGCCGCCGCGCTAGAGCCCGATCGCCTGCAGACGGCCCCGTAGCCCGAGCAACGCCTTGCTGTGGATCTGACTCACCCGGCTCTCCGTGACCCCGAGTACCGAACCAATTTCAGCCAGGGTCAGCCGCTCGTAGTAGTACAACGTCAGCACGACCTTCTCCCGCTCGGGCAATCCCGCGATCTGCTCGGCGAGCAGGACCTTCATCTCCTCGGTCTCGTACTCGGACTCGGGATCAGGCGCCCGCGGGTCCTCGAGCAGATCACCGAGGGTCATCTTGTCGCCCCGATCGGACCCGGAATGCGTGATGTCGTCGAGTGCCATGACATTGGTGAACGAGACCTGGCTCATCAACTTGGCCAGCTCCGCCCGGGTGATGCCCATGCGGTCGGCCAGTTCGCTTTCCGACGGTGAGCGCCGAAGTTCCACTTCCAGTTCGACGTGAGCCCGTTCCAGATCCCGGGCCTTCGAACGCACCGAGCGGGGCACCCAGTCCAACGACCGCAGTTCGTCGATGATCGCGCCCCGGATGCGGTTGATGGCGTACGTCTCGAACTTGATCTGCCGCTCGATGTCGAACTTGTCGATCGCATCGATCAGGCCGAACATGCCGTAGGACACCAGGTCAGCGGATTCGACGTTGTTGGGCAGCCCGGAGCGCACCCGGCCGGCGACGTACTTCACCAACGGCGCGTAATGCAGGATGAGTTGATCGCGTCTTCGACGGTCGCCGCTCTGCTTGTACTCCTGCCACAGCCGTGCCAGATCCGCGGCGTTGGCGCGGGCCTCCTCCGCGGCAACGGCCGCCTCATCGACGAGCACGTTCGGCTCAGGCACGGGGATGCGCCCTTTCGTAGACCGTCCGCAGCCGCTCTGCGGACACATGGGTGTAGATCTGCGTACTCGACAGGCTCGCGTGGCCCAAGAGCTGCTGCACGTAGCGCAGATCCGCGCCACCTTCCAGCACGTGGCTGGCCATGCTGTGCCGCAGCCCGTGCGGAGCCAGGTCCGGAAGATCTGGGAACGCCCGAGTGGTGGCGTGTACTACTCGGCGGGCCACCCGCACGTCCAAGTCGGCGGCCCCGTGCTCCCACTCAGCAGTGCGTCGCCAGCAGGCTTCACCAGCAGCCACCGCTCCACCGCGGTCACACAGGACGGCGTCAGCGGAACCACCCGCTGCTTGGCACCTTTGCCCATGACCCGGACGGTCCGCCGGCTCAGATCCAGGTCGGTGGTGTTCAGAGCGCAGGCCTCGCTGACCCGCAGGCCGCTGCCGTAGAGCAATTCCATCAGCACCAGGTCCCGCAACCCCATCGCATCGTCAGCTGTCGCGCTGATCGCATCCAGGGCCTTGTTGAGGCGTTCGCTGTCGGCCACGGCGGGCAGGTCGGCATGCACGCGGGGGGTCTGCAGGCGCAGCGTGGGATCGCTGTCGAGCAAACCCTGCCGCACGGCCCAGTGCGCGAAACAGCGGATGCCGGCGATCCGCCGGGCGACGGTCGGGGATCCCGCACCGCGAGTGCGAGCCTGCGCCAGCCAGCCCCGAATGGCCTCCGTGGTCAACGGCGCGTCCTCGAGATAGGCCAGCAGATCGCGCACATCGCGGGAGTAGGCGTCGACCGTGTGAGGCGAGAACCCACGCTCCGCGCGCATGTAGGCCTGGAAAGCGGGCACGTCGGCGTCGCCGACCCGCACACACGACCCAGCGCCGCCCACCCGTTCAGCCTGCCGAGCAGTACCGCCGGAGTCAAACCGGCATGCGGTTGCTCACGCGGGCACTGTGGCCAGCAAGGCCCGGAGGTCGTCGGTCCCCAGCACGATCTGCCCCCAACCGTCGGCAATCGCCCGATGACAGCCGCCCGAGGCGGCACTGGTCACAGGGCCGGGCAGAGCCAGCACAAGACGGCCCAGGTCGGCAGCCGTGCGCGCGGTATTCAGGGCCCCTGATCGCTCCCGCGCTTCGGCGACCACGGTCGTTGCGCACATCGCGGCGATCAAGCGGTTGCGGGTCAGGAAGCCGGCTTGGCGCAAAGGGGCGGTCGCCGGGAACTCCCACACCACCGCACCGGTCCTGGCTGCGTTGATGTACAGCTCCCGATGACTGGCCGGGTAGATGCGCCCTGCCCCGCCGGCGGCCACAAGCACCGTCCGACCTCCTGCTGCCAGAGCACCTTCGTGGGCCGCCGCGTCGATCCCCTTCGCGCCGCCGGAGACCACCCAGCGCTGCACATCGACAGCGGTCGCAGCCAGATCGGCAGCGGCCTGGCGGCCGTAGGGCGTACATGCTCGGGAACCGACGATGGCGACACCGTCAGCGGGCTGGGTGGGCAAGGAACCGCGCAGCCACAACATCAGCGGAGCCGCCGGGCCCAACGCCGCTAGTCCAGTCGGCCAGCCTGGATCCCCGGGGAACAGGATGTTCCCGCCGCCTGCCAGCCACGGTTCCACCAGGGAGGCAGCCACCGCGTCCACATGGTCCCCGACGAGGGCGGCAGCCTGGCCGGCCGGATCACTCAGGGCGGTGCTGTCACGGCCGGCGGCGCTCAGTACGACCAGGGCGTTGGCATCCATGGGCCGATCGTGGCTGTGGCTCCGACGACGGATCCCCATTTAGCGGCGATCTGTGGATCAGGCCCCCGAGCCCTCCCCAGCGGGCAGGTCCTCCACGTTGACGTCCTTGAACGTCAGGATCCGCACCGAGCGGGCGAAACGGCCCTGCCGGTACATGTCCCACACCCAGACGTCGCGCAGGTAGACCTCGAAGAACACTTCGCCGCCCTCGGTCGTACGGACCTGGATGTCGACGTCGTTGGCAAGGTAAAAGCGCCGCTCGGTCTCGACCACATGGCGGAACATGCCCACCACCTCGCGGTATTGCCGATAGAGGTCGAGCTCGACCTCACTTTCGTACCGCTGCAGGTCGTCGATGCTCATGCGGCTCCCTCCCGAAGCGCTCGGCGGACAGTGATGAACCGGAACCGATGAACCGGACTGGGGCCATGCTCGTGCAAGGCGTCGCGGTGAGCCGGCGTCGTGTAGCCCTTGTGCTCGGCGAACCCGTACTCGGGGTACTGCGCGTCCAGCAGATCCATGTGCCGGTCCCGCGCAGTTTTGGCCAGGACGCTGGCGGCGGCGATTGTGGCCGAGACCTGGTCGCCCTTCCAGACCGCGAGCTCGGGCCGGCACAGCCCGCCGGGGACGAAGCCGTCGCACAGGGCGTAGTCCGGGATCAGTGGCAGTCGCAGCCAGGCTCGTCGGAACGCCAGCAGATTGGCGCGGTGCAGGCCGACCGCGTCGAGTTCGGCCACGTCGATGCTGGCCACCGCCCAGGCCATGGCCAGGCGCTTGACGCGCTGTTCCACCCGGTCCCGCGCCTTGGGTGTCAGGAGTTTGGAATCGGCGAGTTCGGCGATCCGGGTCTGTGGCGCAAGGATCACCGCAGCGGCGTACAAGGGTCCGGCGCACGCGCCACGTCCGGCTTCGTCCAGACCGGCGACCATCGCGAAGCCCGCGCGCCGCACCGCGTTGTCGAAGGCGTACGGTCCTGCTCCCTTGCGGGGGGCGGGAATGCAGGCAGGACCAATCACAGCCCCACCCTAAAGGCAGGTCGGACAAGGCCCATGCGCGAACCGCCGCGTTGCAGCAGAGCTGGGGACCACTGGTTAATGCTGTTTCGAGCGGAACGTGGCTGAGCGGGTGAGATGCAAGCCGCACATCGTCGGTCATAGCAGCGCTACGGCGCTAGGTGTGGGGTGAAGCAGATTACGCCCCCAGGCACGTTGCAGCCGGGACATGATTAATCAGTGGTCCCTTAGTTCTGCGTCTCCTGCTGGTCGATCCTGGGATCGTCGAAGGGGACCTGCGGGATGGGATGTGTGCCGAACGCCGAGAACGGCCACACCGTGAGCACGACCCTGCCCACCACGTTGCCGGCCGGCACTGTGCCCTGATTGTCGTTGAGGTGATAGCGGGAGTCGGCCGACTGGTTGCGGTTGTCCCCCATCACGAAAATCCGGCCCTGCGGCACAGTCACGTCGAACCGGACGTCGTCGTTGGTGCTGCCCGGCTTCAGGTAGGGCTCGTCCAAGGGCACACCGTTGAGCACGATGCGACCGTCGGTGGAGCAGCAGCGCACGTGGTCGCCCTCGATGCCGATGACCCGCTTGACCAGGTCGTCGCCGGTGTTGCTGGGCAGCAAACCGACCCACTCCAGGGCGCCCGCGATACCGCCCGGCGACTGCTTCTGCACCTCGTCCAACCAGTCCCCCGGATCGCGAAAGACGACGATCTCACCGCGTTTGACCCCGCCGAACCTGGTGTTCAGTTTCGAGGCGAGGATCCGGTCGTTGGGCATGAGCGTGTTCTCCATCGACTGGCTCGGCACATAGAAGGCCTGGACGATGAAGGTGCGCACGAGGAACGACAGGCCGAGGGCGACGACAAGGATGATCACGATCTCCTTGACGAACCGCCACACGGCGCCGCCGGCCGAGGTGGTTTGTTGCGCGGTCACGCGGAGGTGGTGTCGCGCTTCTCGCGAATCTTGGCCTTCTTGCCCCGCAGCTCGCGCAGGTAGTACAGCTTGGCCCGGCGCACGTCGCCGCGGGTGACGACCTCGATGTGGTCGATGACCGGGCTGTGCACGGGGAAGGTCCGCTCGACGCCGACGCCGAAGCTGACCTTGCGGACGGTGAAGGATTCACGCACGCCGCCACCCTGACGACGGATGACCACGCCCTGGAAGATCTGCACGCGGCGGCGTTCGCCCTCGACCACATTCACGTGGACTTTGACGGTGTCGCCGGGGCGGAAGGCGGGAATGTCGGAACGCAGCGCCGCTGCGTCGACGGTGTCCAGGGTGTGCATGATGACTCCTCGCATTCGCCACAGGCCGAACGCTGGTGGTGGGATGGGTGAATTCAGTGCCCGATCTCGCGCGCGTGTCCCCCTGTGGCGGGTGGCGTGCGAATCCTTACCAGTGTGCCATAGGGCGTTTCGGGTGATTTAGGGAACCAGTGATTACCCATGGCCCGGGCGCAACGTGCCTGAGCGCGCAATGCCCACGTCTGGCGCTACGGGCCTTGCATCCCACACACTCAGCCACGCTTCGCTCGTGCCCGCGGCGGGCTGGGTGCGAATCCGGTCACTACGTGGCTTAAGCGCCCTATCCATCCGCGGGCCGGAACTGCGCGGTGCGCTCCCGGGCCTGCTCGGCCCGCCATTGCGCAATCCGGCCGTGGTCGCCGGACAGCAGGATCTCGGGCACGCTCAAGCCGCGCCACTGCGGGGGCCGGGTGTAGACCGGGCCCTCCAATAACTCGTCAGGGCGGCTGTGGGAATCGTCGATTGCCGACTCCGGGTTGCCCAGCACCCCGGGCAGCAGCCGCCCGACTGCCTCGCACATCACGAGTACGGCGGCCTCGCCCCCGGCCAGGACGTAGTCGCCAACGCTGACCTCGTGGACGGGAAGCCGGTCGCGGTAGTGCTGAGCGACGCGGGCATCGATGCCCTCGTAGCGGCCACAGGCGAAGACCAGGTGCGGCAGCTGGACCCACTGTTCAGCAGTCCGCTGCGTGAACGGGCGCCCGGATGGAGTGGGGATGACCAACTGGCTGTGCTCGGTCAGAACGTCGTCCAGTGCCTCGCCCCAGGGCTGCGGACTCATGACCATCCCGGGCCCTCCGCCGTAAGGGGTGTCATCCACGGTGCGGTGTCGGTCGTGAGCGTGGTCGCGCAAGTCGTGGATGCCCAGCGTGAGGTCACCGCGCTCCACGGCCTTGCCGAGCAACGACAGCCGTAACGGCGCCAGGTACTCGGGAAAGATGGTGACGACGTCAATCCGCATCGAACAACCCCTCGACCCGACGCACCTCGATGCGCTGGCCAGCCAGATCCACGACCGGAACGATCTGCTCGACGAACGGGACCAACACCTGCCGGCCATCTACATCGACCGCCAGCACATCCTGGCCGGGAAGGTGCAGCACTTCTACGACAGAGCCGATGACCTGTTCGTCCAGCACAACGGCGAGCCCCTCCAGCTGGTGGTCGTAGTAGGCGTCGGGGTCGTCCGACTCATCGGCCTCCACGTACAACCAGCGACCGCGCAGGGCCTCGGCCCCATCCCGGTCGGCGCACCCATCGAGCAGCACGGTCAGCCGCGGGGCGAACCGAACCTCGCGCACGGTGAGCAACTGATCATCGAGCAGCACGCGCTGTCCGACCGCGAACCTGCGCTCAGGCTCGTCGGTCGTCGCGGTGATGCTGACCCAGCCGCGTACACCATGCGGCTTGCCGATCCGGCCGATCGCGACCTTCAGCGGCCGTCCACATCCACGAAGTCGACCCGGACGTTGCGTCCGCCGGCGAGTGCGCCGATGACGGTGCGCAGCGACTTGGCCGTGCGGCCGGCCCGGCCGATCACCCGGCCGAGGTCGTCGGGGTGGACAGTGACCTTGAGCAGGATCCCGCGCCCGCGGCTCTGGTTCTCGCGGACGGCTACCTCGTCGGGGTGGTCGACGATGCCCGACACGAGGTGTTCGAGCGCCTCACCGAGGTTCTTAGCCATCGGTCTGCGGCGCCGCGGTCTGTTCCGCGGTCGGCTCGGCATTCTCGGCGGCCTGGTTCGCGCTGGCCGTGGCCGGCGCCTCATCGGTCGCCACAGCAGTCGGCTCGTCGACCGGCTCGGTGGTCTGCGGAACTTCCGCCGCCGGTGTCTGCTTGGCCTTCTTGGGCTTCGGCGTCGTGGCCTCCGCTTCCTTGAGACCAGCGGCCTCGGCAGCAGCGGCGGCGAAAACAGCCTTGCGGTCGGCCTTCTCCTCGCGAGTCTTCAGAGTGCCCTCGGCACCGTCGAGACCCTTGAACTTCTGCCAGTCACCCGTGACCTTGAGCAGGGCCAGCACGGCGTCAGTCGGCTGCGCGCCCACGCCCAGCCAGTACTGCACCCGCTCGGAGTCCAGCGCGATCAGCGACGGCTCCTCTTTGGGGTGGTACAGGCCGATCTCCTCGATCGCCCGGCCGTCGCGCTTGTTGCGCGCATCGGCCACGACCACGCGGTACTGGGGGTTGCGGATCTTGCCGAGCCGCTTCAACTTGATTTTGACTGCCACTGGGGGTGTTTCTCCTGTTAGTCGGTCGCGCCCGCCGCTGGGGTGTGGGGCACTCCGGCAGCCGGCGTGGAACGTCGGCGATCCCCGGTGAGAGGGCGGAGATCTGTCTTCCAGTGTGCCAGACGGTTCACAGGAGGCCGGCCAACGGGTCCTAGCGTTCGAAACTGGGCCAAATCCGACGTCATCCGCGACGACACGCCGCGCGTAGGCCACAGACAGCGGCGTGTCGACGCTGTCCCGGCCAGGTTTCGAACGCGAAGGCTACTTCCCGCCGAGAAGCTTGCTGAACTCGTCGGGCAGGTCGTCGGCGGTGAACGGCTGGGGCTGCGTCGGGGCACCGGAGGACTGCGCTGCGCGCTTGGCCGGGTTGCCGCTGCGGCCCTTCGCGGCCTTGGGCTTGCCCTTCGCCTTGCCCTTGGCCTTCTTGGATCCGCCCGGAAGTCCCGGCATCCCGGGCATGCCCGGCATCCCGCCCCCGCCGCGCATCTGCTTCATCATCTTCTGGGCCTCGGTGAACCGGTCGACCAGGTTGTTGACGTCGGAGACCTGAACCCCGGCCCCACGCGCGATTCGGGCGCGGCGGGAGCCATTGAGGATCTTGGTGTCCCGGCGTTCCTGCGGGGTCATCGAGTGGATGATCGCGGCCACCCGGTCGAGCTCCCGGTCGTCGACCTGCTCCAGCTGTTTGCGGGCCTCGGCCATGCCGGGCAGCATGCCCGAGCAACTTGCCCAGCGAGCCCATCTTCTTGATGGCCTGCATCTGCTCGAGGAACTCCTCGAGGGTGAACGCGTCCCCCTTGGCGACCTTGTCGGCCATCCGGGCGGCCTGGTCGGCGTCGAATGCGCGCTCGGCCTGCTCGATCAGGGTGAGCACGTCGCCCATGTCGAGGATCCGGGAGGCCATCCGGTCGGGGTGGAAGACCTCGATGTCCTCGACCTTCTCGCCGACGGACGCGAACATGATCGGGGCGCCGGTCGCCTCCCGAACGCTGAGCGCCGCACCGCCGCGGGCGTCGCCATCGAGCTTGGTGAGCACGACGCCGTCGATGCCCACGCCCTCCTGGAACGCCGCTGCCGTCTGCACGGCGTCCTGACCGATCATCGCGTCGATCACCAGCAGCAACTCATCAGGTTGCACTGCATCACGGATGGCGGCGGCCTGCCCCATCAGTTCGGCGTCGATCGCCAGCCGGCCAGCGGTGTCGATCAGGACCAGGTCGTGCAGGGTGCGGCCGGCTTCGTCCAGGGAATCCTTGGCCACCTGCACCGGGTCCCCAATGCCGTTGCCCGGCTTGCGGTGCGTAGCAGTCGACGCCGGCCCGCTCGGCGACGATCTGCAGCTGGTTCACGGCGTTGGGGCGCTGGAGGTCGGCGGCGACCAGCAGCGGGGTGTGGCCCTGTCCTGCCAAGCTACTTGGCCAACTTGCCGGCCAGCGTCGTCTTCCCGGCACCCTGCAGACCCAGCAGCATGATCACCGTCGGCGGCTTCTTGGCCAGACGCAGCGTGCGGGTCTCGCCGCCGAGGATCGTGACCAGTTCCTCGTGCACGATCTTGACGACCTGCTGGGCCGGATTCAGGCTCTGCGAGACCTCCGCGGACAACGCCCGCTCCTTGACCCGGGCCGTGAACGTGCGCACGACCGGCAGCGCGACGTCGGCCTCCAGCAGGGCCTTGCGGATCTCCCGCACCGTCTCGTCGATGTCCGCCTCGGACAGCCGACCCTTGCCGCGCAGGTTCTTGAACGTGGCAGACAGGCGGTCGGACAGGGAATTGAACATGCATCACTCCTGGGGGGTCTGGTTACCAGGGTAACCGGCGGTGGCCGACACTCGATTCAGCCAGCCACCGGCGTACAGCACTGGTCCGCGTACCTGAAGGTGACTTCCGGTACGGACCACTTTCGTACGCGACACGCCGTCCCGCGGTCCACGGGTTCGGCGTGCTGCGTACAGAACTGGTCGGCAATTCCAGCCGCTCGCCCAGTTTCTGTACGTCAATCCGCGAGCACCTTGCGGACCGCCTCGAGCGCGGCCTGCGCCTTGTGCTCGGAGAGTGGCTGGTCCGCACCGGCGGTGAGGAAGAAGACGTCGACTACCTCGCTACCCAGCGTGGAGACCTTCGCGCCGTCCACGTTGATCCCCGCGTCGGCCAACGCGGCGGTGACCCAGTAGAGCAGCCCGACCCGGTCGTGAGCCCGCACCTCCAGCACGGTCGCCCGGCTGGAGCCGTCCGCGATCAGCGCGACGGCGGGGGGTGGCGGCAGTTCGTCGGTGGAGTAGGCGCGCTCCCGGTCGATGAGCCGGCGCGCGATATCGATCTCCCCCGCGACCGCCCTACGCAAATCCGCGGCAAGCGACTCGGCGCGCGGCGGTTCGCCGAACTGGGTCTGCACTCCCCACCGGATGACGGCCCGGCCATCCTGGGTGCGGCTGGTCGCCTCCCGGACGCTCAGCCGGTTGATGGCCAGCGCCCCGGCACAGCGGCTGAGCAGACCCACGGAGTCCTTGGCCGCGATAGTGACGGTGACTTCCGCCTCCCCGACCGGTTCGACCACGACGTCGAGGTCATGCCCGCTCCACATGCTCGCGGGGACATCGTCGAGCTGCGGCGCGATGACCAGGTCGTCACCGGCGATCGCGGCCGACGTGCGCCGCACGAGTAGCTCGACCAGGTTCTCCTTCCAGGGACTCCATGCCGCTGGTCCGGTGGCCGCAGCGTCAGCGACGGTCAGCCAGTGCAGCAGATCCAGGAACTCGTGAGTACGCAGGGCCTGCGCTACCGGCGCGATCACCGCCGGGTCGTCGATGTCCTTACGGGTCGCGACATCGGGCAACAGCAGGTGGTAGCGCACGAGGTCGGTCAGCATCGCCGAGTCCGCAGCATCGAAACCAAGATGCGGCGCAAGGTCGGTGACGATCTCGACGCCGAGTTCGGTGTGATCGCCGGCGCGACCCTTTCCGATGTCGTGCAGAAGCGCGCCCACCAGCAGCAGGTCCGGCCGACTGACCCGGCGGGTGTGCTGCGCCGCGGCGACTGCGGTCTCGACCAGGTGCCGATCGACGGTGTAACGGTGCACGGGGTTGCGCTGCGGGGCCGACCGGACGATCTCCCAGCCCGGAATCAACCGGCTGACGAGATTGGCCTGATCCAGGGACTCCCACACCTTCACGCAAGCCCGCCCAGCACCGAGCAGACTGACCAGATTCTCCCGCGCCGGCCTCGGCCACGGTACCGGCAGCGGTGCGGACTCGGCAGCCAGCCGGTCGACGGTGTGCTGCGACATCTGCAGCCCGGCTTGGGCCGCAGATGCTGCGGCCCGCAAGACCAGCACAGGATCACGATCCGGCCGGGCATCGGCGGCCAGCACAGCCTCGCCGTCCTGCACCACCACGCCTTCGGCCAGTGGTGTCCGGGTGCTTGTGCGCCGGATCTTGCGCAACCTCGGAATGGACGTGCGCGTGATCTGCCGGCGCACCCTGCCCCAGGCCACAGAACTGACAAAACCGATCGTGCGTCCGGCCGCGCAGACTGCGCGCAGCAGTTCGTCCTCGTCGGCGTAGTCAAGCATTTTGGCGACAGCTGGCTGTTCCTGCTGAGTCAGCCGGTCGGTGGTCCGGCCGGTGGCCATGTGCAGGGCGTCGCGGGCATCGAGCAACGTGAGCCTGGCCGCAGCCAGCGAGCTCTGCGGCGGGCTGATGATCCAGCTGGCGGCCAGCGCCCGCATGATCGTCAGATCGCGCAGCCCGCCGTAACTCTCCTTGAGGTCCGGCTCCAGCAGATGGGCCAGTTCGCCGTACTGTGCGGCGCGGTCCTCAACTCCGGCCCGTAATTCGTCCAGCCGCTGCTTGGCCATCGCGCGCCAGTCGCCGAGCACGCTGGAACGGGTCTCGACGGTCAGCCGTTCGTCACCGACGACTGTGCGGGCGTCGAGCAGCCCGAGCACCACCCGCAGATCCTGGCCGGCCAGCCGGCGGGCCTGCGCGGGAGTTCGCACGCTGTGGTCCAGACGCAGCCCCGAGTCCCAAATCGGGTACCAGATCCGGTCGGCGACCGTGGCCACGTCGGCGGCGGCGACCGCCGAGGGGTGCAGAAGAAGGACGTCGATGTCGCTGGCCGGTGCCAGCTCGCCGCGGCCGTAGCCGCCCACCGCGATCAGCGCACAGCCGAGGTCGCGGGCCCCGGAGGCGACGAACAACTCGGTGAGCCAGTCGTCGGTGAGGCCCGTGAGGGCGTGCCGGCGGGAGGGGCCGAACCCGGGCCGGCCTACCAGGTCGGTACGGGCGCTCAGGAAGTCCTGTGTCACGACATTCACGGCTTCTCCTCTGACTGACTGCTGGGGCTTGGGGTTTCAACGTGAGTGGTCGGCCGCGGCATGGGAGTTGTGCAGTGTTGCACCACTCACCGCGCGACCGACCACTCACGCGAGGCGGGACGTCGCCCTGTCAGTTACAGGGCGTCGGGCCCGCGCTCTCCGGTCCGGACGCGGACGACGGACTCGACCGGGGAGGTCCAGACCTTTCCGTCGCCGATCCGGCCGGTCTGCGCGCTCTTGACGATGACCTCCACCACGCTGTCTGCGTCATCGTCCTCGACCACGACCTCGATGCGCACCTTCGGCACCAGGTCAACGGTGTACTCCGCGCCCCGGTAGACCTCGGTGTGGCCGCGCTGCCGGCCGTAGCCGCTGGCCTCGGACACTGTGAGCCCGTGGATCCCGAAGGTTTCCAGCGCGGTCTTCACGTCGTCGAGTTTGAACGGTTTGATGACTGCCGTGACGAGTTTCATACCGTGACCTCCTCCTTCTTGAGGGCGGACTGTCCGACGCCGGCGAACTTGCCGCCCGAGCCGCTGTCCGCCAGTTCGTACGCCGTCTCGGCGTGGGTGGTGAGGTCGATACCGGTGACCTCGTCCTCTTCGGGAATCCGGATGCCCCATCGTCATGTCGATCACCTTGGCGACGATGTAGGCCACCACGAACGAGTAGACCAACACGCTCACCGCTGCGATCAACTGCGACCAGAACTGGGTCAGGCCACCGCCGTAGAACAGACCGTTCACACCGGCCGGGGCGGCTTCCGTAGCCAGCAGACCGATCAGCAAGGTACCGATCAGACCACCCACCAGGTGCACGCCGACCACGTCCAGGCTGTCGTCGTAACCCAGCCGGTACTTCAGACCCACGGCCAGCGCACAGACCACACCGGCCACCAGGCCAAGGATCAGAGCACCGATCGGGCTCACCGACGAACACGATGGGGTGATCGCGACCAGGCCGGCCACCACCCCGGACGCCGCACCCAGGCTGGTGGCGTGGCCGTCGCGGATCTTCTCCGTGAGCAGCCAGCCGATGGCCGCGGCGCAGGTCGCCGCGAAGCGTGTTCATGAACACCACGGCCGCGGTGTTGTTCGCAGCCAGCGCGGAACCGGCGTTGAACCCGAACCAGCCGAACCACAGCAGACCCGCGCCGATCATGACCAGCGTGAGGTTGTGCGGCTTCATCGGCGTCTTCGGCCAGCCGAGCCGCTTGCCCAGGACCAGGGCCAGCGCCAGACCGGCCGCACCGGCGTTGATGTGGACCGCGGTTCCTCCGGCGAAGTCGATGGCCGGAGTGCCGCGCAGCGGGCCCAGGCCCTCGAAGATCCAGCCGCCGGCGCCCCACACCCAGTGCGCGACCGGGAAGTAGACCAGCGTGGCCCAGATCCCGCCGAACAGGATCCACGCGCCGAACTTCATGCGGTCGGCCACCGCACCGGCGATCAGGGCGACGGTGATCGTCGCGAACATCGCCTGGAAGGCGGCGAACGCCATCACCGGGTAGACCGCTGTCGGGTCGTCGGTCATCATGCCGCTCAGCCCGGCAAATTCTGTGAGGCTGCCGAGCAGGCCGTTGCCCATGTCAGTGCCGAATGCCAGCGAGTAGCCGTACAGCACCCACAGCACGCCGACGAGGAACAACGCCCCCATCACCATCATCATCATGTTGAGCGCGGCCTTCGCCCGCGTCATGCCGCCGTAGAAGAATGCCAGGCCGGGCAACATGAGCAGTACAAGGGCAGCGCTGGTGAGAATCCAGGCGGTGTCGCCTGCACTCAAGACGGACTCTTCCATCGTCACGCCTCTCCTTTCGGTTGTCGGTTACTTCCGATGCCGAAAGCCTCACTCAGGCGTGTTACGCAACCCCCGCGCTGACGTTTCGCGGGTGTGACGGATGGCAGGGTCCGCGTTAACTCTGTGTTTCGTGATCTGCTCCGGAAATCCAGTCACCGATCAGCAGAGGGTCGCGATGTTGCCCACACGCCGGAGTTAGCGACAACGACGCAACAAAACCGCACCCTGGCACACGCCGGGGTCGCTCAGTCCAGCAGCGCGCTGACGAATGCCTCGGGATCGAAGGGCGCGAGATCGTCGGGACCCTCACCGAGTCCGACCAGCTTCACCGGAACCCCGAGCTCCTTCTGCACCGCGACGACGATGCCGCCCTTGGCCGTGCCGTCGAGCTTGGTGAGCACTACCCCCGTGACGTCCACGACCTCGCTGAAGACCCGGGCCTGGGTCATGCCGTTCTGACCGGTCGTCGCGTCCAGTACCAGCAGCACCTCATCGACCGGGCCGCGCTTCTCGACCACGCGCTTGATCTTGCCGAGTTCGTCCATCAAGCCGACCTTGGTGTGCAGCCGGCCGGCGGTGTCGATGACCACACAGTCGGCACCCTCGTCAGTGGCTTCGGCCACCGCGTCGAAAGCCACGGCCGCCGGGTCCGACGCCTCGGGGCCGCGCACGACCTTGGCGCCCACCCGGTCACCCCAGGTCTGCAGCTGGTCGGCGGCTGCGGCTCGGAACGTGTCGGCGGCACCCAGCACGACCGTGTGTCCGTCGGCCACGAGCACTCGCGCGAGCTTGCCGGTGGTGGTGGTCTTGCCCGTGCCGTTCACGCCCACGACCATCAGCACGGCCGGCCGGTCGCCCTGCCGGGAAGCGACCAGGGACCGGTCCATGTCCGGACCCACCAGCGCCAACAACTCCTCGTGCAATGCCGCACGCCAGTCCACCTCCCCCTCGACCCGCAGGCGCGTGCGCAGCCGCTCGACCAGATCGGACGAGGCGTCCACACCCAGGTCGGACATGATCAGGGTGTCCTCGATCTCCTCCCAGGTGTCCTCGTCGATCTTGTCGCTGGTGAGCAGGGCGAGCAGACCGCGGCCCAATGCGCTATTCGAACGAGCCAGCCGCGCCTTGAGCGCTGCCAGACGCCCCTTGGTCGGCTTCGGCCGCTCGATCTCGATCGTGGGCGCGCCGGGCTGCTCGGGCAGCGTGATGTCCTCGATCGTGGGTAACGCCGTGTCCCGTGGTTCGCTGGCATCGTCACCGACGCCGGGAATCACCTCGGGCGGCTCGATGGGCCGCGCGGCTGCGCCCGGATACCAGGCGCACCCCAAGTAGCACGGCGACGGTGAGCAGGACCAGACCGATGATCACGTACAGGGCGATATCCACCCCGCCATTCTCGCAAGGGGCCAGGCGCCAGTCCGTTCGGTGTCTCAGCGAACTGTTGGGGGACCCCAAGCCCGGCCGTTCGCGACATGGGGCCGGGGGTGAAGTGGCAATTCGTTAGCCCGCTGGGCATCCGTTAGTACGGCGGGCGGGGTTTGAGCGCCCGAGAACGCTCACCGATGCCCGGAATGCTCACCGATCGGCCAGGGCGGGCGTCATGCACGAGGTCAGACCGGCTGCAGTGCCCGCATCCGCTGACTGATCACCTCGGTGACGCCGGCCCGCATGGTGACGCCGTACAAGGCATCGGCCATCTCCATGGTGCGCTTCTGGTGAGTGATGACCAGCAACTGCGAAGCCTCCCGCAATTCCTCGAGCAATCCGATCAAGCGCCCTAGGTTGACGTCGTCGAGCGCCGCCTCGACCTCGTCGAGCAAGTAGAACGGTGAAGGCCGGGCCTTGAACAGCGCCACGAGGAAAGCGACGGCCGTCAGGCTGCGCTCTCCACCGGACAACAGGGACAGGCGCTTGATCTTCTTGCCCGGAGGCCGCGCTTCCACCTCCACCCCGGTCGTGAGCAGGTCGTCCGGGTCGGTCAGGACCAGCCGCCCCTGGCCCCCGGGGAACAGCCGCGCGAACGTGTACTCGAACTCCCGCTCGACATCGGCGTAAGCCTGCGAAAAGACCTCTTGCACCCGGGCGTCGACGTCGGCGACGATTCCCAGCAGGTCCTCACGGCTCTTCTTGACGTCCTCGATCTGCGTCACGAGGTGGGTGTAGCGCTCCTCCATGGCCGCAAACTCCTCGAGCGCCAGCGGGTTCACCCGACCCAACAGGGCCAGTCCGCGTTCGGCCTCCTTGAGCCGCCGTTGCTGCTGGTCACGGTCGTATGGCGCAGGTTCGTCGCCCGGTACGAGCTGGTCCGGACCATACTCGGCGACCAGGTCGGTCACAGTGAGGCCGTACTCCTCCAACGCCTTCTCGGTGAGCTGGTCGAGCGTGGCACGCTTACCGGCTCGCAGGACCTCGTCGCGGTGAACGTCCTCGGTCAGCCGCTCGACGTCGGCGGCCCGCGCCAGCGCCTCGCTGCGGGCCGCGGAATGCTCAGCTTGCAGCCGGGCCTGATCGGCGTCCATGCCCTGCAGGTGAGCTTCTGCGGCCTCGGCGTCCTCGTCCACGGCGGCCGCCACCTTCGCCGCCAGATCCGCCAGCCGGCCCAGTGTCACCAGTGAGCGCTCGCGCTGCTCCCGGCGGCGGGCTGCAGCCTCCAGCGCCTGCCTGGCCGCCTCGACCTGCTCCACGAGTTCGGTGTGGCGCGCCTGCAACCCGCTGTGCCGCTCCCACGCCGCCCGAGCCGTCAGGGAGGCCTCGTGGTGGGCGTGCCGGGCACGCTCCTGCTCGGCGAGGAGTGCCTCCAGTGCACTGCGGTCGACAGCCGGTGCCCCCTGCTCCTGCAACCTGGCGAAACGCTGCCGGGCGGAGTCGAGGTCGGCGCGGTGCTCGCCGAGTGCGGCCTGCACTTCGGCATGTTCGGCGCGAATCTGCTCGAGCCGGCGGGCGGTGGTGGCGGCGCGGTCACGCACGTGCACATCGCGTTCCGCGGCAGCAGCGGCGCGAGCCGCAGCAGCGGCCGCCGCATTACGAACCTCGTCGCGCTCCACGCGCGCGGACAGCAGGTCCTGCTCCACCCGCGCCGCATGGTCCACGGCCCGTTGCCAACAGGCTTCAGCCGTGACCAGTTCGGCGGTCGCCTCCTCCAGGGCAGTGCGCAGAGCGAGGATGTTCGCGCCTTGCTCGCCCTGACCAGCGATCCCGCGGCCCAGGATCTGCCCGGTCATGGTGGCAGCCCGGGCGGTCGGCCGCGTCGCGACCAGGGCCTCGGCAGCAGCCAGATCCGCCACCACGAAACTGTCCTGCAGCATCGCCGCCAGCGCTCCCCGCACGCCGTCGTCGGCCTCGATGAAACGCAGGGCGGCGTCCGGCTCCGATGTCGGCGCGGGGCCCGCCACCGGAACGACCAGCCGCACTGAGTCCGCGGCGTCGACGGCGCCGAGGGCCTCGCTCACCTGCACTCCGTCCCGCAGAACGCGGGCACGGGCATCCGAGCCGAGCAATGCCGCGATGGCCCGCTCGTACCCCGGTCGCACGCGGATCAACCCGGCCAGAGCACCGGCCTGCAGATGCTCGGGAAGCGCACCTTCCGCCGACTGCGACACCGCCGAACGCAGAGCCTCACAGCGGGCGATCAAGGAGGCCCGCCGCTGCTCCTGGGTGGAGAGCTCCTCTCGCGCCAGGCGCACGGAGTTCTCGCCGGCGGCTACCGCGGCGTCGGCGGGGCCGGTGTCCACGACCTCGTGGTCCTCGGCGTCCGCGGGAAGGTCGGCCAGAGCGGCCGCGGCCTCGGCAGCCTCCCCAGCGGCGACCTGCTGTTGCTCGGCGAGCCGGTCAGCGCGCGCCTGACTGGACTCGACCAGCCGCTGCCCGCCGGCGACTGCCTGCTCGGCGGCGGCGACCTGCTGCCGGTAGCCGGTGAGCGCACGCTCCGCCGCGGCGACTGTCTCCTGCTCCTCACGCACCCGAAGGCCCACAGCTTCGGCGGCGGAGCGCGCCTGCTCGAACTCGGCCTGCAGGCCCTGGGCCGCCTGCTCCTGGGCTGCCAGATCCCGCGCGACAGTCTCGCTCTGCCGCTGCAGATCCTCCGGGTCGACGCCGAAGCTGAATTCGAGTTGTTCACGTTCCAGGGAACGGCGGCGTTCGGAGATCACCGCGACCAGCCCGCGCGTGCGCTCACGCAGCCGCGTGAGATCCATCGACCTGGTGCGGGCGTTGTGCAGCGCCGGGGCGATCTCTTGCAACTGCTGCTCGATGTCGGCCTCGGCGGTCCGCGCCTGCGCGGCGGCGGCCTCCGCGCGTTCCCGTTCTTCCTTCGCTGCGGACTCGTCGGCCTGTTCCTGTGCCAGGTCGCACTGCACCCTGGACACGTCGTCGGCGAGCAATCGCAGCCGGGCGTCGCGGACGTCGGCCTGGATGGTGGCCGCACGACGGGCCACTTCGGCCTGCCGGCCCAGCGGCTTGAGCTGCCGGCGCAGTTCCGTGGACAGGTCGGTCAGCCGCTGCAGGTTGGCCTGAATCTGCTCGAGCTTGCGTAACGCCTTCTCCTTGCGGCGGCGATGCTTGAGCACCCCCGCGGCCTCCTCGATGAAGCCGCGCCGGTCCTCGGGGCTCGCGTGCAGGATGGCGTCCAGCCGGCCCTGGCCGACGATGACGTGCATCTCCCGGCCGATGCCCGAGTCGGACAGCAGCTCCTGGATGTCCAGCAGCCGGCAGGTCTGACCGTTGATCGCGTATTCAGAACCGCCGCTGCGGAACAAGGTCCGGCGGATCGTCACCTCGGAGTAGTCGATCGGCAGAGCCCCGTCGGAGTTGTCGATGGTCAGTTCCACCTCGGCGCGGCCAAGCGGCGCCTTGCCCGAGGTGCCCGCGAAGATGACGTCCTCCATCTTCCCGCCGCGCAGGCTCTTGGCACCCTGCTCTCCCATGACCCAGGCGATGGCGTCGACGACATTGGACTTGCCGGACCCGTTGGGCCCTACAACGCAGGTGATGCCCGGTTCCAGATCGATGGTCGTCGCCGAGGCGAAGGACTTGAACCCTCGTAGGGTCAGGCTCCTCAAATGCACGCGTCGGGCCTCCTCACCGCACAGCACGGACACGTCGGAGGACTCCGACGCCTGGGGGAAGGACTTCAGAGTAACGGCGAATCGCGCCCTGACCGGGTCACGCCACGCGGGGGCTTTGCGGCGGCGATGAGCGATCATGAACCAGCCGATCCGTGAGCATTCCGGGCATCCGTGAGCGGCAGGGATGGGTTTTTGGCGCCCTAGAGGCTAACCGATGCCCAGACTGCTAACCGATTGCGAAATCGGCCGCACCGAATTCACCATGCGCGCGGCGACCACGGGACCGGCCCTTAGGAGGTCTTGCCCAAGGGCTGGGAGGATCAGGCGAGCACCGGGGGTTCGGCTGCCAGGCTGCGAACCTCGTCATCGAAGGTCTCGTTCTCCAGCCGCAACGCGGAGTTCTCCCGCTCGAGTTCGGCCACACGGGCCCGCAACGACGCCAACTCGGCCATCAGCCGGGGGTCCATCTGGGTACCTGCGGCGTAGACCACTTTGGCCATCGAATCCTCCACACGTCGCGCACTGGCGCTGGCGGCCGGCACTCGGACGTTGATCACGTCCGTATATCAGAGTGACATAACGGCGACAAGAGCGTCAAGGAAACGCGCCGCCGATCAGCCCCGCTGGCAGCGCGGACACCGGAACGACGAACGATTGGCGAACCGCTCCCGCACGATCGGTGTTCCGCAGCGCTCACACGGCAGACCCTCACGGCCGTAGGCGTGCAAGGCACGCTGAAAGTACCCACTGCTGCCGTTGACATTGACGTACAGCCGGTCGAACGAGGTCCCACCGGCCGCGATCGCGGCAGCCATCACCTCGGTGGCCGCATCCAGCAAGGCACCTACCCGGCGAGCGCTGAGCGCGTTACCGGGCGTGCGCCAGTGGACCCGCGCCAGCCACAGGGCCTCGTCGGCGTAGATGTTGCCGATGCCCGAGACGATCGACTGATCCAGCAGCAGCGCCTTGACCGGGAGCGTGCCGGGAGCGGATCGTCGCGACCACTGCACGCCGGTCGTACTCGGCGGCGAAGGGATCCGGTGCGATGCCGGTCAGGGCGGCCGGAAGCCCGTCCACCAACGGGTCCAGCCACAGGCCGCCGAACGTGCGCTGGTCGTCGAACAGCAGCCGGCGGTCGAGGTCGAACGTGACTCTGGTGTGGATGCCCGGATCGGCGTCGAGACGGAACTGCCCGGACATGCCCAGGTGCCCGACGAGGGCCTGCTCGCCCCGCAGCGGCCACCAGAGGAACTTGCCGCGCCGGTGGACATCGCCTAGTCGCATACCGCGTAGCCGGGCCGTGAAATCCGTCGCTCCTGCGACATGCCGACGGATCGCCCGGGGATGCAGCACCGCAACCTCGGAGATCGTGCGCCCTGCGGTCCACTGCTGCAGTCCGGTCCGGACGACCTCGACCTCGGGCAGTTCAGGCATCGCCGGGAGAACGGTCCTGCAACTGTGCGAAGGCACCCTCGGCGGCCAGTTGTTCGGCTTGCTTCTTGGTCTTGCCCGCGCCGTGCCCGTAGAGTTGCCCGCCGACTGCGGACCTGCGCAGTGAACACGCGGTCGTGATCCGGGCCCTCGCCGGACACGACGTACTCGGGAGGGCCTTCGCCGAGGCCGGCCACGAGCTCCTGCAGGCTGGTCTTCCAGTCCAGGCCGGCGCCCAGGTGCGAGACGGCGTCGATCAAACTGCCGAAGCGTTCCAGGATGAAGGCCCGCGCCCCTTCCAGGCCGATCTGCAGGTAGACCGCGCCGATGATGGCCTCCATCGCGTCGGCCAGGATCGAGACCTTCTCACGGCCGCCGGTGGTCTGCTCACCTCGACCCAGCAGCAAGTACTGCCCCAAACCCACCTCGGTGGCCATGCGGGCCAGCGACTGGGCATTGACGATGGCCGACCGCATCTTGGCCAATTGCCCCTCGGGCAACTCCGGATAAGTGGTGTAAAGGTGGTCGGTGATCACCACGCCCAGCACCGAGTCACCGAGGAACTCCAGGCGCTCATTGGTGGGGATGCGCCCGTTCTCATAGGAGTAAGAGCGATGCACCAGGGCAAGGTCGAGCAACTCGGGGCGGCAGGGCAGACCCAGCCGTTCCACGAGTTCGCCGAGGTCCCCCGTCGTGGTCACCGGCGACCTCAGACGTCGAGGACGCGGCGCTTCGCGTAGGTGCCGCACTCGGGGCACGCCGTGTGCGGCGGCTTCGGAGTACCACACTGCTTGCAAGCGGCCAGCGTCGGCGCGGCAGTCTTCCACTGCGCCCGGCGGGAGCGGGTGTTGCTGCGCGACTTCTTGCGCTTCGGAACGGCCACGTTACTTCTCCTCGGGGTCAGCCTGCTGTGCGAGCAGGTCGTCTTTCAGGGCGGACAGAGCGGCCCAGCGCGGATCACCGGAATCATGGGCATGATCCGGTTCGTCGGCCAGTCGCGCGCCGCATTGGGGGCACAGGCCCGGACATTCGGGATCGCACACCGGAGCCAGCGGCATCTCCAGCATGAGGTCGTCGCGCACCGCCGGACGCAGGTCGAGCAACTCGCCATCGAGGTGCGGCCCACGCTCGCCGAACTCGTCGACCTCGGCCTCCTCGGCGTTCCAGGCGTACAAATCCTGCAGGTCGGCTGTGAGATCGACCTCGACCGGGTCCAGACACCGACTGCATGCCGCTGTACCGACGGCGCTGGCGGTGCCAGTGACCAGGATGCCCTCGCGCACGGACTCGAGCATGGCCACCACGTGCACGGGCGCGTCGGCAGCGAGCGTGACAACCGGGGTGCCGATCCCCTCGCCCGCGGGCTCGGTGAGATCCACGCGCTGATATGCACCCGGCTTGCCGAGCAATGGGCGCACGTCGACCACGAACGGCGCCGCGGCGCTGGTGCTCATGGAAGGTCCTCGTCGGTCGATACCGGCAGGCACGCCGGTGGGCATGGCCCCACGGCCACGTCGTTCCAGGGTAGCAACCGGCTGCGGGACCCGCCGCCGCCGACCTCGCAAGGTGAGTGCGAGGCGAGTCGCCCAGAGCGCCGGCCTGACCTCGCCAGGCGTTAGACCTTGGGACATCGGTTAGACGCAAATGTCCGTTTTGCCCTCTAACGAATGGTGCAAGGTCTAACGGATTCGCGCCGAGGCTAAGGAACCACTGATTAATCATGCCCTGGCTGCAACGAGCCTGACCGAGCGATCTGCGGCGCCCCACATCTCTCCCGCCCAACCCCGTTTCGCGCAGGACACAGCATTATGCAGCACTTCCCTAGCGGCTGCCGCGCCGCCGGCCCCCCACGAGGTCCCCGGCGACCTCAGGGTCCTTGGCGAAGTCGTAAAAACCGTCGGTGACGTCCACGCTCGACGGCGCTGTGGTCGGGGTGGCTGCGCTGGCCCGGCGCCGGCCCCGGCCGACCTGGTCCAGGGCTGCCCGCAACGTGTCCTCCAGCTGGGCCAGGCGCTTGTCCACGTAGATGTCGGCTTCGGCGCGCACCCGGGAGGCGTCGGCGTTGGCCTGCTGTGCCAGAACACCCGCCTGTCGCTCCGCCTCCAGCCGCACAGTGTCGGACGCGACCATCCGCTCGGCCTCCAAGCGGGCCCGCTCAATGGTCTGGTCGGCGTCGGCGCGGGCTTGCGCGCGCACCTGCTCGGCGTCGGCCTGCGCCTGTGCGGCGAAGGCGGCGGCGTCCGTGCGCGCCATCTCGATGATCGATCCAGCCTCGTCGCGCGCGGCTCCCACCTGCGCTTGCGCCTCCCGAGCTGCGTCTTCGAGGACGTCGTCCCGATCGGCCAGGATGGTGGCGGCATCGCGCAACGAGGCGGGCATCAGCGCGCGCACCGCTTCCAGCAGTTCCAATGCGATCGTGCGGTTCACGACACAGGAATCGGACAGCGGCACTCCCCGAGCGCCTTCGATCAGGTCGACGAGGTCGTCGAGCCGTTCGTAGACCTCCATGCGGGCCCTCCTAGCGCAATATCAGGTTCATCCCGAATCTGCCACGCGAACGAGCAATCTCTCGTTCACCACGCCGGGGACGAGGTTGGACACGTCGCCGCCGTAGGTTGCGACCTCCTTGATGAGACTGCTCGACAAGTAGGAGTAGAGCGGGTTTGTCGACACGAAGACGGTGTCCACTCCCGACAGCTGGTAGTTCATCTGGGCCATCTGCAACTCGTAGTCGAAGTCACTAACGGCGCGCAGGCCCTTGACGATGGCCTGGATGTCGCGATCCCGGCAGAAGTCGACCAGCAGGCCGTGGAACGAGGCCAGCAGCACGTTGGGGTACTCGGCGGTGACTTCCCGCAGCAGGTCGATGCGCTCGTCGATGGTGAACATGCCCTGCTTGGACTTGTTGATGAGCACCGCGACGACGACCTCGTCGAACAGCCGACTGGCTCGGGCGATGATGTCCAAATGGCCGTTCGTGACGGGGTCGAACGATCCCGGGCAAACTGCTCTACGCACACCTGCTCCTAATTCTCGTGAACGTGACCGTACCAAACCGCGCGCACTACGTGGGTGTCGCCGAACGTGCGCTCCCACCCCGGCTCAAATCCGGTCGGCCAGTCCAGATCCCGGCCGTCCCGTCCGCGCTCCACGACGACGAATGCCTGCTCCGCGAGCCAGCCTGCTGCCAGCCGGTCCAGCACCTCGCCGACCTCAGCGGCGGGCACCGCGTAAGGCGGGTCCAGGAACACGAGGTCGTGTGGTCGTGCGGGCGTGGTGAGGAAGTCCCGGACCTTCGCCTTGACGACCCGGATGCCGGGCAGCCCGACCGTGCTCATGTTCTGCCTCATCACCGACACCGCGGCCAAGGAGTCGTCGACCAGCGTCACAGCGGTGGCACCCCGCGACGCGGACTCCAGGCCCAGCGCGCCGGACCCGGCGTACAGGTCCAGCACGCGGGCACCGGCCAGCTCCCGGGCGGCAACCAGCGAGGAGAACAGCGCCTCCCGCACCCGGTCCGATGTCGGCCGGGTGACCGCCGCGGGCACCTTCAGGCGACGTCCGCCGGCGGCTCCGGCCACGATCCGCGTCATGCCTTCTCCACGTATTCGGCGGCGCTTTGCCACCGGTTCACCGTCGCCCGCAGCGCCTTGTGCTGTTGCAGATCGGGGTCGCGGTCCAGAAGTTCGGCGACGTCCTGGCGGGCTTGCTCGATCAGCGCCTCGTCACGGATCACCCGCAGCAGCCGCAACCGAGTCATCCGGCCGGACTGCGCGGTGCCGAGCACGTCGCCCTCCTTGCGGGTCTGCAGGTCGATGGTGGCCAGGTCGAAACCGTTGGTGGTGGCCGCGACCTGTTCCAGCCGGGCGGTGGCCTCGGGATTGCGAGTGGCCAGAAGGCACAGGCCGGGGAGTTCCGAGCGACCGACCCGCCCCCGCAACTGGTGCAACTGCGAAACCCCGAAGGACTCGGCGTCGAGGACGACCATCACCGAGGCGCTGGGCACGTCCACGCCGACCTCGATCACGCTGGTCGCCACGAGCACGTCGATGCTGTCTGGCTGGTCCGGACCAGCGGCGAAACGTCCCATGACCTCGGCTTTCTCGGCGGCGGGCATCCGGCCGTGCAGCACACCGACCCGCGCCTCGGACAACTCGTTTCCGGCCAGGGCCTCAGCAGTCCTACAGAACGCCGCGGGTGCCTTCGGTGTCGAACTCCTCGGAAGGCTCCTCGTCACCGATCCGCGGGCACACCACGTAGGCCTTGCGACCCTGCCGGACCTCCTCGACCACCCGCTCCCACATACGGGTGGCGTGTCGCGGAGCGCGATGCTCATCGACGACGAACGTGCTGATCCCGGCGCGGCCGCCCGGCAGTTCCCGCAGTGTCGTGACGTCCAGATCCCCGAACACGGTCATCGCGACGGTACGTGGAATGGGGGTGGCGGTCATGACCAGCAGGTGCGGCCTGCGGTTGTCCGCACCGCGTTCCAGCAGCGCCGCCCGTTGTTCGACGCCGAACCGGTGCTGCTCGTCGACGACGACCAGACCGAGGTCGGCGAACTGCACCTTCTCGTTGAGCAGCGCATGTGTGCCCACCACGATGCCCGCCTCGCCGGTCATCGTCTTGAGCAGCGCCTCCTTGCGCGCGGCAGCGGTCATCGAACCGGTCAGCAGCACCACCTGGGTCCCGGCCGCGTCGCCGGTGAGCATGCCGGCCTGCGCGAACTCGCCGAGCATCCCGGTGATCGAGGCGAAGTGCTGCTGCGCAAGCACTTCAGTCGGCGCCAGCAGGGCGGCCTGACCGCCGGAATCGACCACCGTGGCCATGGCCAGCAGTGCGACCAGGGTCTTGCCGGCGCCGACCTCACCGTGCAGTAACCGTTGCATGGGGGCTGGCTGTGCGAGGTCGCCCCGGATGTTCTGCAGCGCGTTCTCCTGGCCGGCTGTCAGCGGGAAGGGCAGGCGCTGCTGCAATTGCGTCCGCGAGTCCTCCGACACGGCCGGTCCGGGCCGTCGCTGGACTGTTGGCAGCGGCGCGACGGCGCAGGCCCAGGATCGTCTGCAGCACGAACGCTTCCTCGTACCGGAAGCGGTCGCGGGCGGCGTCCACCTGGTCGATGGATGTGGGCCGGTGGATCCGTTCGAACGCCTCGGCTTGCGAGACCAGATTCCGGGCGCTGCGGATCGTCTCGTCCAGCGGATCGTCGCGCAGATCCACCGCGTCCAGCACGAGCTTGACGGCCTGCGCTACCCGCCAGGTCGGGATGCTCGCGGTGGCCGGGTAGATCGGGTTGATCTTGGCGAGGAAGGCTTCGACCTCCTCCGGGTCGTCCTGCTCCCCCATGGGCGCCAACGCGCACAGGGGATGGGCGAGTTGCAGCTGATGGTTAAACGAGCCGACCTTGCCGCTGAACAACCCGATCCGGCCGGGTTGCAGCCGGGCCTTGAACCCCCGGATGCCGCGGAAGAAGGCCAGGTGCAGATCCGCGTTGCCGTCGGTGATGACGACGTTGAGCATCTCCCCCTTGCGGGTGCGTCGGGTGGCCGCGGTCTTCACCCGGGCCAGCACAGTGGCGACATCGCCTTCGCGCAGACTCGCGATGTCGGTCAGTTGCGACATGTCCTGGTAGCGGCGGGGGAACACCCAGAGCAGGTCCTCGCAGGTGTGGACCGCGTGCGAGGTGCGCAGACTCCGAGCGCTTGAGCCGCCCAGTACTTCAGCCAACGATGTCGCGAGATCCGGCACGTCACTCCACGCCGATGATCGCCGGCCAGAACGGCTGGCCCCCGGTCACGACCTCCAGGTCGACCAGTGCGGATTGCAGATGGTCCTCAATGGTGGGGATCAGCTCTTGTGGGCAGTCCAGGCCCGTAACGACCGTGACGAGTTCGCTGGTGCTGCTGCTCATCCGCTCGATGACGCGCAGGGCCACCTCGGTGACGTCGCTGCCGATCTCCACGATGTCGCCGTCGACCAGGCCGAGCACATCGCCCACTTGGCAGCGACCGGCTGTGGTGATGGCTTCCTTGCTGGCCACCGTCACGCCGCCGTAGCGGGTCGCACTCGACGCCCGGGCCATGGTCACGACGTCGTCGTCGAAGCCTGCCGCGGAATCGTGCACGGCCACCGCCGCCAGCGTCTGGACGATGGAACGGCTCGGGCACCACAGCGACCCGGATGTCGTCGTCGCGCAGGAACTCGGCGGCGGCTTTGGCCACCGGGGTGGAGTCGGCATCCGACGGCAGCAACAGCGCCTCCCGAGCGCCGCAGGACGTAACGGCCCGCACGAAGTCGCGGGTGCTCGGCCGGCCCTTCGGCGGGGTGCGCACGACCATCGCGCCGGAGTCCTCCAACAACTCGGCCACGCCCGGACCGTGCGCGACGGCCACGACCACCCGGGTGATGTCACGCGGCCGGCTGCGTTGTTGCTCGATCAGGTCGGTGACGGCGATCCGGTGCGGGCGTCCCACGTCGATACCCGCCTCGATCGCGGCGCCGATCGTCTCGGTGTGTACATGCACGTTCCACAGTCCGCCACCGCCGACCACGACCAGCGAGTCACCCAGTTCGTCCAAGTGAGCACGCAACCGCGGAATCCCGTCGTCCTCAGCGTCCAAGAGGTACATGACCTCGTAGCGAGGCCCGGTGTACTCCTGCCCGGGCTGCGGCTCGTGCACCACCAGCGTTTCGGTCGGGTCGATCGCAAGCTCCTCGCCGGTCAGCACACCGGCCAGCGCATCGAGGACTACGCAGTAGCCCATGCCACCGGCGTCCACCACACCCGCGGCCGCGAGTTCGGGAAGTTGGGTAGGGGTCAGCGCCAGCGCCTCGTGCGCCTTGCCGGAGGCAGCCTTGGCGACATGCGCGAGACCGGATTGCGCGACCTGGGCGCCCGCCTCGGCTGCGGCCCGGGCGACCGTGAGAACGGTCCCTTCGACCGGGCGGCTGACCGCGGAGTACGCGAGATCGGCGGCCCGAGTGAGTCCGGCAGACAGTGCCGCGCCGTCGGGGGCGGGCGTGGTGGCCAGCACATCGGCAAGGCCGCGCAGCATCTGGCTAAGGATCACCCCCGAGTTCCCCCGGGCTCCGAGTAGCGCACCACGGGCCAGCGCTTCGGCCACCGGACCCGGCTCCGGCCTCGGGTCTGTGATCTCCATCGCGGAGATGGCGGCCGCTTCGACGGTGAGGTACATGTTGGTTCCGGTATCCCCGTCAGGCACCGGGTATACGTTCAGCGCGTCGATCTCGGCCCGCCGGTTGCCCAGGGCCGTCTGGCTGGCCCGCATCCACTCTCGCACGGCCGCGGCGTCGAGGGCCACTTCGGGCATCGGCTCTCCTCGCGGGTCGGGTTAGGGGGTCAATGGCAAGGGTAACGGGGGGCAGGGACGATTCCGGGCAGCATCGGCTATCCTGTAAAGGACTTCTGCGCCTTTGCGCGCCTGATTGACGACTTTCTTAAGGAGTGACCGTGGCTGCCACCTGCGATGTCTGCGGCAAGGGTCCTGGCTTCGGCCACAACATCTCCCACTCGCACCGCCGGACCAAGCGCCGCTGGAACCCCAACATCCAGCGCGTGCGCGCCATGATGGGCAAGAGCCCCAAGCGCATCAACGTCTGCACCAGCTGCCTGAAGGCCGGCAAGGTCACCCGCGCCGTCTGAGGTTTCGACGCTTCCCCGGGCTTTGTGACCCAGCGACCACTTTCTGGCCGTGCAGTCACAAAACCGTCCCCACTGCGGGGCTTTGTGACCCAGCGACCAGTTTCTGGCCGTGAAGTCACAGAACCCTCACCGCTGCGGGCTTTGTGACTCCACGGCTCACTCCCGGAAGTGGTCGTACCCCGGCAGCCCCACATGCCGGTAACCGGGGACCTCGACGCCTGACCCCTCCAGCACCTCGCCCACCGCAAGGAAGCCGGCTGGCAGTGCAGCGCCCGCGGGGAACGTCGCCGCGAGAGCGTGGTCGTCGCCGCCGGTGAGCACCCAGCCCAGCGGGTCGGCATTGAACGCCGAGGCCGTCTCCTTGACCTGGTCGTCGACCGGCAGGGCTTCGGGGTCGAGCACGATCTGCACGCCGGAAGCTGCGGCCACGTGGCCCAGGTCCGACAGCAGCCCGTCACTGACATCGATCATGGCCGTGGCACCCGCCGCGGCTGCCAGTGCACCGGCCGAGTAGGGCGGGTGCGGGCGACGGTGGGCGTCGACGACGACGCGCGGCGAACGGAACCCGCGACCCAGCACCGCCAAGCCAGCAGCGGCCCAGCCCAGCCGCCCGCAGACAGCAACCACGTCCCCAGGCCGCGCACCAGCACGGCTTACGAGCCGACTGCCACTGGGCACGCCGAGTGCGGTCACAGCGATGGAGATGACGTCGGCGCGGGTGACGTCCCCGCCCACCACGGCCGCACCCAGTTCGGCCGCCTCGGCGACCAGTCCATCGACAACACCGAGCACCCAGTCCACCTGCGTCTGCGGCGGCAGGGCGACGGCAGCGGTGAGAGCCACCGGGCGGGCGCCCATCGCGGTGAGGTCGGCGAAGTTCTGGGCCGCGGCCTTGCGACCGATGTCCTCGGGCCCGGACCACTCCAGCCGGAAATGCCGGTCCTGCACAAGCATGTCGGTGCTGACTACCAGGCGCTCGCCGCCCAGCCGCAGTACGGCCGCATCGTCACCGGAGGGCACCTCGACCGCCGCGGTCGAACGCAGGCGCGGTTGCAGCGCAGCGATCAGCCCGAACTCCCCGACGTCCGCCACCGTCTGACCGCTCATCGCACATCCCTCCGTCGTCGCTGACATGGTGACCGGCGTGTAGTCTCCTAAAGCATCGACTGCGGGAGGCAAACGTGAGCACGGTCCAGGCCTACATCCTGATCCAGACCGAGGTGGCGTCGTCATCCAGGGTCGCCGAAGCGGTCCGGGAGATCCCCGGCGTCACTCGCGCCGATGATGTGACCGGGCCCTACGACGTGATCGTTCTCGCGGAGTCCGAGAGCGTGGACGAACTCGGGAAGATGGTCGTCGCGAAAGTCCAGGAGATTCCCGGCATTACCCGTACGCTGACGTGCCCCGTCGTGCGCTTGTAGCCGCCGTCCTGCTGCTGACGGCGTGTGGGGGCCAACCACAACCCACTGCTGATCCTCCGGGATCTGACCAGGCTGCCTGCCGTGCCCTGGTCGGCGGGTTACCCGACTCAGTCGACGGCGCGGAGAACTCCGGGCGTTCGGAGTACGCCGCGGCGTGGGGCGACCCGCGGATCGTGCTCAAATGTGGCGTGGCGACGCCCGCGGCCTACCGTCCCGCTTCCGAGATGATCGTCGTGAACGACGTGTCCTGGCTGGCCGAGGAGCAGGAGCACGGGTACATCTTCACGGCGGTCGGCCGCACCCCGCAGGTTGAGGTGTACGTGCCGGACACGCACTCCCCCGAGGTCAATCCCCTGGTCGATCTCGCGGCGCCGATGCAAGCCGGCACCAAGGTGAGTGGGGCAGCGGGGGCTGCGCCATAAGCCGGGCAGGCGAAAGAGCAATCGGTGAGCAACCTGGGCATCGGTTAGCATTCCGGGACGCTCAGAACCCCTCCGTAGGGCTAACGGATGCCCGGAATGCTCACCGATCGGCCGTCCGGGCTGACTGGCCGATTCAAGGCGCAGACCGTCACAACTGAGCGCGGAACTTCCGCACCTGCCCGGCATTCCAGTCGGTGTGGTCGTTGCGCCAGCCGGGCACCAACTCGTGGAAGTAGGGCGAGGCGTTGACCATCTTGTGCCCGATCACGTTGGACGTGGTCACGCCGGTCTGCGACTGCAACCAGCGCACGAGCGCCAGTCCCGCCTGCACCTGCTTGGGCCGGGCGAGGATGTTCGAGGCGGAACTCATCTCGACGAACTCGATCCCGATCGAGCGGTCGTTGATGCCGATCGCATGCCGGCACATCGTCGTCAGCGGGGCCAATTGGATGATCTTGCCGCTCTTCGCGACCAAGAAGTGCGTGCAGCCACCGGGGCGTTCCGCGGCCGACCCTGCGGGCCCCGCCGTCGGACTGTTACTGGCAAACAGGTTCCAGGGCGACTGCCAGTTCCGGCTCACCGTGTAGTGCAAGCACGATCGCCTGGGGATCGTTCAACTGCCAAGTCCGCACGCCGTAGTGCCGGTAGGAGTAGCCAGCCATCTGCCGCTTGCGGGCGTTGCCGTAGGGGATGAACTTCTCGACAACCGGCGGCTTGGGCGCATCGGCGGGCGGCGCGAAGGGAATCACCGTAGGCCGACTCCCCGGCGCAGAGCGTCCTGGATGAGGCTGGTCACCACTTCACTGTACGAGCGGCCGGTCGCTTCCCAGACCAGCGGGAACATCGAGGCGGAGGTGAAGCCCGGCATCGTGTTGATCTCGTTGAGCACGACGCGGTGACCGGTGACGAAGAAGTCCACCCGCGCCAGGCCCTCGCACATCGACGCCGCGAAGGCGCGGCGCGCGGTGTCAGCCAAGCGGGAGCGCACCGCCTCGGGCAGTTCCGGGTCGATCACCAGGTCCACGCTGTCGTCGAGATACTTCGCTTCGAAGTCGTAGAACTCGTGGCTCTCCCGCACGACGATCTCGCCCGGGACGCTGACGGCCACGTCGGGAGTGGCCAGCACCCCGACCTCGATCTCCCGGGCGTTGGCCACTGCCGTCTCCACGATCAACCGCGGGTCATGGCGGCAGGCCTCGTCGATAGCGTCGTCCAACTCGGCCATCGAGTGCACTTTGCTGATGCCTTGGGAGGATCCCGCGCGACTGGGCTTGACGAACACCGGGAACCCGAGCACGGCGATCCGCTGTCGGACGTCGGATGGATTGGCCGCCCATTGCGCCGCGCTGACATCGACAAATCGTCCGACGTCCAGGCCTTCGGCCTGCATGTGGTGCTTGAAGCTCACCTTGTCCATCGTCAAGGCACTGGCCAGCACACCCGAACCGACGTAGGGCAGACCCGCGACTTCGAACAGCCCTTGGACTGTGCCGTCCTCGCCGAAGGGGCCGTGCAGGACGGGGAATACCGCGTCGACCGGCAGAAACTCCTCACCCACCTGGAAGCCGCGCTGGTGCTGGCCGAGGTGCAGAGCGACCTCCGGCCCGCCCAGCACTTCCGGCAGTTCCGCTCCGAGCCGCAGCCGATCCAGGTCCTGGGTGTCCAGCCGCCAGGTGCCTTGCCGGTCGATCCCGACCCGCACGACCTCGAAGCGCTCGGGGTCCAGTGCGCGCAGTACGCTGCCCGCGGAAACACAACTGATGCTGTGCTCCGAGCTCGTACCCCCGTAGACCACTGCGACCCGGATCCGCGATTCAGACACGCCTTCGACCTTAGTGCAGGAGCACCGATGGACCTTGCCACTGTCACCGTCGCCGCCGGCAGGCCCGACCACCTGCCTGGCCAGCCACTGAACCGGTCCGTGGAGTTCGCCTCGGCCCTGACCGCGGGAGGTGACACCGAGTACGCCCGCCACGATGCCCGTAACAGCCGGGCCTTCGAGGAGGTGCTCGCAGCGCTCGAGCGCGGCCACGCTGTGCTGTTCGCTTCCGGGATGGCAGCCACCAGCGCCGTCCTGGACGTCCTGCGGCCGGCGTCGATCACCACGCCACCTGTCATCTACCCCGGCACCCGATCGGCCATCGATCGCCGCGCGATCCCGGAAGGCCCCGGTCTGCAGTGGCTGGAGTCGCCGACCAACCCGGACCTGCGGGTCTACGACATCGCTGCAACAGCAGCTCGCGGCACAACCGTGGTGGACAACACGTTCGCGACGCCTTTGGGCCAGCGTCCGCTCGAACTCGGCGCCGATGTGGTCGTGCACTCGGTCAGCAAATACCTGTCGGGCCACTCGGACCTGATCCTGGGCGCAGTGGTGTGCCGGGACGACGATCTGGCGCAGGAGTTCCGCACCCATCGCGAACTCGACGGTGCGATCCCCGGACCGATGGAGGCGTGGCTCGCACTGCGCGGAGTGCGCACATTGGACGTGCGGTTGCGACGGGCGCATGCGAACGCGGCAGTACTGGCACAACGGCTGCAGGAGCATCCGCAGGTGGAGCAGGTCATCTGGCCCGGGCTGCCATCACACCCCGACCACGAGTTGGCGATGCGACAGATGGAGATCATCACCCCGATCCTCGGCTTGATCCCGCGTGGTGGGGCAGAAGCGGCCCAGCGGTTGTGCGAGAGCACTCAGCTCTGGACGCACGCCACGAGCCTGGGCGGGGTGGAGTCCACGCTGGAACGGCGGCGGCGACACGCGTTCGAGTCGCCGCTGGTCGACGAGGCCCTGCTGCGCCTGTCCGTGGGAATCGAGCACGTCGAGGATCTGTGGGCCGACCTGGACGCTGCGCTGTCAGGGCTGGCTGCGAGACTAGCGACACTCTTCTCGCCGCGCTTGCGGCACATGCACCCGAACCTGCGGCACCTGGTGCGCCGCGCGGGCCAGGAACCGCGGCACTGGCGAGCGGAAGACCCGGTAGTCGTCATGATGCACAGCGATCGCGTCAGGCGGCTCAAGCCGGCGCAGCAGATCGACGCCCTGCACGTCGTCCATGGTGACGGTGTGCAGCAGGATGCGGGTGCCTCCGAGATGGACAACAGCTGCATCCAGATCCGGGAAACGCTCATGGATGGCATCGACATGGTCGCCGGTGAGGGTGTCGCCGGAGATGTAGGTGCTGAAGCGCTGGCCGTTCGGATCCGTATGCGTGATCACACTGCCCATGACGGGCGACAGAAGACGTCCGAGCAGACCACGCGCGTGCACCGCCGGCACCGAGGTCACCGAGAGTGTGTGCCCTTCGGTGGCCAGGGTGTGTTGCTGCCAGGTATCCAGCGCAGCAGTGGCGAAGCCCCACTTGTCCAGGTGCCGAGCGGCGTGGGCAGTGGTGATCACGGGCACCTCGCGATCCAGGCCGCGTCGAGCTACCCGATCGAAGTGATCTCCATGCAGATGCGACAACACCACTGCATCCAACTGCGGCAAGTCCGCCGGTTGGCAGGCCGGTTCAGTCAGTCGCTTGCTCCACATCCCGCGACCGAGGTAGGCGCGCTGACCCTTGTGGAGGAAGTTCGGATCGGTCAGCAGCCTAAACGGCCCGAACTTGAGAAGCGTGGTCGCGGTGCCGATGAACAGCAGTTCCATGGCCCGCACTACCCACGGGCTGCGTGCACATGCCCAAACCCACGGGAGTTAGGACAGCCCGTCGTGACCCTGCTCGGCCTTGGGGTCGCGCGACATCAGGTTGTAGAGCATCTCCCGCGGCGCCATGCCGTCGTGCACGACCTGCACCACCTGCTCGGTGATGGGCATGTCAACACCGTTGCGGCGGGCGAGGTCCAGGATCGACTGGCAACTCTTGACGCCCTCACATGTCTGCTTGGTCTTGGCGATCGTCTCGTCCACGGTCAGCCCGCGACCGAGGTTCTCGCCGAACGTGCGGTTACGCGACAGCGACGAGGTGCAGGTAGCGATCAGGTCCCCGATCCCCGCCAGACCGAGGAACGTCAGCTCGTTGGCGCCACACGCGGCACCGAGCCGGGTCATCTCGGCCAGGCCGCGCGTGATCAGGGACGCCTGCGCGTTCTCTCCGAAACCGAGTCCGTAGGCCATGCCGTTGGCCAAGGCGATGACGTTCTTGACCGCGCCGCCGAGTTCGGCGCCGATGATGTCGGTCGTGTAGTACGGGCGGAAGTAGGCGGTCGTGGTCGCCTCGGCCAGCTGTTGCGCGCGCTCCTCGTCGGCGCACGCGACAGTGGTGGCCGCGGGCTGTCGCTGCGCCACCTCGCGGGCCAAGTTCGGACCGCTCACAACAGCCACCTGCGACTCGGGGAAGCCGGTGACCTCGGCGATGACCTGTGACATCCGCATCACCGTGCCGAGTTCGATGCCTTTCATCAGCGAGACCAACGTGGCGTCGGCGGGGATCATCTCCTTCCACGCCTGCAGGTTGTCGCGCAACGTCTGCGACGGAATGGCGAGCACAACGATCTGGGCGCCCTGCAGCACCTGGCCAACTTCTTGACTGGCCCACATGGACGGCGGGAGTTCGATGCCCTCGTGATAGGCGTCGTTGTGATGGCGGTGGTTGATGTCCTCGACCACCTCGGGTTCTCGTGCCCACATGGCGACCTCGCCGCCGGCGTCAGCCAGCACCATCCCGAAGCCGGTCCCCCACGAGCCACTGCCCATCACCGCGATGCGTCGCATCAGTCCTCCTCGTCTCGTTGCTCGTCCTTGTGTGCTTCCCGCCACGCCCGGAAGTCCAACCGCTGCGCCGGTGCGTGCTCGCCGCGAATCTCCTCGAGCAGACTCGTGATCTCGTCCATGATGCGCGTGGTGGCCGTCGCAAGCACTTCACTGGTCATTTCGAGACCGCGCAAGTCGTCCAGCTCAACGGGAGGCCCGACCCGCATATGCATCTGCTTCGGGGGGATGAGTTTGAACTCCTTGACGTAGGGCCCCATGACGTCCTGCGGTCCCCACTGCGCAATCGGGATCACGGGAACTCCGGCGGCCAGCGCGATCCGGGCGGCGCCGGTGCGCCCAGTCATCGGCCACAGGTCCGGGTCGCGGGTGATCGTGCCCTCCGGGTAGACGACGACAGCCTCCCCATCGCGGACCGCGTCGATGGCCGCCCGTACCGAATCCGCGGCGACGTCGGTCTCGCGATACACCGGGATCTGCCGGGCCTTCGAGACGATCATCCCGACGAACGGCACCCGGAAGATCGCCTCCTTGGCCAGGAACCTGGGAGCCCGGCCGTTGTTCCACAGCACATGGGCCAACGGGATCGGGTCGAACCACGAGATGTGGTTGGTGACCACGACGATGCCATCACTGGGCGGGTACTCCCGCCGCAGCCAGTCCTCACCCTGCCAGTCCTTCTTGGTGAACAACTCCATCGGAGGCTTCAAGACGATTGCCGCGAACCGGTATGCAGGCCCGAGGGACCACGTTCCGTGTCGCTTGGGCATGCCCCGATCATTCCCTGCGCCGCGGTGAGATGTCGACCCGATGCGAGGATGTCGTTGTGGTTCTCTGGGTCCTGCCGGTGAAAGACCTAACGCTCGGCAAGACCCGGCTCGAGGTACCCGGGGTGGCCCGGGAGGACCTGATCGTCGCAATGCTGTGCGACACGGTCGAAGCGGTGCTCGGATCAGAGACCGGCCCCGTCGTCCTTGTCAGTCCGGACGAGCGGGTGGAGCAGTTGGCGGCGCAGTACTCGGTGAAATTCCTGTTCCACAATGGCGACCTCAATGCGGCCATCGCTGCGGCAGTGTCGGGGGTGAGCGCGGCTCTGTTGCCCGATCTGCCGGCGGTGCGGGCTGAAGATCTACGCGCAGTCGTCCTGCAGCACGCCCGGGGCTTCGTACCCGATGCCGCAGGCACAGGAACGACGTGCGCGTTCGACCGCGATCTGCAACCGCACTTCGGCCCGGGTTCAGCCGGTGCTCATGCCGCTGCGGGGCTGCCGCTGATCGAGGCTCATGCGACGGTTGCGCCGAGATGTGGACACCGCGGCCGATCTCGCCCAAGCGCGGCAACTGGGCCTGGGACGGCACACCGCGGCCCTGCTCGTGGCCCATTAGTTCCACTGCACCAGAACGCGGGGTTTGGCACATGCGAAGGGCCGGCCCGCAACCGGACCGGCCCTTCGCAGTAGGAACTAGCGCTTGCGCGCGGTCGTCTTGGCCGGAGCCTTCTTCGCCGGAGCCTTCTTGGCGGGTGCCTTCTTGGCTGCGGTGGTCTTGGCCGGGGCCTTCTTGGCGGGAGCCTTCTTCGCTGCCGCGGTCGTCTTGGCCGGAGCCTTCTTGGCGGCAGCTGTCGTCTTGGCCGGAGCCTTCTTCGCTGCGGTCGTCGTCTTCTTAGCCGCCGTGGTGGTCTTGGCCGGGGCCTTCTTTGCAGCAGTGGTGGTCTTCTTGGCCGCGGTCTTGGACGCAGTAGCAGCGGTCTTGGCCGCAGTCGCCGTCGTCTTCGCCGCAGTCGCCGTGGTCTTCTTCGCGGCGGTCGTCGTCTTCTTGGCTGCTGCAGTGGTGCGCGCTGGAGCCTTCTTGGCAGCCTCGCGAGCCTTCTTCAGCGCCGCCCGGGGGTTCTCGACGAACTCCTTGAACTCCGCGCCGGCCCGGAACTTGGGCACGTTCTTGGCCTTGAGCTTGATGAGCGAGCCGTCCTGCGGGTTGCGCGCGGTGCGGGCATTACGCAGCGACTTCTCGAAGATGCCGAAGCCGCTCAGCGCGACCTTCTCGCCCTTTGCAACCTCTTGCTTGATGGTGTCGAGCACGGCATCGACCGCCTGCTGAGCCGCTTTGCGGTCATTGTCGAAGCGCTCGGCAACGGCACCGATGAACTCGTTCTTGTTCACGTTCTTTCCTCCATAAGGGATCTTCCGTGTGCCTAGCACAGTAGGGGTCCCGTGTTCACGTATATGGGCGCCACGCCGCATATCACCGCGTGACGGTGTCTGCACAGTAGCGGTGAATCGCAGCATGCGTCACGGCAAACGTTCACGTACCACCCGAAAACCCCATAGAACTTGGAGGATTCATCGCCGTCACGTTGTTCCGGGACTTGCAACAGCTCGATCTTGTCGGACAATCTTCGGAGGCTGGTCGCGCCATTTGACAGACAACGACGCCAAGACGCCGTCCAGATTCACAAGCGCGGCCCGAGCGCGTTTGCGGCAGGATCAACGCCGGGCACTGCGGTCGAGCAAGGACCCGAGCCGTCAGACAGTCGTCGGCTTAAACGCCGGACGCTGGTCCTCGAACATCTCGATCTCATCGGCGTGCTGCAACGTGATGCCTATGTCGTCCAGGCCTTCCAGCAACCGCCAGCGCACGTAGTCGTCGATGACGAAGCCAGCCTCGATGTCGCCGGCAACGATGCGCAGGTTCTGCAGGTCCACAGTCACTTCGGCGCCTGGGTTCTCGTCCAGGTATGCCCACAACTGCTCGACCACGGACTGCGGCACCTCCGCGGTGACGAGCCCGCCTTTGCCCGCGTTACCGCGGAAGATGTCGGCGAAACGGGCCGAGACCACCACCTGGAAGCCGTAGTCGTGCAGTGCCCATACGGCATGCTCCCGCGAAGACCCAGTGCCGAAGTCCGGGCCCGCGACCAGGATCGAGGCGCCACTGTAGGCAGGCTGGTTCAGCACGAAGTCCGGATCCTGCCGCCAGGCGGAGAACAGCGCATCCTCGTATCCCGTGCGGGTGATCCGCTTCAAGTACTCCGCCGGGATGATCTGGTCGGTGTCGACGTTGGATGCGCGCAGAGGTGCGGCGACTCCGGTATGTGTCGTGAACTTCTCCATGTCAGACCTCCAGATCACTGGGAGCGGCGAGGTGACCGGCGACTGCGGTTGCGGCAGCCACCTCGGGTGACACCAGGTGAGTCCGCCCGCCCGGACCCTGCCGGCCCTCGAAATTGCGGTTGGATGTCGACGCACTGCGCTCCTGCGGGCGCAGTTTGTCCGGGTTCATCGCCAGGCACATCGAACACCCTGCGTTGCGCCATTCCGCACCGGCGTCCGTGAAGACCTTGTCGAGACCCTCGGCTTGCGCGTCGAGGCGAACCTTCACCGAACCCGGCACGACCAGCATCGTCACCGACTCGGCGACCTGCCGGCCCCGGAGCACATTCGCAGCCGCCCGGAGATCCTCGATGCGGCCATTGGTGCACGAGCCCACGAACACCGTGTCGACAGCGATGTCCTTCAACGGGGTGCCCGGCGTGAGTCCCATGTACTCCAGTGCCTTTCGAGCGGCAGCCTGGGCGTTCGGGTCCTCGAAGTCCTCGGGCGCCGGCACGCTGGCAGCCAGCGGCAGCCCCTGTCCGGGGTTCGTTCCCCACGTGACGAACGGCGTCAGCGAGGCCGCATCGATGGTCACTTCCTTGTCGAAGCGCGCATCGGGGTCGGTGACCAGAGTGCGCCAGTACTCCACCGCCTGCTCGAAGTCGGCCGGCGCCCGTTCGCGTCCGCGCAAGTAGGCAAACGTGGTCTCATCCGGCGCGATCATGCCCGCCCGAGCACCCGCCTCAATGGACATGTTGCAGATCGTCATGCGCTGCTCCATCGACAGCTTCTCGATGGCCGGGCCGCGGTACTCGATGACATAACCCTGGCCGCCACCGGTGCCGATCTGGGCGATGATCGCCAGGATCAGGTCCTTCGCGGTCACGCCGGTCGGTAGTTCGCCGTCGACGTTGACAGCCATGGTCTTGAACGGCTTCAGCGGCAGTGTCTGGGTCGCCAGGACGTGCTCGACCTCGCTGGTCCCGATGCCGAACGCCAGCGCACCGAACGCGCCATGGGTCGAGGTGTGGCTGTCGCCGCAGACGATCGTCATGCCGGGCTGGGTCAGTCCGAGCTGCGGACCCACGACATGCACGATCCCCTGCTCGGCGTCTCCGAGCGGGTGGATGGGCACGCCGAACTCGGCACAGTTCGCCCGCAGCGCCTCGACTTGCGCCCGGGAGACGGGATCGGCGATCGGCTTGTCGATTTCGAGCGTGGGGACGTTGTGGTCTTCGGTGGCGATTGTGAGTTCGGGACGGCGCACTGGGCGACCCGCCGCACGCAGACCGTCGAATGCCTGCGGGCTGGTCACCTCGTGGATCAGATGCAGGTCGATGTAGAGCAGGTCCGGCGCACCCTCGGCGCTGCGCACCACGTGGTCGTCCCACACCTTCTCCGCCAGGGTCTTAGCCATTGCGCACTCCTCACTTGCGTCCCACATAGTGAGATCGTAGTATCACTTCGTGGACAACACTAACACGGTCGGCACGCTCGTGAAAGCGGCCCTCATCCTGGATGCGGTCGAGGTGGGGCCGCAGGACCTCGCCGACCTCGTGGACATGACCGGACTCCCCCGCGCCACCGCCCATCGACTTGCGTCAGCGCTGCTGACGCTGCGGCTCCTGCAACGGGACCCGCAAGGCCGCTATGCCATCGGTGGCCGTGTCCTCGAACTGGCCGGGGCGGCCGGGCAGGATCGCTTGCGTACCGTCGCGCTACCAACTCTGCGCAGATTGCGTGACGAGACCGGCGAGAGTGCCCAGGTCTACCGGCGGCGCGGGGATGCCCGATTGTGTGTGGCCGCCGTCGAACCGCGCACCGGCCTGCGGGACACCGTGCCGGAGGGTGCCACTCTGACGATGCAGGCGGGATCCGCAGCCCAGGTTCTGGCTGCCTGGTCGGATGCGGATTTCGGCTTCTCGGAGCGGCTGCTGGCAACGGTGCGCCGGCGTGGCTGGGCGGAGAGCGTGGCCGAACGGGAGGCCGGGGTCGGCAGCGTCTCGGCCCCTGTCTTCACCGGCGAGCGGGTGGTCGCGGCGGTGAGCATCTCAGGACCATTGGACCGCCTGACCCGCCAACCGGGTAAGCGGTTCGGGGAGGCAGTGGTCGGGGCAGCCGAGACCATCCAGGCTGACCTGGGACGGTATGGGTGAACCAGGGACAATGGCCTATATGGACTGGACGGCATCAGTCATCTGGTGGCACTGCTACCCCTTGCGTTTCGTCGACGCCGAGACCGAGGCGATCGAAGGGATCGCGCATCGGCTCGGTCACCTGACCAACTGGCTCGACTACATAGTGGGCATCGGGGCCAACGGCCTGCTGCTCGCACCAGTCTTTGCCTCCGCCACGCACGGCTACGACACACTCGACCACTACCGCGTTGATCCCAGGCTCGGCGACGAGGCCGACCTGCAGCAGTTGTTCGACAGTGCCCGGTCGCGGGGCATCCGGGTAGCCCTCGACGGAGTGTTCAACCACGTCGGGCGCGATCACCCCATCGCGCAGCAGGCGATCGCAGACGGGCCGGGCTCCGCCGCTGGCGCCTGGATCCGCTGGGTTGGCGAGTACCCCCGTGTCTTCGAGGGTCACGAGGGCCTGGTGGAACTCGACCTGCACCACGCACCCGTGCAGGACTACGTCGTGGACGTGATGACGCACTGGCTGGACCGGGGTATCGACGCGTGGCGACTGGACGCCGCCTATGCAGCCGGGCCCGACGCGTGGCGGCCCATCGTCGATCGTGTCAAGGCGGCCCATCCTTCCTGCTGGATCGTGGCCGAAGTCATCCATGGCGACTACGCCGATTTCGTGGCGCGTTCGGGGGTCGGACTCGGTCACGCAGTACGAATTGTGGAAGGCGATCTGGAGTTCGCTGAATGACCGCAACTTCCACGAGTTGGCCTGGAGCCTGCAACGTCAGAGCGACCTGGCATTTCGCCCGCTGACATTCTTGGGCAACCACGACGTGACCCGCATCGCCACCCAGCTCAACGACCCGCGCAATCTCGGCTTGGCAGTCGCGCTGCTTTTGCTTGCTGCCCGGTATCCCGTCCATCTACGCCGGGGACGAACAGGGCTTCACCGGCAGCAAGACCGGGGGCAGCAGGGGCGATGACGCGGTACGTCCACCATTCCCGGCGTCGCCGGAAGGACTCTCGGCCCTAGGCGAACCGGTTTTGAACACCTACCGCCACGCGATCCACCTACGCCGCAGCAATCCCTGGCTGGTGGATGCCGACGTCTCGGTCCTGAGCGTCACGAACGACACGGTCAGGCTGGAACTGCGCGGCCAGCACGAGGTGCGGCAATTGCTGTTGAACGTCGGCGATGGGCAGTGGGAGACCGGGCCGCACAGTTGGGCGTTGCTCTGACGTCGGTGCTGACCGGGTAGGACATCGGTTAGACCTTGGAACATCGGTTAGAGGACAAACCGGACATTTCCGTCTAACGGATGTTCGCACCTCTAACGGATGGCGGGTACGGATGTCGCCGCTGCCGCTCGGGTCTCCTCGAATCGCGGCACACCTCATGGATTGACAAAGGGCCCCCACCTGAAGTGGGGACCCTTTGACAATCCAGTAGCCCCGACGGGACCCCGCCCCTCGCCAAGCTCGGGGCTCCTCGAATCACAGTGCACCCATTGGATTGACAAAGGGCCCCCACCTGAAGTGGGGACCCTTTGACAATCCAGTAGCCCCGACGGGACCCCGCCCCTCGCCAAGCTCGGGGCTCCTGAATCACAGTGCACCCATTGGATTGACAAAGGGCCCCCACCTGAAGTGGGGACCCTTTGACAATCCAGTAGCCCCGACGGGATTCGAACCCGCGCTACCGCCTTGAGAGGGCGGCGTGCTAGGCCGCTACACAACGGGGCCGGATGAGTCGCTGACGCGTCTCGCTGGGGTACCAGGACTCGAACCTAGACTAACTGGACCAGAACCAGTCGGGCTGCCAATTACCCCATACCCCAAGGGTTGTCGCTGCCGCGAAGGCAACCGTTACAGCATACCCAACCCCCAGCGACACAGAAACACGGCCACCTTTCACCTCGCGATCGCCGACGGCCGTGCGAGAGGATCAAGACAGGAGACAGTGTGCAGACGACAACGGTGACGTGGGATCCGGCGACCGGCTGGTCGCAGGACCTGGCTGGCCTGTCCGCATCGGCTTGCTCAACGCTCGTGCTGGCATTCGTCGATCCGCAATGCGACGCCACGGTCGCGCTTGAGGAAATCCGGACAACCCTGCCGGATAGTTGCGTCCTGGCGTGTTCCACGGCCGGCCAGATCCTGGCCAACAACGTCGACCCCGCGCCGGTCGTGATCGCGGTCGTCACCTTCGCGCAGACCACGTTGCGCAGCGGCTTCGTGGTCAGGGACGGCCGCGAAAGCCGCGAACTCGGAGCCGTCCTGGGCCGGCAACTCGGCGGTGACGAACCCGTCGCCGGTGTGCTCGTGCTCGGCGGCGGGCTGCATACCAACGGCAGTGCCATGGTGGCTGGTCTCACCAGCGTTCTGCCGGCCGGCACACCCGTCTTCGGCGGGCTGGCAGCCGACGGTCCCCGGTTCGAGCGCACATGGGTCTACTGCGACGGGCAACGCGGCGAGGACTGCGTGGCCGGGGTGGCCTTGCTCGGCGAATCGCTGGAACTGCGCCACGGCACAGGTGCCGGCTGGGATGGGTTCGGGCCGGTTCGCACCATCACCCGCAGCACGGGCAACGTGTTGTACGAACTCGACGGGCAGCCCGCCCTCGTCCTCTACCGCGAGTACCTCGGTGACCGGGCCCGGGATCTTCCGGCTTCCGCGCTGCTCTTCCCGCTCACCGTTTCCTCCCCCGACGGCTCGACCAGCGTCGTGCGCACCGTACTGGCGGTGGACGAAGCCGATCAATCCATGACGTTTGCCGGCGACGTGCCGCAGGGCTGGAACGCGCGGCTGATGTGGACCACGAGCGACAACCTGATGGAAGGAGCGGCCCACGCAGCCGAGACTGCCGCGCAGACCGACGCCGGTCTGACATTGGCCGTGTCCTGCGTCGGGCGCCGGCTGGTTCTGGGCGACCGCACCGAGGAAGAACTCGACTGCCTGAGCGATGTCATGGGCGACAGCCCGATCATAGGTTTCTACAGCTACGGCGAAATCACGCCGGTCGGTGGGCATTGCGCGCTGCACAACCAGACCATGACTGTCACCACGCTGTTCGAGCGGGAGCCCGACCCCAGTGCCCGATGACGACCTGCACCGCACACTGCGTCGCCAGATCGCACGCAGCGGGCTGAACCTGGACGATTTGGGCGACGACCGGATACGCAGCCTGCTGAAGTGGGTCTCGGGGGCCTACGAGGACGCCGACAAGCAGCGCTACCTGCACGATCGGGCATTCCTGCTGGCGTCTACGGAGATGCAGGATCTCTACGACCGGCTGGAGCAGGCCAGCCAGTCGGCAGCGGCTGTTCAGCGCGATCGATTGCAGGCGGTCTTCGACAGCGCCGCCACGGGCTTGATCGTGCTGGAGGCCGACGGGCGGGTGTTCGACATCAACCAGGTCGCCGAGTCCATCCTCGAGGTCGAGCACGAGGAAGCGGTCGGGATGAGCCTGGCCACGCTAATGCTGTCGGAGAACGAATTCGACACGGCACTGCCCGAGTTGCGGGTGGCCATCCGCGAGGGGGAGAACTGGCGATCAGCCGATATGCAGGCACGCACCGCCAAGGGTTCGACCTTCAGTGCCGCACTGTTCTACCGGGCCATGAAGACCGGCGGCGGGGTCCTAGCCATCGAGGACATCACCGAACGCAAACACGCTCAGGCCGAGCTGATGTGGCGGGCCAACCATGACGCGCTGACCGGACTGCTCAACCGGCCGGCCGTCATGGAGCAAGTTCACCGCTCGTTGCAGCGCGCTCGCCGCTACGGGCACAAGGTCGCCGTATTGTTCCTGGATCTCGACCGGTTCAAACGCGTCAACGACACGCTGGGGCACGCCGCCGGCGACACGCTGCTGGAGGAATGCGCGCGGCGCATTCGCAACGTCATGCGTGAAGTGGACTCCGTCGCCCGGCTCGGTGGGGACGAGTTCGTCATCGTCTGCGAGAACGTCTCGGCCGAGCACGAGGCCTACGTCGTAGCCGACCGACTCGTGGATGCGGTGTCGAAACCATTCAGCATCGGCGACGACGTGGCATTCGTCGACGCGAGCATCGGGATCGCCGTGTCGGACGGCAACACGGATCCGGACCACCTGCTGCGCGATGCCGACGTCGCTCTGTACGAAGCGAAGACACTGACCGGCTCCAGCGTGATGGCCTACCGGGAATCGATGATCACTCGCATGCAGCACTCACTGGATCTGGAGCGACGCCTGCGCAAGGGCTTGGACGACGACGAGTTCTGGGTCGTTTTCCAGCCCATCGTCGCGCTTCCCGGCACCGACCTGGTCGGCTACGAGGCGCTGGCCCGCTGGACCTCGGACGACGTGGTCATCCTGCCCGACGATTTCATCCCGGTGGCCGAAGGGGCGGCGCTGCTGGACGACATCGGGCACCGGGTGATCGAGCAGGCGCTGCGTTTCCAGGCGCTGACCCCTATCGACACGCTCATGTTCGTCAACGTCGCGCCCAGCCAGGTTCTGGCCGACGGATTTGTCCGCTGGCTCGACGAGGCGCTCGCGCGCACCAGCACCCACCCCGGCCGGCTGTACCTCGAGATCACCGAGATGGCGGCCATGAGCGACGCCCGGATCATGGAGACTTTGGAGGAGCTGCGGGAGAAGGGTGTGCGTATCGCCCTGGATGACTTTGGGACGGGACACTCCTCGCTGGCTGCCCTGCACACGTTGCCTGTCGACCTTCTGAAGATCGACAGATCACTCATGGCAGACGCGGCCACCGACACCCGAGCCCAGGCGATTTCCAGGATGATCTGCGACCTCGGAAGGACCCTGGGTCTGGAAGTCGTGGCCGAAGGCATCGAAACCTCGGCACAGGTTGAGATCCTGGACGGGATCGGGTGCAAGTGGGCCCAGGGATTCCATTTCGGCCGGCCACAGCCCGCTCAGGTGGAGTGACTGCTCGTGAAGCACGGCCCGCAATTGCCCGGAAGAGCCGATCCGTGAGCATTGCGGGCATCCGTTAGCGTCGCGGGCGGGTTTTGGGCGTCCGGAATGCTCACCTATGCCGGGACTGCTCACCGATCGCGACTCTGGGGAACGAGGTCTCAGAGCGCCAGGTTCAGCCGGCGCAACGTCTCCTCGCGCCCCAGCAGTTCCATCGATTCGAACAACGGTGGTGACACGCGGCGTCCCGTGACTGCCACCCGCACCGGACCGAAGGCCAGCTTCGGCTTGAGTCCCAGGCCGTCCACCAACGCGGACCGCAGCGCATGCTGGATAGGTTCGGCGGTGAAGTCGGGCAGCCCCGCCAGGGCGTCACGGGCTGCGCGCACGACGTCCACGCCCTGATCGGCCAGCGCCTTGGCGCCATCTTCCGGGTCCACCGCGAAGCGCTCACCCGCGAACAGGAAGCCCAGCATCCCCGGCGCCTGCCCGAGCGTCTCCAGCCGCTCCTGCACCAGCGGTGTTGCTGCCAGCAACAACTCCTGCTGAGCCGGCGTCGGTTCGGCCGGCAGGATGTCCTCGCGCTGGAGGAACGGCAGGATCCGGTTGGCGAGGTCATCGGCTGCCAGACTGCGGATCCAGTCACCGTTGATCGCCGTGCACTTCTTGAGGTCGAAGCGCGCGGGGTTGGGGTTCACGCGGGAGACGTCGAACTTCTCGGCCATCTCCTGCAGCGTGAAGAACTCGCGGTCGTCACCCAACGACCAGCCCAGCAGCGCGAGATAGTTCACTAGCGCCTCCGGCAAGTAGCCGCGCTCGACGTACATCGCGAAACTCGACTCCGGGTCGCGCTTGCTGAGCTTGCGGTTGCCCTCACCCATCACGTAGGGCAAATGGCCGAACAGCGGCACCGGCGCGCCCAGTGCCTCGTACATCGCCAACTGCCGCGGCGTGCTGGACAGCAGATCCTCCCCGCGCAGAACATGCGTGATCTTCATCGCGATGTCGTCGACCGGGTTGACCAGCGTGTACAGCGGCTCGCCATTGGCGCGCACGATGACGAAGTCGGGCACATGCTCGCCCTTGATCGTCCAGCTGGTCCGCGGACCAGGTCGTCCCAGGTCCAGTCCTTGTCGGGCATCCGCACGCCGGACCACGGGCTTGCGGCCCTCGGCCTCGATAGGCCGCCACCTGCTCAGGCGGTCAGGTTCCGGCAGGTGCCCCTCGTAGCCCGGCGCTCCGGTCCTCCTTGCGGGCGACCTCACGACGGGCTTCCAGTTCCTCCGGCGTGCAGTAGCAGTGGTACGCCTTCCCGTCGGCCAGCAACTGGGCTGCTGCCTCGCGCGTACAGGTCCAGCCGCTGCGACTGCCGGTAGGGCGCCGTACGGGCCCGCCCACCTCGGGCCCTTCGTCCCAGTCCAGGCCGCAGCCAGCGCAGAGCGTCCAGCAGCGCCTGGTAGGCTCTCCTCGGAATCCCGCGCGGAGTCGGTGTCCTCGATGCGGAACACGAACGTCCCACCGGTGTGCCGGGCGTAGGCCCAGTTGAACAGTGCCGTGCGGACCATCCCGACGTGCGGGTTGCCGGTGGGCGACGGGCAGAACCGTACGCGGACGTTCATGCGAAGACTCCTGAATCGCTGACGATGTTGTCCAAAGTTCCGATGCCTTCGATCGTGACGGTCACCGTGTCACCGTTCGCCAACGGACCCACCCCGGCCGGGGTGCCGGTGAGGATCACGTCACCGGGCACCAGAGTCATGACGCTGCTGATCCACGCGACGAGTTCGGCGACGCTGCGCACCATGTCGGAGGTACTGCCGTCCTGACGGACCTGCTCGTTGACCTCGCACTCGATGGCCAGGTCGTCGGGATCGATGTCGGTCTCGATCCACGGCCCGAGCGGGCAGAAGGTGTCGAACCCCTTGGCCCGGCCCCACTGCCCGTCGGTGGCCTGCAGGTCCCGGGCAGTGACGTCGTTGGCGCAGGTATAGCCGAGCACCACTTCCGGAACGCGATGTTCGGGGACGTCTTTGCACAAGCCGCCCGATGACGACTGCCAACTCCGCTTCATGCTCGACCCGCTCGGATTGTCCGGGCAGACGGATGACCCCCTCCGGCCCGATCACTGCCGTGGACGGTTTGAGGAAGATCATCGGCTCTCGGGGGACTTCCCCGCCCATCTCGGCGGCGTGGTCGGCGTAGTTCTTGGCCACCGCGATGATCTTGGTCGGCAGGACCGGGGCCAGCAGGTCGACTGCGTCGATATCGTGCTCCACGCCGGTCACCTCGATCTCGGAACCAGCCGGGAAGGGTGTGCCCGACATCTCCCGGATGACCTGACCGTCGGCGATCCCGTAACTGACTTCGCCCTCAAAGCGATAGCGCGCGATCCTCACCGTTCGAGCCTAACCGGGCCGGCGATGTGCCCCACAGGCAAGGACCTCGCGCCTGGGGCACATCGTGTGCACGTGCGGCTCAGCGCGAAGCCCGCAGCAACCCGTAGGCCACGGCGTCCTCCAGGGCCATCCAGGAGGCCGCAATCACGTTCTCGTGGACGCCGACGGTGTCCCAACGACGCTGGCCGTCGGAGGAACCGACAAGCGTGCGGGTAACCGCACCGGTGCCCTTCACGCCTTCCAGGATGCGGACCTTGTAGTCGACCAGTTGCACGTCCGCGAGGTGCGGGAAGACCTCCTGCACCGCCGCCCGTAGCGCGTTGTCCAGCGCGTTGACAGGGCCATTGCCCTCCCCCACTGCGACCACGCGGCGGTCACCGACCAGGACCTTCACCGTGGCCTCGCTGACCACCTCGCCGTCGATGCGCTGTTCCACGATCGTGCGCCACGATTCCACGGTGAACGGCCGCATCCGGCCCTTGTCCCGCTCGTCGGCGATGAGCAACTCGAAGCTGGCGTCGGCGGCCTCGAATGTCCAGCCGGTGGCCTCGAGGTCCTTGACCCGGTCGGTCACCCGGCCGAGCAGTTCCGGATCGCCGGACAGGTCGTAACCGAGTTCCTTGCTCTTGAGCTCCACGGAAGCGCGCCCGGCCATCTCCGTGACCAGCACGCGCATGTCGTTGCCGACGGCGCCGGCATCTTCGTGGTTGTAGAGCTCGTAATTCACTTTCAGCGCGCTTGCGTGCAGGCCGGCCTTGTGGGCGAAGGAACTCACGCCGACGTAGGGCTGGTGGGTGTCGGGGGCGATGTTGGCGATCTCGGCGATCGCGTGCGAGATCCGCATCGACTCCCGCAGCTTGCCCTCCGGCAGGACCTGCAGCCCGAGCTTGAGCTGCAGGTTCGCGGTCACGACGAACAGATCGGCGTTGCCCGTTCGCTCGCCGTAGCCATTGGCGGTGCACTGGGCGTGAGTCACGCCGGCCTGCACCGCCGTGACGGTGTTGGCCACCGCGCATCCCGTGTCGTCCTGGCAGTGGATGCCGAGCCGGCCCTCGACTTTCGACCGCACGTCGCTGACGATCTCGTGCACCCCCACCGGAAGCATCCCGCCGTTGGTGTCACACATCACCGCGGCATCGGCACCCGCAGCCAGCGCCTCCCGCACCACCGACACTGCGTAATCGGCGTCGTGCTTGTACCCGTCGAAGAAGTGCTCGCAGTCGACGAACACCTGCCGGCCCTGCGAGCGCAGATGTTCGACGGTTTCCCGAACCATCGCAAGGTTCTCCTCCGGCGTGGTTCGTAGAGCCTCGTACACGTGCCGGATGTCGGACTTGGCGACCAGCGTGATGACCGGCGCCTGGCTCGCCAGTAGCGCTGCCACCTGCGGGTCCTCGGTCACCGGCACGCCGGCTTTGCGGGTCGCCCCGAAGGCCACCAGTTCCGCATTGCGCAGTTTGAGTTCGGTGGCGGCACGGGCGAAGAACTCGGTGTCCTTGGGCATGGCGCCTGGCCAGCCGCCCTCGATGTAGCCGACGCCGTAGTCGTCGAGCAGCCGGGAAATGGCCAGCTTGTCCTCCACGGAGAACGAGATGCCCTCGCGCTGGGCACCGTCGCGCAGCGTGGTGTCGAACAACTGGAACCGGTCCATGACTCCTCCAATGAAAAACCCCCGGGCCCGAAGGCACGAGGGTCAGCGCGTCAGCTATACGGTCAGCCGACGCGCCTGTCGATAATGAGCGCGGTACGCACGGGTTCAGTGTGGCACATCCATCTGGGCCCGTTCACGTCCGTGCACGTTCGGGCTATTGGTGCAGGTTGGTGCAAGACGTGAAGCTCCAGGCACCCGATAGCGCTACCTGGGGCTGCACACCCTGCACGAACGTGCACCAATGACCTGCGGCTGCACGGAAGCTCGGGTTCGATGCCCGGACCGTGGCCGTTGCCTCCGGGGTCCCTGCGCAAGACGCACAGGCAGGCCGGATCAACGACCCATCACGTCGGTCAGTCCAGTTCGAACATCCAGGCGTGGCTGTCGGCATCCCGGCCGCTTTGGATCCCGAGCAGGGCGTTGCGCACTCGCATGGTCACAGCGCCCGGACCCCCGTCACCAACAGTCCAGGTACCGACCCGGCCCTTCACTTCGCCGACCGGCGTGACCACGGCTGCAGTTCCGCAGGCGAAGACCTCGGTGATATCACCGGAGGCGCACCCTGCCTGCCACTGCTCAACACTGACCAGCTCTTCGGCGACCTCGATGCCCAGATCTTGAGCCAGGATCATGATCGAGTCGCGGGTAACCCCGGGCAGCAGCGACCCGGTCAACGGCGGAGTGACCAGCTGGGCGGAGTCGCCATGGCCGAAGACGAAGAACAGGTTCATCCCGCCCATCTCCTCGACCCACACGTGCTCCTTGGCGTCGAGCCACACCACCTGGTCGCAGCCGTGCATGCTCGCCTCAGCCTGGGCGATCAGCGACGCGGCGTAGTTGCCGGCGCACTTGGCCTCACCGGTGCCACCGACGGCCGCCCGCACGTAGTCCGGTGTCAGCCAGACCGAGACCGGAGCGACGCCGCCGCGGAAGTACGCGCCGGCCGGGGAGGCGATCAGCAGGTAGCGGTAGGAGTCGGCCGGCTTCACACCGAGACCCACCTCGGTGGAGAACATGAACGGCCGCAGGTACAGCGACTTCTCGGGATCGGCGGGGACCCAGTCGCCGTCCACCGCGATGAGCTGCACCAGCGACTGCACGAAGTCCTCGACCGGCAGTTCCGGCATCGCCAACCGGCGTGCAGAGTTCTGGAACCGCTCGGCGTTCTTCAGCGGGCGGAATGTGCGGATGTGGCCGTCGGCGTGCCGGTAGGCCTTCATCCCCTCGAAGATCGCCTGACCGTAGTGGATGAAGTTCGTGGACGGATCCAGCGTCAACGGCCCATAAGGTTCGACGCGGGCGTCGTGCCAACCCCGGTCGCGGTCGAACTCGATGCTGACCATGTGGTCGGTGAAGTATCTGCCGAAGCCGGGGTCGGTCAGGATTCGGTCGCGCTCGTTGGACGCCCGGGGGGACGCCGACTGCTCGACGGTGAAGTCCATCATGCGCCGAGCCTGCCCACGAGATCGTCGCCGATCTGCGCGGTGCTGCGTACGGCGTCTTCACGCGTCGCCAAGTCTTCGGTCACCGCCTTCTCCACCGCCATCGCCGCCTCCTGCTCACCAAGGTGGTCCAGCATCATCGCCAGGCTCAGGACGGTGGCCGTGGGGTCGGCCTTGCCCTGCCCGGCGATGTCCGGTGCCGAACCGTGTACGGGCTCGAACATACTCGGATTCTCACCTGTCATATCGAGGTTTCCGCTCGCGCTCAGGCCTATACCCCCCGCGATCGCCGCACCGATGTCGGTGAGGATGTCGCCGAACAGGTTGTCGGTCACCACCACGTCGAACCGCTCGGGCTGGGTGAGGAAGAACATGCTCGCGGCGTCGATGTGGCAGTAGTCGGTTTCGATGTCCGGGTATTCCCCGGCCACCTCGTCGAACGTTCGCTGCCACAGGGAGCCGGCGTTGGTGAGCACGTTGGTCTTGTGGACCAGCGTGACCTTGCCGCGCCGGCGGGTGGCCCGGTCGAACGCGTCGCGGACGATCCGTTCCACGCCGAAACGGGTGTTGAGGCTCTCCTCGACGGCGATCTCGTCGGGGGTCCCAACTCGCATGGCGCCGCCCGCCCCGACGTACGGACCCTCGGTGCCCTCCCGGCAGACGACCATGTCGATCTGCTCCGGGCCCTTGCCCGCCAGCGGCGTCGCGACGCCGGGGTACAACTTCACCGGCCGCAGGTTCACGTGGTGATCCAGGCTGAACCGCAGTTTCAGCAGCAGCCCGCGCTCAAGGATCCCGGGCGGCACGCTCGGGTCGCCCACGGCTCCCAGCAGGATCGCGTCGTACTGCCGGATCCGCGCCAGTTCCTCGTCGGGAAGCACTTCGCCGGTGCGGTTGTAGCGCGCGGCTCCGAGGTCGAACTCGGTCGTCTCAGCCGATACACCGGTCGCCTGCAGCACCCGCAGCGCCTGCTCCACCACTTCACTGCCGATGCCGTCGCCGGGGATGGTCGCGATCCGATAAGCCATGGGAGTCAGGCTAGGACAGTTGTTCGGTCGCCTTGTCCGGGGGTGAGCGTTCAAAACTTGGCCGACAGGTGATGCGCCTTTCGCCCATGGGCCACGTTCTGACGCATTGGTGTCCGGTTCGTCCCGGTTTAGTCCGGGGTGCGCCGTCAGAACCTGGCCGATCCGCTGGGCGTTGGCCAAGTTCTGAACGCGGGCGCACCCGCGTAGGCTTCGGATCATGGCCGAACACCTGCTGCTGACCTTCCCGGAGACCCGGGCCACCGAGCCGGTCATCTACCGGATCGTCACCGACTTCGACGTGATCCCCAACATCCGCCGGGCAGCGATCGAGAACCACCTGGGCTGGATGGTCATCGAACTCGACGGCGACCCCGACGACATCCGCAAGGCCAAGAAGTACCTGCAAGCCCAGGGCATCGGCGTCGAGCGCGCCGAGGGCGACATCGTCGCCGGCTGATGGACCTCGCAGCGCTGCGGCAGCAGATCGACGCCGGCAGCATCGAAACGGTCATCGTCGCGATGACTGACATGCAAGGGCGACTGCAGGGCAAGCGGCTGCACGGCCCCTACTTCCTGGACCAAGTGGCTCACCACGGGACCGAAGGCTGCAGCTACCTGCTCGCCGTCGACGTGGACATGAACACCGTCGACGGCTACCGGATGGCGTCCTGGCACAGCGGTTACGGCGACTTCGTAATGCAGCCGGACTTCTCCTCCTTGCGGCACATCCCGTGGCATCCAGGCACCGCGATGGTGCAAGCCGATGTGCTGTGGGAGGACGGCAGCGAGGTCCCGGCCAGTCCCCGGCAGATCCTGATCGCCCAACTCAACCGGCTGCGCGAGGCCGGACTCGAGGCCTTCGCCGGGACGGAACTTGAGTTCATCACCTTCACCGACTCCTACGAGCAAGCCTGGCGGCAGGGCTACCGCGACCTGACCCCGGCCAACCAGTACAACGTCGACTACTCGATCCTGGGCACCTCGCGGATCGAACCGTTGCTGCGCCGGATCCGGCTGGCCATGGCCGGGGCAGGCATGTACGTGGAGAGCGTGAAGGGCGAGTGCAACTACGGCCAGCACGAGATCGTGTTCCGCTACGCCGACGCGCTGACCGCCTGTGACGACCACGTCGTCTACAAGACCGGCGCCAAGGAGATCGCGGCGCAGGAGGGCATGGCCATCACGTTCATGGCCAAGTACGACCAGCGGGAAGGGAATTCCTGCCACATCCATCTGTCGCTTCGTTCTGATGGCAGGCCGGTGCTGGCCGATGACGCCGACCCCGACGGTCTTTCTGCCAATGGGCCGGGCCTTCATCGCCGGGCAGATCGCTCACATGCGGGAGTTGTCGCTGCTCTTCGCGCCCAACATCAATTCCTACAAGCGGTTCGTGCCTGGGTCGTTCGCGCCGACGGCCATCAAGTGGGGTCGCGACAACCGCACCTGTGCGTTGCGGCTGGTCGGGCATGGCGAGTCGCTGCGCTTGGAGAACCGGGCACCGGGCGGCGACGTGAACCCCTACCTCGCGGTGGCCGGGATGATCGCCGCCGGCCTGGACGGCATCGAGCGCGACCTGCCGCTGGAACCCAGTCTCGAAGGCAATGCGTACCAGGTGCAGACCGACCGGCTGCCCGACAATCTCACTGCGGCACTGGCTTTATGGGAGAACTCCGAATGGATCGCTGCGACGTTCGGCGAGGAGGTCCGTCACCACTACTCCAACATGGCCCGGATCGAACTGCAGGCGTTCGGCGAGAGCGTGACCGACTGGGAGCGCTACCGGGGCTTCGAGAGGTTGTAAATGCACACACTCATCAATCCCGCCACCGAAGAGGTCGTCGCGGAAGTTCCGCGCGCCACAGCCGCCGAGGTGGACGAAGCCGTCGCCCGTGCGCGCGCCGCTTTCCCGGCCTGGCGGGCTGTCTCCCCCGGGGATCGCGCCCGGCTCCTGCGCCGCTTCGGCGATCTGGTGGATGCCCACATCGAGGAACTGGCGCAACTCGAGGTGCGCAACTCCGGGCACACGATCTCCAACGCCCGCTGGGAGGCTGGCAACGTCCGTGACGTCCTGCACTTCTACGCCGGCGCGCCGGAAAGACTGCACGGTCTGCAGATCCCGGTGACCGGCGGTGTGAACGTCACGTTCAAAGAACCGCTGGGTGTCGTGGGCGTGATCGTGCCCTGGAACTTCCCCATGCCGATCGCCGGCTGGGGCTTCGCGCCGGCCCTTGCCGCAGGTAACACGGTCGTCCTGAAGCCCGCCGAACTCACACCGCTGACTGCTTTGCGGTTGGGCGAACTCGCCCTGGAAGCCGGCATCCCCGAGCATGTGTTCACAGTCATCACCGGCCAGGGTTCCGTTGTCGGTGAGCGACTGGTCCAGCATCCGGATGTGCGCAAGATCGTGTTCACCGGCTCGACCGAGGTTGGCACGGCACTAATGGCGAAATGCGCCACGCAGGTCAAGCGGGTCACGCTGGAATTGGGCGGCAAGAGCGCCAACATCGTGTTCGCCGACGCCGATCTGGCGAAGGCTGCGGCGACCGCTCCCTACGGCGTCTTCGACAACGCCGGGCAGGACTGTTGCGCGCGCTCCCGGATCCTGGTTCAGGCCAGCGTGTTCGACCGGTTCATGGAGTTGCTGGAGCCCGCCGTGCAGGGCGTGCGGGTTGAGGACCCGAGCCTAGAAACCGCGGAGATGGGCCCTCTCATCTCCGCCGCCCACCGCGACACCGTTGCCGGCTACGTTTCGGACGTTGTGGCGTTTCGCGGCCACGCCCCAGAGGGACCGGGCTTCTGGTTCCCACCAACTGTGCTGGCGCCGGTTGAACCCGGTACCCCGGCCTTCACTGAGGAGATCTTCGGTCCCGTCGTAGCGGTCACGCCGTTCGAGGACGAAGCCGACGCTATAGCGCTGGCCAACGCCACGGAGTACGGTCTGTCCGGCTCCATCTGGACGCGCGACCTGGGCCGGGCCTTCCGCGTCGCCCGGGGTTACGAGTCCGGCAACCTGTCAGTGAACTCGCACTCCTCGGTGCGTTACTGGACGCCGTTCGGCGGTTTCAAGCGCTCAGGGTTGGGTCGCGAACTCGGGCCGGATGCCCTCGACGCCTTCACCGAGACCAAGAACGTCTTCATCGACACCGAGGAGTGAGCATGCAGCGACTGGCCGACAGGGTGGCCGTCATCACCGGCGCTGGCAGTGGGATCGGCCGCGCGACCGCACAGCGGTTCGCCGACGAAGGCGCCCGTGTCGTCTGCTTCGACACCGACGCCGCGGCCGCGGACGGCTGTAGCCGGCGAGGTCGAACGGGCTGGCAGTGGTCGGCGACGTCACCGCTCCAGCAGACGACGTGGCACGAGTTTTCCGCACCGCCCACGACACCTACGGAAGCGTGGACATCGCCTTCAACAACGCCGGCATCTCGCCGCCCGACGACGACTCGATTCTCGACACCGGGCTCGAGGCGTGGCGGCGCGTGCAGGAGGTCAATCTCACCAGCGTCTACTTGTGCTGCAAGGAGGCGATCCCCTACATGCAGCGACAGGGCAAGGGCTCGATCATCAACACCGCCTCCTTCGTCGCGACCATGGGTGCGGCCACGTCGCAGATCTCGTACACAGCCTCCAAGGGCGGCGTGCTAGCGATGTCGCGGGAACTCGGCGTGCAGTTCGCCCGAGAAGGGATCCGGGTCAACGCGCTGTCGCCTGGACCTGTGAATACGCCGCTGCTGGTCGAGCTGTTCGCCAAAGACCCGGAGCGCGCCGCCCGCCGGCTGGTGCACATCCCGCTGGGCCGGTTCGCCGAAGCGTCCGAAATCGCGGCGGCCGTGGCGTTCCTGGCCTCCGATGACGCGTCGTTCATCACTGCGTCCAATTTCCTGGTCGACGGCGGCATCTCGGGGGCCTACGTCACGCCTCTGTAGTCCTCCTCGCTTCACAACTCCGCACGCGCAGCGGCGACTCGCCGCTCCCACCACCGGAGTGCCGGCGTGTCGGGCGTCAAGCTGCCCATTTCTGCGCAGTTGTGAATCTCAGACCGCCGGCATCACCGGACCGGTCGTCTCGGATCGGGCATACAGCCGTGTTAGCCTGACCTCGTGCTGCACGGGCTGCTCCTTAGCTGCCGCGGCGGGGCCTGATCACCGGCCTCCTCGTCGCGGAGCCTTGACGCGCCGGTTGCCCAGTCCCCCCGCAACCAGGAGCCCAGACATGAACGAACAACAGCCCTCCCCGATGGCCTTCCATCGCTATACCCCTTTCAACCCCATTGGCCTGACCGACCGCACCTGGCCGGACACCGTCATCACGCAAGCACCCCGCTGGTGCGCGGTCGATCTGCGCGACGGCAACCAGGCCTTGATCGACCCGATGAGTCCGGCGCGCAAGTTGCGCATGTTCGAACTGCTGGTGCGCATGGGCTACAAGGAGATCGAGGTCGGTTTCCCTCAGCGCGTCGCAGACCGATTTCGACTTCGTGCGGATGCTGATCGAAGAAGACCGCATCCCCGACGACGTCGTGATCCAGGTCCTGACCCAAGCCCGGGACCACTTGATCGAGCGCACCTATGAGTCGATCCGCGGCGCCAAGCAGGCGATCGTGCACCTGTACAACTCGACGTCGACGCTGCAGCGCCGCGTCGTGTTCGGCCTGGATCGCAATGGCATCAAGGACATCGCCGTGCACGGCGCACAGCTGTGCCTGAAGTATGCGCAAACCGTCCCCGAAACTGAGGTGTACTTCGAGTACTCCCCGGAGTCCTACACCGGCACCGAACTGGACTTCGCTGTCGAGGTGTGCGATGCCGTGAACGAGGTGTGGCAGCCGACGCCGGACCGCAAGGTGATCATCAACCTGCCGGCGACTGTCGAGATGGCCACGCCCAACGTCTATGCGGACTCGATCGAGTGGATGAGCCGCAACCTGGCTCACCGGGATTCGATCGTGCTGAGCTTGCACCCGCACAACGACCGCGGCACCGCTGTCGCTGCCGCGGAGCTGGGCTATATGGCCGGCGCCGATCGCATCGAGGGGTGCCTGTTCGGCAACGGCGAGCGGACCGGCAACGTCTGCCTGGTGACGCTGGGGATGAACCTGTTCAGCCAGGGCATCGACCCGCAGATCGACTTCCGCAACATCGACGAGATCCGGCGCACGGTCGAGTACTGCAACCAGTTGCCGGTCAACGAGCGGCACCCGTACGGCGGCGACTTGGTCTTCACCGCCTTCTCCGGTTCGCATCAGGACGCGATCAACAAGGGCCTGAAGGCACTGGACGCCATCGCGGCCGAGCAGGGCACGGATGTGCGGGACGTGGCCTGGGAAGTGCCCTATCTGCCGATCGACCCGCAGGACGTGGGCCGCACCTACGAGGCCGTCATCCGCGTCAACTCGCAGTCCGGCAAGGGCGGGGTCGCCTACATCATGCGCACCGAGCACAAGCTGGAACTGCCGCGTCGCCTGCAGATCGAGTTCTCCGGGGTCATCCAGCACCACACCGACGACGAGGGCGGTGAAGTCACGGGGGGTGCAATGTGGGACATCTTCACCGACGAATACCTGCCCAATCCGGACGCGCCGTGGGGCCGGTTCCGGCTGATCAAGCACGAGATCGTGTCGGAGGTCGAGGGTGACACTGTCGTCAAGGCAGTCATCACCGACCAAGGGCGCGAGCTGGTGGTCACCGGGCATGGCAACGGGCCGATCGCCGCGTTCTGCACGGCGATGCACGACCTGGCCGACGTCCGTGTGCTGGATTACCACGAGCACGCGTTGGCCTCGGGCGGCGACGCCAAGGCCGCTGCTTATCTGGAATGCGCGGTTGGCGGGAAGGTGCTGTGGGGCGTGGGCATCCACCCCTCGATCGTCACCGCATCGCTCAAGGGCGTGGTAAGCGCGGTCAATCGGGCACAGCGCACCTGACCAGCCCGGCGAGCTTGCACAAACCTTGACCTGCCCGGCGCGCCGAAGTGCCGGGCGAGCCCGGAACCGGGCGTACCGTGGGGGTATGAGGCGGGCGATCGTCGCGATTTCCGTCGCGCTGTCGCTGGGGGCCGCCCCCGCGGCAGCCGACGATTCCGGCACGCCCGCCGCTGATTGGGCTCAGCCCGCCGCCACCGTCGCCCAGGATCCGTCTGCACTGGTCGCGAAGTCCGGCGACAGCGGCCCCATGACCGTGGTGTACGCCGTGCAGGACGACGACCAGCTGCAGGTACGGACCGCTGTGGCCCCATCGGCCGACGCCGCGGAGCAGACGATCGCGGACATCCAAGAGCAACCGGACGTCGTTGCGGTGGACGTCGATGTGCCTCGCCGGCTGGATGGGCTGGCCACCACAGCAACCGCTTCCGATCCTGGTCGCGTTGAGCAGTGGGGTTTGGACGCCCTGCAGGCGGAAACCGCGTGGGACTCTTCAACCGGCACCGGCGTCACCGTCGCAGTGCTCGATTCAGGGGTATCCCGGCACCCTGATCTCGCCGGCAGGTTCGTCAAAGGCGTCGACCTGGTCGACGGCACGGACGGTCGCACAGACACCAACGGTCACGGCACGCACGTCGCAGGCATCATCGCCATGACGGCGAACAACGGCATGGGCGGCGCCGGCTTGGCACCGGACGTGTCGATCATGCCCGTGATCGTGGCCGATGCCAGCGGCTGGGTACGTTCGGCCGATTCCGCCCGCGGCATCATCTGGGCGGTCGATCACGACGCCGACGTGCTCAACATGAGTTACTCCGGATCCGCCAGCAGCGTCGAGCAGAAGGCGATCCAATACGCCCTGTCCAAGGGTGTGGTGCCGGTGGCGGCCGTGGGGAACGCGTACGTGGACGACGGCGGATCCCTTTACAACCCCATTCAGTACCCCGCGGCGTTTCCCGGGGTCATCGGGGTGGGCGCAGTTACCCGCAGCATGACTCGCTCGTCGTTCTCCGAAGTCGGCAAGCAGGTCGACGTGATGGCTCCTGGCGGCAGCGGCATGTTCGACTCGGCGAAGGGCATTTACAGCACCTACGCCGATGGCCGCTATGTCCGCATGCCCGGAACTTCCATGGCCACTCCATTCACCGCCGCCACGGCAGCGCTGGTGATCTCTCGGGAGCGGACCCTGGGCACCGACATCGATCCCGCCGACGTGATCCTCGCGACGGCGAACGACCTCGGTGCGCGCGGACGCGACGACGAGTTCGGCTTCGGTTTCATCAACCCGGTGGCTGCATTGAATCTGCTCGGTTCGCTGGTGGCCAGCGGCGGCCAGGCACCGGTCATCCGGCCGTCCGAGGTGCAGACCCGCATCGTGCATCGGCTTCGGGTCAACACCCGGCCAGGAGTGCTGCGTTACCGCATCCCCGCCAAGGGTCGGTTCGTCGTCGGGCTGCAGCGGGTCAAGGCGAACAACCAGTGGTCGAAGCCGCTGGAGCTCAAAGGTACCCGCAGCGGAGGAACGTGGTACGCCCTGACCGTCCCGACCGGGGTCAAAGTGCGGCTCGTGGCGGTGCGCTTGAACGCCACTGACAAGAACGCGCCGGTCTGGGTGTCACCGACTACCCGGACCCGCTCGGCCGGGTAGCTTCGCAGCCATGGGCACCTTCGACGGGCGGGGGTTGGCCATCGGGATCGCCGGCGGCGTCGCGGTGGGCCTGGTGGTCTGGTGGCTGACCGGCAGTTCGCTGTGGATCGGAGTTCTCGCCGCGATCGGGGCCGTCATCGGCATGAACGCGGGGTTCCGCGGGGGTGAGTAGCCCCCAAGCATGACCGTGGCGCAGCCGGGACGACGGCCTCAGCCCACAGTTGTTAGTCTCCGGCGCAACTGTGAGCGGTAGACGGGCGTGTACGCCGCACAGCCGCGTTGTTGTCCATCAGACAGTTCGATTCCGGACCAAGGCAATCAGTGCGAGAACGCCGCCCCGTGCGCCGGGTCGTGCGGCATCGGGCCGTCGAGGTTCTCGAAGAAGTCCACCGCCTGCCGCAGGTCAGCCAGCAGCAGGTCGGCCAGATCCCGGCCGAACCCGTTGCGCACCACGATCCGCAGACCGGCCAGGTCCTCAGCATTGGGCGGCATCGTGTACGCCGGCACCTGCCAGCCCCGCTCCCGCAGCTTCGCACTGACATCGAAGACCGAGTAGTTCTTCCGGTCGCTCTTGAGCGTGAACAGGAACACCGGTAGTTGCGACCCGTCGCTGAGCAGTTCGAACGGACCCAGTTTTGCGATCTCGCCCGACAGGTACAGTGCGGTGTCGCGGCACGCCTGCTGCACTTGCCGGAAGCCCTCGAAGCCCAGCCGCACGAACTGGTAGTACTGCAGCACGACCTGGCTACCGGGCCGCGAGAAGTTCAGGGTGAACGTGGGCATGTCCCCGCCGAGGTAGTTGACGTGGAACACCAGGTCCTCGGGTACGTACTCGTGCTGGCGCCAGACCACCCAGCCCACGCCCGGGTACACCAGGCCGTACTTGTGGCCCGACGAGTTGATCGAGTGCACACGGGGCAGCCGGAAGTCCCACTCCAGATCCGGATCGATGAACGGCGCGACGAAACCACCGGACGCGCCGTCGACGTGCACCGGGATATCCCAGCCCTTCTCCTCCTGGACCCGATCCAACGCCGCGCAGATCTCTTTGACAGGCTCGTAGGTGCCGTCGAACGTCGACCCCAGAATCGCCACCACGCCGATGGTGTTCTCGTCCACCATCTCCACGGCCCGGTCTGCCGTCAGATACAGCTGGTCGGGGGTCACAGGCACGTAGCGCGGCTCGACGTCCCAATAACGGCAGAACTTCTCCCACACGACCTGCACGTTCTGGCCCATCACCAGGTTCGGCTTCTCGGCTTTGCCCGGCTTCGCGCTGCCGTTGCTGGTAGCGGCGCTTCAATGCGAGCCCGGCCAGCATGACCGCCTCGCTGGAACCGATCGTGGAGGTGCCGACGGCGTTCGAGCCCTCCGGCGAATTCCACAGGTTGGCGATCACCCGCACGCAGCGCGCTTCCATCGCGGCGGTCTGCGGGTACTCGTCCTTGTCGATCATGTTCTTGTCGTAGGTCTCGCCGAAGAGCTTGTCGGCTTGCGGGTCCATGATCGTGGTGACGAACGTGGCGAGGTTCTGACGCGCGTTGCCGTCCAGCATCAGTTCGTCGTGGATGAGTTGATAGGCGACCTGCGGGTCGCGGCCCATGTCCTCGAGTGAGTCGGAGACGATCGCCGTCTCCTCGCCGTACCGGGCGAAAACCGGGGAGAGGTAGAGCTTCTCGATCTGCTTGATGTCCTCGTCGTGCAGCATGGAAGCCAGCCTAAGGCGATCAAGGGGCTGGAGGCTCCCCCGCAGTGGGGGCTTCCCGCGGTAGAACAGGAAGGGGGCCGTGGACCTGCCGCTGCCCCAAAGGTTATGCGTGGGCATTCCGGGCATCCGTTAGCCAGGTTCGGGGTTTCGCGCCCTGCACACTAAGCGAGGCCCACAATGCTCACGAATACCATGCCCCCCTGCCCTAACCTCGACACGTGCGCAGACGCTGGCCGTGGATACTGATGCTGCTTGTCGCCGGGCTCGGCGCGCTGCTCGGGGCGGGCCTGCGCAAGCTCGACTGCGTCGACACGATCGAAGGGGTGGGCAGCGGGTGTACCGAAACTCGCCCGTGGTGGCTGCTGATCGCTTCGCTTGCCCTCGGCGCGTATGCGGTCTACCGGCTCGTACGAGGTCGAACGTTGAACGATTCTGACAAGTGACTTGTCGAAATCGTTCAACGTTCCCGGGCCGCCTTACTCGAGGTCGATCGCCGCGCCCCGGACGGCGTTGATCTGCAGCCGGATGGCATCCACTGTCCCGGAGTCGACCGCAGAGTCAACCGTCAGTGCAAGCAAGGCTCCGCCGCCGCCCCGGCAGACCTGCATGTTCGCGATGTTGATGCCGGCAGCCCCGAGCACCTGCCCCACCACACCCACCACGCCGGGCTTGTCCTCGTAAGCGAACACCAGCATGTGGGCGCTGATCGGCAAGTCCAGGTCCAGACCGTCGATCTCGACCAGCTTCTCGGAGTCGCGCGCGCCGAAGACGGTACCCGCAACCACCTGGGAACTGCCGTCGGCACACGCCATCCGCACCCGCACCATCGAGCGGTGGTCCGGGGAGTCACCCTCGGTCACCAGCGCGGTCTCCACGCCCACGGCTGCGGGCCAGCACAGGCGCGTTGACGTAACTGACCGGGTCGTCGACCAGCACCGAGAACATACCCTTCAACACCGCAAGCTCCAGCACGCTGACGTCCTCGCTGCTGATCTCGCCCAGCGCTTCCACCGTGACCTGCGCCACGGCGGCAGGCGCCAATGTCGTGCCGACGCGCCCCAGGTGCTCGGCCAGGTCGATGAACGCGCGCACGTCCTCGGCAATGACGCCACCCTTGACGTTGACGGCGTCCGGCACGAGTTCACCGGCCAGCGCCTGCCGCACCGACTTCGCAACGGCGATGCCAGCCTTCTCCTGCGCCTCGTCGGTGGACGCACCCAGGTGCGGGGTGGCCACCACGTTCTCAAGGCTGAACAGCGGGCTGTCCGTGCACGGTTCCTTGGCGTACACGTCCAGCCCAGCACCGGCCACGCGACCCTCGACCAGCGCGTCGTACAGCGCCTGCTCGTCGACGATGCCGCCGCGGGCGGCGTTGATGATGTGCACGGTGGGCTTGACGTGCTTGAGCGCCTCGGCGTCGATCAGCCCCAGCGTCTCCTTGGTCTTGGGCAGGTGAACGGTGATGAAGTCCGACTCCCGAAGCAGGTCCTCCAGCGGCAGCAACGTCACGCCCAGCTGGGCGGCGCGGGCCGGCTGCACATACGGGTCGTAAGCGACCAACCGCACGCCGAACGCGCTCAGCCTCTGGGCCACGAGCAGTCCGATGCGGCCCAGGCCCACGACACCCACGGTCTTGTCCGCGAGTTCCACACCGGAGTACTTGCTGCGTTTCCACTCTCCGTTTACCAGCGCCTGGTGCGCCGGGGAAATGTTGCGCGCGCTGGCCAGCAGCAGCGCAACTGCGAGTTCCGCGGCCGACACGATGTTCGAGGTGGGCGCGTTGACCACCATGACCCCGGCCTCGGTAGCGGCATCGACGTCGACGTTGTCCAGGCCCACGCCGGCGCGAGCGATCACCTTGAGCCTGCCAGCAGCAGCCAGCGCCTCGGCATCGACCTGCGTGGCCGAACGCACAAGGATCGCGTCCACGTCCGCGATGGCGGCCAACAGTTGCGCGCGGTCGGCGCCGTCGGTTTGGCGGATCTCGAAGTCCGGGCCCAGCGCTTCAAGGGTGGCTGGCGACAGTTCCTCGGCGATCAGGACGATGGGTTTGCTCACCCCTGAATCGTACGAAGCCGCTTCTCGAAGAAATGCGTCGCGTCCGGGTTGTCGTTGTACGCCGGGATCGTGCGATACCCGTTGGCGCGGTAGAGCGCGACGGCTGCGGCCAGTCCCTCGTGGGTGTCCAGTCGCAGGGTGTCGAACCCCATCGTCACGGCGTGCTCTTCCACCGCCTCCAGCAACGCGGCGCCGACCCCACGGCCGCGGAGATTCGGCGAGACCCACATGCGCTTGATCTCCCCGATCTGGGCGCTCAACGTGCGCAGCCCCACGCACGCCACGACCTCGTCGTCGGACCACGCCACCAGGAAGATCCCGCCCGGCGGGCAGTAGTCGGCCACATCGGTGGTGGCCTGCGCCAGCGACAGGCCATTCATGCCGCAGACACCGAGGACCTCGGTCATGTAGGCGTGCAGGGCGTCGGCGACGCGCGGGTCGTGGGGATCGATCGGCTGAATCACGACAGGTACCCCTCGGCGATCTGTTCGGCCCGTGCGCCGTAGCCGCCACCGAACAGACGGTGGTGCACGAGCAGCGGCCAGAGTTGATGCAGTCCCACCCTGTCCTGCCAGCCGGCGGCCAGCGGATACGCCTCGTCGTAGGCCGCCAGCAGCCAGTCCAGGTGCGGCGTCCCGAACAACGCGAGCATGGCCAGGTCGGTTTCGCGATGACCCACATGGCAAGCCGGGTCGATCACGCGCGTCGGTCGCGACCACAGGATGTTGCCGGACCACAGATCCCCGTGCAGCAGGCTCGCGGGTTCCGCCGGCCCTGCCCACTGCGGGTCTTCCAAGAGGGCGTCGGCCAGCGCCGCACAGCGCGGCAAACCGGGGTCGAGCAAAGGCTGAATCCGCAACCGCGCGTACATGGTGGGCCAGGTGTCGAACGCGCCGGCAGGCATCGGCAGCGACCCGATCCGGCCTTGCTCGGGGCCTTCCCCGAAAGCACCGGCGGGCGCCATGTGCAGTTCAGCCAGCCGTCGCCCGAGGTCCTCGGCCGCACCCGCACTCGGGCCCAGTTCGTCAAGCCATTCCAGCACCAGCCACTGTGCGTTCACTGCGACGACGCCTGGGCTCAGAGAGCCGAGCATTCTCAAGCCCTGCGCCTCGACCGGCAACAGATGAGGGTCCGGGCGCCGTGGCGTCTTGGCGAAGTACGAGTGCCCCTCGGTCTGGACCTTGAACGCCTGGCAGATGTCACCGCCGCCGATCGGTGTCGCAATATGCGGTCCGATCAGGACGGTCAGCCCCGCTTCGCCCACCGCTCGGCCAGTGGATCGACGGGAATCTGCAGCAACAGGAAGTACAACGCCACTTGCGGCGCAAACATCGCAATGACCAAGCAGATGCCGAACACCGCCGTGATCAGGTAGGACCGATAGCGCGCCTCGTGCGACCCAGGCGTCGCGGTGTAGTCGGGCTTCATCATCCCGGGGGTTCGCCGGGCATGCATGCCGATGAACATGAGTAGCGCGCTGATCAGCAGCATCCAGCCGATGTAGAAGCCGGTTGTCTGCCGGTTCGGCCCGTCGCTTGTGACCAGGATGTTCGTCGGTACCGGCATCAGCGCGATGGCGAACAACCACAGGAAGTTCAATCGCACGGTGAGCCCGTCGAAGTACTCGATGTGGTCGAAGACCCGGTGGTGAGCCAGCCAGAACAGGGCAATGATTACCCACGACAGCGTGAGGCCCCCGAGCAAGGCCGCGTTTCCTCGCACGAGATCCCCGAGCGTGGCACCTTCGGGGATCTCAAGGTCGGCCAGCGGCAACAGCAACACCGTGATCGCAATCGCGACCACGGCGTCACTGAACGCGATGATCCGGTCGGGACCATAGCGCTCCGGAGTGCTCATCGAGCGGCAGTGCCCTCGGTGTAGTCGTCGTCGGTGCTCACCCACGCCATCAGCTTGCGCAGGTCGCGGCCGACCTCTTCGATCTGGTGCTCCTCGCCCTGCTTGCGCAGCGCGGCGAACTCCGGAGCACCGGCGTCCTGATCGTCGATGAAGCGCTTGGCGAACGCGCCGGACTGGATGTCGGTCAGCACGCCCTTCATGTTCTCCTTCACACGGGCGTCAATGACGCGCGGACCGGAGACGTAGTCGCCGTACTCGGCGGTGTCGGAAACACTCCAACGCTGCTTGGCAATGCCGCCCTCATACATCAGGTCCACGATCAGCTTGAGCTCGTGCAGGCACTCGAAGTAGGCAACCTCGGGCTGGTAGCCGGCCTCGACCAGGGTTTCGAACCCGGCCATGACCAGCGCCGAGGCACCGCCGCAGAGGACAGCCTGCTCACCGAACAGGTCGGTCTCGGTTTCCTCGGTGAACGTGCTCTTGATGCCGCCGGCACGAAGGGAGCCCATCGCGCGGGCGTAGGACAGAGCCAACGCCCAGGCGTTGCCGGTCGCGTCCTGCTCGACCGCAACGATGCAGGGAACGCCGCGGCCGTTGACGTACTCGCGGCGCACCAGGTGGCCGGGGCCCTTCGGCGCCACCATGCACACGTCGACGTCGGCTGGCGGCTGGATGTAGCCGAACCGGATGTTGAAGCCGTGGGCGAAGAACAGCGCGTCGCCGGCCTTGAGGTTGTCCTTGATGGCGTCGGCATAGAGTCCGCGCTGCACCGGGTCCGGAACCAGCACCATGATCAGGTCAGCTTCGGCACACGCGGTGGCGGGGTCGACGACCCGCAGCCCTTCGGCCTGCGCCTTCGGCCGCGACTTCGAACCCTCGGCCAGGCCGACGCGGACATCCACGCCGGAGTCGCGCAGGTTCAGCGCGTGGGCGTGGCCCTGGGAGCCGTAGCCCAGAATCGCGACCTTGCGGCCCTGGATGACCGACAGGTCGGCGTCGTCTTCGTAGAACAGTTCAGCCACTTCATCTCCTTGGTTCGTGGACAGTTTCGCAGGTCAGGTAGGTGGTTCTGGAATCGGCCCCGCGGCATGGTGTGCCCGAGAGACCACAAAGTGGCGCCTCAGGCACATCCTTCTCGGGCGGCTGGCCCACGATGTGCCACAGAGACCGCAAAGTGGCGCGTCAGGCACATCGCTGCAGAACGCCGCCCTCATGGAGCCACCGAAACCGCGATGAACGCCGCGAACAGCGCCAGATGTACGCCGGCTTGCTGCAGCGTCGCGCGGCCCGGCACGACAGTCAGCGCCGTCACGAACAGCGTTAGCGCGAGCAGCACGATCTGCACCGGCCCCAAGCCCAGTTGCAGGCCGGTCGGCAGCCAGATCTGAGCTACGGCGATGGTCGGAATCGTCAGGCCGATGCTGGCCATGGCCGAGCCGAACGCGAGGTTGAGGCTGGTCTGTACTCGCCCGATGCGGGCCGCTCGCACCGCAGCAATGCCCTCCGGCAGCAGCACCACCAAGGCGATGATCACACCGACGAAGGACAGCGGCAGACCTGCGGACAGCACCGCCGATTCGATGGTCGGCGACAGCGTCTTGGCCAGGCCGACGACCGCCACCAGCGACACCAGCAGCATTCCCAGGCTGATGAACGCAGTGCGGTTGCGTAGGTGGTGCTGCGTGGTCTTCGTCATCGCTGCCCGGCGCCACGAAGTAGTCGCGGTGCCGCACGGTCTGCACGAACACGAACAGCAGGTACAAAGTGATCGAGGCGACCGCCGCGAACGCGAGCTGCCCGTCGGTGAACGTGGGGCCGGGCGAGCTGGTGGTGAATGACGGCAGCACCAGGGTCAGGACGGCCAGCGCCCCGATCGTGGCCAGCGCTCCCCCGGCTCCTTCAGAGTTGAACCGCACGATCGGCTTGCGCAGGGTCGCGCTGCAGCAGCGAAAGGCCGACGATTCCGGCGGTCGTGATCATCACGGCCGAGAACACCGTGTCCCGCGCCAGCGTCTCCGCCTTCGCTCCGCCACTGGCCATCAGCGCCACGATCAGTGCCACTTCGATCACAGTCACGGCGACCGCCAGCACCAACGATCCGAACGGCTCGCCCACCCGGTGTGCGACGACCTCGGCGTGATGCACCGCAGCGAGAACCGCCGCGACCAGCAGCAGACCGACCACAGCGGCGACGGCTCCGTTGAGAGTGCGCCCCCAGGCACCCGCCAGCACCACCACCGCCAGGAGTGGCGCTACCCGTGAAGCGACTTCCACTAGGCAGTGACCGCGCGCAGCGGGCGCTCCGAGATCGACTTGCCGCCACGGCCCACGGCGACCATTCCCGACTGCACGAGCTCCTTGATGCCATAGGGCTCAAGCACGCGCAGCAGCGCCTCGAGTTTGTCCCGGCTGCCTGTGGCCTCGATCGTCACGCTCTCGGGTGCGACGTCGACGACCTTGGCGCGGAACAGGGTCACGATCTCCAGCACACTGGAGCGGATCTCCTTGCTCGCGTTCACTTTGACCAGGACGAGCTCGCGCTGCACCGAGTGATCCGGATCGAGTTCCACGATCTTGAGCACGTTGATGAGCTTGTTCAACTGCTTCGTCACCTGCTCCAGCGGCAGCTTGTCGACACTGATCGACGATGGTCATGCGACTGACCTCAGGGTTCTCGGTCGGACCCACCGCCAGCGAGTCGATGTTGAAGCCGCGCCGGCTGAACAGTCCGGCGATCCGGGCGAGCACGCCGGGCTTGTTCTCGACGAGCACGGACAGTGTGTGGCGGGTCATGTCAGTCCTCCCGGTCCCACGCCGGCGCCAGGTCGCGCGCGGTCGTGATGAGGTCGTTGCTGGTTCCGGCGGGCACCATCGGCCACACCATCGCGTCGCGGTGCACCTGGAAGTCGATGACCACCGGGGCGTCGTTGAGGCTCATCGCCTTCTCGATCACCGCGTCCACTTCTTCGGGGCTTTCGGCGCGCAGGCCGTAGCAGCCATAGGCCTCGGCGAGCTTGACGAAGTCCGGGAAGCGGTGGGAGTGCAGGTCGGTGTTGCGAGTAGCGCTGGTTGTAGAACAGCGTCTGCCACTGCCGGACCATGCCCAGGCTGGAGTTGTTGATCAACGCGACCTTGATCGGGATGTTGTTGATCGCGCAGGTCGCCAGTTCCTGGTTGGTCATCTGGAAGCACCCGTCGCCGTCGACGGCCCAGACGACCTTGTCCGGCGCGCCCGACCTTGGCACCCATCGCGGCGGGCACCGCGAAGCCCATGGTGCCCAGGCCGCCGGAGTTGAGCCAGTGACCCGGGTGCTCGTACCCGATGAACTGGCTGGCCCACATCTGGTGCTGGCCCACACCGGCGCAGTAGATGGCATCGGGGCCGGCGATCTTGCCCGAGCCGCTCGAGGACGTACTGCGGGGCGAGCGCATCCTCGGATGCTCGTCGTAGCCGAGCGGGAAGCGCTCGCACCCAGCCGTCCAGAGTGGCGCCACCAGTCGGCGATGTCGATGTCGTCCTTGCGGCTGCTGCAGCGCCTTGATCAGGCCGATGATGGTCGCCTGCGCGTCGCCCACGATCGGCACGTCGGCATGGCGGTTCTTGCCGATCTCGGCCGGGTCGATGTCCGCGTGGATGACCTTCGCGTCGGGAGCGAAGGAATCCAGCTTGCCGGTCACGCGGTCGTCGAAGCGGGTGCCGATGGCGATCAGCAGGTCGCGCCTTCTGCAGCGCGCCCACTGCGGGAACCGTGCCGTGCATGCCGGGCATGCCGAGGTTCTGCGTGTGGCTGTCCGGGAAGGCGCCGCGGGCCATCAGCGTGGTGACCACCGGGATGCCGGTGAGTTCGGCCAGCTCGCAGCAGTTGCGGGGCGGCACCAGCGCGAACCACGCCGCCGCCGATGTAGAGCACCGGCCGCGTGCTCTTCGCGATGAGCTTGGCGGCCTCCTTGATCTGCTTGCCGTGCGGCTGGGTCGTCGGACGGTAGCCGGGCAGTTCGATCTCGGTCGGCCATTCGAAAGTTGTCTGGGCGGCCAGGGCATCCTTGCTGATGTCCACGAGCACGGGCCCCGGCCGCCCAGTGCCTGCCAGGTGGAACGCCTCGTTGATCACGCGCGGGATCTCCGCGGGATCGGTGACGAGGTAGTTGTGCTTGACGATGGGCATTGTGATGCCACTGATGTCAGCTTCCTGGAAGGCGTCTGTGCCGATCGCCGCGCTGACCACCTGGCCGGTGATCGCGACGATCGGGACCGAGTCCATGTAGGCGTCGGCGATGGGGGTGACGAGGTTGGTGGCGCCCGGACCGCTGGTCGCGATGCAGACGCCGGTCTTGCCGCTGGTCTGCGCGTAGCCTTCAGCGGCGTGGCCGGCGGCTTGCTCGTGGCGCACCAGGATGTGCCGGATCTGGGTGGAGTCCATCAGGGGGTCGTAGGCGGGCAGGATGGCCCCGCCCGGAATGCCGAACACCGTGTCTACCCCGGCGTGCTCCAGCGAGGTGATGAGGCTCTTCGCGCCGGTCATCTGCTCTGCCATCAGGTGTCCTTTCATGCCGATTCCAATGAAAAACCCCCCGACCCGGATGGGTTGCGGAGGGTGCGCCTGGGCCGGGTTGGCTCAGACGCTGGTGCCTACGAGAATCAGCTTCTGCACACGCACAATGTAGCGCGCTGTTTCTGGGCTGCCAACGCGGGGGGCTTTGTGACGCCCAGACCGGAAACTGGTCGCTGACTCACAAAGCCTCATTCCGCAGGGCGCTTTGTCACGCTGCGACCACCATCCACAGAACTCTCGCCATTGGTTCGGAATGAGTGATCGCGCATGAGCATGACCGCATGGCGCTGCACTTGACCACGGAAGCCAAGGCTCTGCTCACGACGCAACAGGACGTCGTGGCGTACTGGCAGTTGACAGATCCCGACCGCAGAGCCGTGCGCCGGGCAGTCGCGGCGGGCCACTGGACCAGACTCACGCAGCGGACGGCAATGGCCAGCATCCGGGAACTCGACGAGACCACCAAGATGTGGGCTGCCATCCTGCACTGCGGAACCAAGGGGAACCTAGGTGGGCGCAACGCCTTGGTCCTGCACGGGTGGCGTGGGGAACTGCAGTCACCATTCGACGTCGTCGTACCCACGACGACACAGCCCCCGAAGTCGCAAGAATGGCTGCGTATTCGACGTCTTGCTTCCCATCGAACCGTCGGCACCAGTCCTCCCCGGGTGCCCGTTCACGATGCTGTGGTCCAGGCTGTGGGATGGGCGCGGTCGGACCGGGAAGGGATGTACATCCTGATCTCCGCCCTGCAGCAACGGGTGACCACCCCCGATCGGGTGCTGAAGCGACTGTCACCGAACAGCCCGCGTGCTCAACTCATCCGGGCGATGACCCGCGAGTACCGCGACGGGATACAGAGCCTGAACGAATACGACTTCGGCTTGCTGTGCCGGCGCTTCGGACTGCCGCGACCTGTCCGGCAGGTGCTGGTGCGAGATGGGCAAGGGCGCGCGCGCAGCATTGACGTGGAGTTCGACCTCAAGGGCCGGCGGTTGCGGGTGGAGATCGAAGGGGTCCATCACCTCAACCCCGATTCCTGGCTGGATGACATCGATCGGCACAACGACATCGTGCTGGCTGGGGAGACGCCCTACCTCCGTGTGGCCACGTTGACGCTGCGGCTGGACGCGGCGCCGTTCATGACCCGACTTCGCCGGGCTTTGTGACTCTGCGACCAGTTTCTGGTCTGTCAGTCACAAAGCGCACCGCCTACAACGCGTCCGGGCCGCGCTCACCCGTCCGCACCCGCACGATCGACTCAACGGGGGTCACCCACACCTTGCCATCGCCGATCTTGCCCGTGCGGGCGGCGGACACCAGCACGTCGACGATGTGCGCGGCGTCCTCATCCTCGACCACCACCTCGAGGCGCACCTTGGGCACCAGATCGACCACATACTCCGCGCCCCGGTAGACCTCGGTGTGACCACGCTGCCGCCCGTACCCACTGGCCTCGGTCACGGTCATGCCCTCGACGCCCTGGACCTGCAGCGCCTCTCGCACCCGGTCCAGTGCGAACGGCTTGATGATGGCGGTGATCAGCTTCACTGCTATTCCCTCCCCGGGTGTGTCCCCGACAACATACCGATGCCGGTGGTCGCACCGAATTCGTAGGCACTCTCCGCGTGCTGCGCGACATCCAGCCCGCGCACCTCGTCATCGGGCTCGGCCCGGAAGCCCATTGTGCGGTTCACCAGCCAGGCCAGCAGCAGCGTCATCGTGAACGCGAAAGCCGCTGTGGCCAGCACCGCGACCACCTGCCGGCCTAACAGGCCAAAACCGCCGCCAGCAAGCAGTCCGTCCTTGCCGGCGGCGTTGACCGAGGTCGTGGCCAGGATGCCGATGCTGAGCATCCCGATCACTCCCCCGACCCCGTGCACACCGACCACATCCAGGGAATCGTCGTAACCAAGCCGGTACTTCCACCCCACAGCCACCGCACAGACAGCCCCGGCCACCAGCCCCAGCGCGATGGCGCCGATCGGGGTCAGGAACGCGCAGGCACGCGTGACCGCGACAGCCCCGACCACGGCGCCAGAAGCGACACCAAGCGTGGTGGCGTGGCCATCGCGCCACCGCTCGACGGCAACCCAGGACAGAGCCGCGGAAGCGGTGCAGACCTGGGTGTTGATCAGGGCGACGGCCGCGGTGGAACCTGCTGACAGCGCCGAGCCCGCGTTGAAGCCGAACCAGCCGAACCACAACATGCCGGCGCCCAGCAAGACCAGCGGCAAGTTGTGCGGACGCATGGCCTCGCGGCGCCAACCCAGCCGCGGGCCGAGCACCAACGCCAGTGCCAAGGCCGAGGCCCCGGAAGTGATCTCCACCGCAGTGCCGCCAGCGAAATCGAGGGCCCCGAGCCGGTCGCCGATCCAGCCGCCGGAACCGCCCTCGAAGTCGAAAGCCCAGTGCGCGATCGGGAAGTACACGAGCGTGGCCCAGATGACGATGAACACCAGCCAGGCCCGGAACTTCGCCCGATCGGCGATCGCCCCGGACAGCAGCGCGACGGTGATGATCGCGAACGTCATCTCGAACATCACGAAGGCCAGGGTGGGGTTCTGGTGACCGGTGGCACCCACGGTGGTGCCAGGGACGCCGGACAGCCCCACTTCGGACAGCCCACCGATCACGCCAGCACCGGTGTCCGGGCCGAAAGTCAGCGAGTAGCCGTTACATCACCCACAGGATCGAGACCACGCCCATGGCCGCGAAGCTCATCATGATCATGTTGAGCACGCTCTTCACACGCACCATGCCGGCGTAGAAGATGGCCAAGCCCGGCGTCATGAACAACACCAGCGCCGCCGACATCATCACCCAGGCGGTATCGCCGGAATTGATCTCCACAGAGTCAGGAGCGTAAGCCCCGCCCGGTCAGTCGCAGACGGCACCCAGGGACGCCGAACCCACCAGCCGCGCGTACTTATGCAGCACACCGCGTGTGTAGCGGGAGGGCAGTGGTTCCCAGTCCTGCCGACGGCTCTCGAGTTCAGCCTCGTCCAACCAGGCAACTCCAGCGTCCGGTTCCCGATGTCGATGCGAATGGAATCGCCTTCCCGCACCAGCCCGATAGGTCCGCCGTCGACTGCCTCCGGCGCAACGTGGCCCACGCACAAGCCGGTCGTCCCACCAGAGAACCGGCCGTCGGTGATCAGCAGCACGTCTTTGCCCAGGCCAGCGCCCTTGATGGCACCGGTGATCATGAGCATTTCGCGCATCCCCGGGCCGCCCTTGGGCCCTTCGTAACGAATGACGACGACATCGCCGGCTTGGATCGTGCCGTCCTCCAGTGCATCCATGGCAGCCTGCTCACGCTCGAACACCCGGGCCCGGCCCTCGAATACGTCCACCGGCACGCCGGCGCTCTTCACGACCGCACCCTCGGGGCACAGCGAACCCGACAGCACCGTGATGCCGCCGTGGGTGTCCAGCGCTGAATCGACGGCGTGCAGGATCTTGCCGTCAGGGTCCGCAGCGCCTACCTCGGCGAGGTTCTCGGCGACCGTCTGTCCGGTCACCGTGAGGCAGTCGCCGTGCAGCAAACCGGCGTCCAGCAACGCCTTCATCACTACCGGCACGCCACCCACCCGGTCCACGTCGTTCATCACATAGCGGCCGAAGGGCTTGAGGTCGCCGAGCAGCGGAACCTTGGCCCCGATCCGGTGGAAGTCCTCGAGTTCAAGGTCAACGTCAGCCTCGTGCGCCATTGCCAGCAAGTGCAGAACAGCGTTGGTGGAACCGCCCAGCGCCATGAGCACGGTGATTGCGTTTTCGAAGGCGGGCCGGGTCATGATGTCGCGGGCCGTGATGCCCTGCCGGATCAATTCGACGACGGCTTCCCCGGAACGCCGGGCATAGGTGTCACGGCGACGGTCGACGGCGGGCGGCGCGGCCGAACCGGGCAGCGATAGCCCGATCGCCTCGCCGATGCTAGCCATGGTGTTGGCCGTGTACATGCCGCCGCAAGCGCCCTCCCCCGGGCAGATGGCGCGCTCGATCTCGTCCACCTCGTCACGGGTGATCAGCCCCCGAGCGCACGCGCCGACCGCTTCGAACGCATCAATGATGGTGACCTCGCGGTCCCCCACCTTGCCGGGCATGATCGAGCCGGCGTAGACGAAGACGCTGGCCACATCCAGCCGTGCGGCGGCCATCATCATGCCAGGCAGGCTCTTGTCGCAGCCCGCGAACGTGACCATGCCGTCCAGCATCTCGGCGTTCATGACGGTCTCGACCGAGTCGGCAATGATCTCCCGGCTGACCAGTGAGAAGTGCATCCCCTCATGGCCCATCGAGATGCCGTCGGACACCGAGATCGTGCCGAACTGCAGCGGGAAACCACCCGCTGCATGCACACCTTCCTTCGCGGCTTTAGCAAGCCGCTCGAGCGACAGGTTGCACGGGGTGATTTCGTTCCAACTCGACGCGATGCCGATCTGCGGCTTGTCGAAGTCCTGGTCACTCATGCCTACCGCCCGCAGCATGCCGCGGGCAGGGGCACGCTCCATGCCCTCGGTTACGACGGAACTTCGGGGTTTCATGTCGGCCATGGCGAAAGCGTAGTAGCCGGGCGAAAGGCACCCTGCAATGTGCCTGGCGGGCCAGAAACTCGCCGCCCTGGCACACCGCGACCGCGCCCGGCCGGGGGCGATGTGCCTGGCAGGTCACAAAGTCGCCTGATAGGCACATTCCGGTCGGCGAGGGGCGGTGGGTACTGGGCCACCCGGGCAGGTGACACTTCAGTCATGCTCTCGACCTTCACGTTCACCAGTGCCGACGGCACCGAGATCCTCGGGTGGACCAACAACGGAGATGGCCCGACGGTCGTGATCTGCAACGGGCTGGGGGTGCCGCCGGAGGCCTGGCCGCGGCTGCTGGACGAGCACTGCGGCTATCACGTGGTCGGCTGGAACCACCGCGGCGGACTGGGTTCGGGGCGGCCGGCCGACCCCGAGGCGATCCGGGTAGAGGACCACGTCGCGGACGCGCTGGCTCTGATGGAGCACTGCGAGGTGGACCGCGCGCTTCTGGCCGCGTGGTCTCTTGGCGTCAACGTGAGTTTCGAGATCGCAGCCGAACATCCGGAGAAGGTCGCCGGCATGCTGATGTGCGCTGGGGTTCCAGGTGGCACCTACGACGCGGCGTTCGCCAACCTGCTGGTGCCCAAGCCGCTGCGCAAGCAGACCGGGTTGATGGTCAGCAGGGCCGGCCAGGTGATCGGCAAGCCGTTGACCGCGCTGGCCCGGACCGTACCCAAGGGCCCGGCCTTCGCGGAGCTTCTGCGGCACAGCGGCTTCATGCTGCCCAGCGCCCAGACCCGCGACGTCGTGCCGTGGATCCGGGCTTTCCTCGAGCACGACTTCGAGTGGTACTTCAGGTTGATGGTTGCGGCTGCTGACCACGAACCGATGGACCCGTCGTTCGTCGAGTGCCCGATCACCGTGGTGGCGGGTGGTTTCGACGTCATGACGTCGATGCGCGACGTGGTCGCGTTCGCCGAGCAAATCCCGCACGCCGAAGTGCACGTGCTGCACGCCACCCACTTCGTTCCGCTGGAGTTTGCGGACGAGGTCATGGCGATGCTGGACGGCTTGTTGCTGCGCAGCGATCTGGCTGCGCCCGCCGAGGTGGTCGCGCGGGCCGAAGCGAGTGAGGACATCCGCGAGGAAACTGTCATTGACCTGCGGGATGCGACTCGGGCGGGATGACATGAGCGTCGGCTGGTTCTCTAACGACAAGGTGCCGGATGAGCCGCGGCTCGTCAGCGGCGAGCCCGAGTTCGGCGGCCGTCCCTGGCTGCTAGGACGCCCGACCCCTCGGCAGTTGCCTGCGGACTATCAGCGTCCGGTGTTCAAGATTCCAGAGCTTTCTGCGGACGACCCCCACAGGTTCCTGTCCGTGGTGCAGTTCGCCAGGGATCTGATCGACTACCTGGTCGAGACGTACGACGTGCAGCGCAGAGATGAGCGCAGATTCGTCCATCTGATGCCCAGCCAGGGGGCAGGGCTGCGCTTCAAACTCACGGAGGCGGGGGGAAGCGTGCGGCGTCGTGGTCAAGGCTGGGCAGTTTGCTCGTAGGTACCATCCCTCCGACTACTGGGACGAGGAGCCGCAGCAGAACATCGACGGCATGGAGACATTCGTCTTCGCGGTCGTGCAGGGCGACTTTGCCGAGTGGCTTTACGAGGACGAATGGACTGTCTACGAGGGCACGTTCCTAGGTCCGGGGCTCATCGATGTGCGCGGGGGTGAAATCGGCCGCAAGCGCTGGCCCAAAGTCGTTGCCAGAATGCAGGACGTCCCCGACCGCTATCTCCCATGGCCGCGCCGCAGCAATCCGTGAACAATCCGGCGATTCGTGAATACGAAATGCCGTGATTTGGTGTTCACCGATTGCCGAGATATTCACGGATCGGCGGGAGCGAGCTCAGCTCAGCGCTGACATCGCCTTCCACTGCTTCCAGCTGTAGTTCCAGTACGAACCAGGCGTGCCGTTCCAGGTCTCCATCCGGCGGCCGGTGTTGGTGGTCACCGTGACGTCACCGGGCTTGACGTGGTTGAAGAACCACTTAGCGGGGCCAATGTTGAGGTTGGTACAGCCATGCGATCCGTTCCATACGCCGATCCGGGATGCGGCCCAAGGTGCGCCGTGCACGAACTCGCCACTCGGCGTGATGCGAACTGCATACGGAACCTGGAGGTCGTAGTACTCGTTGGTCAAGCCCAGCTGGTCGCTGGTCATGCGCGTCCAGCGGTACTTCTCACCGGTGATGATCTTGACGCCCGACCGGGTCGCGAAGCCGGGCTTGCCCAGGCTCACGCCGAAGACCTTCACCAACTTGTCGTTGCGAAAGACACGCATCTGGTGGGTGTTCCCGTCGATCTTGGCGATGAAGGACCGATTCGTGCGCAGGTTCACCGTGCGGGTCGTGGTCTTACCGCCGATCCACTTGGTCTTCGCGTCGGAGTTCAGCGGCACCTTGCGCAGGGCGAGGTACACGGAAATGCGGGTCTTGCCGGGCCAGAAGTCCTTGGGCCGGTAGATGGCAGTCGTGCTATTCATCCAGGCCCACGAGCCCGGCGGCAGGTTGTCGCCGCTGACCTGCATAGCCGCCTCGGCCTTGGCCTTGAAACGCACAGGCGCGGAGAAGGTAGCGGTAATGAGTTGACCCACGCCCATGCGGCCCTCACCTGGCGAGATGGTGACTCGCACTCGCTCTAGGGCCTTCGTCGGCTTCTTGGGCTTGACGGGCTTGGTTGGGCGAGGTGTGGGAGTGGGAGTCACGGTCGGGGTGGGAGTCGGCGCCGCGACGGCGGGCGCAGCGACACCCAGGACCAGCAGTCCCACGGCGGCGGTACGGAGGATCACCATTCCAGTGTGCGTCAGGGTGCGACACGTTTGGCACGAAGTGTGCCCTCTTTCACATATACCCGCCATGCGTGGTAGGTGTGCGTGAACGGGTTGCGGCCGTAGAGCAGACCGCCAGCGCGCAGAGTGCGCACCTTCAAGGGCACGGCGCGAGCGGGATCGGCGTAAGTCCGCAGCGTCGCCGCGATGACGGTTGCATCCGCGCTCACCGAGGCTGCCACAGTGCGCGCGATCGTGCGCATGGTCGCGTTGAGCGAAGCCGCTTGCGAGGCCCGCTCCCAGCGCGCGTAGGACACGACCGGGGTGGGTAGGTCGACAGTCTGCGCGATGTACGAGAACGTGCGGTCGGTGGTTCCTGTCCACGTCAGGATGCGGCTCTCGTCGTCCAGCGTGACGGTGACGTTCGCGTACTGATAAGTGTTGCCAGACCGGTTGAGGAACACCCCCGCCGCGCTCGCACAATCCGCCGGCAAGCCGATCGCGTTCGCGCGCGCTTCGACAGTGCTGCCCGACTTGAACCAGGCCGTCGCTTTGCGTGCCTTCAAGTAGCGCAGCGCCGCTTTGCGATCTTTCGTGCGCAAACCCTCCCCGGCGAGGATCCCGTACGTCCCGCTGGGATCCACCACGCGGTACCCCGTACGCCAGCGCTGACCGGCGAACACCACCTCACCGGCGCCACCGGTGACCGTCCCGGCGACGTTCAATGCGTCGCGCGTGGCCTGGCAAGCGGCCGTGATGGAGACCGGGTCTGCGGCGGCAGGCGCGACGCCGACGCCCAGGAGAACAACCGTGGCTAGGGCTGAGCGCATGGCTCCAGGGTAAGGCGGGCCGAGCATGGCCGGTCTGCGTTCCGCCGTTTGAACAAAGCCGCACCCTTCCCTTCCAAACGGTGAACCCTTGTGCAAACGGTGATGGTGATGAAAGCAACGCCGCCCTACCGCACGAGTTGCGTGATCTCCACCTCGACGCCCAACCCCTGACTGGCACCGCCTGCGTAAATACCCTTGAGCGGCGGCACGTCCGCATAGTCGCGGCCGCGAGCCACCAGCACGTGAGCAGAACCGACCGCACGGTTGTTGGTGGGGTCCAGCCCCTCCCAGCCGCCGTTCCAGACCTCGACCCAGGCGTGCGACTCGCCGCGTACCGTCTCGCCCAGCGCCTGCTCCTCGGTATGCAGGTAGCCCGAGACGTACCGAGCGGGAATGCCGGCCGAGCGCAATAGCGACAGCATCGCGTGGGTGAAGTCCTGGCACACACCGGAACCTGTGGCCCACGCCTCGCTGGCAGTGGTCGACACCGTGGTTGAGCCAGCCGCATAGGAGATCCGGTCACGTACCAACTCGTTGCACAAGCTGATCGCCTGCGCCGGCGTGCTCTGGGCCCGCAATTGTTCGACCAGGTGCGCGCGGGATTCGTCGTCGCGAGCGTCGTCGACGTACGAACTGGTCTCGAGAAACTCACACCACCGATCCAGCACGGCCACCGTCGCCAGGTCCTCCCAGCTCACGCCCTCGGCGCTGACGTACCCCTCTGCCGTGTCGACTGTGCTTGTCGAGATCACCTCGAGAACGTCGTGCGGCTCGTGGGTGTCGAAGGACTCGACCCGGGCGCCCCAATAGTCGGTGTACACCAGCACCGCGGCACGCGGCTCGACCCGTAGTTCGTGGCTGATCAGCACCTGTCCGTCGTCGTCGAGCGGCGTCATCCGGACCTCGTTGAACGACGACACCACCGGAGAGGCATAGCGGTAGCCCGTCCGGTGCTGGATGCGCAAACGACGCCCGGCCATCAGTTGCTCCACACGATCGTGCCGACGGGGCGGAAGAACGCTTGGGCGACCACGTCTGAGGCGCGCGCGCTGGCTTGCTGCACCAGTTCCACTAGCGCATCCACCTCGTCGGGGGTGGGGTCCACTGCGTACTCCAGTTGGGAACGCATCAGCCCCACCTCGCGCAGCAGATCCCCGCCGTCGCTGGCACCGCGTGCCGCCAGCCCGCGCACGGCTTCCTCGGCAGTGGAGGCGCTGACCCGCATGGACCGCGGGAAGTCGCCGTCGAGCAGCAAGAACTTGCGCGCTTCGTCCCCGGTCATGGGGTGCTGCGTGCGCAGGAAGGCGTTGAGGGCCGCAGCAGCGCGCAGGGTCGCGACCGGCCCGCCCTCCGGCCACAGTTGGTCATGCCGGACAGCCAGCACCCGAGACACCATGTCGAGACGTTCCAACGAACGCCCCAGTGAGAGGAACAGGTAGCCCTCATCCCGGGGAACAGTCCAGTCCACCTGCCCGACCACGACGGCCAGCCGCTCCACGACCCGGTACAGGGCATAGGCCGGGCTGGTCGCAACCATCGGCCCGCTGATGCCGGCCAGGTGGGCGGCGTTGAGCGCCTCGAAGACGTCCGCGGACAGGCTCTCTCGCACACCGCGGGCGTTCTCCCGGGCCATCGTGATCGCCCCCGAGATCGTCGCGGGGTCGACTGAGGTGCCCACCACCGCGGACACCAGGTCGCCCGCTGAGCTCGCCGCCTGCGGGGGCAGCGAAAGCGCGTCCAGCAAAACGGCCGCCGCGAGTTCCTCCGGAACCGTGCGTTCTTCGACCATCAACTGATGGTGTTCGGCCAGCAGTCGGGAGGTCGCCTCCGCCCGCTCGAGGTAGCGACCGATCCAGAAGTACGACTCAGCGATGCGGCTCAGCATGATTCGATGTCCGGATCTGCAACGCGTTCGTAGGTGTAAACGGGAGAAAGAGGGCGTATCGGGCCGGATTCCACTGAAGGCGTTGCAGATCCGGACATGCGACTGCTGCTGCTGGTTCTCCTGCTGCCGCATCCGCTCGTCGTGGGTGGTCGGCGAGTGCACGCGAGCCGGGACGGCGGCCAGCACACGGGTCAGCCGCGGGGTGGGCCGCTCCGGCGGCACGTACATCAGCTCGTCCGGCTCTGCGACTACCCAAGTGTCCTTGGACCCGCCGCCCTGGCTGCTGTTCACGACCAGCGAGCCCTCCGGTAGCGCCACCCGGGTCAAGCCGCCGGGCAACACGAAGATGTTCTCGCCATCGTTGACGGCGAACGGTCGCAGGTCTACGTGGCGCGGGGCGAGCTGACCCGAACCCACCAGCGTGGGACAGGTACTGATCCGCACGATCCGCTGGGCGATCCAGCCGCGCGGGTCGCCCAGCACTTGTTGGCGCAGGCGTTCGAGTTGTTCGTCGCTGGCCTGATCCCCAACCACCAGGCCGTAGCCGCCGGAGCCGTCCACCGGCTTGAGCACCATGCGGTCCAGCCGGTCGATGACGAACTCCCGCTGCTCGGCGTCCTGCAGATCATAGGTGTCGATGTTCGGCAGGATCGCCTTCTCGCCGAGGTAGTACTCGATCAGCGCGGGCACGTACGGGTAGATGGCCTTGTCGTCGGCGACCCCGTTGCCCACCGCGTTGGCGATCGTGACCGCGGCCGGCGCGGGCGGCATTGAGCAGGCCCGGCACGCCCAGCACCGAATCGGGCCGGAAGTGCACTGGATCCAAGTAGTCGTCATCGATCCGCCGGTACAGCACGTGCACCGGACGCGGGCCGCGCACCGTGCGCATCCAGACCTGGTCGTCCCGGCAGTAGAGGTCGCGGCCCTCGACCAGTTCCACACCCATCCGCCGGGCGAGGAATGCGTGCTCGAAATGCGCCGAGTTGTGCACGCCCGGGGTGAGGACTGCGACCTGCGGATCCGCGACGCCACCGGGGGCGGCGGCCAGCAGGGCGTCCAGCAGTCGTTCCGGGTATTCGGCCACCGGTTGCACCCGCTGGTCGCTGAAGAGTTCGGGCAGCACATGGGCCAGCGCGCGCCGGTTCTCCAGCACGTAGCTCACGCCGGACGGGCAGCGCAGATTGTCCTCAAGGACTGCGAAGACACCCTGCTCGTCACGGATGAGGTCGATGCCGGCCACGTGGATGCGCACGGAGTTCGGAGGTTCGATCCCCCAGGCCTCGCGGTGGTAGTGCTTGGAACTGGTGATCAGCCGCCGCGGCACGATCCCGTCGTCGAGCACACCGCGCGGGCCGTACACGTCGGCCAGGAACATCTCGAGCGCCCGGATCCGTTGCGCGACGCCCTGCTCGATCACCCGCCATTCGGCGGCGCTGAGCAGACGTGGCACCAGGTCCAGCGGCAGTGGTCGCTCCTTGCCGGCCAGGCTGAAGGTGATCCCCTGCCGATTGAAGTACGCGTCGACCAATCGCTGTCGGTCTGCCAGACCCTGATCGCCCAGACCCAGCAAGACCGTCTTCAGCGCATCGACGGCGTCGGCGTCGGCCAGGTCGCCGTCCATCTCCTCGTAGGGCTGCCGGACCGCGTCGAGGAAGGACACGCGATCATCCTGCCAGCCGTTCGGCGCCCAGTCCCAGTCACGGGGTGGTTGGTAACACCGCCGAAACAGCCGCTGTCGCCTGCCGTAACCGGTCCTCGCCACGGATCACGACGGCGTCGGGAAACAGGGCGCAGTACTGCTCGAATGCGGCATCGCGACCAGCCGGGTCGTCCCGGATCCCGTCGGGCTCCCAGGGCAGATCAGGTGCCGTGACCAGGACGAGGTCGTACTCGGTCTGTGCAACAGCGCCGGCAAGTTCCTCGGTGACTTCGGCATCACCGGCGTCGTAATGGGGACGGCTGCGGACTGCACAGAGATGCCACACAAGTGGGGTGGCGGCGGTGCCATCTGCCAACAGGACGCCGCCTCCTTCGGCCCGCAGGACCACCTCGGCGGCGGCTTCGGCGCCCTGATGCAGCAGTGACGTCGCGCGCTGTTCCCGCCAACTCCAGGGGTGTCCCGGTGGCAGGCGTTCGGCGAGCAGGCGACCCTGCTCGGCGATGACCTCGACCCGCCCCGGAAGTTGGCCGGCGAGGGCGGTGACCAAGGTCGTCTTGCCGGACGATTCCGGTCCGACGACGGCGATCCGGATCAGGCGACCGACTGGTCGGTCTTGGGGGCAGGCTTCTTCCTCGGGGCCTTCTTCTTGGCCACGGGTGCGGGCGCTTCCAACTCCTCGTCGGCCTCCCGCGCGGCGTTCTCCGCCTCCACCTCGTCCGCCGCAGCCTCCACGGCATCGGCGGCGTCATAGGCAACCTCGGACGTCGACAGCGCGGCTTTGTCGGCGACCTCGCCCGCTGCTTGCGAGGCCTCGGAGGCCTTCTCGGCGAGCTCGGCGGCGACATCAGCGGTGGTGCGCGCGGCCTTGTCGACGGCTTCGGACGCCTTGCGGGCCGCGGTCTCCACGGTCACGCCAGCAGTGGCGGCCGCCCCGGCGGTCACGTCGGCGACCCTGCCAACTCCTTCGGCGGCTTTCTCCGCTGCGTCAGCGACACCGACGGCGGCTGTTGCAGCGGTACGGGTGACTTCGCCGGCCAGATCGTCGGCCACGGCGCTGGCCCGACGCACCCACTCCTCGCGGCGTTGGGCATCGCGCTTCCTGCTCCACAGCACCCCCGCGGCCAATGAACCGACGGCTACCCCGATCGCCACGACTCGACGCATGTCACCCTCCTTGGGCTCTCACTACGGCTCAGCCTGCCACGACCTCGTCGACCGCGGGTGACGGACCTGCGGATTAGGCTGCGGAGCGTGGGCAACTTCGAGGTCGTCGCCGCGGCAACCGACCAGCGCCTGGACCTCGCAACCTACCGCGAGGTGGGCACCGTCGTCGGCTCCTACCTGACCGAGCCGGTCTCCCCGGTCACGGCAGCGCTGCGGGACGCACTCGAGGAGCCGCTCGACGCCTCGCAGGTCCTGAACACCGCCGTGGGCTTCGCCAACGCCGTCGCCTTGCTCGCGCTGTCGGTCACCCAGGACGAAACCGCCGCCGCCGAGGTCGTTCGCAACACCCTGCGGCTGGGCAACGACGGCGAGGATCCGGATGCCGAGATCCTCATCCTGCGAATCCTGCAACCAGGCGAAGTCGCCCCCGAACAGATCACCGGCCGAACGCTGGTCGCGATCGCGAACTACGGCGACATGGCCGTGCGGCTGACCGACCAGTTGAACATCCCCCGGGACACGCTGGCGCAGGCTGTGTCGTCGGCGGCGGCGTTGGTGGGTTGAGCGTTCGACTGAAGGTGAGACAACGACGCAGTTGTGAGCCCTGGACGCGCGTCTGCGGGCTCAAAACTGCGCGCGTGTCTGACCTCTATCCGCAGCCGACCGCGCTCGCACCCACCCAGCGCCCGGCTCTAGGCTTCCTACGTGGCCAAAGCCGTATACGTGACGTCGATGGAACCCGCGAGCGGCAAGTCGATGGTGTCGCTGGGTTTGATGGAGGCATTGAGCCGGCACTCCGCCAAGGTCGGCTACTTCCGGCCAGTGGTGGGCAGTTCCACCGAGGACAACACGATCAACCTGATCCGTCAGCGCTACGGCCTGACCCAGACCTACGAGCAGTCCTTCGGGATCACCACCGACGCCACCCGGGGGGTCGGCACGCTGCACGACGCCGACAGTCTGATCAGCGAGATCATGACCAAGTTCGACACCCTCGCGGCGCAATGTGACGTCGTTCTCGTGGAGGGCACCGACTACACCGGCGCCAGTGCCGCGTTCGAGTTCGAGCTCAACGTCACCATGGCGCTCAACCTGGCCGCCCCGGTGCTGCTGGTGATCAGCGCCCACGGTCACCGGCCCGACCAGGTCCGCGGCGCGGTCAACGCTGCCCGCGACTCCGTGCGGGGTCACGAGGTCAACCTGCTCGGCATCGCCGTCAACCGGGTGGAGGCCAACCAGACCGAGGCCATTCGCGCGGTCCTCGATCCGCTGGACCAGCCCGTGTGGATCATTCCGGAGGAGCCCACACTGCAGTTGCCGTCGCTGCACCAGATCTACTCGGAGCTCAAGGCGACGCTGCTGATCGGTACGCAAGAATCGCTGGACCGGGAGGTCACCGGCGTCCGGGTCGCAGCCATGACGCTGCCGAACCTGCTCGACCGCCTACAGGACGGCGTGCTCCTGGTGACCCCCGGCGATCGCGCCGACGTCCTGCTGACCGCCCTGACCGCCCGTTTCAGCGACCGGGTTCCCAGCATCAGCGGCGTGATCGTCACCGGCGGTGTGGAGCCGGATGTGCGGGTGTTGTCCTTCGCCCGGGGTCTGGATTCCGCGGTCACCCCGCTGCTGCTCGCACCGAGTGACACGTTCGAGACGGCCTACCGGATCGCCAACCTGACGCCGCAGATCCGGTTCGGGGACGACCGCCGGATCGCGGCGGCACTGGGTTTGTTCGAGACCGAGGTGGACACCAGCGACCTGATCAACCGGATCCAGATCGCCGACACCGCGGTGACCACTCCCCTGATGTTCGAGAACCGGCTGGTGCGACAGGCCCGCTCGGACCGCCGCCGCATCGTGTTACCGGAGGGCGACGACGAGCGCATCCTGCGCGCCGCCGACCAAATCCTGCGGCGCTCGATCTGCGACCTCACGATCCTGGGCAACGCTGACACGATCATGGACCGGGCCCGCTCCATGGGCCTGACCCTCTCCGGCGCCACACTGATCCACCCCGAGCACTCGGAGTTGCGCGACGAGATGGCCGCGCTTCTGTGCGACCTGCGCGGACACAAGGGCATGAGCATGGACATCGCGCACGACGCGGTCACTGATGTCACTATCTTCGGCACGCTGCTGGTCAAGTCCGGGCTGGCCGACGGCATGGTCAGCGGCGCATCCCACACCACGGCCGACACAGTGCGCCCAGCGCTGCAGTTGATCCGCACGAACGAGGGCGTCTCTGTGGTGTCCAGTGTGTTTTTCATGTGCCTGGCCGACAAGGTGCTCGTGTACGGCGACTGCGCGGTCAACCCCGATCCCACCCCGGAGCAACTCGCCGACATCGCCATCTCGTCGGCGTCGACCGCTGCCGCGTTCGGCGTGGATCCGTACGTCGCGATGCTCAGTTACTCGACGGGCGCGTCGGGCAGTGGCGGGGACGTGGAAAAGGTCCGCGCGGCCACGGCTTTGGCCCAATCCCGGCGACCGGACATCCCAATCGAAGGACCCATTCAGTACGACGCCGCAGTGGACCCGGGGGTGGCCGCCACCAAACTGCCTGGCTCGGAAGTGGCAGGCCAGGCGAGCGTGCTGATCTTCCCCGACCTGAACACCGGAAACAACACGTACAAGGCGGTGCAGCGTTCCGCCCGAGCGGTAGCGATCGGGCCGATTTTGCAGGGATTGCGCAAGCCGGTCAACGACCTGTCGCGCGGGTGCACCGTCAAGGACATCGTCAACACGATCACGATCACTGCCATTCAGTCGCAGGAGGCCTGAATGCCACTGGTCCTCGTCCTCAACTCGGGTTCCTCGAGCCTGAAATACGAACTCCTGGACATGACAGGGCCTACCAGCCTGGCCAGCGGTCTTGTGGAGCGGATCGGGGAGGACATGTCCCGGCTGACCCACGGGGACCTCGTCATCGAACGGCCCATGGCCGACCACCGTGAGGCTTTCGCGGCGATGGCTGAGGCGTTCGACGCAACCGTCCCGATCCCGGAGGCGGCCTTGACCGCAGTGGGGCACCGAGTGGTGCACGGCGGAGACCGGTTCGCCGCCCCGGCCGTGATCGATCGCGAAGTGATCGCGGCGATCGAAGCGTGCATCCCTCTGGCGCCGTTGCACAACCCGGCGAACCTGCTCGGAATCGACGTGGCGATGCAGGCCTACCCGGAGGTCCCCCACGTCGCCGTTTTCGACACGGCCTTCCACCAGACGATGCCCGAGTCGTCCTACCGTTACGGCCTCGAGCGTTCCGTGGCCGACGCCGAACGGATCCGGCGGTACGGCTTCCACGGGACATCCCACGCCTTTGTGAGCCGAGTCGCGGTGAAGTACCTCTGTCTGGACCCGCAGGCAGCGCGGGTCATCACCCTGCACCTGGGCAACGGCGCATCCGCGTGTGCGGTGCATGGCGGCCGCAGTGTCGACACGTCCATGGGCATGACTCCGTTGGCCGGTTTGGTGATGGGAACACGGACCGGCGACATCGACCCCGGCGTTCTGCTACATCTGCTGCGCGGCGGCATGACTGTCGATGAGCTGGACGGCCTGCTGAACAAACGCTCGGGCATGAAGGGACTGGCTGGAGAGAACGACCTGCGTCAGGTCCACGCCGCCATCGCGGACGGGGATGATGCTGCGCGCGCTGCACTGGACGTGTACGTCCACGCCATCCGGCACTACGTCGGCGCCTACCTGGTCGAACTGGGCGGAGCGGACGCGGTGGTGTTCACGGCCGGCGTCGGGGAGAACGATGCAACCGTCCGGGCGGCGGTGTGCGCGGGGCTTGCCGGGTTGGGCATCGAGCTGGACGAACAAGCGAATTGTGCCGCCCGCGGCCTGGCCGACATCGCCACTGCGGACAGCCCGGTTCGGGTGCTCGTGGTGCCTACCGACGAGGAGCAGGAGATCGCCCGGGAGGCGCTGCGGGCACTGGCGTCACCTGGCCGAATCGGTGAGCATACCGGGCATCCGTGAGCACCGCGGACGGGTTTTGAGCGTCCGGCGCGCTAACCCATACCCGGAATGCTCACAGATCGACCTCGAGGGCATACACCACTCGGACGGATTTGCCCTGCCGCGGCGTGGCGCAGAGGTTTTGTCAGACCCTGCCCTCATCCTGCTGCCATGAGCACCAGCGATTGCCACATCGAGTTCGACGGCCGTCTATGGGACATCCGGCGCATGCTGCGCGCCGGTGACCTCGAGCGGGCGCGCGTGGAGTCAGCCCTCCTGCTCGCCGATTCGGAAGCGCAGTGCCACGACTGGGTTGCCGAGACACTGCACGACCTGTGGAAGCAGCAGGAACGCAACCGCCGTTCGGCGTGAGGGCGCGCGGCCTACTCCCCGACCAGCCAGTCCGCCAGCGCTTGCCGATCGTCGTCGCCAATCCCGATCAGCGCCAGGTAGGAATCCAGTCCACCGAGAGCGCGAACCCGCTCCAGAGCGGTCCCGAGGTACTCCTCGCGCACGCCCAGCACGGGTTGCAGCAGTGCCGGGTCAAGACCATGCGCGGCGACCTGCGCGAAGACCGACTCCAACGCCGGCAGGTACTGATCGTTGGTCGTGAGGTAGTCGGTCATCACGTCGTCCTGACTGACCCCCACCGACAGCAGCGCCAACGCCACCGCCCACCCGGTGCGGTCCTTTCCGTTCGTGCAATGCACCAGGGCGGGCACTCGCATCCACGCGAGATCGCGCAGCCACCGGCCGTAGGCTTCGTGCGCGCTCGGCAGATCGACGATGTCCAGGTATGCCTGCCGCATCAACGCATCCGCAGTCCCGTCGGAGAGGATCTGGGCGAACTTGCCGGGATCGGTGAAGATGTCGTCCATGCTGGCTTGTGATGCCAGGACCGAGTCACGCAGGACGTCAAGCCAGAGGTACTCGCCAGCCACCTTGACGTCGGGGGCCAGTTCGATCTCGAAGGACGTGCGCAGATCCACGACCAGTCCGAGCTTCAACTCCTTGAGCGCTTCGCGATCCGCCGGCGACACACTGGCCAATTGCGTGGAACGGAAGAGCACCCCGTCGCGAATGGCACCACCTCCAGCGATCGGTGCCCCGCCCACGTCACGCAGGTTGGCTACGGTCGAAAGCGAGATCCGGCGCGGCGCCCAAGGCATGCGGTCATGCTTTCACAGCCGCCGACATCCGCGGGGCGGCCAGGGCGTGGTGGTGGCGCGGCGAATCGGTGAGCACCCGGGGCGCCACGAATCGTCCCTGACGCTAACGGATGCCCGGAATGCTCACGGATCGGTCGCTTGCGCAGAACTCCCGAATCACCCCTCGCCGGTGATGAACGACCGGCCGCAGGTGGACTCGCTGTAACTGTTCAAGTTGTCCTCGGCCTGCTGGATCGCGGCGTCGTTGCGGGACAGCCACTTGTCCGCTTTGGCCGCCTCGGCGGGGGTGCCGGTGACGGTCTGGGCGAGTTTGCGCACGGACTGGGCGTACAGCGCGAGGTCGTCGGAGATCGCGCCGGGAGCCAACGCCTGGGCGCCTTGGACAAGCTTGACGAACTGCGCCGGATCCTCGACCTGCTGAGCGGCGTCCGCAGTCTTCTCCAAGTAATCGCAGAACGTGGTGTCACCGGGCCCCGTGGCCGTGTCCTTCGGCTTCGGAGTGGTCGGCGTTGGGGCCGGCGCAGCGGTTGTGGTCTGCGGCGCGGGCGTGGTGGGTTCCACGGTCGTCTCGACAGGGGTAGGCACGGCCACGCTGCCCGATGTCCCGGCTTGCGGCTCGTCGGCAGTCTGCGAACAGCCGGCGAGCACCAGGAGCGCAGCGGCCAACAGGGTCTTCTTCACGATTCCAGGCTAACCACGGCCACTTTGCGGGGTTGGCAGGACCGACGGCTGTCCGGATTTGCAACGCGTTCGTGCCTGGGAAGGCGCAAATCGCCCCAGAACGGCTGCATTTGGGCGAACGCGTTGCGAATCCGGACACGACCCGGGCATCAGAAGTGGTCTTCGAAGTACTTCTGCCGAGACGGTCGCAACGACGCAACGTCGCCGGCGAAACCGACGGCCATGCGACCGAGTTCGTTCGCGAGACTGGCGACGGCGGTCAATCGTGTGGTCATGTGTGGCTCCCTCCCACAACTGCAGCCTTCCGGCTCGATGTTGCAGCGGGATAAATGCAAGGTTCAGGTCAGGTGAAGAGCCGTTCGGTGGCCGAAGCCGAGCTCAGACACCGATCACTCAGGCTTGACCAGCGGGAACAGCATCGTGTCGCGGATGTTCTGGCCGGTCAGCATCATGATCACCCGTTCCACACCCATGCCCTGCCCGCCCGCCGGCGGCATGCCGTACTCCAGCGCCCGCAGGAAGTCCTCGTCGACCTCCATCGCCTCTGGGTCGCCAGCCGCGGCCAGCAGACTCTGCGCCACAAGGCGGTCGCGCTGGTCCAATGGGTCGATCAATTCGGTGTAGGCGGTGCCCAGTTCCGCACCCCAGCCGACCAGGTCCCACTTCTCGGCCAGTCGCGGCTCCCCGGGCATCTTGCGGGTCAGCGGCGAGACCTCGGTCGGGAAGTCCAGGTAGAACGTCGGGAAGGTCGTGGTGCTTTCGCACAAGTGCTCGTACAACTCCAGCAGGACAGTCGGGGCGTCCCACTGTGGCTCGACCGGGATCTCCAAGCGGTTGGCGTACCCCCGCAGGACTTCCTCGGCGGTGTCGACCGTGACCTCTTCGCCCAGCTTGCGGCTGACCGCCTCGTGAACGGTCATCGTCGGCCACTCGGGTGACAGGTCAACCTCTTCAAAGCCACCGTCGGGCAAGGGCCGCCGGGCAATCGGAGCTCCGTACACAGCGGTGGCGATCTCGATGATCAGATCGCGGGTCAGGACCCGCATGGTCTCGTAACTGCCATAGGCGTCGTAGATCTCGAGACTGCTGAATTCGGGGTTGTGGCTGGCGTCGGCGCCTTCGTTGCGGAAGTTGCGGTTGACCTCGAAGATCTTCTCGACGCCGCCGACGAGCAACCGCTTGAGGAACAACTCCGGGGCGATCCGCAGGTAGAGCTTCATGTCGTAGGCGTTGATGTGGGTGACGAAAGGCCGCGCGTTGGCCCCGCCGTGGACGGTCTGCAGCATCGGCGTGTCGACCTCGAGGAAGTCCCGGCGCCACAGCGACTCCCGCAAAGCGCGGATCGCCGTCGAACGCAGCGCCACCATCTCGCGGGACGCGTCGTTGACGATCAGGTCGACGTAGCGCTGCCGGGTGCGTGCCTCGGGGTCTGTGAGGCCCGCATGCTTGTCGGGCAGCGGCACCAGGCACTTGGACGTCACGACGAACTCGCGGGCCAGGACGGACAACTCGCCACGCTTGCTCGTGATCACCTCACCGACGACCCCGACATGGTCCCCGAGATCCACCTCGTGCTTCCAGCGGTCCAGCGTCTCCTGACCTACCTCGGCCAGCGAGAGCATGACCTGCATCTGACCCGACCAGTCCTTGACCTGCGCGAAGACGAGCTTGCCGGTGACCCGGTTGAGCATGACCCGCCCGGCGATCCGCACGGTCTGGCCTGTACGAGCATCGGCTTCCAGATCGGCGAACCGTTCGCGGAGGTCACCGATCATGTCCGTACGGTCGAAGTTGGTCGCGTAGGGATCGACGCCGCGATCGCGCATCAACTGCAACTTCTCGCGCCGGACGAGTTCCTGCTCGGGCAGTTTGCGTTCCGGCCAGCTCTCGGTCTGCGCGTCGGCGGTCTCGAGTTCAGCGGCAACCGGGGCCCACAACGCGGTGGGCGAACCGGCCACACCGTCGGCCAGCGACTCCCGGCCACGCCCGGTGAACGGCACCCGCGGCTTCTCCAGGAAACCTTCGGCAAGCGCTGCCGCGATCCCGACCCGGGGCAGGTCCCCGGACCGTTCGAACAGCAAGTAGCGCGGCACCCATTCGGGCTCGTACTTCTCGTTGCTCTTGTACAGCGATTCCAGCTGCCACCAGCGGCTGGCGAACATCAGGAAACCACGGGTCGCCCGCATCACCGGACCCGCGCCGATCTTCGCGCCCTCTTCGAAGATCGCGCGCATGACCGCGAAGTTCAGCGACAGCCGCTCGGCCCCGATCACCGGTCCGGCCTCCACCGTCGCGGCGACCATCATCTCCATGACGCCGTTTTCGGACCCGGGATCGCGGCGCATCAGATCCAGCGAGATGCCACGTGTGCCCCACGGCGAGAACGACAGCAAACCCTGCCGCACGCCCTGCGCATCGAAGATCTCGGTCAGCACGCAGTCGCCGTCGAGCGGATCGCCGAGCCGGCCGAGCGCCATCGAGAAGCCGCGCTCGTTGTTGGTGTCGCGCCAGCGATCGGCCTCGGCGATGACCTGAGCCATCTGGTCCTCGGGGACGTCACGGTGCCGGCGCACCCGCGTGGTGTACCCGTCGCGCTCGAGGCGATTGACGGCTTGCCGGACCGCGCGCATGTGGCGGCCTTCCAGGGTGAACTGGCTGAATTCGATGATCGCCTCATCGCCCAGCGACAGCGCCTCTAAGCCAGCTCGCACGTAAGACTCGGCACCCTGCTCCGAAGCTCCCATGACAGCCGGCGCCCAGCCGAAGTGGCGGGCCTCCTCCAGCCAGGCCTCGATCGCGGGGGGCCACGATTCCGGGTCGCCGATGGGATCGGCGCTGGCCAGACTCACGCCATTGACGACCCGGTAGGTGACGGCGGCCTTGCCCGATGACGACCACATCACCGACTTGTCGCGGCGAGTGGCGAAGTAACCCAGCGAGTCGCGGTCGCCGTGCTCGTGCAGCATCCTGCGCAGCGCGACCTCGTCCTCACCGGAGATCTGCTTGTCCTTGGTATAGGTGCGGAACAACGCCAGGCCGAACGCGACGTAGACCAGCGTGCCGAGCGTGCCGAGCAGGAACGGCACCGGCCGGGTGGCCCGACCTGTGATCCCGGTGCTGGCCGGGTCGCCCAAGCCACCGAGTTCGGTCAGCACGGTGTACGGCAGCGCGTCGGTGCGTGCGACTGAGCCGGGCAGCGCCTCCACCAGTGCCCAGCCCAGCGGTATCGCTATAGCAAAACCGATGATCAACGTCGCAATCGCGATGACGATGTTGCGCCGCCGCACGATCGCGAAGAACTCCTTGCGGGCAAGGATCAGGATCGCCAGCAGGATCAGCGACGTCACCAGCGTGATCGGATTCCTTGGACCGCGACGACGCATCGTCCGCCAGCAGGGAAACTGACTCGATCATCCCGAGGACCAGGATCACGACCATGAACCACCAGGCCGAGCGCTTGCGCTTGCCTAGCGCCGATCCGAAAATCACCAGCAGCGCGGCCCACGCCAGGTTCGGTGGCGCCGGCACGAACACCATCTCGATCACGTCGCGGGCGGGCTGCCAGGCGCGGGCCAGGGCCGGCAGCACGGCCGTGACGGCGCTGAAGAGAGCCACGATGAGCAGCAGCGTCCGCAGCACGTTGGGCACGTGGGCCCGCCAGCCCTTCCCGGGCACGTAGCGGCGGCGCGGGATCTCGGCGGCAACTCGCTGGTTGAGTTCCTGGGCGGGAGTGGCCTCGCTGGCGAGGGTCATCGTCGCAATTCCTCCAGATCGAACAGTTCCAGGCTCTCGGGGTTTGCCAGTGCCTCGGTGTTGCGCACCGGGCGGCCGTGCACCACATCGGCGACGGCCAGTTCCGCCAGTTTGCCCGATCGAGTGCGTGGAAGGTCGGCCACAGCCACCATCCGGGCCGGGACGTGACGAGGTGAGCACTGCTCTCGCAGACGTCGGCCGATGCGGGCGCGCAGCAGATCGTCGAGAGCGTGGCCCGGCGCCATCCGCAGAAACAGCACGACCCGAGTGTCGTCGTCCCAGGCCTGCCCAATGGCTATGCATTCAAGGACCTCGTCGAACGCTTCGACCTGCCGGTAAATCTCCGCGGTCCCGATTCGCACCCCGCCGGCGTTCAGCGTCGCGTCCGAACGGCCGAGGATCACGATGCCTTCGTGCTCGGTCCACATCGCGAAGTCCCCATGCGCCCAGACCCCCGGGAACCGTTCGAAATAGGCCGCCGAATACCGCTGACCGTCCGGGTCGTTGGCGAAGCGCAGCGGCATGCTCGGCAGGGCGTTGCGGCACACCAGTTCGCCGGTCACACCGGCCTCACCGCGCAGACTCAGGCCACGCTCGTCGACGACGTCCACATCGGCACCGAGAGCTGGCGTCTGCAACTCCCCGGGCCACACGGGGGCTGTCGGATCACCGAGGACGAAGCAACCACAGATGTCCGTGCCGCCGCTGATCGAGGCGAGATGCACATCGGGTTTCACGTGCTCGTAGACGTACGCAAAGCCCTCCGGCGACAGCGGCGATCCGGTCGAACCGACTGTGCGTAGGCTGTCCAGTTGGTACTGCTGCGCGGGCCGCAGACTCTGTTTTGCACAGGCGTCGAGGTACTTCGCGCTGACCCCGAACAGCGTGACCTGCTCCTCCTGCGCGATGCGCCAGAGGTGGTCCGGTTCGGGGTGGAACGGGGAGCCGTCGTACAGCACGACCGTGGCGCCGGCGGCCAGGGTGCTGACCAGCCAGTTCCACATCATCCAGCCGCAGGTGGTGAACCAGAAGGCACGGTCACCGGGCCGCACGTCCAGATGCCAGCGCTGCTCGCTGGCGTGCTTCAGCAGAAACCCGGCACCGCGGTGCACAAGACACTTGGGAACCCCGGTCGTGCCCGAGGAGTAGAGGATGAACCCGGGGGCGTCGAAGGGCATGGGTTCGAAGCCCAGTTCCGCGCTCGGTGTCCAGGATCGTCGGTGAATGAACGCACAGGCACTCGGGCCGTCAGTTCGGCATGCGGGTCCAGTTCCCCGACCAGCCACACCTGCTTCAGCGAGGGCAATCCCGCTCACGATCTCGGCCAGTGCAGGCAACCGGTCGTGGCGCTTGTTGGCGTACACGTACCCGTCTGCCGCGACCAGGACGACTGGAGCAACCTGACCGAAGCGGTCGAGCACACCAGCCGGACCGAAGTCGGGGCTGGTGGAGGTGAAGACCGCGCCCAGACTGGATGTGGCCAGCATGACGATGACCGTCTCCGGCGAGTTCGGCATCCAGGCTGCAACCCGATCGCCCTGACCGACACCGGCTTGCCGCAATGCGGCCCGGGCCGAGCCCACAGCCATGCGCAACTCCTGCCACGACCACACCCGGCGTTGACCGTCTTCACGCCGGAACACCAGCGCAGTGTCCTGGGCGCCGGGCAGATCACCGCCTGCCAGCAGGTTCTCGGCGTAATTGAGGCGCGCGGCAGGAAAGAAGCGGGTGGCTCGCAGGTCTTCACTTGGCGGTGGGGGCACCACAGCTGGGCCATCGCCGCGGTCGCCGACGACGTCGCACTCACCCCACACCAGATCCCAGAAGTCGCCCGGGTGCGCGATCGAGAAATCGTGGAAGTCGGCCAGCGTGACCATGGGCTCACCGGTGATTTCCTCGACGTCACGCATGACTCTGCGCACGGCACAGCGAGCGACGGCAGCCGGGTCAGGCCGCCAAAGGGGCGTGGTCACGCCACGAGCCTACGGGGCGGGACTTGTGGCCGCGGGGCTCGGTGACAGGGTCGGCGAGGCGGCCGCGGTCGGGGACGTGCTGGGGGTCGGGGTGCCGGTGATGGCCATGACGGCCTGCGCCGGCGGCACTCAACTTCGACGATTCGGCCCGCAGCCGGTCGGCGTCGGCTGCCGGTACCTGGCCACCGGCTGCCAGCGCCGTCGTGGCGACCGCCTCACCGTCGGACACCGCGGAGTTGAACGTCTCCACGAAAGTCCGGTAGAACTCCGGGGCATTGCCCGCTGAAACGGCAGCCACACACGCGTCCTGGTACTGGTCCATGATCGGCTTGATGTCCTTGGACAACTGGTCGAAGTAGGCCTGGTTCTCCTCGAGGTCTTTCGCACTCGCGACGTCGTTCAAGCCGAGTCGCGACCGTGTCGGTCAGACCGTCGGCCGTGAGCGCCGCCCCCAGGTCGGAGCAGGCGGGGTCGACGGTGCCGGAGAACGTCGCCGTCACGTTGACCTGACCGTTGTTCGTGCCGGCGCCGGTGTTGGAGCTCGATTCCCGGAACAGGAAGATCCACAGCAGGAAGATGATCAGCAGTCCGACGAGCAGCGCACCGACGACCAACGCCGCCAGTCGCTTCGGGCTGCTTCCGCCACCGGAGTCACCCGTACCCTTCCCGACTGGCATGCCGGTGATCGGGTCCACGGTCTCCGCGGTCGGGAACACGTTGGTCTGGCCCATCGGGGAGCCGGGTGCGAGTCCGCCGGGCACTGCCGCCGGCGGGACAGCCGAGCCCCAGCCCTGCGCGTTGGGCTGCTGCCAGCCTCCGGGCTGGCCCCACTGTTGCTGATCAGGTCGCAGCGGGCTGTTCGGGCTGCACTGGCTGCTGGCCCCACTGCTGGTCGGGGTGCGACCGGCTGCTGACCCCACTGCTGCTCAGGCTGCGCCGGCTGCTGACCCCACTGCTGCTCAGGCTGCACCGGCTGCTGACCCCACTGCTGCTCAGGCTGCGCAGGTTGCTGACCCCACTGCTGCTCAGGCTGCGCAGGCTGCTGACCCCACTGCTGCTCAGGCTGCACCGGCTGCTGACCCCACTGCTGCTCAGGCTGCACCGGCTGCTGGCCCCACTGCTGCTCAGGCTGCACCGGCTGCTGACCCCACTGCTGCTCAGGCTGCACCGGCTGCTGACCCCACTGCTGCTCAGGCTGCACCGGCTGCTGACCCCACTGCTGCTCAGGCTGCACCGGCTGCTGACCCCACTGCTGCTCAGGCTGGGCAGGCTGCTGACCCCACTGCTGCTCGGGCTGCACCGGCTGCTGACCCCACTGCTGCTCAGGCTGGGCAGGCTGCTGACCCCACTGCTGCTCAGGCTGGGACGCTGCCGCCCACGGATCGCTGGCTGTCGGCACTTCAGGCGCAGCAGAAGCGGCTGGCGCCACCGGCTCGGCCGCCGGGGCTCCGGGCATCGGCTGGGTGTTATGCGTCCACCCATTGCCATCCCACCAGCGGACCTGTCCGGCGTCTTTGGGGTCCTGGTACCACCCCGGGGTCGGGCTGCCATCGGCCATGCCATGCACCTTTCAGTCGTCTGGCCCAAGCCTAGGGGCGATGCGGGTATGACGGCGGGTCACGCGGGCGGCACTTGGGTGACGATCACGGCAAGCGGTGGTTGGCCGGGTCCGTGAAGCTCCGCCGGCCAAGGTTTTGTTGCGTTGTCGTCGCTATTCCCGGCGTGTCGCGACCACTTCGCGACACCAGGGGCAACTTCGCGACAAAACCCACCCGGGTCACACCTCCTGCATGTCCTCCAGGCTCATGCCCTTGGTTTCCTTGATGAATCTCATGACAAAGAACAACGACAGAACCGCCATAATGGTGAAGACCCCGTAGGCGAAGCCCAAACCAATGTCGGCCATGCCGGGGAACGCCACGCTGACGATGAAGTTCGCGATCCACTGCGCGGCCGCACCCACAGCCAGCGCCGCGGCCCGAATTCGGTTCGGGAACATCTCGCCCAGCAGCACCCAGACCACCGGACCCCACGAGACCCCGAAGAACACCACGTACAGGTTGGCTGCCACGACGGCCATGGGGCCAGCCGCGCCGGTCAGGTAGGGCGAGCCGATGGAATCTGTGCCCGCACAACCCGCCTGCACATCGACGAGCGCCGCGGTACACGTCTGAGCTGTGCCGAACAAGAAGGCCATCACTCCCAAGGTCACAGCCATACCCGCTGACCCGACAAGCAGCAATGGCTTGCGCCCAATCCGGTCCACCAGCGAGATTGCGATCAGCGTGACTACGACGTTCGTGGTGTTCGTGATCAATGTGATCAGGAATGCCTGCGACTCGTCGAAGCCGACCGAGGCCCAGATGCTGTTCGAGTAGTAGAAGATCACGTTGATCCCCACGAACTGCTGGAACACGCTCAATCCGATGCCGATCCATACGATCGGCCGCAGGCCCAGCACTGCCCCCTTGAGGTCGCCGAACCGCGGCTTGTCGTCTCCCAGGGAAGCCTTGATCTCACGTACCTTCGCGTGCTGATCGCCGTCGAGGACACTCGAGAGCACCTCGGCGGCTTCCTCTTCCTTCCCCACCGCCACCAGGTAGCGCGGCGATTCGGGAATGGTCAGCGCCAGCCCCCCGTACAGCAGCGCTGGGATCACCATGACCAGGAACATCCACTGCCAGGCTTGCAGGCCGAACAGCCACGTATTGTTCGCGCTTGTCTCTGCCTCACCCGCGCTGGCCGCGTTGAGGATCAGGTAGTTCGTGACGGCGGTTGTGAAAATGCCGAGCACAATGGCGAGCTGTTGCAGCGAGCCCAGCCGGCCCCGCAGTTGGGCCGGCGCGATTTCGGCGATGTACATAGGCGCGATGACACTTGCGATACCGATGCCGGCGCCGCCGATGAAGCGCCAGAACATCAGGTCGGCCACGCCAAAGGGGAAGGCCTGCCCGATCGCGGCGATGAGGAACAGGATCGCAGCGATGTCCATCACCCGGCGTCGCCCGTACTTATTGGCCAGCGACCCGGCGAACCAGGCACCGACCGCCGACCCGAGCAGTGCGATCGCCACCACGAAGCCGATCGCGCCGCCGATGTTGAATTCGACCTTGAGCGCGTCGACTGCCCCGTTGACGACCGCAGAGTCGAAGCCGAAGAGGAAGCCACCGAGGGCCGCGACAACAGCCATTCGCACGACGCGTCCGGTGTGGTACTTCTCCGCAACCACCGGGCCGGAATCGCCGGCGCCAGGTAGGGGTCCGTGTGCCATTCCCGCCTCCTGTGTGCTCCTGTTCGCAGAACCTAGCGATTCCGTTACCCGGATTGCGCGATCACACGCATGCGGGAATCTTGGATGGGCGCGGGGCGACCGAGGACACATCGCACCCCGCGCTTGTGCCTGGCCACCGGCTCATGCAAGATGGACCGCATGCCGAACACCATGCGTTGCATGTGCATGTGTTCGTGTTGTCGCGCCTAGCCGCCGCCCCCATTTCGTGGACGATCGGCGCTGGGCATCCTCAGGGCCGATTTGGGCGTCTGAGGTCCGTTCCGCCGATCTCCCCTACCAGGAGATCCGATGTCGACCAGTACCAGACCCACCCGCAGCAAGGACACCGGGCAGTGGGCCCTGGGTCAGCGGGAGCCGCTGAACCCCAACGAGGTGTTCAAGCAGGCCGATGACGGCCTCAACGTGCGCGAGCGGGTAGAGACGATCTACGCCAAGCAGGGGTTCGCCTCCATCCCGGCTGATGACCTGCGCGGCCGACTGCGCTGGTGGGGCCTGTACACCCAGCGCAAGCCCGGCATCGACGGCGGCCGCACCGCCAGCCTCCCGCCCGAGGAACTCGACGACGAGTACTTCATGCTGCGGGTCCGCAGCGACGGCGGCATGCTCTCGCTGGACCAGTTGCGGACCATCGCGGACATCTCCACCCGCTTCGGCCGGGACACCGCCGACATCACCGACCGGCAGAACATCCAGTTGCACTGGATCCGGATCGAGGACGTTCCGGAGATCTGGCGGCTACTGGAATCGGTCGGCCTGTCCACGACCGAGGCCTGCGGCGACACTCCGCGCGTGGTGCTGGGCTCTCCGGTGGCCGGGATCGCCGCCGACGAGATCATCGACGGCACGCCCGCGGTCGAGGAGATCGTCCGGCGCTACGTCGGCGACAACCGCTTCTCCAACCTGCCGCGCAAGTTCAAGACCGCGATCTCCGGGTCGCCACGCCAGGACGTCGCCCACGAGATCAACGACGTGTCGTTCGTGGGCGTCGAGCACCCTGAGCACGGGCCCGGCTTCGACCTCTGGGTCGGTGGCGGGCTTTCGACGAACCCGATGGTCGCCCAAAGGCTCGGCGCGTGGGTGCCGTTGGCGGACGTGCCGGACGTCTGGGAGGGCGTCATCGGGATCTTCCGCGACTACGGGTACCGCCGGTTGCGCAACCGGGCCCGGCTTAAGTTCCTGGTCGCCGACTGGGGGGCGGAGAAGTTCCGGAAGGTGCTCGAGACCGAGTACCTCGGCCGGCCGCTGCTGGATGGGCCCGCGCCGGGCGCCCCTACCGGTCGCCGCGACCATATCGGCATCCACAAGCAGGTCGACGGGCTGTTCTACGTGGGCGCGGCGCCCACTGTGGGCCGGGTGTCAGGGACGGTCTTGAGCGGCATTGCGGACGCGATGGAACAGTTCGGCTCCGCCCGGCTGCGACTGACCGCACAGCAGAAACTCGTGGTTCTGGACGTCGCCGACCCGGAGGGCCTTGCCATCGCACTGGCCGGCCTGGGCCTGCAGGTCCGGCCCAGCGAGTTTCGTCGGGGCGCCATGGCCTGCACGGGTATCGAGTTCTGCAAGCTGGCGATCGTCGAGACCAAGGCCCGCACGGCCGACCTGGTGGAGCGGCTCGAGAAGCGACCGGACCTCGGCGAACTCACCATCAACGTCAACGGCTGCCCCAACTCCTGCGCGCGGTTCCAGACCGCCGACATCGGTTTCAAGGGGTCGTTGGTGCCCGATGCCGAGGGCGAGATGGTGGAGGGATTCCAGGTGCACCTCGGCGGACGGCTGGGACCGAACGCCGGCTTCGGCCGCAAGCTGCGCGCGCTGAAGGTGACCGCCGACGAGATGCCCGACTACGTGGCAGAACGTGCTCGGACGCCTACGAAGCCCACCGCACGCCCGGCGAGGAGTTCGCGGACTGGGTGGAACGCGCCGAGGAACAGTGGCTGCGATGAACGTCGTCCACTACTGCCCCTACTGCGGCGATGAGGATCTCTGGCCGGAGGAAGGACACGGCACCTGGCGATGTCGGGCGTGCACTCGCACGTTCACCGTCCGCATCGTCAAGGAGACCTAGTGAGTACTGACAGCATCAACCCGACCACCACGACCCAAGAACTCGCCGCGCAAGGCGCCGCCATCGTGCTGGAGGCTGCCGCCGCCGGCGCCAATCACATCGAGCAGGCAACGCTGGCGGTGCAGTGGGCCCAACAGAGCTTCAGTTCCCTGGTGCTCATGTCCAGCATGGGCGACGAGGTGCTGGTCCACCTCGCCTCGCAGGCGGCACCCGGCATCGAGGTCGCCTTCATCGACACCGGCTACCACTTTCCGGAGACGCTGGGCACCGCCCACGCCTACGAGATCAGCCGACCGTTGCGACTGTTGACGGTCGAACCCGTGCAGACCGTCGCCGAGCAGGACGCGCAGTTTGGCCCCCGATTGCACGAACGGGATCCCGACCTGTGCTGCAAGATGCGCAAGGTCGAGCCGCTCGAGCGGACACTGGCCGGCCGGGACGCCTGGATCACGGGCATGCGCCGGGTGGATGCCCCGACCCGCAGCGACATCGACATCGTGGGCGTGGACGCGCGCCGCGAGATGGTCAAGATCAACCCGCTAGCACTATGGACCGAGCAGCAGACCCAGGACTACGCGGACTCCCATGACGTCCTGCTCAACCCGTTGCGCGGGCTGGGGTACGCCTCCATCGGTTGCGCGCCCTGCACGCGGGCGGTGGCGCCGGGTGAGGACCCGCGAGCCGGTCGCTGGTCCGGGACCGGAAAGACGGAGTGCGGGCTGCACGTGTGACTGCCCTTCACAATTGCGCACTTCACCAGCGGAGAAGCCCCTCAGTTGCGCACTTCTGAAGGAATATAACTCGCGAACTACCTAAAGCGGACACGCAAACCTTCCACAAAGTCGCAAATTCACCTTCATCGCGCGGAATGGTGAATGGCGAGCCATCGCTTAACGTTCAACGCGACGAAATCGGCACTTGCGGCTAACGTGCGTGCGGGACGTGGACGAAGGAGAGAGCATGAGCCGTTCGAGGGAGACCATCTCGCTGCCCCCGCCCCCGGCCGACTACGGGGTCGTCCTGCTGTCCCATGGCAGCGCCGACCCACGTGCCCGCCTGGCCTGTGACCTGCTGGCCCGCCGGGTGGGCCACCGGCTCGGGGCATTCGTCGCCCAGGCGACGCTGGACCTCGACCGGCCACGACTGGACGGCGCGATCAACTACCTGGCCAGCAAGCACATCCACGACCTGGTCGTCGTTCCGATGCTGCTGACCACCGCCTACCACGCGACGCAGGATGTGCCGGCATTCGCGCTGGCCACCCAGAAGGCCTATCCGCAAGCACGGGTCACGATGGCGTCGCCGATCGGGGCCGATCCGCACCTGCTGCGTGGCATGGACACGGTCTTGAAGGCAGCCGGCCACCGGCCCAATCCGGAAACCGCGGTGGTGCTGGCCTCCGCCGGATCGAGTTTCGCGCCCGCCCGCGCCCGGCATGCGGCGCTGGCGATGCAATGGCGATCGCACGGGTGGGGGGCCTCGGCGGTGGCCTTCGCCTCCGGCCCCGGTCCCACCGTCACAGAAGCGGTGTCGGAGCTGCGCGAAACGGGGGTTGACGAGGTGTGCGTGGCGCCCTTCCTGATCGCTCCGGGAGTCATGAGCCAGCGGATCGCGGCCAGTGCCCGCGATTGCGGCGCACACGCGGTCACCGGCACCTTGCACAGCACGGACGCTGCCATGGACGTCGTGCTGCGGCGGGTGCGTTCCGCGCTCGAACAGCGTGACATGCGGTTGACCGCGAACTGACTCGCCCAGCATTCGACTGAAGGTGTTTCGCACGAGCGGGGGTGAATGCCGTGCCACGATCACGGCATGGACTTCACGTTCCCGGAAGAGATCACCGCGCTGCGGGCCGCATTTGCCGACTTCGTCGATCGCGAGATCCGGCCCTTCGACGACTGGATCGCCGCTGAGTACGAGAGCATCTCGCCGGATTCGGCCAAGGTGCACGCCACGATGGACGAGGTACGCCTGCTGTCGGCGCAGGCCGGGTTCTACGCCGCGCACATGCCGGAAAGTGTCGGCGGCCAGGGCCTGAGCACGCTGGGCATGACCGCCTTGGTCGAGGACGCCGCGCGTTCCGGATCCCGCATGGCGATGGCTGCCATCTCACCGCCCAATCCCGCCGGCCCGAGTTCGCTGCTCCTGAAACTTCCGGAGCACCTGATCGACGAGTGGGTCCGGCCGGTCGTCGCCGGGACCAAGACGGTCTGTTTCGCACTCACCGAACCGGAGGCCGGGTCCGACGCCCAGGCCATCCGCACAAGGGCGACGAAGGACGGCGACGGCTGGCGGATCAACGGTCACAAGCACTACATCACCAACGCCGGCCACGCGGATTTCGCCGTCGTCTTCGCGGTCACCGATGCCGAGAAGCGGGCAGCCGGCGGGATCACGGCGTTCCTCGTGCCAGCGGACCAGTTCCGGCGCGGGCCGGTGCAGTGGAACATCTCCGACACCCACCCGGGCGAGCTGTTCTTCGAGGACGCCTGGGTGCCCGACGACCACGTGGTGGGCGAGGTGGGCTTGGGGTTCTTCGCTGCGATGGAGTTCCTGAACGCCGGGTCGCGCGTTCATCGGCGCGCAGGCGCTGGGGCTCGCGGAGTTTTGCCTGGACCGGGCAACGCTGCACGCCACCACCCGCACCGCGTTCGGCAAGCCGCTGGCCGCGTTCCAGGGCGCGAGCTTCCCCCTGGCCAAGAGCAAGGTGGACATCGAGGCCATGCGCTGGCTGGTCTACCACCTGGCATGGGCGGTGGACGAGGGTCAGAACCCCATGCTGGACGCCTCGATCGTCAAGTACTACACGACCGAGCAGGCCTACGCCGTGGCCGATCGCTGCCTGCAGGTGTTCGGCGGCATGGGGCTGATGAAGTCCGGGCCGATCGAGCGCGTGCTGCGCCACCTGCGGATGTTGCGGGTGGTGGAAGGCGCCTCCGAGGTGCAACTGCTGGTGATCTCAAGGGTGCTGACTGCGTGATCCCCGCCAAGGCCGATCGCTTCGCCCCACCAGCGCACCACTCGTCGCACAACCGGCGCCGCCCGTATAACGGTTGGGACAGCCGCGCCACGGCTCGGTGCGTCGCCCGACCACTGCGACTACGCTTGATGAGGCATGCCAGTCGACCCCAGGGGCGCACGTGACCACTGACGCACAGAACTCATTCGGCACCAACGAATGGCTCGTCGACGAACTCTACGAGCAGTACCTGAAGGACCGGCACTCGGTCGACCCGGCGTGGTGGGACTTCTTCGCCGACTACGTACCCTCCGACCCGGCCCGTGCTGCGGCTCTGAAGAGCAAACTCGCGCCCACTCCGGCGCCCGCGGCCGCGCCGCCCGTGGCCAAGCCCGCCGCACCCCAGGTCTCGACCGACGAGGCCACCGTGCTGCGCGGTCCCGCCGCCCGAGTCGTCACGAACATGGAGGCCAGCCTCGGGGTCCCGACCGCGACCAGCGTGCGCGCGGTCCCCGCGAAGCTGCTGATCGACAACCGGATCGTGATCAACAACCACCTCAAGCGCAAGCGGCAGGGCAAGATCAGCTTCACCCACCTCATCGGCTACGCCATGGTGCAGGCGATGAAGGCCATCCCGGCCATGAACGTCGTCCTACGCCGAGGTGGACGGCAAGCCCGCGGTCGTGCAGCACGATTCGATCGCTCTCGGGATCGCCATCGACCTTGCGAAGCCTGATGGCAGCCGGCAGTTGCTGGTACCGAGCATCAAGAATGCGCAAGACATGGACTTCGCGAGTTTTCGCCATGCCTACGAGGACCTCATCCACCGGGCTCGGACCGGCAAACTCGGGGTGGACGACTTCGCCGGCACCACCGCCAGCCTCACCAACCCGGGAACGATCGGCACGGCGCACTCGGTGCCACGGCTGATGCCAGGGCAGGGCGTGATCCTCGGCGTCGGGGCGATGGAGTACCCCGCCGAGTTCCAGGGCGCGGCTGTCGAGACCATCATCCGCAACGGCGTGAGCAAGGTCGTCACGCTCACCTCGACGTATGACCACCGGATCATCCAGGGCGCCCAGAGCGGTGACTTCCTGCGCACGATCCATCAACTGCTGCTGGGTGAGAACGACTTCTACGTCAACGTGTTCCGCTCCATGCGCATCCCCTACGAGCCGATCCGCTGGGCGCAGGACATCGCGCTGCGCCACGACGACGAGATCAGCAAGACCGCCCGCGTGCAGGAGTTGATCCACGCCTATCGGGTGCGCGGTCACCTGATGGCCGACATCGACCCGCTGGAGTACAAGCAGCGCAGTCACCCCGACCTCGACGTCGCCAGTCACGGCCTGACGTTGTGGGACCTCGACCGAGAGTTTGCAACCGGTGGCTTCGGCGGCAAGCCGTTCATGCAGTTGCGTACCGTTCTGGGCATCCTGCGGGACTCCTACTGCCGCACGATCGGCGTGGAGTACATGCACATCCAGGACCCGGAGCAGCGCGCCTGGATCCAGGCCCACGTCGAGCGCCCCTACACCCCCTGCACGCGCGAGCAGCAGATGAAGATCCTGCGCCGGCTCAATGCGGCGGAGGCGTTCGAGACGTTCCTACAGACCAAGTACGTGGGCCAGAAGCGGTTCTCGCTGGAGGGTGGCGAGTCCACGATCGCCGTGCTCGACGAGATCCTGGAAGCGGCGGCTGAGGAGAGCCTGGACAGGGTCGCCATCGGTATGCCGCACCGCGGCCGTTTGAACGTCCTGGCCAACATCGCAGGAAAGCGGTACGCGCAGATCTTCCGCGAGTTCGAGGGCGGCACGGTCGACTCCGTCATGGGTTCGGGAGACGTGAAGTACCACCTGGGCAGCCACGGTGAGTACACCGCGGAGGGCGGCGACCGGGTGGACGTGTACCTGGCCGCCAACCCCAGCCACCTGGAAGCGGTGAACCCCGTGCTCGAGGGCATCGTGCGGGCCATGCAGGACAACCTCGACCGTGGCGAGGAGTTCCCGGTGCTGCCGGTGCTGATGCACGGGGATGCCGCGTTCGCCGGTCAGGGCGTGGTGGCCGAGACGCTGAACCTCTCGCAACTGCGCGGGTACCGCACGGGTGGCACGGTGCACATCATCGTGAACAACCAGGTCGGCTTCACCACCCCGCCGGAGAGCAGCCGCAGTTCGGTCTACGCCACCGACGTCGCCCGGACCGTGCAGGCGCCGATCTTCCACGTCAATGGTGACGACCCGGAGGCTTGCGTCCGGGTGGCCCGGATGGCGTTCGACTTCCGGCAGGCGTTCAAGAAGGACGTGGTCATCGACCTGGTCTGCTACCGCCGGCGCGGGCACAACGAGGCCGACGACCCCTCGCTGACGAACCCGAAGATGTACCAGTTGATCGACCAGAAGCGGTCGGTCCGCAAGCTCTACACGTCCTCGCTGATCGAGCGCGGCGACCTCTCGCAGGAAGAGGCCGAGCAGGCGCTGCAGGACTACCAGGCCCAGCTCGAGCGGGTGTTCACCGAGACCCGCGAGGCCCTCAAGGAGCCGGTCGAGACCAAGCCCGTCACGATCGTGGAGTACCCCGCGCATGTCGCTACTGCGATCAGCGAGGAGACCCTCAAACGGATCGTCGACTCCCAGGTGTCCATGCCCGAGCGGATCTCGGTGCACAACCGCCTGCAGCCGCAGTTGCAGCGCCGCGCCCAGATGGTCGAGGACGGCACGATCGACTGGGCCATGGGCGAGACGCTGGCCTTCGGGTCGCTGCTCATGGAGGGCCGCGACGTGCGTCTGACGGGGCAGGACAGCGGACGCGGCACGTTCGGCCAGCGCCACGCCGTGGTGGTCGACCGGATCACCGAGGAGCGCTACGTTCCCCTCCACCACCTGGCCAGCGACCAGGGCCGGTACTACATCTACGACTCCATGCTCAGCGAGTTCGCGGCACTGGGCTTCGAGTACGGCTACTCGGTGCAGAACGCCGAGACGCTGGTGCTCTGGGAGGCGCAGTTCGGCGACTTCGCCAACGGCGCACAGACGATCATCGACGAGTTCATCTCCTCCGGCGAGCAGAAGTGGGGACAACTGTCCGGAATCGTCATGCTGCTGCCACACGGTTACGAGGGGCAGGGCCCGGACCACTCCTCGGCGCGGCCGGAGCGCTACCTGCAACTGTGTGCGCAGGACAACATGACAGTGGCGATGCCCAGCACGCCCGCGAGCTACTTCCATCTGTTGCGCTGGCACGCCAAGGCCCCGCACCACAAGCCGCTGATCGTGTTCACGCCGAAGTCCATGCTCCGTCTGAAGGCCGCTACGTCCAACGCCGACGAGTTCACCAGCGGCTACTTCCAGCCGGTCGTCACCGACAACACGGTCGAGCCGGCGCGGGTGCGTCGCATCGTCCTGTGTTCCGGAAAGATCACGTGGGACCTGTTCGCGGCGCGGCAGAACGCCAACCGCGAGGACGTCGCGATTGTGCGCTTGGAGCGGCTGTACCCGCTGCCCGGCGACGAGATCCGCGCCGCCCTGTCCAAGTTCCCGGCCGACGCCGAACTCGTGTGGGCGCAGGAGGAGCCGATGAACCAGGGCGCGTATCAGTTCATCTCGGTGAACCTGCCCGAGTTCCTCGCAGGCCGTTCCTTGGGCCTGGCCAGCCGGACCGCTTCAGCGTCGCCGGCCACCGGCTCGAACAAATCGCACCAGGCTGAGCAGGCGGCCGTGGTCGCCGAGGCGATCGGGAGCTGAATGTACGACAGCGACCGCGGCATCGAGGAACTTCTGCGGCGTCGCGAAGGCGAGGAGTTCACTGTCGAGTGGCTCGGTGATCAACTGCGGGTCTACGTCGACCTGCATCCTGACGATGAGAACGTCGTAGAGCGCCTGGCCACGTGGCTGGCGCGGGACGACGAGGACTGAGCGGGGTTTTGTCGCGAAGCTGCCCCCGCTGTCGCGAAGTTGCCCCCGCTGTCGCGAAGTTGCCGCGACACGCCGAGGTTATCGACGACAACGCAACAAAACGGCTCCCTAAGGCGTCAGGACCAGCTTGCCCCGCACGTCCCCGGCGGCGAGTCGCTGGAACGCCTGCCGGGCCTCGGCCAGCGGGTACTCCGCGTCGATCGGGGGGCGCAGACCGGTCGCCTCGCACATGTCCATTAGGCGCCGCAACTCCGCGGAAGTTCCCATCGTCGAGCCGATCACGCTGAGTTGGCGGAAGAAGACGTGGTTCAGCTCGGCCGGCGGCTGACCGCCTGTTGTGGCACCGCTGACCACGAGCCGGCCACCCGGTCGCAGGCTGCGCACCGAGTGTGACCACGTGGCTTGCCCCACCGTCTCGATCACCAGGTCCACCCGATGCGGAAGTCGCTGGCCGGACTCGAACACGGCGTGCGCCCCGAGTTCGCTGCCGAAGTCAGCCTTGTCGCGAGTGGTCGCCCAGACCCGGGCACCGGCCTGCCGCGCCAGCATGATGGCGGCACTGGCAACGCCTCCCCCCGTGCCCTGGATCAGCACTGTCTCACCGGGTTGCAGACCGCCGCGCGTGAACAGCATCCGGTAGGCGGTCAGCCACGCCGTGGGCAGGCACGCGGCCTGCTGGAACGACAGTGCGGCCGGCTTCGGCAGCACGTTTTGGGCGGGCACGGCGACCCACTCGGCGAACGTGCCCTGGTGCTTCTCGCTGAGCAGGCTGCGACCCGGGTCGAACGTCTCGTCGCCACCGCCTGCAGCCGCCGAGCCGATCACCGAGTGCACGATCACCTCGCGGCCGTCGGCATCCAGGCCCGCCGCGTCACAGCCGAGGATCATCGGCAGCGCGGACTGCGCCAGGCCCACGCCGCGCAGGCTCCAGAGGTCGTGATGGTTCAGGGAGGCCGCCTTGACCTGCACCGCCACCCAGCCGTCCGGCACGTCCGGCGCCGGGCGTTCGCCCACCTCCAGCGCGCTCACCGGGTCGTCGGAGTCGAAGGCGGAAACGAACGCTGCCAGCATGCCCGCCACGATATCGGCAGCCCCAAATACGCTGGATCCGTGATCTCCTTCGGAAGCGACAACCACAGCGGCGTGCACCCGGCGGTCCTGGCAGCCCTGGCGGAGGCGAACAGCGAACATGCGGGCGCCTACGGTGACGACCCCTGGACGCAGCGCGCTACCGACCTGCTCGCCGCTGAGTTCGGCAGTGATCAGGTCTATCTGGCAGCCAACGGCACGGGCGCTAATCTCATCGCCCTGCAGTCGGGCTTGCGGCCGTGGGAGGCGGTGTTGTGCAGCGAATTCGCCCATATCAACGTTGACGAGGGCGGCGCGCCCGAGCGCATCTTGGGTTCCAAGTTGGTCGCGCTCCCGGCGCCCGACGGCCGCATCGACCCTGCGGCGCTTGGCGCCGACCTGCGTGCGCCTCGGTGATGAGCACGCAGTCCAGCCGCGGGTGCTGAGCATCACGCAGTCCACTGAGTACGGCACGGTCTACTCTTCCGAGCACGCCGCGGCTTTGGCGTCCGAAGCGCGCCGGCTGGGGTTGTTGATCCATGTCGACGGTGCCCGGCTGTCCAACGCTGCCGTGGCGCTCGGCTGTGGCCTGGGTGAGGTCGCCGAGATGTTCGACGCCGACATCGTCAGTGTCGGTGGCACGAAGAACGGACTGATGGGGGCAGAGGCAGTGGTCTTCCGCAACCGGGAGTTGGCGGGATCGGCCAAGTGGATCCGCAAGGCGACGACCCAGCTGATGAGTAAGCACCGGTACCTGGCAGCCCAGTTCAGCGCGCTGCTGACAGACGATCTGTGGCGGGAGAACGCCGCGAACGCCAACGCCATGGCGGCGCGGCTGGCGCAGGGCTTGCGGGAACGCGGCGTGGTCGTGACGCAACCGGTCGAGGTCAATGCGGTCTTCGCGCTGATGCCCGACTCGCAGGACCTGCGCGATCGCTTCCACTTCTACGTCTGGAACGGCGACGAGGTGCGGCTGATGTGCTCGTGGGACACCACGGCCGAGCAGGTGGACGAGTTCCTGGCCGCAGTCGGCTGAATTGTCGCGTTGTCGCGCTTAACCTCGGCGTGTCTGGACGACATCGCAACAAAACCCCCGCCGCTTCGGCTCGCGACGCCCCTTACTAGCGTGCGTGCCATGGATGACACCGTGCGCCAACACAAGTACCTGCTGACCGAGGACCAGATCCCGACGACCTGGTACAACATCATCCCGGACCTGCCCGCCCCGCCCCCGCCGCCGCTGCACCCGGGCACCAAGCAGCCGGTCGGTCCGGAAGATCTGGCGCCGTTGTTCCCGATGGCGCTCATCGAGCAGGAGGTCACGCAGGACCGGTTCGTCGAGATTCCCGGCGGCGTACTGGACGTCTACCGGCAGTGGCGGCCGACGCCGCTGTTCCGGGCGCATCGTCTGGAGCAAGCGCTCGGGCACCCCGGCGCGCATCTACTACAAGTACGAGGGCGTGTCGCCCAGCCGGTTCCCACAAGCCCAACACCGCGGTTCCGCAGGCGTACTACAACGCGGCCGAAGGTATCCGCAAACTCACGACCGAGACGGGCGCCGGCCAGTGGGGCACGGCCCTGGCGTTCGCGTGTGCCTTGTACGGCATGGAGTGCGAGGTGTGGCAGGTCGGCGCCTCCTACGACTCCAAGCCGTACCGCCGCTTGATGATCGAGGCGTTCGGCGGCTCGGTCCACCGTTCCCCTTCCGATGTCACCGAGATCGGCCGCAAGCTCGCCGAGGACCCGAACAACCTGCCTGGCTCGTTGGGCATTGCGATCTCCGAGGCGGTCGAGGTGGCAGCGACCAACGAGGACGTCCGCTACGCGCTCGGCTCGGTGCTCAACCACGTACTGCTGCACCAGACCGTGATCGGCGAGGAGGCGCTGCTGCAACTCGAGATGGCCGGCGACACCCCGACCCACATCGTCGGCTGCACCGGCGGCGGCTCGAACTTTGCCGGGCTGTCGTTCCCGTTCCTGCGCGAGAAGCTGGCCGGGAAGATCGCGCCAGAGATCATCGCGGCCGAACCGGCGAGCTGCCCATCGTTGACACGCGGTGTGTACGCCTACGACTTCGGCGACACCGCCGGCATGACGCCGTTGATGAAGATGCACACGCTGGGCCACGACTTCATCCCGGACCCGATCCACGCCGGCGGTCTGCGCTACCACGGCATGGCACCGCTGATCAGCCACGTGTACGAGTTGGGCTTGATGAGCGCGCAGGCCGTGCCGCAGACGGAGTGCTTTGCCGCAGCCGTGCAGTTCGCGCGGACCGAGGGGATCGTCCCGGCGCCGGAACCCACGCACGCGCTGGCGCTGGCGATCCGGGAGGCGCAGCGGGCCAAGGAGACCGGCGAGGAGACGGTGATCCTGACCGCGCTGTGCGGCCACGGCCACTTCGACCTGCCGGCCTACGAGGCCTACCTCAGCGGCGCAATGCTCGACGAGGAAGTCACCGACGAACGGCTGGCCGTCGGGCTGGCGACGCTGCCGGAGGTGCCAGTCGGCTGAGCCACAATCCGTTCGCGGTTGTGCAGAAGTGAGCGAGCCACCCCAGATGTGAGCGAAAGCCCCCGTGCCTTCTGCTCGCGTCTGGGGTGGCTCGCTCTCATTTGCCGTGCAGCGGCGCCGCGTACGTTTGCCACCGCGGCAGTGGCAACCGGTCGGCTGAACCCGAAGGCGACAGCTACCACGATCCGTTCGGGAGCAGCCGCATAGGTGCGACCCCTAGACCCGCGCCACACCCTCCGCGCGAGCAGCCGCCGCCACCGCTTCGGCAACCGCTCCCGCGACTCGCTTGTCGAATGCCGACGGCACGATGTACTCCGGTCCGACCTCGTCGCCGACCAGGTCGCTCAAGGCGTCCGCCGCGGCCATCTGCATGCCCGTGGTGATGCGGGAGGCTCGCACGTCGAGGGCTCCCCGGAACACACCCGGGAACGCCAGCACGTTGTTGATCTGGTTTGGGTAGTCGCTGCGGCCGGTGGCCACCACGGCGGCGTACTTGCCGGCCACGGCTGGGTCCACCTCCGGGTGCGGGTTGGCCAGCGCGAAGATGATGGCGTCGTCGGCCATCCCGGCCACGGCACTCTCGGCAACCTTGCCGGCGGAGACGCCGATGAACACGTCGGCGTCCTCCAGGCCGACATCGATCGGGCCCTGCAGCCCGCGCGGGTTCGTCCGGGTCGCCAGCTCGGCCTTCACCCCGGTGAGCCCCGGCCGATCGCGGCTGATCAGGCCCTGTGAATCGCACACGCACAAGTCCCGCACACCCCCGGCCAGCAGCATGTTGGAGACCGCAACGCCCGCGGCGCCAGCTCCCGACACCACGACCTTGAGATCTGCGAACTCGCGCCCCGTCAGCCGGGCTGCGCTCTCCAGCGCCGCGATCACGACGATCGCCGTTCCGTGCTGGTCGTCGTGGAAGATCGGGATGTCCAGTCGCTCCTGCAGGCCGCGCTCGATGTCGAAGCAGCGGGGTGCGGAGATGTCCTCGAGGTTGATCCCGCCGAAAGCCGGGGCGATCCGCACGACGGTCTCGATGATCTCGTCGGCGTCGGTGGTGTCCAGGCACATGGGGACGGCATCTACGCCACCGAATTCCTTGAACAGCAGCGCCTTGCCCTCCATGACAGGAAGTGCGGCCCGCGGTCCGATGTCGCCGAGGCCGAGCACGGCGGTGCCATCAGTCACCACCAGGACCGTGTTCGACTTCCACGTGTAGTCGAAGACGAGTTCCGGATCCGAGGCGATTGCCTGCGACACCCGCGCCACACCGGGGGTGTAGGCGAGCGCCAAACCGGCCCCGTCCCGGATGCGTACAGTGGGGCGCACCTCGATCTTCCCGCGCCGATGCAGGGGAAATGCCGGGTCGTTCTCGTGGTCCACGGATAGCCTCGTTCTTCGTGTCGATGCGGTGTCGTGATGGCACGCGCGGTTGGGCACAATGGGTGGCAGTTGTGCGAGAGGGATCACCACATGAAACTGCGCAGTCCTGCGTCCGTCGGCCTGGCATGTCTTGCCGTCGCCGTCGGTGCCCTTACCGGCTGCCAGAATAACGCCTCCGCTCCGACGCCCACGCCGAGCATCTCCCCAGCGAGCAACGAGTTGGCTGCGAAGGTTCCCGACAAGATCCGCGCCGATGGCTTCCTGGACGTCGGGATCGACCCGAACTACCCGCCGATGGAGTACCTCGAGCGGGGCGAAGCGGTCGGTGCCGACCTCGACCTCATGACCGCGATCGCCCAAAAACTGGGGCTGCAAGCGCGCTTCGCCGAGGACGCCTACGCCCTTCTCGTCCCCGGGGTCGCCGCCGGCCGCTTCGACGCCGCAATCTCGGCCTTGTCCGTGGACGAGAACGACCTGCAGAACGCGAACATGGTCACCTACTTCCAGGCTGGCAGCCAACTCGCGGTACGACCCCCGGCGAAGAAGCGGTTCGGGCCGAAGAATCTCTGCGGCCGCCGGGTGACGGTGTTGGACGGCAGCACGCAGTACTCCCAACTCGTGGAACGCTCGGCGAACTGCGTGGAGAAGAAGCGTAAAGCGATTCGGATCATCACGTTCCAGGCCCAGGAACCAGCCACACAGGCGGTCATCGACGAGAAGGCCTATGGAACTCTGGCCGATTCCCCCGTCGTGCAGCGGGCAGTCGCACAATCCAACGGTGCCCTGGTCCCCAACGGCCGCCCGTTCGAAGTCGCCCCCTATGGCATCGCCGTGGCTCAGCAACGCAAGCAACTCGCGCAGGCCATCCAGGGTGCTTTGAAGGCGATGATCGACGACGGCAGCTACCAGCAGATTCTCGACAAGTGGGACATCAGCGAGGGCGCCATCGACGACCCGCGGATCATGACCCGCCGGGACATCCCGAAGCCCGAACCGCTGTCGACCGAATCCTTCGCCCCGGCAAGCCCCGTCCCGACTCCGAGCTCGACCTCGTCGTACTACGGCTGACAGCAAACGTGTCGATGGGGGCCAAATACGACCCCGATTCACACGTTTGTTCCAGGTCCACGGACAAAGCGGTGGATTCGGGTCGTATCTGGCCCCGATCGATCGTTTTGTCGCTCACCAGGCGACGGGTCGCTACCCTCGCGCTATGGAGTCCTTGGTCGAGTTGAGCGTGCCGGCTGCCCCGTCGCAGGTGGCGCTCGTCCGTTCGGCCACAGCCGCCATCTGCGCCGGCGCGGACTTCACGCTCGATGCCCTCGACGATTTGCAGCTGGCGGTCGACGAGGCATGTGCGGTTGCGATCGCCGACGCCGCGCCCGACGCCCGGTTGGACGTGTGTTGGAGAATCAGCGGACCGGAGGTGGCCGTCGAACTCAGTTGCCGCAGCCGCTCGGGATCCCCGGTCGCGACCAACACGTTTGCCTGGACCGTACTGACCGCCTTGGTTGACCGGGTCGAGTCCAGCGTGACCGATGGCCTACTGCACATCACGCTGCGGGCGCACGGCATCGGGACTGCCGCATGAGCGATCCGCTGCCCGAGCAGCGCACCCGGGGCTGGGGCGACGCGCAGCGCAGCCGTGAGCGCGAGATCCTCTCCGAGATGTACGACCTGCCGGAGGATGACGCCCGCCGGCAGTCCTTGCGCGACGAATTGGTCACTATGCACCTGCCGCTGGTGAACCACCTCGCCCGGCGCTTCCGCGACCGGGGTGAGAGCCACGACGACCTCGTGCAGGTCGGCACGATCGGGCTGATCAAGGCGGTCGACCGGTTCGACACTTCCCGCGGGGTCGAGTTCTCGACCTACGCCACGCCCACCGTCATCGGGGAGATCAAGCGGCACTTCCGGGACAAGGGCTGGTCGGTGCGGGTGCCGCGCCGGTTGCAGGAATTGCGCATCTCGATCAGCAAGACCACGGCTGACCTGTCGCAGGAGAACGGGCGCTCCCCGACCGTGCGCGAGATCGCCGCCCGGATCGGGGTTTCGGAGGACGAGGTGCTGGAGGGTCTGGAAGCTGCGCAGTCCTATAGCACTTTGTCACTGGACGGTTCCGGCGGCGACGAGGAAAGCATTGCCCTGGTCGACACTCTGGGCGATGACGACTCTGCGCTGGAACACGTGGAGTACCGAGAGACTCTGCGACCGCTGTTGGCGACGCTGCCGGACCGCGAGCGGCACATCGTGATGCTGCGCTTCTTCCACAACAAGACCCAGTCCGAGATCGCCGAAGAAGTGGGGGTCTCGCAAATGCACGTGTCGCGGTTGCTGGTCAAAGCCTTGGGGACGCTACGCGGCGCGATGGGAGTCGACGCTTAACCCGGAGGCTTCCGTTGTTTGACCCCGGCACGGCTCATCCGTGAGCATTCCGGGCATCCGTTAGCGCGACAGACGGGTTATTGGCGCCCTGTTTGCTCACCGATCCCCGGAATGCTCACGGATCGGCCATGCGGGGCCCGGCACATCAAAGTCCCGGGTTAGTCATCCATGTACACCGACTCAGCCCTGCAAGTCCTCACCCATCGAGGGCCGCAGGGTCAGCAGAATGCCGACCACGCTAACTGCGGCGATCACCCAACCAGCGACCACCGCCGCGCCGTTGCCGTCGATAAACAGCCATGCACTGATCAGACCGAACACCTGCGCTAGCACCATCGGAGTCCGGGCAAAAGGGCTGCGTCGCCACAACCCGCGCGCGATCAGGCCGAGGCACGCCGCGAAGAGCAGGTAGATCACGACTTCGGCGACTGGCGAGGCGCCGGTGTTGGTTCCGCGGGAACTGAAAGACGCGACGCCAAGAGCAACCGTGAAGACCAGCAGCGCCACGGCTTCGAGCCCGGCGATCACGGCAGCCTGCCGGGCTGGGGACAGTGCCTGCTTCACCCGCCCGAATCTACCTGTCACTACGGTTGAGCCATGCGCGGCCTGCTCGTGGTGAATCCGAAAGCGACCACCACCACCGACGTCACCCGGGACGTCCTGATCAGCGCGCTGGCCGACAAGTTCCACCTCGAGGTCGTGACCACCACCCACCGCGGCCACGCCGAAGAACTTGGCGCCAGGGCGCGCACCGAAGGCATGGACTGCATCCTGACGCTCGGCGGCGACGGCACCGTCCACGAGGTCGTCAACGGGCTGCTCGCCGAGGGGCCGCGTGCGGATCTGCCAGTACTCGGCGCGGTTCCCGGCGGCAGCGCGAACGTCTTCACCCGTGCGCTTGGTTACCCCCAGGATGCCGTGGAATCGACTGGCCTGCTGCTGCGCGCCATGCGCGAGGCGTCCACTCGCACGATAGGGCTGGGTATGGTCGACGACCGCTACTTCACATTCACGGCCGGACTGGGCATCGACGCCGAGATCATGGCGCGCATGGAGGCCGCGCGGGCCGACGGCAAGACCGCGACGCCCACGCGCTACCTCGCCACCACGCTGGCCCACTTCTTCCGGGGCAGCGACCGCAAGACCGCCTCCTTGACGCTTCACCGACCGGGCGCGGATCCCGTTACCGGGGTCTTCCTGGCAATCGTGCAGAACACCTCGCCGTGGACGTTCTTCGGTGCCCACCCGATCAATCCCTCGCCCAAGGCCAGCTTCGATACCGGCCTAGATCTGTGGGCTACGACGTCTCTGAAGGTCGGTTCGGGTCTGCGGTACGGGACCCGGATGGTGCTCAACCGCGACAAGGGCAACCCGAAGAACATCGTTGCCTGGCACGACCAGGCGGAATTGCGGATAACCGCCACCCGGCCGACGGCGATGCAGGTGGACGGAGAAGTGATCGGCGAGGTCGAGGACGTGTCGTTCCGGGCGGTTCCGGGGGCTTTGCGCGTCTACGTGCCCTGACTTCGTGCCTTGTTGTGACCTGTTTTCGCTTCGGTGTGACCGGTGGGCGGGGCCAAAACCGGCGAATTTGTGGCCGAATCGTGGTGAAAAGCAGGCAATGTGACGCAGAACACACCGACGTGAGCAGACTTATAGGCCTATACCCTTGTGCAGCCGTTCACTTGTGTGTGAATCTGAATGCGCTGGAGCGAAAGATACGCCACAGCCCGCCGCCGGAATACAGCACCCCCCATTCCTGTGGAAAGTGGCGTTCTGTTACGTGCTCCAAAACGTTGGCCACCGAGGGGGGTGGGCCCCGATCAAGGAGGTAGCGCATGGACTGGCGCGCCGATGCTGCTTGCCGTAACGAAGACCCTGAGCTGTTCTTCCCGCTGGGTGACAGCGGCCCGGCTCTGCTGCAGATCGATGATGCGAAGGCCGTCTGCCGCACCTGCACCGTCGTGAGCGAGTGCCTGTCCTGGGCCATGGAATCCGGTCAGGATTCCGGAATCTGGGGCGGCATGTCTGAGGCCGAACGCCGCGCGCTGCGTCGCCGCAGTGCCCGGACGGGTGTGGCTTACCAGCACTGATTTCGCAAAGGGGGTCGGCTGCTCGATGCGGTCGGCCCCCTTCGCACGTTCAAGGCAGGTCGGCTGCTCGATGCGGTCGGCCCCCTTTCGCACGTTCAAGGCAGGTCGGCTGCTCGATGCGGTCGGCCCCCTTTCGCACGTTCAACACAGGGTCGGCTGCTCGATGCAGTCGGCCCCCTTTCGTGCGTTCTGGCCCGGGGCGAACGCGCGAACTCATCCGTGCACCTTCGGAACCCCTCGAACGTCAGCCCCGGCTCGGAATCACTAGGTCGATGGTGGCGGCCGTTCCCTGACCGCCAAATCCGGGCTCCCAGCTCAAAGCGCCGTGCAACTCGTCGCGGACCAGGGTCTGCACGATCTGTAGTCCGAGCCGGGCGTGGGCGGCTGGGTCGAAGCCCTCGGGCAGCCCGGCGCCGTCGTCCACGACACTGATCCGCAACCGGCGGCCCCGCCGCTCCACGGCCAGCAGGATGCGGCCGTGCCCGCGTTCCTGCACCCCATGCTCGAAGGCGTTCTGCAACAACTCCGCGACCACCAGCGACAGGGAACTGGAGATGGAACCGGGCACCACTCCGATATCGCCCTGCCGCACAACCTCGACGGTCGGGGACAGCTCGCGCACCATCGCCACCAGCCGGTCGGCCACCTCGTCGAACTCGACGGCGTCGGCGTCGGTGTGCGACAGCGTCTCGTGGACCAGCGCGATGGCATTGACCCGGCGCACCGACTCCTCCAGCGCCGTCCGCGCGGCGGGGTCGTCCAGCCGCCGGCTCTGCATCCGCAGCAGCGCGGCCACGGTTGTCAGGTTGTTCTTCACCCGGTGGTGAATCTCCCGGATCGTGTTGTCCTTGGTGAGCAGCGCCCGCTCCCCGCGCCGCAGGTCGGTGACGTCGCGCACCAGCAGAACGCTGCCGGTCCGGACCCGCTGCGTCACCAGCGGGATCGAACGCAGCGAGACCGTCACATCCCCCACCTCTACGTCCACGGAACCCGCACCGCGACCTGATGAGATCACGCCGATGGCCTCGTCCACCGGTCCGGTCCGGGACACCAGCCGACGCACCTCGAGTTCCAGGATCCGTCCGGTCAGGTCCGACATCACACCCATCCGCCGGAACGCGCTGCGGGCGTTGGGCGACGCGAACGTCACGACACCCTGTGCATTCAGCAGCAGCAAACCGTCGCCCACCCGCGGCGGAGTGGAGGAATCTTGCATGCCGTGCACAGGGAACTGCCCGGCCAGCAGCATGCCGGCCAGCACGTCGGCCACGTCCCTATAGCGGCGCTCCAACTCCCCCGAGCCGCTGCGCGCAAGACCGCTGCGCCGCGCTAGGACCGCGATCACCCGATCATCGAGGACAACTGGCACTGCTTCCGTTCCGACCGGCAACAAGGGATCACTCTCGCTGCGCTGGGTCACGATGCGATGGCTCTGGTGAGCCACCTCGACCTCGTGCAACCGGCCTTTGGCCGCGAACGTGCCAACGATGTCCTCGGGGTACACCGTCGGGCCGGTCGAGGGCCGGACTTGTGCCGCAGCGACGTAGCCGGCAGCGTTCCATGTCGGCAGCCACAGCACCAGGTCGCTGAACCACAGGTCGGACAACAGCGTGCAGTCGGCCACGACCAGGTGCAAATGCGCGATCTGTTCCGCACTGAGATCCGTGCGCTCCCGGGCGAGACGATCGAGGTCGACCATGGTTGGAGGGTATCGAGCGCATTGGCGACACTCGTGCGACATCGGTTAGACCTTCCACCATCGGTTAGAGGGCAAATCGGACGTTTCGGTCTAACGGATGTTCCAAGGTCTAACGGATGCCCAGCGCCCGCTAGTCCCCCGCAGTCGCCACGATGCGCCCAAGGCACACTGGAATGCGTGCATCCCGTCCTGCAGGCCGACCAGCGCTACGTGTGGCATCCGTTCACGCAGCATGCGTGGTGGCCCGACGACGATCCGCTGGTGATCACTGGCGCGCAGGGCGTGTACCTCACCGATTCCGACGGCAAGCGCTATATCGACGGCTTCTCCTCGTTGTGGGTGACCGTGCACGGGCACAACGAACCGCGCATCACGGAGGCGATCACCCGGCAGGCCCGCACGCTGGACCACTCCACGTTCCTGGGCTTCACGCACGAACCCGGCGTGCGGCTAGCCGAGGAACTGGTGAACCGCAGCCCGCTGGACCGGGTGTTCTTCGCCGGCGACGGGTCGAGCGCGGTCGAGGCCGGGATCAAGATGGCCTATCAGGCCAAGTTGCAGCAGGGCGAGGACCGGCCGCTGTACGTCCACGTCGCGGAGGGGTATCACGGCGACACCCTGGGCGCGGTCAGCGTCGGCGGCATCGACCTGTTCCACCACACCTACCGCCCGATCCTGCTGCGCACGCGGATGGTCTCCTCACCCTGGCGTGCTCGCGGCCTGGCCAGAACCGTGCCGACCGCGCAGCCGAGGTGCTGGCCGAACTGCGCGCTCTGCTGGACGAGGTGGGCGACCAGGTCTGCGCACTCGTGGTCGAACCGCTGGTCCAAGCAGCCGGCGGGATGCTCACCCATGACGTCACGTTCCTGCAGGGCGCCCGAGACCTCAGCCGCGAGTACGGCGCGTACCTGCTCACCGACGAGGTCGCGACCGGTATCGGCCGCACCGGGACGATGTGGGCGATCGAGCAGGCAGACGTTCAGCCCGACCTGCTTACGTGTGGCAAGGGTCTTACCGGCGGCGTGCTGCCGCTGTCCGCGGTGCTGGCCAGCGAGGAGATCTTCCAGGCGTTCCAGGGTGACAGCACGCGGACGTTCTTCCACGGCCACTCCTTCACCGCCAACCCGATGTGCGCGGCCGCCGCACTGGCCAACCTGGAACTCATCGACGAACGCAACACGCTGGACCACGCCGCCTGGATCGGGCGCACGCTCGGCGATCTCCTCAAAGGCGAGGACGAACGCATCGTGGAAGTGCGCCGCATCGGCACGATGACCGGCATCGAGGTGCAACCGCACGGCGAGCGCACGGGTTTCCGGATCTGCACCGCAATGCGCGAGGCCGGCGTCATCACCCGGCCACTCGGCGACGTCGTGATCCTGATGCCGCCATTGGGAATCCAAGAGCCCGAATTGCAGCAGCTCGTGACCGCGTTCCACCACGGATTGGACACGGTCTACGCATGAACTGGCTGCAGGAGCGGGACGCGCAGCGCCGGGCCGCCGGGCTGCATCGCACGCTGCGGCCGCGACAGCCGGGCCGGATCGACATCGCCAGCAACGACTACCTGAACCTCGCGCGAGACCCCGAGGTGATCGAAGCCGGGGTGCGGGCCATGCGGGACTGGGGCGCGGGTGCCACCGGATCGCGGCTGGTGAGCGGGCACACCGAGCTTCACGCCGCCCTGGAATCCGCACTCGCCGAACTCCTGCACGCCCCTGCCGTGCTGGTGTTCTCGTCTGGCTATCTGGCGAATCTCGCAGCCATCACGGCGCTCACCGACCGGGACACGCTGCTGATCTCCGACGCCCGCAACCACGCGTCCATCGTCGACGCGTGCCGGTTGTCCCGGGCCGAGTTGCGGATCACACCGAACGCCGATGTCACCGCCGTGAAGCAGGCGCTAGCCGACAATCCGCACCCCCGAGCCGTCGTCGTCACGGATGCGGTGTTCAGTGTTGACGGCGAACTCGCGCCATTGGCACAACTCGGGCAGGTGTGCCAGGAACACGATGCGCTGTTGATCATCGATGAGGCCCACAGCGTGGGCGTCCTGCCAGCGACCCCGATCGAAGGCGCGGTTCGGACGTTCACCCTGTCCAAGGCGTTGGGCTCGCAAGGCGGCGGCATCGCAGCGACACCGGCGATCATCGACCATCTCGTGAACTCCGCCCGCAGCTTCATCTTCGATACCGGCTTGGCCCCGGCCGCGACAGGCAGCGCTCTTGCCGCAACACGGCGCATCCTGGCCGATCCCGCCCTGCCGCAGCGGGCCCTGCAGAACACTCGGCGCCTGGCCGAGACCGCACAAACCGCCGGCTGGACGGTGAACCCTTTCGACGCCGCTGTTGCCGCCATCCCAATGCCATCGCCGGAGTTTGCCGTCACTGCCCAGGCCATGTGCGCGCAGGCCGGCATTGACGTCGGCTGCTTCCGCCCCCCGTCCGTCCCCGACGGCATTGCCCGGCTGCGGATGACCGGCCATGCCGGACTGTCCGACAGTGACTTCGCATCGATCGAAGCGACCCTGCGTCACGTGAAGGAGAACGCATGAGCGTCCTGGCGATCACCGGCACCGGGACGGAGGTCGGCAAGACCATTGCCACCGCCGCCATCGCTGCCTTGTGCCCCGACGTCGTGACCGTGATGAAGCCGGCGCAGACCGGCTTGCCGCTCAACAAACCCGGTGACGTCGACGTTGTGCACCGCCTGGTGCCGCACGTCGAGACGCTGGAACTCGTGCGCTATCCGGACCCGCTGGCACCCGCCGCGGCCGCGCGTCGTAGCGGCATCCCGACCCTCACCGCCGCCGAAGTCGCCGAAGGCATTGAGGAAGCCGACGCCGACCTCGTGCTGCTGGAAGGGGCCGGCGGCCTGCTCGTGCGGTTCAGCGACGACCTGACGTTCGCGGACCTGCTGGTCGAACTGGGGGTGCCGGCGGTCCTGGTCGTTCCGGCCGGTCTCGGCACGCTCAACCACACGGCGCTGACGCTGGAGGCGATGGCCGCGCGAGGTATCGAGTGCAAGGGCGTCATCATCGGCGCCTGGCCGGAAGAACCCGACCTGGCGATGATCGAGAATCTGCACGATCTGCGGATCCTGCGTGGCGCGCCGGTCGACGGCGTGCTCCCGGCCGGGATCGTCGATGCGAGTCCGAAGCAGTTCGAGATGGTCGCCCAGCACAGCCTCTCCCCGGCCTTCGGAGGCCAGTTCGATGCGGATAAGTTTGAGGAACGGATGAGAGGACTGCTGTGACAGTTGACACCGATGTGCTGGCGGCGGCGGAGCGCGTTCTTGAAACCGGTGAAGGCCTGAGCCAGCCGGAAATCCTAGCCATCCTGCAGCTGCCCGACGAGCGCATCCCGCAGCTCCTCGACCTCGCCCACCGCGTGCGCATGCGCTGGTGCGGCCCGGAGGTGGAGGTGGAAGGCATCGTCTCGGTCAAGACCGGCGGCTGCCCCGAGGACTGCCACTTCTGCTCGCAATCCGGGTTGTTCCCCTCCCCAGTGCGCGCCGCCTGGCTGGACATCCCCGGCCTGGTCGATGCCGCCATTCAGACCGCGGCAACCGGTGCCACCGAGTTCTGCATCGTGGCTGCTGTCCGTGGCCCGGACGAGAAGCTGATGACCCAGATGCGGGAGGCCGTCGCCGCGATCCAGGAGGCCGTGGACATCAACGTCGCGGCGTCGCTGGGCATCCTGACCCGCGAACAGGTCGACGACCTCAAAGCGATGGGCATCCACCGCTACAACCACAACCTCGAGACCGCGCGTTCGTACTTCCCGAACGTCGTCACAACCCACACCTGGGACGAGCGCTGGGACACGCTGCGGATGATCGCCGACTCCGGCATGGAGGTCTGCTGCGGCGGCATCGTCGGCATGGGCGAGAGCGTCGAGCAGCGTGCCGAGTTCGCCGCCCAGCTCGCCGAGCTCGACCCGCACGAGGTGCCGCTGAACTTCCTCAACCCGCGGCCGGGCACCCCATTCGGGGATCTGCCGGTCATGGAGTCCGCCGACGCCCTGCGTACGATCGGCGCGTTCCGGCTGGCTCTGCCGAAGGCGATCCTGCGCTATGCCGGCGGCCGGGAGCTCACGCTGGGCGACCCAGGCACCCGGGACGGTCTGCTCGGTGGCATCAACGCCGTCATCGTCGGCAACTACCTGACCACGCTCGGCCGGCCGGCCACCTCCGACCTCGACCTGCTGTCCGAGTTGAACATGCCGATCAAGGCCCTGTCCGACACCCTTTAGGATCCGCATCATGATGAACACCAAGGGCCCGATCGTGGCCGTCGTCGCAATTCTGCTGATCGTGGGCCTCGTCTGGGGCACCTTCGTGATGCTCTTCTGATGACCAGCGGGCACGGCGGCTGGCACGCCATCTCAGCAGCGCAGGCGTACGGCGTGCAAACCCTGTTCACGCTGTCCGGGGCGCACATCTTCCCGCTGTTCGACGCCGCCGTCGGCGGCAAGGACGCGGTGACCGCTGCCGGCGATCCCCGGACGGCCGAACGCACCGGACCGTTGCGCCTGGTCGACGTGCGGCATGAGGCGACTGCTGTATTCGCCGCGGAGGCGACTGCCAAGCTCACCCGCACACCGGGCTTCGCCGCTGTCACCGCGGGACCCGGAGTGACCAACGCCATCAGTGGCTTGACCAGCGCCTGGTTCAACGCTGTGCCCGTGGTGGTCATGGGCGGGCGCTCGCCGGACTTCCGGTGGGGTTCCGGGGCGTTGCAGGAGATGGACCACGTGCCGGTCGTGGCGCCGGTCACCAAGTACGCCGCCACCGCCCACGACGCGACTCAGATCGGTGCCATGACGGCGGCTGCTTTCGAAGCGGCCACCAGTGCCCACCGCGGCCCAGCGTTCCTCGACGTGCCGATGGACATCTTCTACGCACCGGTCGACGCCCCCGACCCGGTCCGCCATGTCGACCCCGACCGGGTGCCCGACTCCGATGCCCTCACCCGCGCCGCAGCGCTGGTCGCCGGCGCCGAACGACCCGTGCTGATCCTCGGTTCCGACGTCTGGAACGACTTCGCCGAGGAGGCCGCAGTCCGGTTCGCTGAAACGCTGCAGATTCCGGTCATCCCCAACGGCATGGGCCGCGGCGTCGTGCCGTCCGGCCACCCGCTGCTGGTCACCCGCGCCCGCGCGCAGGCGCTCAAGCAGGCCGACGTCGTGATCGTTGTCGGAACACCATTGGACTTCCGGCTCGGCTACGGGAAGTTCGGCCCGGCCGAAGCCCCCGCCGAGGTCATCCACGTCGTGGACACCCCCGAGCAGATCTCGGCCCACGCCAACCCCACCGCCGCGGTGGCCGGCGACTTGAGCCTGTGTCTGGACGGGCTGGCGCAGGCGTGGGAGGCCCACAGTCAGCATCGGTCCCGGAACAGCTGGCTGCGCGACCTGCAGGATGCCGCCGCTGCGGCAGTCGCCAAGGACGCGGATGCGTTGAACAGCACGGTCGACCCGATCCACCCGGCGCGCATCTACGGGGAACTCACGCCGCGGCTGTCCGACGACGCTGTCGTTATCGGCGATGGCGGCGACTTCGTCAGTTTCGCCGGGAAGTTCGTCGAGCCCCGCAAGCCCGGCCACTGGCTAGATCCAGGGCCGTACGGCTGCCTGGGCACGGGCCTTGGGTACGCGATGGCCTCGGCGATCGCCAAGCCCTCGTCGCAGACCGTGCTGCTGATGGGCGACGGTGCGGCGGGCTTCAGCCTGATGGACGTGGACACGCTTGTCCGGCAGAACCTGCCCGTGGTCATGGTCGTGGGCAACAACAGCGCCTGGGGACTCGAGAAGCACCCGATGCGTCTGCTGCACCAGTACGACGTGGCCGCCGACCTGCAGCCCGGGTTGCGCTACGACGAGGTGGTGAGCGCGCTGGGCGGCGCCGGGGAGACTGTGGCTGACCCCGAGCAGATCGGGCCGGCGCTGGACCGCGCCTTCGCCGCTGGGGTGCCCTACTTGGTCAACGTCCTGACCGACCCGGAGATCGCCTATCCGCGGGCCACGACCGGCTTGTAGGCGCCTCGAGCCTGGCGACCTGCGCCGTTTTGTTGCGTTGTCATCGCTAAACCCGGCGTGTCGTGACCACAACGCGACAGCGCGGGCAACAACGCGACAAGACCTACAGCCGCGACATGAACGTCTCGCGGTCCACGACCGCGCGGGTCACCACGCCGCGACCCACGAGCACCTCTTGGCCGTCGACCACCTGGGTTGCTTTGACCTTGAACGTCACTAGCCGGCCGTCGATCTCCGCGACCTCCGCCGTGCACGTGACGGTGGCACCCACCGCGGAAGCGCGGTTGTGGTCGATGCCGACTCGGGTGCCCACGGTGGTCTGCTCCGGCGAACTCCCGCACACCTCGACCGTGGCGGCCTCCAGCCACGCGACCAGGGTGGGTGTGCCCAGGACCGGCAGATCGCCACTGCCCACCGCGTCGGCGGTGTCCGCGTGCCGCACCTTCCGCGAGATGGACGCCGTCTGCCCGACCCGAATATCCATGTGAGCCAGGATATTGCCCCCGCTAGCCTGAAGCCGTGTCGTATTGCCCCTTCTGCGGAGCCGAGAACCACCAATGCGAAGCACGCCTGGAGCCACCCCGGTTCTGTTCGGAATGTGGGCGGCGGATGGTCGTTCAGATCACGCCAGGCGGCTGGACGGCAACCTGCTCACGGCATGGCACGTCACGCGCTGGCGACCAGGCCTAGCCGCCGCAGTTCCACCTCGAGGTCGTGGGGACTGCTCGACGCCTCCATCGCGGCCTCCAGCGTGATCATGCCGTCCCGGTACAGAGTGACGAGGTTCTGGTCGAACGTCTGCATGCCGTAGAAGGCACCCTCCGCGACCAGTGAGGTGATCGTGCCGGTCTTGCTGCGATCAACGATGGCATCGGCAACGCGCCCGGTATTGATGCAGATCTCCATGGCCACGCAGCGTCCCTGGTTGTCCGCACGCGGCACCAGCCGCTGGCACAACACCCCACGCAAGGCGCCAGCCAGCGAAATCCGGACCTGCTGTTGCTCGTGCGGGGGGAAGAAATCGATGATCCGGGTGACCGTCTCCTGCGCGTTCACGGTGTGCAGGGTGGACAACACGAGGTGCCCGGTCTCGGCGGCGCTCAAGGCGGCATGCACGGTCTCGGTGTCGCGCATCTCACCGATCAGGATGACGTCTGGGTCCTGCCGTATGGCCGCGCGCATGGCCACCTTGAAGTCGGCGGTGTCGATGCGCACCTCACGCTGGTTGATCAGCGCCCGCTTGTCGTTGTGGATGATCTCGATCGGGTCCTCGATCGTCACGACGTGGACGTCCCGGTGCTCGTTGATCTCGTCTATCATGCCTGCCAGCGTGGTGGTCTTTCCAGAGCCGGTGGGTCCCGTAACGAGGATCAACCCGCGGGGTTCCATCGCCAGACCGAACACGGCCCGCGGCAACCCGAGGTCGCCCAGCGGAATGGCACCGACGGTCACCCGGCGCAGCACGATGCCGACGTTGCCACGCTGCCGGAACGCGTTGACCCGGAAGCGGCCGATGTCGTCGTTGGCGTAGGCGAAGTCCGCCTCACCGGTCTGCGCGAACTGGGTCACCAGGTCCGGGCGAATGATCTCTTGCAGCATGCGCTCGGTGTCAGCTGACGTCAGCGGCGCGGCCCGCAGCCCGCGCAGAACTCCGTCGATCCGGATGCGCGGCACGGCACCGGCCTTGATGTGCAGATCCGAGCCGCCCACGTCGGCGAGCGCACGCAGGTACGGTTCGATGCTGTTCACGTTTGTGGCATCGGCAGGTACGAGCGGGGAGTTGACGTCTCGTAGGATCGGTGTAGTCCGATCGAGAAGGAGACCATTCATGAGCAGGCGTGCCCGCAAGCGTCGCGACCGCAAGAAGAGCAGTTCGAACCACGGCCGTCGGCCCAACGCCTGATAGCCGATCGGTGAGCATACTGGACATCGCGTTAGCCCCACGGACGGGTCTTTGCCGTCCTGAACGCTAACCGATGCCCTGAACGCGTCACCGATTGCCTCGGACGGCTCAGCGCCCCATCGAGGTGCGGAAAGTCGCGATCAGCGCCGTCACCTTGACCCGCAGCTGTTCCGGCGCCGCCTCACACGCACACTGCTGCAGGCGGCGGCGGATGGCTTCCTCTTCCTCGTACAGCGCCATGCACGCCGGGCACTGGTCGAGGTGCTCCTCGATGCGGGTGGCCTCGTCGGGGTTCAGCTCATGGTGCTGGTACTCGTAAAGGTGCTTGCCACAGTCGTCGCACTCGTGTGGATCCACGCAACCACTCATGATCCCTCCGCCTGCGTCGGTACCAGGCCGCGTTCAGCGGCGTAGTCCTCCAGAAGTTCCCGCAACTGCTTGCGTCCGCGGTGCAGCCGCGACATCACAGTGCCGATCGGGGTGCCCATGATCTCGGCGATCTCCTTGTAGGCGAACCCCTCGACATCGGCGTAATACACCGCGAGCCGGTAGTCCTCGCCGATGCTGGCCAGCGCGTCCTTGACGTCGGAGTCGGGCAGCCGGTCCAATGCTTCGGCCTCAGCCGAACGCAACCCGTCGGACATGTGGGACGCGGCCCGGGCCATCTGCCAGTCCTCGACGTCGTCGGCGCTGGACTGCTGCGGCTGGCGCTGCTTCTTGCGGTAGGTGTTGATGTACGCGTTGGTCATGATGCGGAACAGCCACGCCCGCAGGTTCGTCCCGGGCGTGTAGGACTTGAAGCCCTTGTAGGCCCGCTCCACGGTTTCCTGCACCAAATCGCTGGCGTCGTCGGGATTGCGCGCCATGCGCAGCGCACCGGCGTACAGCGTGTCGAGCAGCGGAGTCACCTCCGCCTCGAAGCGCTCGGTCAACTCATCCTGGGGCGTTGTCATCACTGACGAGCCTAATGCGCCCAAGCCGATGGCTGCCGGGTCGTCGAGCAGGAGCATGTCTTGTGCAACAACGATCAGCCAGCCGGTGATTCCCAGCACGAACTCCCGGACCGCTTCGACGGCTTCTGGGATGCCGTGGCGCAGGCTGTGGTCGCCCGGTACCGCGACCAGGTCCAAGCCTGCCGGAAACTCCGGCGGCCGGCCGAACGGGTCGCGTTCGCCCTGCACGATCCGCAGCGGCACGTCCACCGCGAGTTCGTCGGCGCGGGACTTCTCCGGCCTGCCCGGGGGGTGCAGCGGGAAGGCCAGCGCAACCACAGCTTGGGCGCCCACGGCGGCAGCCGTCCGGCAGGCGACCCGTGCCCCCGCCGACCGCCCGCCGACGACGAACGGCACCTGCCAGTGTGGCCAAGTCCTCGATCCACGCAGCGTCGAGCACCGGGGGTGCTGCGGCGACCTTCTTGCCGGCGAGCTTCCACGGCTGGTCGTGCAGGATCACGGAAATGCCATGAGCTGGGAGCTCGTCGGCCAGCGCCTGCAGGTCGGGTGAGGTGCCCGTGCCGCCGGCACCATGACCCAACACCAGCGTCGCCTTCGCATTCGCGGCTGGGAACTCGTGGAAGCGGCCCTTCACGAGGCGGGCAGCGGATCGGTCAGTTGCCGGCCGTTGTTGCGCACGTTGTTGACCTCGGTGCTCACCGGGTAGGCCTCCAATCCCATCGACATCGCGGGCACGACCAGGTCGCCGGTGGGCTTGTGCTCGGGATCCAGCCACGCCGCCCAGTTCTCGTGGGGCACCAGCAGCGGCATCCGGTCGTGGATCCGGCCCAGCTCATCGGGAGCGTCGGTGGTCAGCACGCAGGTCGTGACCAGCCAGTCCTCGCCGTCCTTCCAGAACTCGTACAGCCCGGCCATTGCCAGCGAGTGGCCATCCGGTCGGTGGATGTAGAACGGCTGCTTGGGCCCCTCCCCCGCATACCACTCGTAGTAGCCGTCAGCCGGAAGCAGGCACCGGCGCTTGGCCCAGGCCCGTCGGAAGGACGGCTTCTCGGCCGCGGTCTCCAGCCGAGCGTTGATCATGCGGTTGCCGATCTTGGGATCCTTGGCCCACGACGGCACCAACCCCCACTTCGCAGTCCGGAGTTGGCGCTGCACGCCGTCATCGGTCTCCCGCTCCACGACCATGTAGACCTGCTTGCTCGGAGCGACGTTGAAATCCTCCGGCAGCGTCTCGTCCGGGCGGTCTGCGCGACCTCGAACTCCTCCATCAGGTTGGCCACGTCCTTGCTCGCCGCGTATCTGCCGCACATGGCTCCATTGTGACTAGTGGCTGGTTTGCGACATAGCCCTCGCCACAAGCCGGGCGAGGTGGTCCGGATCGGGCACCTGGGCCGGATCGCTGACGATCGTGATGCCCAGATTCCCCGCGTAGGACAGCACGTCGAAGGAGACGCCCACGTTGCCGGGGTTCACCGCGACGGGAACAATCCGCTCGACCCGGCTGCCAGCCACCGACAAGCGTTGCTCCGGCCCTCGCAGATTGGTCTCGAACGTGTGCACCAGACGTTGGTGATCGACGAAGAACTGCCCCAAGCGCACGGCCGCCAGCCCGCGGAACATCCAACTCAGAATCAGCGAGGAACTGCCGCGAATCCCCTGCTTCGCGATGGCCGTGCGCTCGGCGATGAAACGCAGCCGTTCGCCCGCGCTCAGACCAGCCGGCACCGCGACCGGGACGACGCCGACCTCGTTGCCCAACTCAGTGCCCGTAGCGCGCCGGGAGATCGGCACCGACACGACCAGCGCCGGCGGTCGCTCACCGCGCTCCGTCAGGTACTGCAGAAGCGCCCCGGAGACCGCCGACAGCACCACATCGTTGACGGTGGCATCGCTGCGTCGCAGAGCCGTCAGGTCGCAATCAACCACCCGCACCTGGCGGCGCGAGCTCGTCGGCTGGGTGATGGACGTCGGGGCCAGCCTGCCGGCGCCCGGGAGAACGGAGTTCGCGCAGACCAGCAAGTGCCTCCCGCAGATCCGGGAGCGCCAACCGATCGCTGCGCAGCAACTCGCCCAGCCGTGGTGGAGGCACCGGCGCAGGAGGTTCGGGCAGAGGCACCCCGTCCGCCAAGGCAGCCAGCACCGCCAGTCCGCCCATGCCGTCGGCGAGCACGTGGTGCACGACAAGGATCACGGCCATGCGGTCGCCAGGCAGGGTCACCCAGCCCAATCGCCACAACGGCCAATCCGGTGGCAGACGCGCACAGACCAGCTCGGCAAGGACGTCCAGCTCATCGCCAACCACCTGCGTGACGGATGGATCGAAGCCGGGCATGTCCTGCCAGTAGGGGCGGCCCCCACCCAACGGCGGACGGACCAGCCGCTGCCGGAACCGCCGAATGGAGGCCAGCCGCTTCGCGATTTCACCGGCTGTGGCGGCCGGGTCGGAGACTCCGGACAGTTCCAGCATCGCGGCGATGTTCATCGGCACCTGACCCCGATCGGTGGCCAGAGTGGTCAGGTCGTTGGCACTGATGCGCTCGATGCGCGGCACGGGACCATTGTCGCTCCGCACTAGGCTTGATCCGTGCCGGAAACCTGGGTTGCGCCCTACTGTGACGGCACATTCACGGCCACTGTCCCGATCCCGGGCTCGAAATCGATGACGAACCGGGCGCTGGTCCTGGCCGCACTGGCCCATGGCACCAGCCGGCTGACCGGGTGGTTGGACGCCCGCGACACCCGGCTGATGATCGACGGTTTGCAGGCACTGGGGGTCACCACCGAAGCCGGCGACGATCTGCTCGTCACGGGCGGCCCGCTGACCGGCCCAGCGGACATCGACTGTGGTCTGGCAGGGACCGTGATGCGTTTCCTGCCGCCGGTGGCCGCCCTGGCCGAGGGCGACGTCCGCTTCACGGGCGACGCCCAAGCCACCGCCCGCCCGCTGCGCCCGATGCTGGAGGCTTTGCGCAACCTGGGCGCCGATATCGATGGCGACGGTCCTGCCGTTCACTGTGCGCGGCGCCGGATCACTGCGCGGCGGGCAGGTGCAGCTCGACGCCTCCGCTTCCAGCCAGTTCGTCAGTGGCCTGCTGCTCAGCGCCGCGAGCATGGATCGGGGCTTGGAACTGCACCACGTCGGGCCGCCGCTGCCCAGCGCCCCGCACGTCGAGATGACCGTGGCGATGCTCGCCCAAGCCGGGGTCACGGTCGAGGGCGTCGGGGACGAGTGGCACGTCGATCCCGCGCCTGTGCAGCCGCAGCTCTGGGAGATCGAGCCGGACCTGTCCAACGCGGGTCCGTTCCTTGCCGCCGCCATGGTGACCGGCTCCACCGTGACCATCCCGGGGTGGCCAGCCCACACCACGCAGGCGGGCGACTACTGGCGGGAGTTCCTGCCCCGCCTCGGCGCCACATTGCAGGACAATCTGACGGTCACGGGCCCGGGGAGTTTCGACGGCTTCGACGTCGACCTGCGGGCGGTTGGCGAACTGACCCCGACCATCGCGGCCCTGGCCGCCTGCGCGAACACACCCAGCCAGCTGCGCGGCATCGGTCACCTGCGCGGCCACGAGACGGACCGCCTGCAGCGCTATAGCGACGGAACTGACCCGCATCGGGATCACAGTCGAAGAGACCAGCGACGGCCTGCGGATCGATCCGGCCGGCCGGCACGCGCGCAGCACCGAAACGCTGCAGACCTATGCCGACCACCGCATGGCGACCATGGCCGCGATCCTGGCGCTGCGGGTCGAGGGCTTGCGGGTGGCAGACCCCGCGACCACGGCCAAGACCATGCCCGATTTCGTGTCGCGCTGGGAAGGCATGCTCGCGTGAGCCGGGAGTGGGACGAGGACGACGTCCGAGTCCGGCCCGGCCGGCGTTCGCGGCCCCGCAGCAAGCAGCGTCCGACGTTCGACGACGCCATCCCCGGGACTGTGATCGCCGTCGACCGGGGCCGCTTCACCTGTCTGGCACAGGACCGCGAGGTGCTCGCCGTGCGCGCCCGGCACGTCGGTCGCAAGGGGCTGGTGGTCGGCGACCACGTCCGGATCGACGGGCCGCTGCCCGAAGGTGACGCGCTGGTGCGGATCGTCAGCCGGGAGCCGCGTCGGGACGGTTCTGCGCCGGACCGCCGACGACATCGACGCCACGGAACGCGTGATCGTGGCCAACGCCGACCAACTGGCGATCGTGACGGCCTTGGCAGATCCCGAGCCGAGCCCGGGCTTCATCGACCGATGCCTGGTCGCGGCTTACGACGCCGGGATCGAACCGTTGCTGATCCTGACGAAGGCCGACCTCGCCTCACCGGAGTCACTGCTGGACCTGTATCCGGGATCGTCGTTCGAGGTGTTCACCACGCATCGCGAAGCCGACCGCACGCTGGTGATCGACCCACGGCTACCCGAGGCCCTGGCCGGCCGTGACAACGGTCCTGATCGGGCAGTCCGGAGTGGGCAAGTCCACGCTCGTCAACGCCCTGGTGCCCGAGGCCCAGCGGGCGACGGGCGCGGTGAACGCTGTCACAGGTCGCGGCCGGCACACCTCGACGTCCGCCTACGGCTTCGGGTATCACGGGGGGCTGCTCATCGACACCCCCGGCGTGCGTTCGTTCGGCTTGGCCCACGTCGACGTCGAGCGGGTCATCCATGCGTTCCCGGACCTGCGAACCCGGCACCGCCGAATGCCCGCGTTCGTGCACGCACGACGAGCCCGAGTGCGCGCTTGGACGATTACGCCCGGGCCCACGACGTGGATCCGGCGAGGCTGGAATCCCTTCGCCGGTTGCTGCGTTCGATGCGGGATTAGCGGTTCTCCAAAGTGCGCAGAGCCACTCGCGTCGGAAATCTCACAACCGCGCCTTCCCCGAATAGTGGTCGGGGTCAGCCGCTCCCCCGCGGCGTCCGACCCCGACCCTCCCATTTGTAAAGGTATCTAACATATGTCGCTCCCGTCTCGCTAATCGGCGATCAATACCCTGGATCCCGTGACGGATCTCGCGCTCGCCCAGGACCTCGCCGACATCGCCGATCGCATCAGCATGAGCCGCTACCGGCAGTCCGACCTCGTCGTGACCACCAAGCCCGACATGACCCCTGTGTCCGATGCCGACCAGGCCGTCGAGCGGGCGTTGCGCGAACACCTGCAGACCCACCGGCCCGACGACACCCTCGTCGGCGAAGAGTACGGCGGGGCCATGGGCGCTGGCCGGGCGTGGATCATCGACCCGATCGACGGGACGAAGAACTACGTCCGCGGCGTCCCGGTCTGGGCCACTCTGATCGCGCTGGCGGTCGACGGTCGCGCCGAAGTCGGGGTGGTGTCGGCACCCGCACTTGGGCCGGCGCTGGTGGGCGGCCCGGGGTGAGGGTTCCTGGCGCAGCGAGTTCGGCGGCGAGCCCGTGCGCAACCAGGTCTCAGCGGTGTCGGAACTGGCCGACGCCTCGCTGTCCTACTCCGATCACGAAGGCTGGGAACGGCAGTCCTGGCTGGACCTGGTTGACGCCGTCTGGCGTAGTCGCGCCTACGGGGACTTCTGGTCGCACATGATGGTCGCCGAGGGCTGCGTCGACATTGCGCCGGAGCCCGCCCTCAACCTCTGGGACATGGCCGCGCTGGTTCCCGTGGTGGAGGAGGCGGGAGGCAGGATGACGGACTGGTCGGGCGAACCGGCGCTCCAAGGTGACTGCGCGCTGACGTCCAACGGGCTGCTCCACGACGAGGTACTGGCTCGTTTGCGCCACGGCTGACTCGCCAGCCACCCCGCGCCGGCGACGGCTGCCAGGTCGAACCACCCATAGCCGCCCGCAGCCACCGAGGGCGGGTTGCCCATCGGCACCCAGCCCAGGATCGTGTCGTAAGGCTGCCAGGTCCATACCTCCCAGCGGGTGCCGAGCACCTCCAGCCAGGTGACGACCCAGAAGGCGCCGACGAACAGCAACGGCGCCCTACCCCAACGCAGGAAGCCCAGCAGACACAGCGCCCAGAACGCCCCGAGCACGTCGGTGCGCGTGCCGAGTAGGGCGTAGGCAGCGACCACGAACACGACCGCGACCGTGCCCTGGATGAGCAGCCGGGAATGCCGGCGCGCCCAGGCCCAGTCGCCGAAGTCCAACGCCGCCAGATAGACCAATCCGTGGCCGGCCGGCACGTACAAGAGGCACCATCCCGAGCCGGTACTCGTACACTCCCAGCCAGCCGCTGAACACCAGCTCGATCACGGTGGCGAACGCGACCACGATGGCGACCTGGTAGCGCACGAGCGTGGGTTGTGCCGCGGTCAGAGCGACCAGCAACGCGCTGGTGAACAGGCCCAGCAGCCAGGTGCTCACGACACCGTCCACGGCCAGCACAATCGGGATCCACACCGCTACGGCCAGCAGCGTGCGGGGTGATCTCACGGCAGTGCCGCCCCAGTTCCGGTCGGGTCGCTGGGTGGTGGTGGCGAGAACTGCGCGCGCGAGCCGGTGTTGGCCCAGAACCGGATGCTCGAGTACAGCACCGCGACCAGCGGCACCGCGATGACCGCACCCACGATCCCGGCCAGCACTGTCCCTGCCGCGACCGAGATACCCACAGCTAGCGGATGTAGGTGGACGGCCTTGCTCATCACCAGCGGTTGCAGGACGTGACCCTCGAACTGCCCGACGATCACGATCAGCGCGATGACGGCCAGTGCGATCCACGGACCGCGCGCGGCCAGAGCCACCACGGCCGCGATCGCCGTTGCAATAGGAGCGCCAATCAAAGGAATGAACGAGAAGAGGAAAACCAGCAACGCCAACGGGAAGGCCAGCGGCACCCGCAACACCAGCAGCCCGATCAGCACCAGAACTGCGTTGACGAAGGCGACCACCACGATGCCGCGCGTGTAGCCGGCGAACGATCCCCAGGCGACCTGTCCGACCCCGTCGATGCGACCGCGCTGGCGCTGCGGGAACATTCCGACCAGCCAGGTCCAGATCTCGCGGCCACCGAGCAGGAAGAACACCGACGCGAAGATCGCCAGTGCGAATCCGGTGAAGAACTCGGCGATGGTTCCGGAGGCGCCGATGGCCGTGGTTGCCAGGTCACTCTGGTGTTCGGTGATCCAGGCCCGGGCGGTGTTGGCCCACTCCGTGATCGCGTCCGTGGTCAGATGCAACGGGCCTTGTTCCAGCCAGCGCACGATCTCGTCGAGGCCCTCCCGGAACTGCAGCGACAGGCCCTGCCACTGGCTGGCCACCTGGGTGCCGATGAACACGAAGATGCCGAGGATCGCGGCCACCACGATCACCAGACCGAGCGCTGTGGCCACGCCTCGCGGCACGACGTTGTGCAACACGTTGACCAGCGGTCCGACCAGCGCGGCGATGATCAGCGCGACGAACAGTGCAACGAAGACGAACTCCACCGCGATGACGATCCGCAGGGCGACGTACGCCACCGCCAGCAGCACCAGCAGCCGCCAGCCGAACGCGGCGGCCACCCGCATGCCATGGGGAATCTCGTCGTCGGGTCGCACCCGCTCATCCTGTCATGCGGCCCCTGGCCCGCGTGGCGTTCGTGCAACCCCTAGGCCGCTGCTCGGGCGGGGAAATGGCAATCGGTGAGCACTGCGGGCATCGGTGAGCACGCCGGGTGCCGAAAACCCGTCCGTCGCGCTAACGGATGCCTGGAATGCTCACGGATCGGGAGTTGCGGGCTGCCCTTGCCTTCCCCCCAGCAGGCGGCAGATTGCCACCATGACCCCGGTCGACCTGCTCATCTACGACGGCATGGACCTGATGGACTTCGGCGGTCCGTGGGAGGTCTTCCTCACCGCCAACCGGCTGCTCGAGCGGCGCGGCGAACCGCCCGCCTTCGACCCGGTCGCCTTCAGCGCCGATGGACAGCCGGTCACCAGCTACGGCGGCTTGACCGTGACCCCCACCGGGCAACCCCGCGGTGAGGGCATCCTCGTGGTGCCCGGGGCCATCGGCTCCGTCGAACCGGCCGTCGAAACCGTGCGCACTTCCAACCACGACGTCATCGCGACTGTGTGCACGGGGGCGCTCGCACTCGGCGACAAGCTGCCCGAACGCTGGACCACGCACTGGGAAGATCTGCGACCGGGCGGGATCAACGCGCGCGTGGTCGATGCCGGAAACGTGGTCACCGGCGGCGGTATCGCGTGCGGGATCGATGTTGGGTTGCACCTGGTTGCCCGCTACACCGACTCTTCCCTCGCACGGCTGGTCGCGCGGCAGATGGACTACGCGTGGGACTTCTACGGTGACGAGAGCGGCGGAACCGACCCGGTCGTGGTGGAGCAGGTCGTGGCCACGGACCCGGCGACGCTGTACTCGACGTGGACGTCGCGCGACGGCCTGCTTGAGCGGCTCGGCATCACCGCCAACGTCGACTGCCGGATCGGCGGGCGCTACGAGTTCCTCTTCCTGCACGACGAGCCCGAGGGGCTGCGGGGAGGTGAGGGCTGCCGGATCCTGGCGATGGAACCCGACCGGCTGTTGGTGTTCACCTGGAACTCCCCGCCCGGCATGGTCACCCGCGGCCAGCACACCTGGGTCGTGCTGACGTTCACGCCAGTCGACGGCGGAACGCTGCTGCGGCTCGCGCATTGGGGGCATGGGCAGGGTCCGGAATGGGACGCCAATCGGGAGTACTTCCGTGCCGCGTGGGGCCGGATGCTGACCGGGGTCGCGGGAGCATTCAACTGACCCGCCGACCGTCCTTTCGGTGCACCCTGGGGTCATCCGTGCAGGCTCGTGCAATCGGTGCAGCTTCAAGCTGGCAAAACCACGGCCTGAAGCTTCACGTCCTGCACGAGCGTGCACGCCTGACTTAAGCCTGCACAGATCCGGATCAGCCCCCGAACACCTCGACCCGCACACCTGCCCCAACGCCAGCGTCCACGCCGGTCTGCTCCAGGAACCCGCGCACGAACTCCGGGTCGCTCATCGGGTGGTCGCCCAGCCCCTCGAGATACGCGCGGTGGCACGCCAGCGACTCCACCGCCTTGTCCACGAACCCCGTCACGTCGATCGCGTGCGTTGCCTGCGGTGAACCGGCCACCAGCATCCACCGCGGTGAGTGCGGCTCGGTCCCCGGGAAGATCCACCGGTTACCCGCATCCGCCGCGGCATCCAGGGCGGCCGCCCCCACAGCCCGGTGGTCGGCACTGTTCAGGCTGCCCGGGAATCCCCAGCCCTCGCGGTGGTTGAACAGCAGCAGGGTGTCGGGCTTGTGCCGCCGGATCGCCTCAGCCAGGTCCCGGCGCAAGTCCAGCCCGTACTCCACGACCCCGTCGGCGTGGTCGAGCCACTCAACCGTCTCAACCCCGACCACGGCCGCCGACTCGATCTCCTCCTGCACCCGCAAGGGTCCGGCTTCGGCCGGGGTCATGCCGTCGATGCCCGCCTCGCCGCGGGTCACCAGCAGGTACACGACGCTGGTGCCCGGCCTGCGTCCACTTGGCTACCGCGGCCGCCGCCCCGTACTCCAGATCGTCGGGGTGCGCGACGATTGCGAGGACGGTCCCGGGGTCTTCGTTCCACAACTCCATGGCCTGACACTAAGCCAACGGACCCGGCCTGCCATAGAGCCAGCCCTGCCCCCACTCCCAGCCCTGCTCGGCCAGCACCTGCGCCTGTTCCGGGGTCTCGACGCCCTCGGCGGTCGTGCGCATTCCCAACCCCGTCGCCAGACCCATCAGGCCCTGCGCGAGCCGCACGGAACGCAGGTCATGCGGCAGGCCGGAGGTGAAAGACAGGTCGAGTTTCAGCCCCTGCACGGGCAGGTCGCGGATGTGGGTGATGGACGAGTAGCCGGTGCCGAAGTCGTCCACCCACCAGGTCACACCGAGTTCCGCGACGTCCAGCATCGTGCGGTGAACGTGCTCGGTGGGACGCAGCAGCGCGGTCTCGGTCACTTCCAGATGCAACAACTCCGGATCCAGTCCTGAGCGCTCCAACTCGTCCTGAACACTGTCGGCGAAATCGGGTTCGGACAGGCTCTGCGCGGAGACGTTGATACCCACCCGCGCGGGCCATTCCAGCGCGGCCACCTCAGCCATCGCCTTGCGCAGGATGTGCCGGTCCAGCGCGACGATCAGGTCGGTGTTCTCGGCAACAGGGATGAACGCGTTGGGCATCACCACTTCCCCGTCGTCACGCACCCACCGCGCCAGCGCCTCGAAGCCGATCATCTCGCCGTCGGTGAGCGACACCACGGGCTGGAACCAGGGCCGGAACTGCTCGCCGGCCAACGCGTCGTGGATGCCGCTGCGGATGATGAGGCGCTCCCGGGCCGCCTGCGTGTCGGCACTGTCGAGGTACTCCCAGCGGTTACCGCCCTTCGTGCGGGCGTGGTGCAACGCGGACGTTGCGTCGCGCAAGAGGTCGAGCGCGCGCATGCTGTCCGGGGTGGCGATCCCGATGCTCACCGACAGCCGGATCTGGTGACCGTCGATCGTCACCGCACTGGGGAGTTCGGACTGCAGACCCGAGGCAAGGTCGGCCAGCGCCGCGACGTCCTCGACGTCGTGCACGATCAGCGTGAGCGCGTTGTCGGCGACCCGCGAGACATCGTCGGGGGTCTTCGCGAACTGCAACAACCGCCGCGCGATCTGGGTGAGTACGCGGTCCCCTGCGGAGTAGGAGAAGGCCTCGTTCAGGCTGCGCAAATCGTCGATGCCGATCGCGAACAGGGCCAGATTCTCCCGCCGGGAACGGGCTCGCAGCAGGTCGCGCAGACGAGACAGCATCGCCGTGCGGTTGCTCAACCCCGTCAGCGGATCGTGCCCCAGTTCGTGGGCCAACTGCGCCCGGGTCTCCATCTCGGCCTGGATGTCCTGGGCGGTGTAGACGGTCACCGATCCATCGCCGACCAGGATGCGCCGGTTCAACCGCATCCAGCGCCAGCTCTCGTCGACGCCCACCCGCAATTCGGCGCCCTGCGACTGGTCGAGTAACTCTCGGTCCTCGGGGTGGACGAGATCGCTGAACCGCCGGCCCAGCAGGGAGTCGACAGGCACCCCCAGCGTCGATCGCACGGCCGGCGAAGCCCAGTCGACGCGGCCCTGCGGCACTCACGGTCACGACCACGTCGGAGGTGTTCTCGGCGAGCAGCCGGAACCGCCGCTCGGACTCCATCGTCTTCAGCGCGACCTGGTGGCGGTTCGTGACGTCGCGGAACGCGCAACTGAGCAGGTCGTCGCCGAGCCGCACACCCCGGATGTCGAAGTAGTGCTCCCCGGGTAGCACCTCGCCCGGGAACTGGTAGTCGTCGAGCACCATCGGCTCGCCCGTGGACCACAGTCGCAGCCCCGCCTGCCAGATGTCCGTGGCGGCCATGCCCGGTTGCCAGGCGAGCAGCTTACGCCCGATCAGGCCCTCGGCCCGGACCTTGAGCACTCTGCACGCCTCAGGGTTGAGTCGCAGGAACGTCACGTCCACGACCTCGCCGGAATCGTCGCGCACTGCCCCGAGCAGCATGTGCGGATCGAGCATCCCGTCGAGCACCATCGCGACTTCGCGCTCGCTGCGCTGGGCACGCTCCTGCTCGTCGACAAAGTCGTCCACGCACCGCAGCCCGGCAGCGAACCCGGCCGGCCGGCCGTCGTCGTCCAGCAGGGGGATCGCACGGCCGGAGAACCAGTGGTAGGAACCGTCCTTGTGCCGCAGCCGCACGATCGAGGGTTCCTCAGCCTCCGGCAGCTCTTCCCCCCGGTAGAGCCGCTCCCGGTAAGCGACGATCTTCGCGACGTCGTGGGGGTGCATGAAGTCGAGGAAGCCCGCGCCGAGCATCTCCTCGGGTTCCCAGCCAAGCACGTCGGCGCAGTTCCTGCCGACCCAGATCACCTGCCGCTCTTGATTTGCGACGTAGGTGAGGTCGGCCAAGTGATCAGCCAGAACCTGCAGAACACGCTCGGGCAGCGCCGCTCCGACACCCTGGGTCACACCGGCGAGAATGCCACAGCGGAGCGACTGTTAGGGCGTTGACGCGACCCGCAGCGGCATGCCTTTTACAGGCCTGATCGTGACTTCCGGTTTCATGCCCACGTCGCGCACTGTCGTGAACGAATAGCGGGCGCGCAGGTGGTCCAGGATCAGGGGACCCTCGACCAGGGACATGCCCCGGCCGATGCACAACCGTGGTCCGGCGCCGAACGGGATGTAGGCGCTTCTCGGGTGGTCGCGGCCCGGCTCGAAGCGTTCCGGATCGGCGTAGGCCGCCGGGTGCCGGTGCAGCCAATAGGGGCTGAGGATGATGAGCGCGCTCTCCGGGATTGCGTGGCCCGCCAGGGTGTCGGGGCCGAGCGCTTGTCGGGTGATCAGCCAGGCCGGCGGGTAGAGCCGCAGGGCCTCGTCGAACACCTCTTCGCTCGTGGCATCAGTGGGGTGCTGGGCGAGCAGGTACAGGCTCCAGGTCAAGGCGCTGGCCACGGTTTCGTGCCCAGCGACCAGGAACGTGACGACCTGATCTCGTAGGTGTTCAGGGTGCTCTTGCAGCAGGCGCAGGAGCGTCCCTTCCGGAGCCTTGGCTTTGGTCAGCTCCCGCACCGCCGCATCGAGTTGTGCCTTGGCCCGGGCAAGCTGTCGGTTGTTCGGGGTGGGCAACCACAACGGCGCCGAGATCGGGCTGGACTTCTTCACGACGACCTCGAGGCCTTGCAGGGTAGCTTCGGCCAGGCCCTTCGCGCGGCCGGTGAGGTCAGCGCCGAACAGCACCTCCCCCACCACTTCCAGCGTGATCCGCAGGATGTCGGCGTCGACGTCGCGCACGCCGTTGGGCCAGTTGATGCGGGCGCACGCTGCCAGCGTCGCCTCGCGCACCCTGGGCTCCAGATCCGCCCCGAACGCTGGCTGCACGACTGGGCGCTGGGCGCGCCACAGGTTGGTGTCGGCCGTGAGCAGCCCGAAGCCGGTCAGCAGCGACAGCCGTCGGTATTGCAGCGTGTCCTTGCCGTAGTTCCTGTGGTTGCCGCGCAGCACCCGTTCCACCGCCTCCGGCTCGTTGACCAGATATGTCGGCGGGTTCGGGATCGGGAACTGCACGACGTCCCCGTGCTTTCGCCACTGCTGGCCGAGGAAGGCCAGCGGGTCGCGAATCATGCTCGGGGCGTACCGCAGCATGTCCAGGCCGCTGGGCCCGGGCGCGGTCAGTTCCACGGGTCGATGCTAGGCCCGGTTGCGACTACCCCTTGACTCTGTCGATCAGCGCGGTCGCCTGCGTCTTGGCCTTGTCGACGAGACTCGATGCCTGCGAGGCGCCGTCGCCCAGCAGATCCTTGGCCTTGTCCGTGACCTTGTCGAGCTGGTCCTTGACCTGCCCGGCCAGCCGGTCCACACGGCCCTCGTTCTCGAGGTCCTTGTTGCCGGTGACGGCGCCAGCAGCGATCTTCGCGCGGCCCTTGAGGTCGTCCTGGTTGATCTTGACTGCCATGATCTTCCCCTCTCCTCTTCCAGGGTAGTCCGTCAAGGTTGCTTGACATGCTCGGCGGTCGTCAATCATCCTTGACACATGGATGCTGTTGAACAACTCGACGCGAAGCTCGTCGAGCTCATCGAGACCGACCCGCTGGGGGCCTTGCGGGTGATCCGCGATGTCGGCGACCTCTGTACCGCCCGCGCCAAGCAGGCCGCGGATGCCGCTGTGGTGTCGAGTACCTCCTGGACGGACATCGGCGCGGCGCTCGGCGTGAGCAAGCAGGCCGCACATCAGCGGCTTTCTGGGACCTCACCCAAGCTCGAGGAGGTCTTGCGCCGCCTCGACGCTGCCGAGGTCAAGGAGCACGCGAAGATCGACCGCAAGATGGGCGATGCCCGCGAGAAGATCGCGCGGCACCCCCAACGCGAGCGGGTCGAGGGCATCATCGCCGAGAAGCAGGAGCAGGCGCACGAGAAGGTCTCCGAGCGCATGGATCGGGCGCGGTCGAAGGCCCGCAAGCGACTTGGGGACGAGGGCTGATTCGCGCCTGACGGGTTTTGTCGGGGGTGGGGTGCACGCTGGGTGTGTGGAAGATCTGCCGAAGGAAGTGATCGAGGCCAGGCTTGCGTTGGCCGAGGCCCTGGATGCCTTACTGCTGGCCGGCCAGTACCAGATTGTGGGCGAGGCGATCAAGCGCGTGCGCCAGGACCTGCGCGTGCTCTCCACCTGCGCCCGCCGTGAAGCTGCCGCTCATGGCGAGACGATCCCGCCGATCCGGCCTCCGCGAAGCAACCCGCAAGCGGATGTGCGACTCGCGGAAGCGTTGGCGCAGATCGAGGCGTCGATGGGGATGAATCGCGAGCGCCAGGCTCGCGAAGCTGCCGGTGAGAGCGTGACGTTCATAGCCGATCAGCTGGACAAGCGCAACGAGCGCCGCTTGCGGCGACCAAAGCCGGGGCTGATGCTGTGACATGGATCGCGTCCGGATGGGCTTGATGCCGTCCGGGAAGGGTGTCGTATAGTTGAAACACATCGCGGGGTGGAGCAGTTCGGTAGCTCGCTGGGCTCATAACCCAGAGGTCGCGGGTTCAAATCCCGCCCCCGCCACTAGAAACGAAGACCCGGCCCAGTTGGGCCGGGTCTTCGTTTCTATTCGGCGCTCGGGCTTGGAATCGAGGGCGAGTCCTTTCCGGCAGCGAAACCACCCGCCCCCACCACTTGAAACCTGGTGCCAATTCGGCCGATCCGACCTTGGCCTGTGCGAGCACCGGCGCCTACCTCGTCCAGTGACAGCGGTGTGAGCAGTTGGGTTGGGGGTGCCCTATCGACATTCGGGGAAATCGCTTCTTCCACGACGTCCGCCGCCAGCCTCCGGCTGCGAACCTCCGGGAGGCTAGCCAGCCCCTTCCCTATAGTCAACCCGTGGCGTTCTGGGTGGGCACTTCCGGCTGGAGCTACGACCACTGGACCGATGTGCTTTACCCGCAAGGCCTGCCGCCTGTCCAGCGCCTGCCCTACTACTTCAGCCAGTTCCCGACCGTCGAACTCAATGCCTCGTTCTATCGCTGGCCGGCCAACCGTACCTTCGCCAGTTGGCGCCGCCGGCTTCCTGACGGCTTCCGCATGGCCGTCAAAGCTCCTCGCGGGCTCACGCACGGCCGCCGACTCTACGGCCCGGAGAAATGGATCGAACGGGTCACCGCGGGCCTGCACGAGCTACGTGGCCGGCGCGGACTGCTGCTCGTACAACTGCCGCCCGACATGGCCCGCGACGATGTGCGGCTGGCGTACTTCCTAGAACGCCTGCCGGACTGGATCGACGTGGCGGTGGAACTCCGGCACCCGAGCTGGCACGTCGACGAAGTGTTCGACCTGCTCGCCTGGCACCGCGCCGCCTACGTCGTGATGTCAGGGGCCAACCTGCCGTGCGTGTTGCGTGCGACGGCACCCTTCGTCTACGTGCGACTGCACGGACCCGACCACGGCCACCTTTATGCCGGGTCCTACTCCCATGACGACCTGCGATGGTGGGCTGATCGCATGCGGGAATGGCAGGGCCACGGCAAGGACGTCTACGCCTACTTCGACAACGACGGGGGTGGCAACGCCGTTCGCAACGCCTGGGAACTCCGCTCAAACCTATGAGACCGAGCTTTGGGATCAAGACTCGATCGAACGGCAGCAGGTGAGGCTGTGCAAGTCACCGAATGCCTATCCAGAAGACGCGCGCACGAGATCAGTGGCAGCGAAGTCCCTGCCCGTGAACAGCAACGGTTCGTTCCGCTCTACCGCGAGCGCGTAGGCAAACGTGTCGCCGTAATTGAGTCCGGCGGGATGCCCGGAGCCCCGGCCGTACGCTCGATAGGCGTCCGCCGCAATCCGCGCCTGTTCGACGGACACCGGCACAACCTCTATGCCCAGCGCTTCGAGCAGCCGGTCTGCCCGCCGCGCTGTCGCGCGGTTCGCGTGACGACGACAACACGCACATCAACTCGACGTAGTTCGCAGCTGACATCTGCGACTTCTGCCTGAGGATGTTTCGCGCTAAATCTTCGTGGCCCTCATCAGCCTTGAGGATCGCAACCACTGCGGAGGTGTCGACGATCATCGGGGCAGACCCTGGTCGTCATAAAGGTCGTCGGTGTTCGAGAGTCGCACCCGCAGACAACCCCTCCCGAATTGCGTGGGCCAGTTGCAGTACCTCGACAAGCCGACCCTCCGCCACCGCCTGCGAGACCTGTTCGGACAATGCGTCGACGGCGCGCTCCACCGCCGTGACCTGATCGGTCTCCAACAGTTGAGCGAGCTCACGGATCTTCCCAGCCACCCGCTCGTTCTTGATAGACATCGCCATAGAACCAGGGTACCCGGACACGACAACCCTGGTACCCGGAGACATAGCCGGACGATCGCAGTGAGGGCATGGACTGCACCTGTGGAAACCGCCGCTCTGCCTCCACGAATCACGCAAGCACCTCCCAACTCCCGGGGTCCGATGGTCGTTTGGGGAAGGCGAGAAGGAGGCCACCCCCTTGTATCTGAACGCTTGGCTCATAGGTAACGCCAACGAACACATTCTGGACGACTTGACGGCGCCTGACGGCCGCCCGCGGGCGATGGTGTGGATACCTCTGAAGGTGACTCACGAGAGCAAGACCGAAGTTCTGCCTGAGTTCAGGTCTGCCTTCGGATACCGGTATCACGATGGCGAGGAATGGGTCGACTTCGCGATGCCGCCACAGGTAGTTCGTGAGTGGCTCGGCCCGCAAGCCATCGTCCACCCGAAGTGCCTGGCTCTCGGCAAAGCCTTGGGCTCGAACGTGAGAACCAACGACGGCATCGTCGAGGTGAAGGTCCCCCGCTACTTCGACACGTTGGGCAGCGCATGGACCTTTGAGCCAGTAGGCCGGGATCCGCTCGTGACTCGCAGCGGCGAGGAGACGAACCAGACTACGGTGTGCGATCTCGACATCGACGCATCTTTCCGCCACTTCATGGCCGAACCGGTCGCCATCATCGACTCGTCTGGCCCAAGGGTCTTCGCGCGGCGTCGCGACAGTTACTACAACGTGGGCGAGATGACCAGGAGCTCGACAGTCCTCGAATCCATCGCACAACGCAGTCCGGACACGGTCGTTCGCTGCGTCTGGTTCACGTTCTGAAAGGGAGACCTAGCAATGCATTTCAACGGAATCGTGATGGGAGCCGACCCGACGCCCCTGATGACCTCACTGATTCATGAGTACGGGTACCCACCCGCTGACGTGTGGTTACCGCTCGACGTGGTCGGCGCGGCTGCCCGATCCGGGTGGCAGACGGTGACTCCGTATCCCGAGGACGCGGCACGTCCTTGGCCCTTCAAGGAAGAGAACTGGGTGCACTGCGCGTGGCCGACGTCATTCCTTCGCGAGCAACTCGGGCCATGCGCGATTCTCAATGACGCTGCCATCAACCAGCGGGGCGTGGAGCACTTCAATGTCCAGCAGCGCGGAGGCAGGTGGTGCGCGCAGGTTCCGCGGTTCTTCGACACGATAGGCGACCACTGGTCCCTGCAGACCCATCCAGACCGGTACGCGCTCGTCACCACGTCTGGGCGTATCTGCTCATCTACCACCGTTGGCGAACTGGATCTCGCAGCAACGCTGGTGAAAGCAGGCCCCTGCTTGATCGTGGGTCCGGATGGGCCCGTGTTCTACGACGAGGGGTTCGGGCCGGGCAAGGAGGACTTCGCCGACCGTCGCATGAAGGCGGCCGCTCCCTTGATGGACCTGCCCCCGGACACGCTCGTGTCTTTGGTCGACTGGCACGGCTAGGCCGGATCGGCACCAAGAGCGAGGACTGATGGCACGAAGGTGCAATTCATGGCACGCTGTTCTCATGGATGCCACGCTGGTCTTGGGAAAGCAGGGGCGGCTTGTCATCCCCGCGGAAGTGCGCAGAACATAGGGACTCTCCGCTGGAGACTCCCTGCACCTGCGCCTGGTTGGCCGCAGCCTCGTGCTTGAACGGCCGCAGGATGCCGCAGCAGAACTGCGTGGTTTGGCCTCCGACCTGCCACGATCCCGTTCGTTGGTCGACGAGCTGCTCGACGAACGGCGGCGGGCTGCGGCGATGGGCGAATGACAGTCCTCGACGCGTCAGCCGTCTTGGCTCTTCTTAACGACGAGCCGGGCGCCAACCTCGTTGCAGAGGCGCTCCCCTCCTCGCGCCTGGGAGCCGCGAACCTGGCGGAGGTGATCGGCAAACTGGTCGACGCGGACGTCGAATCGGGTCGTGTCCGGGGACTTCTCACCGCGGCCGGAGTGACCATCGAACCTGTCACAGAAGCTGACGCCGAACTCGCCGGCGCGATGCGCGCACTCGGTGGCGGCAGAGCGCTATCGCTGGGCGACAGGTGCTGCTTGGCTCTCACAGTCCGCAGCGACCCACCTGTGGTCCTGACCGCGGATCGCGCCTGGGCCGACCTCGACCTACCCATCAGGGTGCGCCTGATCGGTAGCGGGTGGCACTGATCATCCGTAGTGGAACGACAAGCGGCGATGCGCACCTCATCCCCACGATCTAGTACACAAAAGCGTGCCCCTCAGTGATGCGCCGCAACCAGCGGCCGGGAGCGATTCGGGCTTGCCGATGCCCTCGTTACCGTCGGGTGGTGTGGGCAAGGAGGGTGTTGAGTCGCTGAACGACCTTGCGGTCCTGGGCCTGCCACCACAAGTAGTCCTCTCAGGCGTTCTCATCCCGAACCAGCAGCAAGTCAGTCGCCCTCCGCGAGATCGTGGACTTGGCCGTGGCCAGATTCGAGTCGCTCCATGGCGTCGAGCAGACGACGAGCGTTGGCCGGGGAACGCATGAGGTAGGCGGCCTCTTTCAGCGATTCGTAGTCCTCGAGGGAGACGATGACGACTGGCTCGTGGCCGGCGCGGGTGATGACGACTTCCTCACGGTCATTGATGACCCCGTCCAGGACTTCGGCATAGCGGGCGCGGGACTCCGTGTAGCTCATGCTCTTCATCGTTCCTCCTGCACGGAAGCGCGTACGGTCAGGCGAGTGCCCGCGCAACTGGTCATCACAGCCGCGCGGGCCTTAAAGCCCTTCGATCAGGACGCGCTTACGCGGTTCATCGCTGGGGGCACAACCGCAGCGGTGCTGGGCCAGGTCCGCGCGAATTGCAGGATGAGGCCGAGCAGAACCAACTCCAGCACGATGCCAAGGCCGTAGTACACCAACCACTCCCCGCCTGCCGCGTTGAACACCGTGACAGGCACATAGATCGCGGCCGCGGCGAGGTTCGCGATGCGAGCCACTCGCGCGGGCAGCGTCACGGACAGCACGACCATGAAGATTGGCACAGCCATGAGAGCCAGCGCCGAGGTTGAGAAGGTCTGGGAGATATCGAACTCGAAAACGCGTCCGTCAAGGATGTCTGCAACAGTGCCGGGTTTGTAGAAGTTGAGAATGTCCACGTAGGCGTACAGGAACATGAAGCTTGTCCAGGCAGCTGCGAGTTTGGCTCGCACCGGCATCGGCTGGTCTTGCAGTGTTGTGGTTGTCATCGTTCACTCCGTTTGTGTGGTGGATCGGTACCTCCACGGTCGCTGAGCCCAGCGGCGAAAACATCCGCCCGGAGGCCGCACGTCGCCTGGCCCATAGAACGGTTTCGTTCTCGTTCTTCTGGCGGGTACGCGCAGGCGCGCCGATCCCTAGGCTGAAGCCGTGGTCACTGCCCGGCGCTCCCTATGGCATGAGCCGCGGCCTGCTGACGCCCCACCCGTCGGTCGTCTCGACTGGCTGCTGGTGGGTGTGTACGCGGTCGCCGCCATCGTCGAGGGCATCGTTCGGCCGGACGTGCCGTGGCGACCTCTTGTGTTGATACTCGCCCTAGCCCTGATACCTGCCCTGTTCTGGCGGCGCAGTCGCCCGTTGCTCGCCGCTCTGATCGGCTGGGGCATAGCCGCGGGGCTCTCGGTCGTCCAGCTGGCTTCACACGCCGCGGACCTCGGCCTCTACTCCATGATGGTCGTGCTGATCCTGCTCTACTCCCTGGTGCGGTGGGGATCGGGCCGGGAGATGGTCCTGGGAATTGTGTTCGTGACAGTCGTCGTCGCGCTGGGAATGTACGCGTCTTCGGCGACCGCGGCCGAGGTTCTCGGCGGGACCGCCCTCTTGCTGTTGGTCGTCGCGCTCGCCGCAGTGTTCCGCTACCGCGCAGACCTCTGGGATCGCCAACAGCGCGAGATCCGTAACGAGGAGCGGGTGGCGCTGGCTCGCGAGTTGCACGACACCGTGGCCCACCATGTTTCCGCCATTGCGGTGCAGGCGCAAGCCGGTGGTGTTGTGGCTGGCAGACAGCCCGAGAAGGCGGCCGAGGTCCTGGCCGCGATCGAATCGGAAGCATCCCGAACGCTGGCCGAGATGAGATCCATGGTGCGGGTCCTGCGTGAGGATGAAGGGGCTGACTACTCGCCGCAACTGGGCGTCGCGCACCTACCTACCCTTGCGCGCGCCGACACGACTCCCACCGTCGAGGTTTCGTTGGGCGATTCGTTAAGCCAATTGACACCAGCGGTGAACGCCGCGCTCTACCGGCTTGCGCAAGAGTCACTCACCAACGCCCTACGGCACGCTCGCGGTGCGACCCGGGTCGTGATCCACGTGCGCCGAGATGGCAACGCAGTCAGGCTGCGGGTCACCGACAACGGTCAAGCAGCAACCCCTTCGGAGCCTGGATTCGGCCTGCTCGGCATGACCGAGCGCGCCCAACTCCTCGGCGGATCGCTGTCCGCGGGGCCGGGACCCGACGGTGGCTGGGTGGTCGAGGCGATACTGCCGGCATGAGCATTCGCGTGGTGGTCGCCGACGACCAGGATCTGGTCCGGACCGGGTTGGTGATGATCCTCGACGCGCAACCCGACCTCGAGGTGGTGGGACAGGCAGCAGATGGGCTTGAGGCCCTCGACCTGGCAAGCCGGCTGCGTCCCGATGTCCTGCTCGTCGACATCCGGATGCCCGGGCTCGACGGCGTCGAGGTGACGCGGCGCCTGGCCGGCCCGGACGTGACGGACCCGATGGCTGTCGTTGTGATCACCACCTTCGACCTCGATGAGTACGTCCTCGGCGCCCTGCGCGCCGGCGCCCGCGGCTTCCTGCTCAAGGACGCCGGGCCGGAGCTGCTCGTGCAGGCCATCCACGCGGCAGCCAACGGGGACGCGCTGATCGCACCCAACGTCACTCGCCGGCTGCTGGCGACCTTCGCCGATCAGGCGCCGGCGGTACCGGTCCAGCCCATCGACCCACTCACCGAGCGCGAGGAGGAGGTGCTGGCGTTGGTGGCGCGGGGCCGGACCAACGCCGAGATCGCCACCGAGCTCTTCATCGGCCTGAGCACGGTCAAGACCCACGTCGCCTCGCTGATGACCAAGCTCGGCGCCCGCAACCGCGTCGAGATCGCGATGTGGGCTTACGACACCAAACGCGCGTGAGCACTCGCGCCGGCAACGCTTGATCGAGAGCACCCGGCGACACGATCTAGAGTCGGACTCATGACGCCGACCGCGATCCCTCCCACTCCCAGCGACGAAACCTGGGACGTCGTCGTGATCGGTGCTGGCCCCGGCGGACTGACCTGCGCGGCGTACCTCGCGGCCAACGGCAAGCGCGTGCTCGTCCTCGAGGCCAACCAGGTGGTCGGTGGCAGCACCCAGGTCTTCCGCCGCGCGGGCAACAAGTTCGAGTTCGACGTTGGCACCCATTACGTCGGCGAGTGCGGTCCCGGCGGCCGCATGCAAACGGCGCTCTCGGGACTGGCCCTCACCGAGCGCATCAAGTGGCTGCGTCAGCGCCCGGAGGGCCACTGTCAGATCATGGTCCCCGGAACCACGTTCCAGACGCCAACCGGGTGGGATACCTACCTCGACCACCTGATTGCGGCATTCCCCGACGAGGAGCCGGGCTTGCGCCGCTGCGTCGGCATCATGCGCACCATCGCCGCGGGCGAGCAGCCGCGCCGGCAACAGCTCTTCGCGCTCCTGCGCTGGGGACTGCGTCCCATCACGACGCTGATGTCCGCGTGCGGCCTCAGCGCCGACGCCCAGGCCGTGATCCTCGCGGAGAACGGGGACTACACGTGGCCGCCGCATCGGACTCCTACCGCGATGCACGCCGGCTTCCTTCACCACTACCTGCAGGCCGGCGCCTACTACCCGCGCGGTGGCGGCCAGATGATCGGCGCGCACCTCACCGACGTCGTCCAGACCCACGGCGGGAAGGTCCGCACCAAAGCGCGTGTTGAGCGCATCCTCATCGAGGACGGCCGTGCAGTGGGCGTGCGCCTGCGCGATGGGGAGGAGATCCGGGCGGAAGCCGTGGTTTCGGCTGGCGACTTCAAGCGGACGTGGACGGAGTTGGTCGGCGAGGAGCACCTGACCCGGCGGCTGCGGCGGCGGCTTGCGAAGCTGGAGATGACGCTGCCGATGTTCGCGGTGTATGTCGCCCTCGACGTTGATCTGCGCGAGCGCGGGACCCCGCCTCTGGCCTGGGTGTGGCCGACAAACGACATCGACGGGTACTACCGCGAGGTCGCCGCGGGTCGCTGCCCCGACGAGATGCCGGTGGGCATCAGTTGTCCCACCGCTAAGGATCCGGAGGGGACCCACTCCGCTCCCCCTGGCTATTCGACGCTCGAACTCGTGAGTTGGGCGCCCGCGTCGCACGAGTTCTGGAACGTCGACACAGCGGACGGCGCCGTCTACGGCCGCGACCCGCAGTACCTCCAGCGCAAAGAGGAGCTCACCCAACGCGTCCTCGACACCGCCGAGTTGATGATCCCCGACCTCCGCGAGCGGATGGTCTTCTGCGAGGCGTCCACCCCCATCACCCAGGAGCGCTTCACCCACAGCACGGCAGGCTCCTGCTACGGCATCGCCCCGCTCGTGCGCAACCTCGGCCCGCTCCGGCCGCGGGTCACCACGCACATCCCTGGTCTGTTCCTCGCGGGCGGAAGCACGCAGTACATGTTCGGCATCAACGCCACGATCTGGGGCGGCATGGGCACGGCCGGCGCCATCCTGGGTCGCGATCTGCACCAGGAGGTTCGGGACGGCGCCGTCTTCGTCGACGAGGCGCGACTGACGCCGATCACCGACGACTTCGACCCACTCCTCGCCTCAAAGCCCAGCTCCGTCATCCGCCGGCCGGTGCGACGCCGCCCCCGGGCCGGCGCCACGGCCGGGCACTGATGGGAGCGCCTAGTCGTTGTCTTAAGTTGTCAGGTCGACGGCACACCTGTCGCCCGGCGCATCATGGCGTCGAATGCCCGGTCGGGCAGTACATCGTGCATGAGGATCATGGGCTTGGCGCCGTAGCCGACGGCGTACCGTGTCCTGGGTTTGCGGGCTTGGACGGCCTTGCGGATCGTCCGGCCGATGAGCTCGGGCGGCGAGGACCGCTTCTGGGTTGATTCGGAGGTGAGCGATTGCGCAACTGCGTTGCCTTGGGCGGCGTAGGGGCCGTCGGAGGAGACGGCGCGGACCTTGTCGGCAGCAATGCCAGACCATTCGCTCCTTATGCCGCCCGGCTCGATGATGATGACGTCGATGCCGAAGGGTTTGAGCTCCATCCGCAGACAGTCGCTGAGGGCTTCGAGCGCGAACTTGGTGGCGTGGTACCAGGCGCCCAGCGGGGTGTGGATCTTGCCACCCATCGAGGTGATGTTGACGATCTTTCCTGACTGCTGCGCTCGCATGTGTGTCAGGACGAGCTGGGTGAGCCGTGCCGCGCCGAAGACGTTGACGTCGAACTGGTGGCGCGCCTCCTCCATGGGGACGTCCTCCAGCGCGCCGTAGGAACCGTAACCGGCATTGTTGACCAGGACGTCGATGCGGCCAGTCTCGGCGATGATCTGGTCGACTCCGGCCGACAGGCTGGCGTCGTCGGTGACGTCCATGGCAATCGGTCGGATTCCTGAGGCCTTGAGGTGCTTCATCCGCTCGACGCGGCGGGCGGCGGCATAGACGGTGTAGCCGGCCGCGGCGAGTTCGAGGGCGGTGGCTTCCCCTATGCCGGAAGACGCTCCGGTGACGAGGGCGATCTGAGTAGCGGTCATGAGTGTGCCTTTCGATAGGTCCAGCGGCTTCCACGTTACGGACAGCAAGCGGCGCGTTCACTAGCGTTACGCGCCATTCCACTTGCGATTCACGCCACGCAGCTCATGGCGCAGAAAGCAAGTTGATTGACGCTATATGCAAGCACCTGGCTGCTTCCGGCTCGTAAGATGACGGCATGGCCGGTGACCGCTTCGACCTGGAGCCGAGCATGAAGGCGCTGCTGCGCGACCTGGGGGTCCCGATGTCGCGAGTGCTGCGCCGCGCTCAGTTGCCTGCCGACCTCTTCTCGCATCGCCCGATCGAACTCAGCGTGGCGGAGTACTACCGCTTCTGGGCTGCACTCGACACCGAAGCCCGCGACAGCGGTCATGCTGAGGTCGCGATCGCGATCGGAAACGCCATCTCGGTCGACTTGTTCTCCCCGCCGATCTTCGCCGCCCTATGCAGTCAGAACCTGGCGACGGCCGCGACCCGCCTTGCGGCTCACAAGCCCCTGGTCGGGCCACTGCGGGTCGATGTCACCAGCAATGACGCCGGTCGGCTGACGATCGCCTACCGGTGGCCGACCGGACCTACACCACCCGCCCTACTGGCGACAGCCGAACTCCTCTTCTGGGTTGCGCTGGCTCGCATCGGGACCCGTGAGCAGGTCAACCCCACTCGCGTCACTGCACCGGGCTGGATACCTCGCACACGAGCCCTTCGTGATCTCGTCGGCGTGCCGGTGAGCAAAGGCGACAGGTTCTCCCTGACCTTTAGCGCGCTGGACGCGAAACGCCCATTCCTGACGGAGAACGACCAGATGTGGCGGGTATTCGCCCCCGAGCTTCGCCGTCGTCTCTACGACCTCGAGGTCACGGCCAGCGTCGCTGACCGAGTCCGGGCGGCTCTGCTGGAGACACTGCCCTCCGGTGATCCCTCAATCGACGCAGTCACGGGCGGATTGGCCGTCAGCTCCCGGACTCTGCAACGGCAACTCAAGGCCGAGGGGACCTCGTTCCAAGCCGTCCTTGCCGACACCCGGGAGTCGCTGGCCCGCCACTACCTGCGCGCCGGCGACGTACGAACCTCGGAGATCGCCTACCTACTGGGCTATGAGGACACCAACTCCTTCTATCGCGCCTTCAAGACCTGGACCGGATCCACCCCCGAGGTGATCCGGGCCGAACTGGCTGGGTCGAGCTGATCGTTCAGCGCCAGTTGAAGTGCTCCGTGTGGAATCGGGATCGATGGAGTCCCGCTCGCACGAGTGAGCGTCGCATGGCCTTTTGCATGCTGGGTGGTCCGGCCACGTAGGCGGTGACGGCATCGAGGTCGCGTTGTCTCAGCCTTACGCATCAGAGGTCGCAATCCCAGCCATCGCCGAGTCCAAGTTCATTACGGTTGTCACCGGCAACATCCAGCACTTCGAGCCCCTGGGGGTGAAATGTCTGAACCCGTGGACGCTGGTTGACTTGCTACGCCTCCCAGAACAACGCCTCGCGCGCCAACGCCCGGACCGCCGGACCACGCGTGATCAGCTCCCAAGAACCGCGCCGATCGGCCGCGAGCTCGCTCAACGCATCGAGAGCCGGAACGGCGTAAAGCAGGTCGTGACTGTCCAACGGCTCACCGTCACTGCGGCACCAACCAAGCGCTTCGAGCGCCGCCGGCAGCACGTCGTCGAACACTGAGGTACCCGTGGCCCACAGCAATGTGAGCAGCGCGGCGTCCCGATCGAAGCGTGGTTTGTCGGGAATCAGCCGCGAGGCGATGTGACCCCAGAGAAACCCTGATTCCACCAGCCCACGTGCTCCCGCTTTGGTCAGCACGAGACGGCCCTTGGACTTGCGCAGCAGTCCAAGGCGCTGCAACGCCTCCCGGAATCTCAGGACCGGCGGCGTCTGCGATTCCCGCTTCATCGAGCCGGGCCAGTCGTACCCGTTTGGAACCACTGCACATGCGGCCTGCACGTCCTCACTCCTGAGATACCCAGACGATGTCAGCGGGATTCCCTCGCCGCGAGCCCGCTGAAGGAACCACTGGATCGGGCGGAGGAATTCGTCGAAGTCGTCCACGCTCAACCTCTGTCCCTCGTCGCGCAAGTCCGAGGCGAGCCCCAGGAGAGGTGCAGCCGCCGGCTCGAAACGCAGTTGCTGCAGCAGCTTCACCAGGTCCGCGTTCAAACCGGAGTCGTGTAGTACGAGCAGTGGATCGTGCAGCCTCGCGTTGACATCCGCGATGTCGAAGTGCGCAGGGTCCTCGAGCACCTCGGCCAGCGCCTCAGCCGTCCGGCGGCTGCCACAATCGTCGGGCGGCGCGGCGCGCTCACCAGCCACGCACCTGGCAAGCTCCCCGGCTTCCGGCAGCACCTCGTCCAGCCGCAAAGTGACATCCCAGTGGTCGCCGTAGTCGTAGACGTAATGCAACTCATCGCCGGGCTCGGCCAGAGTCTCGTCGAGCCGCACTTCCTGCTCTGGTATGCCGTCGACCTCGCCTTCCACCACGTCGGACGGGCACAGGAACGCCTGGCTCTTCTGGTCGAACGGTTCGCCCCCGATCGCGAACATGTGCAAGTGGGAGTCGTTCCAGCCGAACGCCGCCTGCACGATCTGGTGGACCAGGTCCAGCCCCACATCGCACCGAATCTCCAGCGTGCGCCAGATGCGCGGCTCCGAGTCGTTGAGTGATGCTGTCACCTGGTAGCCGACGGCCTGCTTGCGGCGGGGTTTGCGCAACTCTGGCCGCGGCACATGATCGCCGAGCACGCGCAGGTCGTCGAGCTCACTGCCTGATACCGCCGCTAGGAAGCGCGCGTCGAAATCACCGGACATGACGTCAGGCTAACCGTCGGGTACGACTCACTTGCCGCTGTACACCGGGAACCTGCTGTGCTTCCCGTAGTCCCGCGCGGTGAGATCCCGCAGCGCATCCATGTCCGCGTCGCTAATCACAAAGTCGACCTGCGCGTTGGCTCGCATGTGCTCGGGATTCGCTGACTTCGGCAACGACACGGTCCCGAGCTGCAGCGTGTAGCGGATGCACAACTGCGGCACCGACACCCCGTATCTGGCCGCCATCTCCTGCACCTCAGTGTTCTTGAGGATCTCGCCATGTGCGATCGGCGAGTATGCCTGCACGAGGATGCTCTTCTCCTGACAGAAAGCGAGCAGGTCGGACGGCGTGTTACCCGCGTGAACGAGCAGCTGATTCGCGTGCGGGGCGACCGAGCACGAGCCGAGGATGTTCTCCAGGTCGTGCTGCTCGAAGTTGCTGACCCCAATCGCTCGCACCTTGCCGGCCGCATAGGCCTCCTCCAGCGCCCGCCAGGCCTCCCGGTTGCCGTCGGCATAGTCGCCGCCGCGCCAGTCCCGCCAGGGCTGCGGGCTGTGAATCAGCATGAGGTCGATGTGATCGAGTCCGAGTTTCTCGAGGGATCCATCGATTGCAGCGACGGCTGCGTCGTACTCCTTGATCTCCGCGGCGAGTTTGCTGGACACGAAGAGCTCGTCGCGTGGCACGCCGCTGGTCCGTACGCCCTCACCGACGCCGCGCTCGTTGCCATAGGCCTGAGCCGTGTCGATGTTGCGGTACCCGATCTCCATGGCAGCGCGCACCGCCTCGGCGGCTTTCGCATCGTCGATGAACCACGTACCAAGTCCAAGTTTGGGCGTCGTCACGCCGTTGGACAGGGTGTATGTCTCGTCAAGAATCATCGGGTGCCCGGCCTCTCGCTCACGTTCATTTTGGACCGCCCGGCAGTGTGCGGCCAGCGGAGCCAGGGTTTCCTGCCCGGCAGGGAATGGGCCATGCCCGTTCTGCACGATTAGTCGATCGAGGCCACCCGGATGGCGGTCCATCGCGATCCGCGTCATGCCGATGAGTGACTTACCCTGGTTCTAGGCCGTGCAGAGGAGCTGGCGTGGTACGACGCCTCACCGCAATCGGGATCGCCGGTGCGATCGCGGTTGTTGCCATGCTCATTCCCGGCCCGGCCGCGGCGGATACCGGCTCCGACATGCTCGAGCGAGCGCGCAGCTGGACCGAGGCGAACGTCGGTTACAGCGGCAGCAACTACTTCACCAACCAGTACGGCACCTACCGCACCGACTGCTCGGGCTACGTGTCGATGATCTGGGGGCTGCCGACCTCGTTGACGACCGTGACCCTTCCGAGCGTCTCGCTTCCGATCGCCAAGGACGCCCTCGAACCTGGTGACGTCCTCAACAACCCGCTGCCCGGAACTAGCGGTCACGTCGTACTGTTCGCAGGCTGGGCCGACGCGGCTCAGACGCAGTACTACGGCTACGAGGAGACGCCCTCGGGCGGTGCGCACCTGAGCCAGATTCCCTACCCTTATTGGCCGGGCTACGGCACGTTCTCCCCGCGGCGCTACCTGGGTCTGACAACCGCCACGCCAACCCCTCCCCCGGTCAAGATCGACTCGATCACGCCCGATCGCGAGGTGCCATTGGTTGATGGTGACTTCGTGCGCTACGAGGGTCAGGTGTACCGCATCGCCGGCGGCGCTCCTATAGCGGTGACCTCGTGGCAGGACGTGGGCGGTCGCGAGCAGGCACGCAAGCTCAACGACGACGAGTTCGCAGCACTTGCAGTGCAACCCGCGGACGGGACATTCCTGCGCACGTACGGCACCAAGGAGACGTACGTGGTCGTGGGCGGGGCTCCGGTCTTCGTTCCGCGCGGCACGCTGGACGTGAAGGACGCGGTGACCGTTGACCCTGCGGCAGTGGATGAAGCCGGTGCAAACTCGAGTTTGAACGACACGCCTGCTGACGGCACCATGGTGCGCACCGACAGGGGCGAGCGGTACGTGTTCGCGGGCGGCGCTCCGATTCACGTGACCGACGAGTGGTTCGCGGCGCTGCGGCCGAAGCCCAAAGCCGTCACGGTTGCCCAAGAGGCGATCGACCTGGCCGGCGGCTTCCGCGCTTGGTCACACGTGCGCGCTTACCCTGCCGACGGCACCTGGCTCAAGGTTGAGGCGGAGGTCTACCAGGTGACGTCCGGCGTGCCCGTGCCTGGAGTTGGAGTGCGCGGCGTGCCGGTCGACCCCGCTGCGATCGCCAACGCCGGCGGCGAAGGGCCGTGGTCGCACCTGCAGGCGCCGTAAGCGCATCTCCCCAGACCAGCTGCTCATGCACTCGAATGACCTGACTCAAGGCGGCTGACACCTTTGCCGATTCCCATCTGCGACCAGGAACGGGGCAGGGATGGCGATCGAGAGTAGCGCCGGTCGATCGGCGCAGCGGCAGTATGAGCTCAGAAGGGCGCAGGAGCAGGCGCGACGCAAGCAGCAGTGGGGGCCGGTGGGTTCGCTTGTCGCGGCGCTTGCACCGCAGTCGCAAAGCACCCGCGCCTGGGCTATCGGAGCGGAAGGCGAACGGCGACTCGGAGCCAGACTCGATGCAATTTCCGGTGATCACATTGCTGTCGTCCACGATCGACGAATTCCCTACTCCCAGACAAACATTGACCACCTGGTTGTCACCGCTCAGGGGGTGTGGGTGATAGATGCCAAGCGATACAAGGGACGCCCGGAACGTCGTACAGAAGGAGGCATGTGCACGCCCCAGGGAGGAGAAGTTGTACGTCGACCGCCGCGACCGCAGTCACCTCGTTGAAGGCGTGCAGTACCAGGTGGATGTGGTCAAGAAGGCACTTCAACACTCAGCCGTACAGGGCGCCTTGTGTTTCATCGATGCTGATTGGGCCTTCCTGGAGACTGCCTTCACCGTTCGCGGCGTGAGGGTCTGTTCCCCAAGGCAACTGACATCCCAATTGCGCAAGCAGAACAGTGGCGCGGTCGACGTGCAGCGAGCGGCTGCCTTCTTGGCTGACTACTTCGGTCCCGCTTGACATCCAAGGCGTGATGCGCCAAGACCCTGCCCATTCGGTTGGTTGCCCTCTCCCCCGGCCCAGAGGACAGTGAGCACATGCAGTCGCTCGCACGCGACGCCATTGGGCGGGACATGCCTTGGGGTAAGCCATGTCCGCCTACAAGGGGTTGGGATCTGGCCGCCACAACAGCGCCCTCGCACCGCTTAGCGGAGCAACCGCTGAGGACGGCACGACCGTCACCACCTTCAAAGAGGAGCAAATCATGGCGCTGTACATGGACGTGCACACGATCGACGGTGGCGTGACCGTCGATGACGTTGCGAAGGCCCACGCGGGCGACCTGGCGATCCAGGACTCCCATGGGGTGAAGTACCTGCGCTATTGGGTCGACGAGTCGAACGGCAAAATCTTCTGCCTCGTCGATGCACCTGACGCCGATGCCGCCAACACGGTGCACCGCGAGGCCCATGGTCTGGTCGCCGATGAGATCTACAGCGTCACGGAAGGCGCCTGACTGAACGGGACAACAAGCCCAGGGTTGCGCGGTTGCCCATAGGCGACGGCATCCCGACAAGATTCCCACATGGCGAACGTGAATGGTACGTATGATCTTATGAGTGGGACATATCACGCGACTATGGGTGACCGTGGTCGGCTGGTTGTGCCGGCCGAGTTGCGCGATCGCGCCGGTCTGCGCGAGGGACGGCCACTTGTATTCCTGGAGACACCGGACGGCCTGCTACTGCTCACCCGCGAGCAACTGCGCAGCATCGTGCGGGCCAATCTCGATGGCAAGGACCTGGTGGCTTCACTGCTGACCGAGCGCCGCACAGCTTCGGCGGACGAGGACCGAGGGTGACCGCTCTCGACGCCTCGGCCATGCTGGCCTATCTCACGGGTGAGCCCGGCTCCGATGCGGTCGAGCAGGCGCTTGAACGCGGTGCGGTTTGCAGCGCTGCCAACTGGAGTGAAGTGGCGCAGAAGGTTCGCGCTACCGGCGCCGATTGGGACTTGAGCCGCTCCTTACTGCTGTCCTTCGACCTCGGGGTTGAGCCCGTGACAATGGCCGATGCGGAATGGGCGGCGAGGCACTGGCGGCGTGGCGAAGGCTTGTCCCTGGCAGACCGACTATGCCTCGCTCTGGCTATGCGACTAGACGAAGTCGCGCTCACAGCTGATCAGCACTGGGGTGAAACCGACCGCATCACGCAGATCCGATGAAGGGCGTCACGCGCCCAGCACTTCCACCTGACATCTCACTCCCGCAGCTGCGGCCAGCCGCCGGTCTGCAGTGATCAGCGGAAGGTGCATCACCTCAGCCAATGCAACGTAAGCCGCGTCGTAGGGGGTCAGGTTGTCTCGAAGCTCCCAGCACCTCGCGACCAGGGGCGCGTGCGGAGCTCGGCGAACGGGAATCTCGAGCAGATCGCGCAAAGCCATACATGCGCGCCGATCGTCCAGTGCTCCCAGAGACGCCTGCCGTCGCACGACGGAAAGCACTTCCAAGTCGATGAGTTCGGGTGCCACCAATCGCTCATCGCGCAGCCTGGTCCGTACGAGATCTCCGTCCGTACCGTCATCGACTAGTGCGACCACGAGAACGCTTGCGTCAACGACGAGCACGGTCCTCCCGCAGCGTGTCGACGGCATCAGCCAAGGAGATCGATCCCACCCGCACGGCCCCCTGCGCGTTCCAGAACCTCGTTAAGTGTGGGTGTAGCGGCCTCTTCGATAAGCCGGGCGAGCAAGTACTCCTGCAGGGACTGATGCGCTTCGACGGCTCGGCGACGCAGCACAGCATGGGTGTCAGGAGGTACATCCTTGATCTGAATACTGGGCATGGCGCCATTTTGCATGCTGCTGGCGCTAGATCACAAGGACGTGGTACCGCACCTCGCTCGGCAGGTTCGCCTCCGACGCCGCCCAGGACGCGAGAACCTTGAGCGCGTCGGCCGTCGGCGTTCCCGCAGCAGCGGTGTAGACGTTGAGGTACAACCCCTGCTCCGACGGCAGTTCCATCGACTCGAAGTCGAGGTCGAGCTGCCCGACCACCGGGATGGCGCAGCCGCTTGCGGCCGCTGCGGTGGAACTGCACGTCGTGCGACGCCCATCGTTGGCGGAACAACTCCGAGCGGGTGGACAATTCGCCGACAAGCTCGATGAGCGCCTGGTCGTGCGGATTGTGACCGGCTTCCAGCCGCAGCATGGCGGCAGCGTCATTGGCGACCCGGTCGTAGTCAACGAAGAACTCCCGCGCCTGTTCCGGCTGCAGGTAGATGAATCGCGTGGTGTTGGCCGGGCGACGGGGATCGGCGAGCACAGGCGAATACAACGCCCGAGCGAGCTGGTTCATCGCCAGGATGTCGTGCCGTCCGTTGCGTACCCAGGCCGGAGCGTCGGTCATGGCGTCGAGCACCTGCTGCACCGCCGGCCGGACCCGCTGCGCAGGCGTGCGCTTGCTACGGGAACTGCCCGCGCTGCTCTCCCGGGCCAGAGCGAAGAGGTGATCGCGTTCTGCCTCGTCGAGCTGCAGAGCGCGGGCCAGCGCGTCGAGGACGTTTTCGGATGCGCCTGCGAGATTTCCGCGTTCCATACGCACGTAGTAGTCGACCGAGACGCCGGCGAGTAGAGCGACCTCTTCACGCCGCAATCCCTTCACCCGGCGGTTGCCGCCATAAGCCGGCAGCCCTGCCTGCTCTGGTGTGATCCGCGCGCGTCGCGAACTCAGGAACTCCCTGACCTCACTGCGTCGATCCATGACTCCACGGTAGGCGGCACACCCCTCCCGAGGGAGGCACTGGCAGTACCGGTCACGTCAGGCACTCCCCGACGCGGCCGTCTGGGCGTCTACTGGATTCCATGAGAGCCACCTACATGTACGGCGCTGGCGATGTCCGCGTCATCGACGTGCCCGACCCCACGATCCAGCAACCCACCGACGCCATTGTGCGCGTGGTCCGCTCGTGCGTCTGCGGCAGCGACCTGCACCCCTACCACTCCATGGCGACCACGCCCGAAGGCTCGTCGATGGGTCACGAGTTCATCGGCAGTAGTCGAGGAGACTGGCGCCGAGGTCTCCGGCTTGCGCAGCGGCGATTTCGTCATCGCACCGTTCGCCGTCTCGTGCGGCCACTGCGAGTTCTGCCTGGCGGGCCTGCAGACCTCCTGTGTCAACGGCGGCTTCTGGAACGACCGCCGGATCGGAACGGGCGGCGGCCAGGCTGAGGCGGTGCGCGTTCCGCTGGCAGACTCCACGCTGGTGAAGGTGCCCGGCGTCGACGCGGCCACCGATGAAGCCCGGCTGGCGAGCCTGCTCACCCTGTCCGATGTGTACGGCACCGGCTGGCATGCGGCAGCGCGTGGCGGGGTCACTGACGGCAGCACCGTCACGGTGATCGGCGACGGGGCCGTCGGCCTGCTCGCCGTCTTGTCGGCCAAACAACTCGGCGCTCGAGCAGATCGTGCTGATGGGACGCCACAAGGTCCGCACGGATCTGGGCCGCGAGTTCGGCGCGACGGACGTGGTGGCCGAACGGGGCGAGGACGGCATCGCGGCAGTCCGCGAACTCACCGGCGGCGGCAGCCAGATCGTGCTGGAGGCGGTGGGTCACATGCCCGCCTACACGCAGGCCATCGGAATCGTGCGGCCCGGCGGCGTCATCAGCCGCGTCGGCGTGCCGCAGTACGAGGAGGCACCGATCGGGTTTGGCAGCCTGTTCGGCGGCAACATCACGTTGACCGGTGGACCGGCTCCCGTTCGCGCCTACATCGAACAGCTCCTGCCGGCCGTGCTGGACGGCACTGTCGACCCGGGCCGGGTGTTCGACCTCACCGTCAGCCTCGACGAGACCCCGAAGGGATATTCGACGCAATGGACGACCGCACCGCACTCAAGGTCATGGTGACGCCATGACGCCCATGTTCACACTCAACAACGGCGTCGAGATCCCGGCGCTCGGCTATGGCGTCTTCCAGACGCCCCCGGACCAGACGGTCGCAGCCGTGGAAGCGGCGCTGGCCACCGGTTACCGGCACATCGACACCGCGGCCGCCTACGGCAATGAGCGTGAGGTCGGCAAGGCTATCCGGAACAGCATCGACCGCTCGGAGGTCTTCATCGAGACGAAGATCTGGATCAGCGACTACGGCTATGACCAGACCCTGCACGCCTTCGACAAGAGCGCCGGCAAGCTCGGCTTTGAGCAGATCGACCTGTTGATCCTGCACCAGCCGTTGCCCGACGAGTTCGATCTGACCATCGAGGCTTACCGGGCGTTGGAGCGCCTGCTGGGAGACGGCAAGGTGCGCGCCATCGGAGTCAGCAACTTCATGCCCGAGCACCTGTCGAGGCTGCTGGACGCCACCTCGGTGGTTCCGGCGGTCAACCAGATCGAGGTGCACCCCTACTTCCGGCAGCCGGAGCTGCTGGCCCTCAACGCCGAGCACGGAATCCTGTCGCAGGCGTGGTCGCCCATCGGCGGCATCACGTTCTACCGTGATGGTTCGCGGAGCAGCACGCTCGACGATCTGGTGCTCAACAAGATCGCCGCATCCCACGAGAAGACACCGGCACAGGTCATGCTGCGATGGCACCTGCAAGCGGGCCGGCAGGCGATCCCCAAGTCGGTCACGCCCTCGCGGATCGCAGAGAACTTCGACATCTTCGACTTCGTGCTCAGCGACGACGACATGGCCGCCATCGACGCGCTCGACACCGGCGTCCGCGGCGGTCCGGAGCCAGAGCAGATCACTCGTGCGACGTTCGGCCGCGACATCCCGGAAGCCTGAGGAGGCTGGTCATGAGCATTGCCAAACGCACGCTCGGTTCGGGACTGGAGGTCTCCGCGACTCGGCCTCGGCTGCATGGGGATGAGTTCGAGCTTCCCGCCGTTGCCTGAGCCTGCTGCCATGGTGCGCCTGATCCGGCAGGCGGTGGATCTTGGTGTGACACTCTTCGACACCGCCCAGATCTACGGACCATTCACGAACGAGGAGCTGGTCGGGGAAGCCCTGGAACCGGTGCGCGACCAAGTGGTCCTGGCCACGAAGTTCGGCTTCGAGTTGTCGACCGGACAAGCGCGCGGTCTCGACAGCCGGCCCGAGACGATTCGGCGCACGGTCGACGAGTCGCTGCAGCGGTTGCGGACCGACTACATCGACCTGCTCTACCAGCACCGCGTCGATCCGGACGTCCCCATCGAGGACGTCGCGGGCACGGTCAAGGAACTCATTGCTCAGGGGAAGGTCCGCCACTTCGGCTTGTCGGAAGCTGGCGTGCAGACAATTCGGCGGGCCCATGCCGTGCAACCTGTCACCGCCCTGCAGAGCGAGTATTCCCTGTGGTGGCGGGAGCCGGAGGCGGAGATCCTCCCGACGCTGGTGGAACTGGGAATCGGCTTCGTTCCCTTCAGTCCACTCGGCAAGGGATTCCTCACCGGCACGATCGACGAGAACACGCGTTTCGCCGAGGGCGACTTCCGCAACACCGTTCCCCGGTTCACCGATGTGGAATCGCGGCGCTCCAATCGAGCGTTCGTGGATCTGCTGACGGGCATTGCTGACGGCAAGGGCGCCTCACCGGCGCAGGTCGCGCTCGCCTGGCTGCTCGCGCAGAAGCCGTGGATCGTGCCGATCCCCGGAACCACGAAACTGCACCGGATCGAGGAGAACATCGCGGCGGTCGAACTTGCACTCACTGACGACGAACTGGACGCCTTGACGAACGCTCAGATCGAGGGTCGTGGCGAACGGTACTCGGAGGCGAATCAGCAGATGATCGACCGATGAGCCAGCGCTAGGACTTATCAGGCGGCGCGACCGGGTGCATTCTTGGCTGTATGACGATCAAGCGGCTGCTGACTGTGTGCCTGCTGGTGACCCTTTGCGCATCACCGAACGCCGCTTACGCTGCGACCGGGCCAGGCTGGGGCCTCGACCGCATTGACCAGCGCTCGCTGCCGCTGGACGGCACGTTTACAGCCCCCAACAACGGCAGCGGCGTCACGGTCTACCTCGTCGACACCGGTCTGGATGTGGGAAACGCTGCGTTCGGTGGCCGGGCGTCGCTAGGCAGGAATTTCACCAACAGGAACCCCGGCGATTGCGCCGATGAGATGGGCGTTGGTCACGGAACGTTCGTGGCCGGGATCGTGGGTGGCGCAACGACGGGGGTTGCGAATGCGGTGAAGCTGGTCGAGATGCAGGCGCTGGCGTGCAGTGAGGGCGGCTCGACCATGACGATCGCTGAGCAGCGTCGGGCAGTCGTCCGAGCAGCGAACTGGATTCGGACTCACGCGACCCGGCCCGCAGTGGTGAACATGTCGCTGACGTTCGGTGGTTCGGATCGGGTTGACACCGCAGTCCGACGGCTCATCCGGGCTGGCATACCGGTCGTCGCGGCAGCCGGGAACCAGGGGGTGGACGCCTGCCGGAAGTCCCCGGCCCGAGTGCCTCCGGTCATCACGGTTGGTGCCAGCACCGAGCGGGACCGCCCGTGGAGCGGTTCGAACCGCGGTTCATGCGTGGACCTGTGGGCGCCCGGCAAGGACATCACGTCCGTGCTGTCGGGCGGCGGAGTGTTTCGCTATCGGTTCGTCGGGGCGACGTCGTGGGCTGCGCCCTTCGTGACTGGGGCTGTGGCGCAATTCCTGCAAACGCATCCCCAAGCCCGGCCGGCGCGGGTGCAGCGGTTCATCAAGCGGACCGCAACGCGGGGCGCACTCACAAACGCCTCCCCTAACCGGTTGCTGTTCGTCGGATAGGGCGCAGAACACGTCGTCCACAGTCCTTGTGCTATTCGAACAGGTGTGCGATACTGGGGTATGCCCGGATCGACACCTACCGCTTCCTCCGCCTTGGAGGTACTGCGTGCGCGGTTCCGGGCGTTGGACGATCAGGAGCACCTGGACGACTTGCAATCCGCTGAGCAGGCCCGCCGCCGGGACGACGCCATCCATGCAGTGCGGGTCAGCGAGTTGGCGGCCCGGGCGGAGGCGGCCAACGCCGGGATCGTGGGGGCGGGGGTGGAGGAGATCGGCTGGCTGCTGGGCCTGTCCAGCCGCTCGGTCGGCTACCTGGTCGACACGTGTGAGGCGATCGTGTCCCGGCCGCTGGTCTGGGATGGGCTGCACACCGGGCTGATCGACCGGCCCCGGGCGTTGAAGATCGTGCACCTGCTGGCCGACGTGCCCGACCCGCTACGCGAACAGCTGGAAGCCCAAGCCATCGCCTATGCCGCCGAACACACCAACGCCCAGCTGCACCGCAAACTGCTGCGGATGACCTGCGACAACGACCCCGACGAAACCCAGCGCCAAGAAGCGATCGACCACCGCGGCGTGATGTGTGCTTCCCAAGGGCCACGGCATGGCCACGCATCGCGATCGACATCTCCGCCGAACAGGCCGCACGCGTTCATCCAAAGCCTGGACGGCTACGCCAAAACCAATCCGTGCGACCCGTACCAGCAAGGCGATGCCCGCAGCCTCGAGCAGCTGCGCGCCGACGCGCTGGTCGTCGTGGCTGGACGAGCACACCACCTGGAACATCGACGTCCAGGTGGTCATCCCCGCCGACATGCTGCTCGGCGTCGAAACCAAAGGCGCCGATTTGAACGGCTCCCCGGTCACCCACTCCCTGGCCCTGCACCTGGCCTGGTCCCCAGATGCCCGCTGGACCCGGCTGGTCACCGACCCGCTGACCGGGGTACTGCTCGACGCCGGCACCACCAAATACGAAATCCCGACCAAACTACGCACCGCGGTGCGGCTGCGCGACGGCCTCTGCCGCTGGCCCAACTGCACCCGCCCAGCCGAATACACCGACACCGACCACGTCGACGCCCACCGCCACAGCCATCGGACCGAACCCGACGGGCTGGTCTGCCTGTGCCGCTACCACCACCGCCTCAAAACCTTCGGCAAACTGGACCATCGGCACCGGCTCCACCTACGCCGATGGACCTGACCATCACCGGACCACTCGGAACCACAAGAACCACCTACCCGAAACGCTACCCACGAAGAGACTGAATCAGCTGCTCGTAGGAACGACCTGTTCGGCCAGCGCGACGATGATCCCGCCAGGCCCGCGCACATAGCACAAGCGGTAGGTTTCCTCGTAGTTCGCAACGCTTCCGAGTATGGGTGCGCCCAGCCGCTCGATCGTGTCGTCGATGTCGTCGACGGCGAACATGAGTCGGTGGAGACCCAGGGTATTCGGGGCGCTCGGCAGCGCGAGCACCAACTCCGGCGAGTAGTACTTCGTCAACTCGATGCAGGCGTAACCATCGGGCGTACGCATCATGGCGATCTCGCTGCGCACCCCATCGAGCCCGGTTGTCTGATCGGCGAACTCACCCTCGATCTCGGCGCGACCCTCCAAGGCAAGCCCGAGGTCGGCAAAGAACGCGATGGCCGAATCGAGGTCATCGACGACGATCGCGACGTTGTCCATGCAAATGACTGACATGGGGAGAGCCTAGGGTTCCCGTCGGACGAAGTCCCTAGCCTGAACTCATGGCAGTAACCCAGGAGCCCAGCGATCCCGCCATCCAGTTCGTGGATGGCGCGTTGGCCTATAGCGACGAGGGACAGGGCGAAACAACGATCGTGGCGATTCCTGGACTGCCAGGCAGTGGCCGCGACTTCCGGTGGCTGGCGCCGGCACTGAGCGATCGCTTCCGCGTCATTCGTGTCGATCCGCCCGGTTACGGGTCCTCGCCGCGCGGACACTGGGCCGGGATGACCACCGCCGAGCGTGCGGCTTCGGTGCGCCGGGTCATCGACCACTTGGGCCTTTCTGCAGTTGTACCGATCGGGCATTCCGCGGGCGGCGCGGTTGTCGCGCACATGGCGCGCCACGAACCAGGGCTGGTCACTGCAGCGGTCATGATCTCGTCGACCGGAGCGACGGCGCACTTCGCGCGCACCCCGATGCAACTGCTCGCCCAGCCCCTGCGGCTCGCGCTGGTCCGGCACCTGCTGGCGCCGGGCATCCGGCGGCTCTACTCCGTGCAGGGGTTCCCGCGCTATCTCACCGACGACGAGCGGGCCTTTGCACTGCTGGACGCAGCGGCCTTCGACTTCTCCGCACACCGCGCGAACCTTGCTCGCATGCGCGCCCCGACGATGGTGGCGTACGCGACGGACGATCCGGTGATCTCGGTTGACACCTTCCAGGCCTTGGCGCAGATCGTTCCGGACGGTCCCCGGCTTGCGTTCGCGGACGGCGCGCACAACGTGCAGAAGACGCACGCGCTGGAGATTGCGGAGGCGATCACCAAGTTCGTGGGGTGATGGTCACCCGGCTCGTCTGAGAAACTCCGCGTACCTCGTCTCGAGTCGATCGGGGTCGGGCAGATCGTGCCGTCGTCGAGGTAGTTGTCGAAGGGGCTGATTGTGGAATCCCTGCAGTCCGTGCTGCAGCATCGGGCCATCCTTCTCCTTCAGAATTGCCTCGGAAACCACGATATGTAGGTCCGGACGGATCCCCATGATCCAACTGTCATAGGCCGCGTGATGAATCTTGCAGAGGGACAAGCCATTGCTCGTCTTGGCAAGGCCACCCTCTGACGAGTCAGGCACGATGTGCGCAGCATCGAGCAGTTCTACGTGCTTGAGTGCGCAGATCGCGCATCGCCGACTGTATGCGTCAAGCACCATCGCGCGGAACAAGGGCTGATGCACGCGCTGTTTGACGATCTGTCGGCGATACCGACGCTCCAATTCGCTCTCCGGATCCACCGCAGGAGGCACGACCGAATCCAGTTCCGCTGTCACTTGGAGAAGGTACCTTCCGTGGAGCCCGCCAGAGGGTTCGGCACCCGAGACATAGACCGGGAAGACGGGCACGAATACGGCGTCGCGGATCTTCTGCAGGAGGATGATCGGAACTTGGCGGACGTAGGCTTCGTGGAGTTTGCGGTTGTCGCCTTGTCCCCATTCACCCGTGCGTATCGAGTAGCGCAGAAGTCCATCCGCCCCCATTTCGTCGTCGTAGTGCGAATGTGGGTCGGTGAGCACACTGATAGTTGCTGACAGCTGATTGGGGTTCCGAATCCCACGTCCGATGTCAATGAGTTTCACCGGTTCACCTTCAAAGGCAAACGCCTCCAATTCGGCTCGGGTAATGACCCCGCCCGATGCCTCGGCTCGCCGTCCGATGTAGTCCATTGCAGCGAGTCGGAAACGTCGGTCATAGAACTCGCCTCTTGCAATGGCCACTAGTTGAGCCTGCCGCGCCCGCGCTAGTGAAGCTACTTGAATCAGGCTCCTTCTCAGGAACACCCGACATTCTCGATCCCCGTTATCTGCAGATCCTGGTTCGTCGCGTAGGTGAGACCGTTTCGGTCGCATCCGATGTCACACCCCCCGACTACGGTGGAACCCAGAAACCGGGGAGCACATGGCCATCCACATTCACCGCAGCGAGCGCACCGACACGTTGCTGCGCGGACTCGCGGCCGTATTGGCGCAGACCCCGTCGGACTCTTTCACGCCGGACGTGATCGCGGTGCCGACGCCGGGGATCGAACGGTTCATCAGCCAGGGTCTGGGCCTGACGCTGGGAAGCTCCGAAGGACGCACCGATGGCATCTGTGCCAATGTCGACTTCCCGTCCCCGGGCGCGCTGGTCAACCGCGTCATCTCGCAGACCAGCGGCATCGAGCCGCGCGAAGATCCGTGGCTTCCCCACCGGGCGGTCTGGCCGCTGCTGGCCGTGATCGACCGCTCCGCCGACGAGGTCTGGTGCGAACCGCTGGCCAGGCACCTGGGCCTGCTCGAGGACGACCCATTGCGACGCGACCGCCGGTTCGCTGTGGCGAGCCGGCTGGCCGGGCTGTTCTCGACATACGGCAGCCAGCGGCCGGGCCTCATCCTCGATTGGGCAAGGAACGACGACAGTGTTGTGCCCGATGACCTGGCGTGGCAGCCGCAGCTGTGGCGCGCCTTGCGTGAGGAGATCGGGGTGCCGAGCCTGGCCGAGCGGCTGGAACCGGCGTGCGACGCGGTAGCGCAGCGACCCGAGCCTTGTCGACCTACCCGCGCGATTGTCGGTGTTCGGGGCAAGCCGGCTGCCCGCCGACCAGCTGCAAGTGCTGGCTGCGCTCGGTGAAACCCGGGACGTGCACTTGTGGCTGGCTGAGGCGTCGCCGCAGACGGTGAACGCAACCAGCCTGTATCGCCGCGACGCCAACGCCGACGAAGTGCGCAACCCGCTGCTCCGCTCCTTCGGCCGCGACGCCCGAGAACTGCGACAGCGCCTGGACCTGCAGATGCCCGACGCTGTGCACGATCACCTTGCCAGCGACCTGCAGGACGGCACCATGCTCGGCCAGCTGCAATGCCAGATCCGCGACAACACGATTTCCTCAAATGCATCACGTGATCGCTCGATCCAGGTGCACGCGTGCCATGGGCAGGCCCGCCAGGCGGAGGTCGTGCACGAGATCGTGCTCAGCCTGCTGCAGAACGACCCCACCCTGGAAGCTCGGGACATTCTCATCATGTGTCCCGATCTGGACGCATTCGCTCCGCTGTTGTCGGCGGCATTCTGTGACGACTCGCTGCGACTGCGGATCGCGGACCGCACACCGGAGCAGGGCAACCTGGTGCTGGTGGCGCTGGCAACCTTGCTCGACCTGGTGACGGGACGCACGGAACTCTCGACAGTGCTGGACTTCGCAGCCCAGCCGCCGGTGCGCCAGAAGTTCGGCTTCGACGACGATGCGCTGGACCGGCTGGCGGAGCTGACCGAACAGGCCGGAATCCGATGGGGGCTCGACGACCAGACCCGTGCGGACTTCCTGGTGCGAATCCCGACCGGGACGTGGGCCTGGGGGCTGGACCGAATGCTGCTGGGCGTGGCCATGTCCGAGGACGGACTGCCCATCGTGAACGGGGTGCTGCCGGTCGACGACGTCAACAGCGGTGACGTTGCGTTGGTGGGCCAGCTGGCCGAACTCATAACCCGGCTGCGGCAGGCGCGAGACACATTGCAGGGGCGCCACTCGGCTTCGCAATGGGTCGCCACGATCAGCGCCGTCTTGGAGGACCTCACACAGGTCTGGGGCCTGGACGCATGGCAGATGCCCAACGCGCTGGCTGTCGTCTCAGGGCTGGCGGAGAACGCAGGTTCGCAGGCTGACTCCTTGGAGTTGTCCCTGGCCGACATCCGATGGCTGCTCGAGGAGGTGTTGACCGGACGTCCCACGCGGTCGAACTTCCGCTCCGGCGATCTCACCGTGTGCGGGCTCGCGCCGATGCGGTCGGTGCCCCATCGGGTCATCTGCCTGGTCGGTATGGACGATGGCGCATTCCCCCGCTCGCTCATCACCGACGGCGACGACATCCTGGCCAGGGACCCGCTCATCGGCGAGCGCGACGTGCGCAGCGAGGACCGGCAACTGCTGCTCGACGCGATCATGGCGACCACGGACACGTTGGTCATCACGTACGCCGGCGCCGACGAGCGGACGAACCAGCCGCGACCGCCCTGCGTACCGCTCGGCGAGCTGCTGGACGCTCTCGAGACCATGGCGCCTGGCGCGCGCGATCACGTCCTCGTGCATCACCCTTTGCAGCCCTTCGATCCGCGCAACTTCCAACCTGGCGCACTGGGCAGCGCCGAGCCGTTCAGCCACGACGCAGTGGGCACTTGCGGCGGCTCGTCGATCCGGCGAGCCTCGCACGGCCGCCGCCACCGCGCTGCTGGACGACCTGCCGCCGGTCGACGTCACGGAACTGTCTCCGCAGGACCTCGGCACGTTCCTGGCCTCCCCTGTCAACGCGTTCTTGCGCACTCGTTTGGGACTGTCGTTGCGCGAGGACGACGATCAGGCTCCGGAGCAGATTCCAATCGCACTGAATGGACTGACTAGCTGGCAGGTGGGCAACCGTAGTTTGCGGCTGCTCACCCGTGGCGAGTCTGTGGACCGTGTATCGGCGGCCGAATACGCGCGAGGTGAACTGCCCCCCGGACCCTTGGGCGGTGAGACGCTGCGGACAGTGGGCGCCGAGGCGCTTGCCATCGCGGAGAAGTCGCAGGCACTGCGCAACGGCCAGCCCCGGCACGTGGGCGTCTCGATCGATCTGCCCAACGGCGTCCGGGTCGTGGGCGTGGTGCCCGATGTGTACGAGGACGGGATCGTGCGGGCATCGTTCTCCAAGACCAAACCCAAAGAGGAACTGCGGATCTGGGCTGAACTGCTCGCGCTGGCCGCGGCCAGGCCCGACCGCACCTGGACCGCCTGCCTGGTGACGAAGGATGGCGGCTTCCGGCTGACCGCCCCTGCCAATGCCGGCGAGATTCTGGCACAACTGACCGATCTGTACCGATCTGGTCTGCGTTCGCCGCTGCCATTACCCCCGGCGACAGCGAGTTGTTACGCGAAGCGCCGCGCCGAGGGTAGCGCAGTCGAGCAGGCGATGCGGGCAGCGCAGTTCGGGGTGTGGCAGCGCAACGCGAACGAGCGGGAACTGGCAGAGATCGTCTGGGTCTGGGGCGAGGAGGCCGACATCTCGTCGCTCACGGCGGAGGCGCCGAGGTCCGACGAGAACTGGTTCGACGAGGCGACCCGGTTCGGCATGCTCGCTCGCAGGGTCTGGACCCCGCTGCTCGCTGCGCGGGAGGACCTGTGAAGAATCCCGTCGCGTTCGACATCCTGGCCCCGCTGCCGGCGGGCACCACGCTGCTGGAAGCCAGCGCCGGCACCGGCAAGACCTACACGATCGCGGCGCTGGCAACCCGCTACATCGCCGAGGGCCTGACGACGATCGACCAGATGCTGATGATCACCTTCGGTCGCAGTGCAACGCGGGAACTGCGGGAACGCGTTCGGGAATCGCTGACCACGGCACGAGATGCGCTGCGGTCCGGGCACACGAAGGACGACGACGTCCTGACTCACTTGAACGCACTGCCCCCGGCCGAACGGGAGGCCGCCGAACAGCGACTGGCACGCGCGGTGGCCGACTTCGACTCCGGCACCATCGTGACCACGCACGCGTTCTGCCTCCACACCCTGTCCGGACTGGGGATCAGCGCGGATACCGACCCGGGTGAGGTCTCCGTCGAGAGCATCGCCGATCTCATCGACGAGGTCGTGGACGACTTCTACGTGCGCAAGTACGGCCAAGGTGCCGCGGTCGACGAACGCATCCCCTACCCCGAGGCCCGGAGTCTGGCCCGGGAAGCCGTGGGCGATCCGCAGGCCGCGCTCAACGCCGGACCCGTCACACCCGGAAGTATTCAGGCCACACGAGTCGCCTTCGCCGAAGCCGTGCGCGCAGAAGTGGCGCGCCGTCGCCGCGTCCGCCGCCTGCTGACCTACGACGACCTCGTGCTGCGACTGCGTGACGCCCTCACCGATCCGGCGACTGGGGACCTAGCATGCCGGCGATTGCGCGAGAAGTACCAAGTCGTCCTGGTCGACGAGTTCCAGGACACCGATCCTGCCCAGTGGACGATTCTGCAGCGGGCGTTCCACGGCCATCGGACGTTGATTCTGATCGGCGATCCCAAGCAGGCCATCTACGCGTTCCGCGGTGCCGACGTCTACAGCTACCTCGACGCCGCCCAGCAAGCAGACCACCACGCCACGCTGGAGACCAACTGGCGCAGCGATGCTCCCGTCGTGCAGGGGGTCGATGCCTTGATGGGCGGGATGCAACTTGGTGACAAGGACATCGTGGTGCGTTCCGTGTCTGCCCATCACCTGACATCCCGACTGCAGGGTGTCGTGACTGACACGCGAGTGACGCTGCGGACTCTTCCGGCGACACCGGACGACTTCCCGCCCGTCAAAGCCCAGCGCACCGCGGTCGCCGCCGACGTCGCCGCCAGCATCGTCGACCTGCTGACGGGACCCGCCCGGCTGGGCTCGCGGCCGGTGCGGCCGGGTGACATCGCGGTTCTGACCAACACCCACGCCCAAGCCGGATTCGTGCAGCAGGCGTTGGCGGCGGCACATGTGCCGGTCGTGGTGACGAGCCCGACGAGCGTGTTCGGGACCGATGCCGCCCAGCAATGGGCGCGGCTGTTACGGGCCATGCAGCGACCGCGCGGCTCCGACCTGCGGCACGCCGCACTCACCGACTTCTTCGGCCGCACCCCGGACGAACTGGCGCTGGACGGCGAGCAACTGGATAGCGAGGTTGCTCTGCTTCTGCGGCAATGGGCGCAGGTTCTGGACGACGCGAGCGTGGCCGAGATGGTCGCGCAGATGGAGCAGGACACCGCGTTTGCCGCCCGTGTGCTTTCCCGGCCCGATGGCGAACGGACGCTGACCGACCTGCGCCACGTCGCTGGTGCATTGCATGCCCAGCAGCGGTCCACTCGCGCGGGGCTGATCGGTCTTTACGACTGGCTCACCGCCCAGATCCGGCGCACCCAGGACGGCGGACGGGAGCCGACAACCGAATTGACGCGACGGCTGGAGTCGGACGCCGAAGCCGTTCAGGTACTCACGATCCATGTCAGCAAGGGACTGGAGTTTCCGATCGTGTTCGTGCCGTTCGGCTGGGATCGCTTCCCGCCCAAGCCGGACCAGACCCTGCGCTGTCATGACGCCGACGGCCGGCGCGTGCTGGATGTTCGGGGCAGGGACGCCATCGATCGCGCGGATCTGGTCGCCGCCCGCGATCGAGAGGACGAGGGCGAGTCCCTGCGGCTGCTCTACGTGGCGATGACCCGTGCCAGCAGTCAACTGGTCGTGCATTGGGCGCCCAGCGCGAAGAACACGCCCACCGGGCCGTTGCACCGAGTCCTCTCGGCTCGGGTGGCCGGCCATCTCGACCCTGAACCCTCCTACCCGGTCACCGGCGTGCCGCAGATCGCCTCCGATCATGTGCACATCGAGGAGGTGGCCCCACGCGTCGTACCGGTGTGGCGCCCGCCCGTGCCGCCGACGGCCGCTCTGAGCGCCGCCCCGTACAACCGGCAACTGGACCGCACGTGGCGCCGCACGTCCTACTCCGGTCTCACCGCCGCCGTCCACGAGGCCGAGTACCGCCCCGGAGGCTTCCGGACTGACGAACCTGACGAAGCCGTGGAGCATGTCGGGGTGGCACTGGAGGGCCCGCCATCGCCGTTCGCGGAGATGCCGGCCGGTGCCGCGTTCGGCACATTGGTTCACGGTGTTCTGGAGCTGGTCGACACCAGCGCCGACCTACCGAGTGAACTCGCGCGCCGGTGCCATGAGCGGCTGGCCGCCTTCCCAGTCGCCGGAGTCGATGCGGATGCTCTCGCTGCCGCACTGCTGCCCGTTCTGCACACTCCGTTGGGATCCGCAGGTCTCACGCTGGGACAGATCTTGCCTGCGGATCGACTGCCGGAACTCGACTTCGAGTTCCCGATGGCCGGCGCTCAGACACTGGCCGACCTTGCGGACTTGCTGCGCGACCACCTGCCCGCGGATGACCCATTGGCGGGGTACGCGGATCGGCTCGATTCTCCCGGTCTGGCGCAGTCGTCACTGGTCGGCTACCTGGCTGGCAGCATCGACGCGGTCCTGCGCATCCCCGGCCCCAAGTTCATCGTCGTCGACTACAAGACCAACCTGCTGCGTGATGCTGCACGTCCCGGGATCGAACGACTCGTCGCGGGCTATGAACCAGCGGCACTGGCCACGGCGATGATCGATGCGCACTACCCGCTGCAGGCCTTGCTCTATGGCGCTGCCTTGCACCGGTATCTGCGGTGGCGGCAGCCGGGCTACGACCCGGACGTGCATCTCGGCGGCGTCATGTACCTGTTCGTGCGCGGGATGGCCGGCCCGGGGACTCAAGGGGTCTTCGAGTGGCATCCGCCAGCGGGCCTCGTCGTGGCCTTGTCGGATCTGCTGGACGGGGTCACGTCATGACGTCCTTGCTCGACATCGGCGGGCTGCAGCCCTTCCACGAGGCTGGTGTGCTCGACATCCCGGATGTCCAGGTGGCTGCCGGGCTCATGCGGATCGGCGGCGACTCCGGCAACCTTGCGGCAGCGCTCGGTGCTGCATTGTGCGTACGGGCGCTGCGAGCCGGATCGGTGTGTGTGGACATCTCGGCGGACCCCACGATCTGGCTTCCAGAGGAACCCGTCGAACTGCCCTGGCCCGCGGACTGGGCCGCTGCTCTCGCTCGGCATCCGCTGGTGGGAGAGGGCGCCGGCGCCCCCGCTGACACGCCGCTGCGCCTGGTCGGCAATCTGCTCTACCTACAGCGCTACTGGCAGGACGAACAAGTGGTTCGCCAGGCGCTGGCCGACCGCGGCCGACTCATTCCTGTGGACGTGGAAGCCCTTCACTCGGCCCTCGAGGATTTGTTTCCCCAGCGCGATCGGCAACGACTGGCGGCCGCGACGACTGCCCTGCGGCCGTTGACGATCATCGCGGGCGGTCCGGGCACCGGGAAGACGACAACCGTGGCGGGCTTGCTGGCGCTATTGCAGCGGATAGCTCCCGGGTGCAGCGTCGCGCTGGCCGCTCCGACCGGCAAGGCCGCTGCCCGATTGCAGGCTGCTACCGGCACTTCCGCCGCCACCTTGCACCGCTTGCTCGGCTGGCGGCCGGACGCGCGGGGGCGCTTCCGGCACGACCGCTCGAACCCTTTGCCGCACGACGTCGTGGTTGTCGATGAGACGTCGATGGTCTCGTTGCCGCTCATGGCCCGGCTGCTGGAAGCGGTCCGTCCTGATGCGCGGCTCGTGCTTGTCGGGGATCCGGACCAGCTCGCGTCCATCGACGCCGGTGCCGTGCTGGGCGATCTCGTGGCGGCCGAGGGCGTGGCGCAGCCGGACTTGGCGGCAGCCCTGGACGCCGGTACGGCGGGTGCGCGCGCCGCGGCCACGGGCGTCGTGGTGCTCGATCACAACTACCGGTTCTCCGGAGCGATTGCAGACCTGGCCGCGGCGATCCGGCGGGACGAGCCTGACCGCGCTGTAGAGATCCTGCGCGCGGGCCACCCCGAAGTCGAGTTCCTGGACGCTCCCGACGCGACGGTGCGCGACGACGTGACCGAACAGGCGCGCCGCATCGTGGCTGCCGCTGCGGTCGCCGACGCCGCCACGGCACTGACCGAACTGGAGACGCACCGAATTCTGTGCGCGCACCGCGAGGGAGCGTTTGGGGTCTCCCATTGGGACGGGTTGATCGCCGAGTGGACCGAGCACTTGATCACCCGCCGCGGCGACCAGTGGTACGTCGGTCGGCCCCTGCTCGTGACCGCCAACGACTACACCGCAGACCTCTACAACGGGGACACGGGCGTGGTCGTCGAGGTGGCTGGGGAACTGCGCGCAGCTTTCCATCGGGGCAGCGGAATCGCGGTTCTGCCGCTCACCCAGGTTGCCAACGTGACCACCCTGCGGGCGATGACGATCCACCGCGGGCAGGGCAGTCAATTCGATGCAGTGACGGTCGTCCTGCCTCCCGCCGAGTCGCCGCTGTTGACCCGTGAGTTGCTCTACACCGCCGTCACCCGCGCCCGCAGCCGGATACGAGTGATCGGTTCCGAGCAGGCCGTGCGCGCCGGCATCGAACGACAGGTGCGCCGGGCCAGCGGTCTGCGGGGCGGCTGATTGTCACACCCCCGAGGCATTCTCGCTATAGCACGAGAGAACGGGGCGAACGATGACACACCACAAGCGCAGCGACTTCTGCGAACGGACCGGCAAGAAGCGTTTCCGGGATCCACGCGAAGCCACCCATCGACTGCAGTCACTGCAGAACCTGGCGCACAACCTGGATGCCCGCGGAGAGGCACACACCATCCGCGTGGTCCGCAAGTACTGGTGCTCAGCCTGCAAGGGCTGGCACCTCACGAGTTGGGTCGAGTACGGGGGCCCGGCGAATGGGGTGGCGGCATGAACCCCCCGATCTGTCCGCGTTGCGGCGCCACGATGATGTCGATCGTCTACGGCTACCCCGGCCCTGATCTGGTAGAGGCAGCCGAACGTGGCGAGGTCATCCTTGGCGGCTGCATCATCGAACCAGGACAGGCCGAATGGGCCTGCCGGACATGCACGCTAGGGCGCGGCCAGGTAACCAATCCGTGAGCATTCCGGGAATCCGTTAGCGCCGCGGGCGGGTTTCTGGCGCCCGGCAAGCTAACCGATGCCCTCTATGCTCACCGATTGCCATTTCCGGGACTGCGCAGGCATTCCCGGCGCCACTGGCTCAATGCTTGCGCTTGACCTTCACCCGTGAGATGTCACCCACAGCAGCTCCCGAGGACGGCTCGAACGTCGTGGCGACAACCAACTTCAAAGCCTTCTTCCGCGAGGCCTTGCGAGCCTGCTTGTTGAAGGTGCAGGTGACGGTGTAGGTCCCGGCAGCATCCACGCGCTTGAAGCTCTGACAACGGGTGGGCCCAAGCATCCCGCTGCTCGCCTTCTGCCCGATGCGGCCCGCCTCCGAGACGGTCACCTTGCTCGTGAGGCCGGACTTCTTCCCTCTGAGCTTGGCCACGGAAACCATCGCAGTCTCCACGGCATTAGTGCGGAACGTGCTCGTTGCGCTCGTGACCGAACCGAACGAATTCGACACGACGAATTGGACCTCGTATGCAGTGTCAGGCGCCAGCGGTTCCAGCGTCACGGACACGCGGGTGGCACCGACGAGATTGTCTGTCAACGTCCAGTCCGGTGTGGAGTTCCATTCCGAAGCACCTCGGACGCGATATTGCACCGAGTAGCTGGTCGGTTCGCCACCCGGCTCTATCTGGCTCGCGATGGTGGCGCCGTAGTCTGACACCCCACTCACATCCGGAGCGCTGACGCTGGGGAGGCCGGACTGTTCCAGCGCACCCATCTCGGTCAAGGCAGCGGTCGGCGCGTATCGGACAGTTGCGTGCGCGGCGGGTGCGAGGCCGAGGACCATCGCACCTGCGACGAGGACGCCCATGATTGCCTTCATTCCGCACCTCCGTGGTGGCAAGGCTAGATGCCGAATCTCAGCAATGATCCGTTGAGCCGCGAATTGACCATGCCAACGTGTCATACCCCCTCCGTACCGTGACAGTCAGAAGGGGGAAACCATGAACACACTCACCAGCGCACAACTCGACCGAGCCTGCGGGGCGGTCCTTGCATCGGCAGCCGGCGACGCCCTGGGCGCGCCGTATGAATTCGAACTCGCGAGGATCGGCGAGGACGGCCCGCAGATGATCGGCGGCGGGCTCGGAGGCTTCGAACCCGGCGAATGGACTGACGACACCACCATGGCCTGGTGCGTGTTGGACGCCGCAGCCGAACATGGCACCTTGCTCGACGAAGCCGCCCTTGACCAGGTCGCACGGAGCTTCAAGGACTGGGTGCGTTCAGGACCCAAGGACATCGGCAACCAGACCAGCGAAGTGCTGCACAGCTCGGAACCGACAGCTGCGTCCATGACGGCTACCGCCGCCGAGGTTCACGCCCGCACTGGCGCCGCCGGCAACGGGTCGTTGATGCGCACCGGTCCGGTCGCATTGGCGCATCTGCACGATCCCGACGCGGTGGTGGCAGCGGCAGCGACCGTCAGCGATCTGACTCATGCGGACCCGCGGGCCCAGCAGGCTTGCGTGCTCTGGTCATTGGCCATCCGCCACGCCGTGCTGCACGCGGAGTTCGACCTGCGCTCCGGTCTGGCGTACCTGGACACCGAAGATGCGGCGTACTGGACGGAGCGGATCGACGAGGCCGAGAGCGGGCCCCCGGAGCGCTTCAACCGCAACGGCTGGACCGTCACTGCCCTGCAGGCCGCTTGGTCGGCCATCGTGAACACGCCGGCCACAGACTGCCACCACCTGCAGGAAACGCTGGTCCGCGCCATAGGGATCGGCCACGACACCGACACGGTGGCGGCTATCGCCGGCGCGCTACTCGGTGCCAGGTGGGGGGCCTCTGCGGTCCCGGCTCGCTGGCGGCGGATCCTGCATGGGTACCCCAGCATTACTGGTGAACGACTCGTGGAAGTGGCGCAACTAACGACTGCGGGAAAGAACGGCTACGGCTGGCCGGGCACCGGGTTCATCGACTACAGCGACCGCGCTACTGGATTCTCGATACGCCACCCCCACGATCCGGGGGTCTGGCTCGGTGACGGGCTGACCGTCTCGAACCCACCTGCCGACGTCACTGCGGTCGTGAGCCTGTGTCTGCTGGGAAGCGAACAAGTACCGCCTGGCCCCGAGCACGTGACATTCCGTCTGCTTGATCTGCCGGATCCGGAGTCGAACCCGAATCTCGACTTCGTGATCGCCGACGCGGCTGCGACGATTGCCGCGCTGCGCGACGAGGGGCAGGTCGTTCTGCTCCATTGCGCGGGCGCACACAGCCGGACGCCGACAGTTGCAGCGGCCTACTCGATGCTGCGAGGCATTCCGAGTGAGCAGGCGCTTGCCGACATGAAGCGGGCGCTCCCTACGTCGAATCCGAATCCGGCGTTCGTGGCAGCTCTGCGTCGGCTGGAGTAGCTTTGGCTTCAGTTCGGTCAGTGCCGCAAAACCTTCTCCATCGGCTTCCCCTTGGCCAACTCATCCACCAACTTGTCGAGGTAGCGGATCTGCTGCATCAGTGGATCCTCGACGTTCTCGACCCGCACTCCGCAGACCGATCCTGTGATCAAGGAGGCGTTGGGATTCAGATTCGCCTGGGCGAAGAAGTCCTCGAAGGTCGTCTTGGAGTCGAGATGCTTCTGCAACTGCGACTCGTCGAAGCCGGTCAGCCAAGTGATGACCTCGTCGAGTTCGGCCTTCGTGCGGCCCTTCTTCTCGACCTTGTTGACGTAGTGGGGGTAGACGTCGGCCACGGCGACGCTGAAGATCCTGCTCATGCATGCGACTCGATCCGGGCGTCCAGCATGGTCAGTGCCATCCGGCTGGGCTCCAGTGCACGGACCTCATGTGGCACACGTGCCGCCAGGTGTACCACTCCCCCGGGCACGAGTTCGACACGCTGCCCGGCTGCTGCGATCTCCAGCCGGCCATCCAGCACGGACAACAGCACCGGCATAGCCGCGGTGTGCTCGGTCAGTTCCTGGCCGGCGTCGAACGAGAACAGGACGATGCGCGCGCCATCGGCTCGCAGGACCGTGCGGGAAACCGTCGAGTCGTCGGCAACCTCGATCAGATCGGACATCGACGGCAGGTACGTGATGGGTTCGCTCATGGAACCAGTGTTACCGACGGCGTAGGCTCCAACCATGAGCGAGCCCCCGTTCGACGATCCGGATCTTGACCGCCCCACGGACGACCTCGACATCCCCGTCGAGCAGGACTTCAGCGGCGCGGAGACCAACGAGAGCCAGATCCTCGGTGGGGACGACGAAGGTGGCGAAGATGACCCCGCCGACCATCTGCCAGACCCGCACGACATCCTCGACCAGTTCGAATAGGGCATTCAGTTCGACGCGGTGCGTGAAGCACGTCATCGAGATTCCGATAGGACTCGATACAGGACTTCCGGGTAGCGGACAATCATGGCCAAGTCAAAGACGAAGTCCAAGAAGAACAGCGGCAAGACCAAGTCCGGCGGCATGAGCGCCAAGAAGCGCAACAAGCTCAAGGACAGCGAATTCGCCTTCCCCGAAGAGCGCAAGATGCCGCTGAACGACGAGAGCCACGTGCGCAACGCGGCCGCCAGGTTCAACCAGGTACAGGACGTCAGCAAGCGTGAGCGAGACCGGGCCTGGAAGCGGCTCAAGAGCGCGGCGAAGAAGATGAACGTCAAACTCTCACCGCGAAAGAGCAAGAAGAAGAAAGGCAAGAAGAAGAAGTAGCGTCATGGCGTGGACTACCGGGAGCAGTTGCGGGCCATGCCGGTCGCGCAATGGCCGGCGTTCCTGACCAGTCACTCGAACCTGCCCGGCCCGCGATCGAACCTGGAACTTCTGCATGCCGCTGCCGAAGAGGCCGACTTCCAGACCCTTCAGAACCTCATGGCCAGCGGGGACGAGTACCTGGTCTGCTGCGGTGTTGCCGGGCTGGGTCGCTTCGACGCGGAACCCCAGTTGCGCGCGCACGCGGCAGACGATCGCTGGCGGGTAAGGGAAGGGGTCGCCATGGCGCTGCAGCGACTCGGCGACGACAATCTTCCCGCGATGGTGATCATCTGTCGCACCTGGGCCGATGACCCGCACCCGCTCGTGCAGCGAGCAGCCATTGCCGGCATCTGCGAGCCACGACTACTGCGCGATGGGGCCGCCAGGACTGCGCTGGAACTCTGCCAACGGATCACCGACAGCCTCGTCGCTCGCACCGATCGCAAGCACCCCGACGTGCGCACCCTGCGCAAGGCTCTGGGCTATTGCTGGAGTGTCGCGGTGGCAGCCGACCCGCAAACTGGCCTGCCAATGTTTCGCGTCCTGGAGTCGAATCCCGACCCGGACGTGCGGTGGATCGTTCGGGAGAACCTCAAGAAGAAGCGCCTGGCGTCGTTGACCACTTCTGCCTGAGCCGATAGACACACGATGTGGTCGACATCATCATCTTTGCGATTCCGGTCTTCATCCTGTTCCTGGCGCTCGAGATCGCGTCCTACTACTGGCTGCCCGATGACGAGGAGCGCGGCTACAACGTCCGCGACTCGGCAACGAGCATCAGCATGGGCCTGGGCAATGTGGCCATCAACCTCGGCTGGAAGATCGTCGTGCTGGCGATCTACACCGCGCTCTACCTGATCGCCCCGGTGCATCTGTCGGCGTCCAACCCGTGGACCTGGGTCGCGTTGTTCCTGCTCGACGACCTCGCCTTCTACTGGTACCACCGCACCCACCACGAGATCCGCATGTTCTGGGCCAGCCACGTCGTCCACCACTCCAGCGAGTACTACAACCTGTCGACCGCGCTGCGACAGCCATGGGTCCCGTTCACTGCCTTGCCGTTCTGGCTGCCGCTTGGCGCTGCTGGGCTTCTCGCCGTGGATGATCCTGCTGCAACAGTCGGTCAGCCTGCTGTACCAGTTCTTCCTGCACACCGAGCGGGTCGGAAAGCTGTGGTCACCGATCGAGTTCGTGATGAACACCCCGTCGCATCACCGCGTCCACCACGGGTCCAACCAGGAGTACCTAGACAAGAACTACGGCGGCATCCTGATCATTTGGGACCGGCTGTTCGGCACGTTCCAGGCCGAGGAAGCGCCCGTCGTCTACGGGCTGACGAAGAACATCGACACCTACAACCCGGTGCGCGTGGCCGGCCACGAGTGGATCGATATCTGGCGCGACGTGAAGTCCAGCCCATGGCGGCACCGCTGGGGGTACGTCGCCAGACACCCGGCCTGGTCGCCGGCGAACTGAAGCCCAGTTTGATCTTCAGAAGTACCGCCGAACGCGTGAATTGACCGTGGATTCACCCATTTGGCCTAACGGTCGCCGACGCTGGCTGTCCGGATAGAAGCCGTCCACCGCTCCATTGGGTGACACGGACGACCGCTATTGCCCCGACGCAGAACTCCGATCTCTCCTTGCCCCTGCGCACGTCACTCGATCTTCGCCACGTCCCGATTGAGAAGGCGGTTGTGGTAGTCCCATGGAGCCGTCCAGCGGTGGGTGACATCGCCGCCTTTCGCACCCCCGTCGCACCAGGCGCCCAGCATCCCGTAGTGGTTGCGCACAGGATCGTTGACCTGGATGACCGCGGCTTCATCACAAAAGGCGATGCGGCCACCAACGCGGACTGGTGGCGTGTACAACCCCAGCAGATCGAGGGCCGTGTGGTGTGGTGGTTCCCGATGATGACGCTTTGGTGCAGCGCCGGTGCGCTTCTGGGCGTTGGCGTGACGCTGCTCCTGTGGCCCGCGCGAGGAATTCCGCCCACGGCGGATGCCACTTCCTACTCGCCTCGTATTACCTGCTTAGTGTGTAATCACGTAATAAGGAGAGCTAATGATGAAACGTGGCGGATGGCAGCGCACCGATCTTCCGGCTGGCCGACGATGTAGAGGAATGGTTCGCCGGCAGGCTGCCTGAGTGGTTCACGGGCGCCCCGCGGATCACCGTCGACCGTGAGGAGATCACGGTGGTCGGGGAGCTGCCAGCAGTCGAGGGCGGCGCCGCTGCAGCGCAGGGCCGGATCAGCCGCTGGCGGGAGGAAACCCGGGCCCAGCGCATGGGGATCGCCGACGAGGCGGAAGCCCGGTACGGGCGCAAGGTGGCCTGGGGGGCGCGCATCGGGGATACGGCGGTGCTGTTCACCCATCTCGCAGTGCCTGTGATGACCCGGCTGCGGCAACCTCAGCGCCGCGTTCTCGACACCCTCGTGGACGCCGGTGTGGCCCGCTCCCGCGCCGACGCGCTGGCCTGGGCAGTGTCTCTGGTCGGACAGCACACCGAGGACTGGCTGCAGGAACTGCGTGACGCCATGACCGAGGTCGAGCGGCTGCGCGCGCAAGGGCCTGACGTCTAGCCGGCGGCGCGCTTGGCTGCCGCCCACCCGCCGAGCACGTTGCGTACGGTGGCACCGCTGGGTCGGTCCCCTGATCGTGCCCAATCCTGGTAGTCGGCGTACGTTCCGCTGCCGGTGATCAGGTACTCCCGGACCGCCGAGATGACAGCCGTGCGATCCCAGCGCTGGGTGTAGGTGCGGGAAGCGGATCCCGAGACCACACCTGCTGCCGCGCATGCCGCACTCCACGACCCGAATCGCTGGATGATCCGCGCCGAGGACGGTCCGCGGCCCAGCGATTCATATCGGCCATGGCTCAGCGGCTCGCCGATCTCAAGGGCAGCAGCCCGCAGCGCCGCGAGGATGTCCTCGTCACTGAACGTCTCCCGGCGCGCCATGCCGCGACCCTAACGCTGCGTCCTGCCACACTGAGGCGCTATGGACGAGGAGATGCTCGAGGCTCACGTGGCCTTCGAGGTGAACGCCTGGACCGCATCGCTGGACGAGACGCTGGGCGGCCAGGTCGCCGTGGTCTTGGAGTGGCTGGATTCCGTTTCCCTGGGCAGCGTTTTCAGCGACGCCGATCTCGACGCCGGCATCGAGGCGCTGCCGGTTCCGGACCTCACCACATCGGTGCTTGCCGGGCTGGACAGCGCGCTTGCGGACGGCACACCGATCGGTGACCTGATCGAGCGCGAGCACTACGACCGCGCGGCGCAGGCGCTGGCCGGGATGACGGATCTGCAGGAGGCGATCGTCGAGCAGATCACCACCAGCAAGGTGTATGCCGATCTCATCTCGCACGTCCTGCTGCAGGGCATCCGCAACTACGTCACGGTCGAGAGTCCGATCGCGCGGGTGCCCGGTGCCTCGTCGTTGATGAGGATGGGCCAGAACGCATTCGACACCGCCGCCCCGCGCTTGAGCAAAGGGATCGAGAAGCAGCTCACCTCCTTCGTCAGCGCGAACCTGCAGGACACGCTGCGGGAGAGTCGCACGTACCTCACCCAGGTCGTCGACGAAGCCGCCCTGCAGGAGGTGGCCGCTGAGATGTGGGACCGCAACGCCGATACCCCGGTTGCCGATCTCGCCGCGCTGCTGCCACAGGACACGGCCGTCGAGCTCACTGCCGTGGCGCAGGAGGTGGTGTCCACACTGCTGACGACACCGTCCTTCCGGGATGCTGCCCACGCCATCCTCGAGGCGAACGCGGCGCGACCGGTCGGCGAGGTGCTGGCCGAGGCTGGGATCACGGCGGAGTCGATCGTGGCGCATGCCCGGCCCTGGATCCTGCGGGCCGCCGACGACGGTGTCCTCGAGGATCTCCTGCGGCAACGGCTCGCGGCCTTCTACGAGACCTACTGAGCCGGCAGCACCATCTCCCCACAGGTTGGGCACAGGTAGGTGTCCACTGTCTCGCCGGGCGGCAACCGCCCGAAATCGCCGCAGAATCCGCAGGCCCACCCGTCACCGGGCACAGAGAAAAGGCTCATGCAATGAGTGTTGTCCGGGGGTACGACATTCAACCCAGGTGCTTGATCTGGTAGGTCGTCAGTTTCGTGTGGCCGCGTGACAGTCTGGGACGGTGAGCACCCACGAGCGACCATCCACCGAAGGCCAGCTGCGACTGGCCGTCCTGATTGACGCCGACAACGCCCAGGCGGCCGTGATCGAAGCGCTCTTGGCCGAGGTCGCCCGCTTCGGCGACGCCACTGTGCGGCGCATCTACGGCGACTTCACGGCGTCCACCAGTCGGGCCTGGAAGAAGGTCTTGCAGCGCAACGCCATCAAACCGGTGCAGCAGTTCGCCTACTCGACGGGCAAGAACGCCACGGACAGCACACTGATCATCGATGCGATGGACCTGCTGTACACCGGGAACTTCGACGGCTTCTGCCTGGTGACCAGTGACAGCGACTTCACCGGCCTGGCGACCCGGCTGCGGGAGGCCGGGCTGATGGTCTACGGCTTCGGCGAGCGCAAGACTCCGGAGGCGTTCCGCAACGCGTGCCACCGGTTCGTGTTCGTCGAGGTGCTGCGGTCCGGCGGGACCGCCGAAGAGGAAACGCCGGAACCCGCGCAGCCGAAACCCCCCGCCCGGGGCACCGCGAAGTTCCCGAAGAAGTTCTTGCTGACCGCCCTCGAGGAGTCCGCGGACGACAATGGTTGGGCCAACCTCGGGACGCTGGGGAGCTACTTGAACAAACTGCAGCCCGACTTCGATCCGCGCTTGTACGGCTACCGCAAGCTTTCCGACCTGGTGCGGGCGCGCAAGGACCTGTTCGAGATGGAGGAGCGAGGGCGGGACATCTACGTCCGGGCCCTCGGCTAGAGGCGTGCATGGGAAATGGGGACCTTGCTGCACGTGGGAATCAGCCACGGGTCGGCGGGTAGGCATCCCACATGCCTGAGTTGAACGGACGTCGCATCGCATTCCTGGCCACTGATGGTGTGGAGCAGGTGGAACTGACCGAACCCTGGAAGGCCGTCGAACAAGCCGGCGGCGAACCCTGCCTGGTGTCGCTGGAAGCGGGCACGATCCAGGGCTTCGACCATCACGACAAGGCGGACACCTTCACAGTTGACGCCACTGTCGGCAACGCACACGGCGAGGACTTCGATGCGCTTGTCCTGCCCGGCGGAGTGATCAACCCCGACTCCCTGCGGATGGACTCCTCAGCCGTCGGCTTCGTCAAGTCCTTCGTCGAAAGTGGCAAGCCGGTTGCGGCGATCTGTCACGGCCCCTGGTCACTGGTGGAGGCCGATGCGGTCAAGGGCAAGACGGTGACCTCGTGGCCGAGCCTGCGGACCGACCTCGAGAACGCGGGGGCGAACTGGGTGGACGAACAACTCTGCGAGGACGGCCAGCTGATCACGAGCCGCAACCCGGGCGACCTGCCGGCGTTCTGCGCGGCGTTGGTGCAGAAGTTCGCGGCTGCCTGAGATCAGGAAGCCGCTGGCCACCTGTCACGCCAGGCCCGCCAGGCACCTGTGCACCACAGCGCCCAGACCACGAGTACCGGCTGAAAGAGCAGTCGCTCCCCGCGTGCAAGATCCGAATCCAGGCCGAACGCATCAGTGCCAGTCAGGAACTGCGAGACGTTCCCGGGAAACACCACGACATAGAAAGCTGCCAGCAACCAGCCCACCAGCGGCAACCTCCAGCCTGCAAACAGCGCCACAGCGAAGGCCAGTTCGATGACTCCAGAGACCGCGATCACGGCCTCTGGCCACGGCATCCACGGCGGCACCTGCGCCCGGAACGAGTCAGCAGCCAGGAAGTGTCCAACGCCCGCCACGGCCATGAACGCTGCCAGTAGATAGCGCCCGAGCCGTTCAGGCATTGCGCTTGCGGCGCGGCTTTCGCCCGGTATCTGGCGCCAACTCGATCAGCTGGCCGGAGATCCGGGTTTTGCGCAACTTCTTGACCACGTCGTCGGGCAGGTCGGCCGGCAGGTCCACGAGGGAGTGATCCGAGCGGATGTCGATCCGGCCGAAGTCCTGGCTGCGCAGCCCACCTTCGTTGGCCAGCGCGCCCACGATCATCCGCGGCTGCACCCGCTGTCGGCGGCCCACCGAGATGCGGTAGGTGGCCATGAGACGTTGCTGTTCGCGCTGCGGCTCGGCATCCAGCAGCAGCGGGTCGCCGCCTTGCACGACGACTGCCAGCGCGGCGGCCACATCGGCCTCGGGAACGTCGTACTCGGTCACGTAGTGGGCGACCACGTCGCGGAAGAATCCAAGGTCCTCGGAACCGAGCGCCTGCGTGATCGCGTCGTCGAAACGGGCCAGCCGGCTGCTGTTGATGTCCTCGACAGTCGGCAGTTCCATCTTCGTCAACTGCTTGCGGGTCGCCTTCTCGATGCTCTTGAGCAGGTGGCGTTCGCGTGGCGTCACGAAACTGATCGCGTCGCCGGTCCGCCCCGCTCGCCCAGTCCTGCCGATCCGGTGGATGTAGGACTCGGGATCGGTCGGCAGGTCGAAGTTGAACACGTGGCTGATCCGGTCGACGTCCAGACCGCGGGCTGCGACGTCGGTGGCGATCAAGACGTCGATCTTGCCGGCCTTGAGTTGCGCGACGGTGCGCTCCCGCTGCTGCTGGGCTACGTCACCGTTGATGGCCATCGCCGCGAAGCCGCGGGCGCGCAGCTTCTCGGCCACCGTCTCGGTCTCGTTCTTCGTCCGCACGAACACGATTGCCGCGTCGAAGTTCTCGACCTCGAGGATGCGGGTCAGCGCGTCGACCTTCTGCGGGTACGAGACGAGCATGTAGCGCTGGGTCGTCTGCGGTGAGGTGGACGTCGAGGTGGCCACCGCGATCTCGGCTGGGTCATCGAGGTATTGCGCGGCAAGTCGCCGGATCTGCTTGGGCATGGTCGCCGAGAACAGCGCCACATCCTTGTCGTCCGGGGTCTGCGCGAGGATGGTCTCGACGTCCTCGGCGAAGCCCATGTTCAGCATCTCGTCGGCTTCGTCGAGGACGAGGAACCGCAGTTCTGACAGGTCCAGCGTGCGCTTGTCCAAGTGGTCCATGATCCGGCCCGGCGTCCCGACCACGATGTGCACACCGCGCCGCAAGGCGCTGAGTTGCACGCCGTATCCCTGCCCGCCGTAGACCGGCAGCACCTTCACGCCGTGCATGCGGGCCGCGTAGCGCTCGAACGCCTCGCACACCTGCAGCGCGAGTTCCCGGGTAGGCGCCAGGACCAGCGCCTGCGGGGCTTTCTGCGACAAGTCCAGGCGCTGCAGGATCGGTAACGCGAACGCAGCAGTCTTGCCGGTACCGGTCTGTGCGAGCCCGACGACATCCCTGCCTTCCAGCAGCGGCGGAATGGTGGCAGCCTGGATGCGGGAGGGGGTCTCGTAGCCGAGATCGCGCAGGGCTTTGAGCAACTGGTCGTGCAATCCGAGATCGGCGAATGTGGGAGACGAGTCGTCGGTCACGGGCTTGTCCGTTCGTGTGGGGTTCTTCGACTGTAGCCGCTGCCGGGCACGCTTCCCGTGCGAAGCCTGGCCGGCCCGTGGAACTGTGGCCAGCCATCTCCGGTGTAATTGATCAATCCGGCGCTGGGATTGGATGCTGTCGCAACGCCTCTGCCACGGCCGCCAGATTAGCTGCCATCGTGCGCCCCGTAGATGCCGACCAATCGTGACCCTCGTCGGTCTCCAGGTAGGTCGGACCGGGACCGGGACCTTTGTTCCAGTACGTCCACGCCTGCCCCGGGACGGTGAATCCGATGTCGATCAACGCCTGGCACACCTCCGCGATGACGTGGTGGGCGCCGTCCTCATTGCCCGTCACAATCACGCCGGCAACTTTGTTGTAGGCCGCATAGGTGCCGTCGTCCTTCTTCTCCGAGATCATCGCGTCCATCCGTTCCAGCGCCCGCTTGGCGATGCTGGACGGCTGCCCCAACCAGGTCGGAGTCGCGACGATGAGGATGTCCGACTGGCCTATGGCCTGGTGCACCCCTGGCCACTCATCGCCGTCCCCGAGGTCGGTCTGCACTCCGGGCGGGATGTCCAGATCGGCCAGCCGCCGACGGTCGACCGCGATCCCCTTTTCCTCCAAAGCCGCCGCGACCACGTCGGACAGAGCATCCGTGTTGGACTCCCCCGGGCTGGACTTCAGGGTGCAGTTGAGGATCAGCGCTCGCATGGTCGTCCCGTACCCGGACGTCCGGCACCGAGACCGCATAAAGGAGCGGATGAGTGGAACACACACGCAGTCATGAACCACCTACCCCGCCACGTGCTCCTGGCAGCCTTCCAGGTCCTTGCCGGGCTGACGTTGCTGCCCTTCGTCGCCTCAGGGGGCTGGACCGGCACAGAATTGCCAGTGCTGCTGTGCGCACTCGGCTGGCTCGGGCTGGCGGGGATCACGCTTGCCGTCGGTGAGCGTCTCGCCGCCGGGTTCGAGTGGTCGCTGTACGCCAGCGTGGGTCTAGTGCTTGTGCATTCGGCTGTCACGTCCCGCCCTGCGATGCAGGTGCTGGATGGACTGGAGTTGCTGGTTCTCATGATTGTCGCGGCCTTCGCCCTATCCGCTGTGCGGGTGCGCATCCTGCTGGTGGTCGCGGGCGTCCTTTACCTCGTCTCGTTGACGCTCAATCCGCAGCCGCTGGGAATCTGGATCGGCCCGGTCATCATTGCAATGGTCGCGGCGACGACCGAGGTTGTGTTGCGTCTGCTCGAACTGGTCCGGCAGGTCAGCGAGCACGATCCTCTTACAGGGGCGCTGAACCGTGCGGGGTTGCGCAATCAGGCTGAGATAGTCCGAGCCTTGGCCGAGCGGAGCGGCCGGCCGACCACCGTCGTCTTCATTGACCTCGACGGCTTCAAGCCCTACAACGACCAGCGTGGCCACGTCGCGGGTGACCGGCTGCTGTCCGAGTTGGTGGCCGGTTTCCGTCACCGTCTGCGGCGCTCCGACCTCGTGGCCCGGACCGGTGGCGACGAGTTCGTCCTGGTGCTGCCCGGCTTGGGGCCCGAACAGACCGAGGCCGTCATGGCTCGCCTCATCCGGTACGCCCCGATCGGGTTCACCTATGGGGCCTGGCAGTGGCACCCGGGCGAGGAGTTCTTGGACGCCGTGGACGAGGCGGACCGCCTGATGTACTTGCACAAGCAACGCCTTCGCGAACAGGCCGTCCGGGCCCGCGATCCGCATTAGCCTGACGGCCATGACCCGACTGCCGGTTCCCCGCGATCTTGACAACGACTACACCCGTGAGCAAGCACAGCGCCGTCGCGAATTCGCCCACGAGCAAACCGGCGCGGACCTGCGACATGTCGGCTCGTTCTCCTTCGAGCCAGACGTGCTGCCCGGCAACATCGAGAACTTCCTCGGTGTCGCGCAGGTGCCGATCGGCCTTGCCGGACCACTGCGCATCAACGGCGAGTACGCGCAGGGGGACTTCTACGTGCCCATGGCCACGACCGAGGGCACGCTGGTCGCCAGCTACAACCGGGGCATGCGCCTGCTCAGCGAGTCGGGTGGCGTGTAAGACGACCGTCGTAGACGACCGGATGCAGCGGGCACCGGTGTTCATCCTCGACGATGCCCGGGGCGCACGGGATCTGGCCGCTTGGATCGAGGAACACCTTTCGCAGATCAGCGCCGCGGCTGAATCGACCACCAGCGTAGGCCGGCTTATCGAGATCGAGCGCTACCACGTGGGGCCGCATGCTGTACTTGCGCTTCGACTACACGACTGGTGACGCCGCGGGGCAGAACATGGTCGGGCGGGCGACGTGGGCCGCGTGTGAGTGGATCAAGGCCAATCATCCCGACGGACCGCGCTACGTCCTGTCGGGGGCGATCGACACCGACAAGAAGCACTCGCAACTCAATGTCCTGCGGACCCGTGGCAAGCGGGTGGTGGCAGAGGGAGTACTGCAGGCCGGCCTACTCGAACGCATGATGGGCGTCACGCCAATGCAGCTGTTCCGGATGCGGCAGGTGAGCCAGGTCGGCGGGATTCTGGCCGGCAGCGCGAACTACGGCGCGCACGCCGCGAACGGGTTGGCCGCGCTGTTCATCGCCACCGGCCAGGACGCGGCGAACGTCTCGGAGTCGCACACCGCAATCACATACTCGCAGGTCACCGATCAGGGCGACTACTACTGGAGCATCACGCTGCCGGCCTTGATCGTGGCCACGGTCGGCGGCGGAACCGGTCTGCCCACGCAACGCGAGTGCCTGGAACTCCTCGGCTGCGTGGGACCGGGGAACGTGCACAAGTTTGCAGAGATCTGTGCGGCCGTCGTGCTGGCCGGTGAGGTGTCCCTGGCCAGCGCAGTGCTCGCGGGAGACTGGGTGACCAGCCACGAGCGGTTGGGCCGCAACCGCTAGACCGGGGCCGACCGATCCGTGAGCATTCCGGGCATCAGTTAGCCCCACGGCCGGGATTTTGGCGCCCGGCGTGCTCACCGATGCCGAGAGCGCTAACGGATTGCCACATCACGCCACACCTCGTGAAGATCCCCTGCCTCCCGGTCAGGTGCCTGACGGTCGCGGGACGGCGTTCCGCTGGTCAGATCCAGCCCAGCACGCCCGCGAACAGCACCAGCATCACCGCGTCGATCGCGAACACACTGCCGATGAACTGGATCTGCCGGCTCGGGGGTTGGTCGTAGGTCCAGAAGGCCGCGACGAAGAATGGGATGTAGACCAGCACGAACACCGGCAACGCGCCCCCACCACGAGTACACCCACACGAACGCGGGCGTTTTGGCCAGGAAGATCTCGAAGATCGCGAAGAAGGCAGCGTTGCCTACCGCGAAGACCCACCGGTTCGGGATGCCCAGGATGCGCATCGCCGGGTCCTCCGGCAGGAACTTGCTCATGATCAGCCCGGCCACCGAGAACATCAGACTCAGTTCGACACCCACCCCGACCAGCAGGAGGAAGGAGGTTCCGGTCGGAACAGTCCACAAGGCATGCCCTGAGAAGTGCTGGATCAGCGCGTTGCCGATCTCGAAGAACCAGTGCACTCCGTACAACGCGAGCCCGGCCGCGATCGGCTTCCAATTGCGCTGTGCGTACTCGTTGGCGTACACGTACATGACCAGCGCCAGCATCGGGATGACGTACCACTGGAACGCGTCACCGGAGCGCAGGATGTCAAGTGCCTGGGCGGTTGCTTCCGGATTGTTCATGATCCAAGACTGGCACCGCCTAGCATGGCTGCGATGGGGTTTGAGACGGTTTTCACCTACGCCGCGCCGCCGTTGGTCTATGGCCCGGGTGCGATCAATGACATCCCGTTCCATCTGCGGGATGCCAAGAGCGTCCTGATCGTCACGGACGCGGGTGTCGAGGCCACAGGCGCCCCGCAGCGGATCGTGGACATGCTCCCCTGCGCCGTGACGGTCTATGCCGACGTCCATGTCGAACCGACCGACGCCAGCCTGCAGGACATCTCAGACTTCGTCCGCAGGAATGGCCGTTTCGACGCGTTGATTGCGGTCGGCGGCGGTTCCAGCATCGACACGGCCAAAGCCGCGAACTTGATGGCGACGAACCCGGGCACGTTGCTGGACTACGTGAATGCTCCAATCGGCGCGGGGCGGGCGCCGAGCCAGCCCTTGAAGCCGCTGATCGCCGTGCCCACCACGACCGGTACGGGCTCGGAGAGCACCACGATCTGCGTGCTCGATGTTCTCGAGCAGCACGTGAAGACCGGCATCAGCCACGCAGCGCTGCGGCCGTCACTTGCGGTTGTGGATCCAGACCTGACGATGACCCAGCCGCCGATGGTGACGGCCAGCGCCGGACTGGACATCCTGTGCCACGCTCTGGAGAGCTACACAGCGAGGCCGTTCGACGCATTCGAGGCCAAGACCGCCGAACAGCGCGTGCCCTACTGCGGCGCCAACCCGATCTCGGACATGTGGGCACAGGCGGCGCTGTCGATGATGGCCGAAGCGTTCGTTCCGGCGGTGCGCGACAACGATCCCAAAGCCCGCGGTGCGATGTCGCTGGCAGCGACGCTGGCCGGCATGGGGTTCGGCAACGCAGGGGTTCACATCCCACATGCCAATGCCTATCCGGTTGCCGGGCGAGTGCGCGATTACCGGCCCGCGGATTACCCGCAGGAGAAGCCTTTGGTTCCGCACGGGATGGCGGTTTCCCTTACAGCGCCGGCTGCCTTCCGCCTCACCGAGCCCGCATCCCCGCAGCGTCACCGGACCGCTGCCGCGCTGCTCGGTGGTGTCGATCTGCCGTCGACTCTGCGCGGGATCATGGATGCCGTGGGCATGCCCAGCGGATTGCGCGAAGTAGGTTTCGGGCCAGCCGACATCCCGGATCTGGTGACGGGCGCGATGGCTCAGCAACGACTGCTGTCGATGGCGCCGGTCGATGTGACACCCGACGATCTCGCGCGGGTCTTTGAGGAGTCCATGTGAATCGCGCCGACTTCCCCGTGGTCTACCCGATCGCCACCCGCTGGAACGACAACGACGAGTACGGGCACATCAACAACGCCACCTACTTCGAGTACCTGGACACCGCGGTGAACGGCTGGCTGATGCAGGTCTGTCCCAACGTGCGGAGCCTTCCGCTGGGGGTCGTGGCCAGCGTGAGTTGCGAATTCTTCGCCGAGGTCGCGTTCCCGGACGTGCTCGAGATCGGGATCGCGACCGAACGGATCGGGACCTCCAGCATCACCTACCGGCTGGCCGTCTTCCGCCTCGGGGAGGCAGACGTGAAAGCGGTCGGCCGCTTTGTGCATGTGTACGTAGATGCTGCTAACCGGCGACCGGTCGAGATTCCCCCGGCGATTCGCGGGGCGGTGGAGACCCTGCCCGTGATCAGCGCCGGGAATTAGTTTGGGTCAATATCCGGTCACGTAGTGGCCTGTGATGACCTGAACCCTGCGCCAGTCCTCAGCGCCAGGCTGCTGGCCAGCGGTGGGCGCGCTGCGCCGGAATCAACTCGGTCTCACGCGCCGGCAGGGTCTCGTGGGTCCAGCCGTGGCCGTCCCACCAGCGCTTCATCTGCGGGATCCAGGGATCGGGGTACCAACCCGGAGTAACGCTCGCCATGACACATGCATCGGTCTTGTGCCACTGCGTCTTTAGGGAACCACTGCTTAGAGCCCGAGCTCGCGCCCGATCAGTTCCTTCATGATCTCGTTGCTGCCCGCCCAGATCTTCGTCACGCGGGCATCCCGCCAGGCCCGGGCGACCCGGTACTCGTTCATGTAGCCATATCCACCGTAAAGCTGGACGCACGCGTCGATCACGTCGTTCTGCACCTGCGCCGACCACCACTTCGCCTTGGCGGCATCGACGGCGGTCAGGGTCCCCTCGGTGAACGCCATGACGCACTGGTCGACGAAAGCCTGCGAGACCTCGATCATGGTGACCAGTTCGGCGGCCAGGAACTTGTTGTGCTGGAAGGCGCCGATCGGCTGACCGAACGCCTTGCGTTCCTGGATGTAGGCCAACGTCTCCTGCAGCACTGCCGCGGCGTGCGCGATGTTGGAAACCCCCGCGCCCAGCCGTTCCTGCGGGAGCCGTTCCATCATGTGGATGAAGCCACGGTCGACATCGCCGATCAAGTTGGCCGCCGGCACCCGGACGTCGGTGAAGAACAACTCCGCGGTGTCGCTCTCCTCTTGACCCACTTTGTCCAGCTTCCGGCCGCGGGTGAAACCCTCCATGCCCGTCTCGACCGCGAACAACGAGATCCCCTTGGCCCCCGAACCCGGCGTCGTCCGCGCGGCCACCACCACGAGGTCAGCCGACCAGCCGTTGGTGATGAATGTCTTCGAGCCGTTCAGGATGAACGTGTCACCGTCTTGCACCGCGGTGGTACGCAGGGCCGCGAGATCAGATCCACCGGAGGGCTCAGTCATCGCTATGGCCGTGACGAGTTCGCCAGTGCAGAAACCGGGCAACCAGCGTTCCTTCTGTTCGGGCGTGCAGAGGTCGCGCAAGTACGGCGCCACGATGTCCGCATGAATTCCCAGGCAGGACGACATCGCGGCCGAGACGGCCGACAGTTCCTCGCTCATCACCGCGTTGAAGCGGTAGTCGCCGGCCTCCGAACCGCCGTACTCCTCGGGGATCTCCAGGCCCAGGAACCCCTGCTTGCCGGCACCGGTCCAGATGTCGCGGCTGATGCCTTTGGCTTCGACGAACTCGTCAAGCCGGGGGCGCACTTCGCGATCCAGCCAGGTCCGCACCGACGCCCGGAACGCTTCGTGATCTTGCGTGTAGATGCTGCGGCGCATGTCAGTCCTTCGGTCCACCGGCGACGTAGATGACCTGACCCGACACGAAACCCGCGCCCTCGCTGCAGAGGAACGACGCCGTGTGCGCGATGTCCTCCGGCTGTCCCACCCGGCCGACCGGGATCTGCTGGGCGGCCAGCTCGATGAACTGCTCGAACCCGATGCCGATCCGCTCGGCGGTCGCGGCGGTCATGTCGGTCTGGATGAAACCGGGGGCGATGGCGTTGGCCGTGACGCCATACCGGCCCAGCTCGATGGCCAGCGTCTTGGTCAGACCCTGCAGGCCAGCCTTGGCGGCGGAGTAGTTGGCCTGGCCACGGTTGCCCAGTGCCGAGATGCTGGACAGGTTCACGATCCGGCCGAAGTTGGCCTCCTTCTGATGTGGCTGCACAGCGCGGCTGGTCAGGAAGGCCCCGCGTAGGTGCACTGCCATGACGGCGTCCCAGTCGTCGACGCTCATCTTGTGGAGCATGTTGTCGCGGATGATGCCGGCGTTGTTGACCAGGACCGTCGGTCCGCCGAGTTCGCTCGCGATCCGATCGACTGCCGCGCCCACCTCGGCCTCGTCCGCGACGTTGCATCCCACGGCCAGTGCCTTGCCGCCGGCTGCCTCGATCTCGGCAACGACCGGCTCACAGGCGCTGGAGTCGAGGTCCAGCACCGCGACGGCCATGCCGTCCTGAGCCAGCCTCTTGGCGACAGCGGCCCCGATTCCGCGGGCCCCACCGGTGACGATTGCAACGCGTGCCATGTTTCCTCCCTTGTCCTGGTTCGAGGTTAGGCCCGGTGCCGTCCCGCACAGCCGTGCGGGTAGAAAGCAACCATGAAACTCGTGTGCATCGGCGACTCGTTCACCGAAGGCTTGTGCGACGTCACCCGGCCCGACGGCGAATACCTGGGTTGGGCCGACCGGGTCGCAGCCGCGTTGGCCCCGGTCGAGTACGCCAACCTGGCAGTGCGCGGCAAGTTGTTCGACCAGATCCTGGCCGATCAGGTTCCCGTGGCGCTCGCGACCTGCAGCCCGACGTGGTCACGTTCCACGCCGGGGGCAACGACGTCCTGCGCCGGGGCACCGACCTGGACGACCTGTTCGCCCGCTACAACGCAGTCGTGGGCGAGCTCGACGAACCAGGCCGCACGGTGTTGCTGTTCACCTGCCTGACCCGGGCTGGTGGAACCGGACGGCTGGCCGACCTTATCGCCGAGCGCTTCGAGGCGTTCAACGCCAACGTCCGCGCCACCGCCTCGGCCCACGGCGCGCGAGTGGTGGACCTCGAGGAGATCACCGCACTGTCGGATCGCCGCTTTCTGGTACACAGACCGGCTGCACCTCAATCCGGAGGGCCACAAGCGCGTGGCCGCTGCCGTGCTCGACGTCCTCGGCCGGGGGACGGGCGACTGGTACCGCCAGCCGCTGCCCGACGTTCGCACCTCGCGACGGGCGGCTCTGCTGGCGGACGTCGCGTGGGTGAACGGCCATTTCGTGCCGTGGATCTGGCGCCGGGTGCGCGGGGTGTCCAGCGGCGACGGTCGCGTGGCAAAGGACGCAACAATGCGGTCCATCCCGCCACAATGATCACGTGGGCGAACTGATCCTGGAGGTGGTGCCGTTCGGCATCGGTGTGTTCGCCTCCCCGCTGCCGGTGATCCTGGCCATCCTGATGCTGTTCACACAGCGGCCGCGCATCACGTCGCTGGTGTACGTCGGGACGTGGTTGGCAGGAGTCGCGGCGGTCACGGTCCTGTTCGCACTATTGGCCGGGGTACTCGAGGGCCGTGACTCCAGTCCCGCGTGGCTGCCCTGGGTCCGGGTGGCGCTCGGCGCGGCGCTGTTACTTCTGGCGCTCAAGCAGTGGCGCAACCGGGCATCCAAGGAGGCGCCCGGCTATCTGACGACGATCATGGACTGCGGCCCTCGCGAGGCGACTCGGTACGGCGTGATCATGTCGGCCGCGAACCCCAAGGAACTGCTCATGGCCCTGCCCGCCGGGTTGGCGATCGGCTCCAGCGAGGCAGGGGTCTCCGCGCAGGTTGGCGCGCTACTCGTGTTCCTGGTGATCGGCGGGGCCAGCGTCGCGTTGCCGCTCATCGTGTTCCTGATCGGCGGCGGAGAGGCGTCATTGGAGCGGCTCACCGTTGCGCGCGACTGGCTGCAGCGCAACAACGCAGCGGTCACGGCCGTGGTGCTGGGCGTGATCGGTCTGTGGCTGCTGGTGGGTGGGTTGCTGAAGCTGTAGCGCCACCGCCTTCACCCAACAGCGACGCCTTGGTGGCTTTGCGACGGCTCCGACATGTCGCAGTTGCACCTAACGGGCGCGGTTGGGCGGCGAGCTGCGCCACTCAGCTGTCCCGCAGCACCCGCTTCAACCCCTTGTTGACGGCCTTGAGCGTGGCCACCCGGGCGTACAACTTGTCGTTGGCCGCGATCACGTGCCAGGGCGCGCGATCGGCGGTCGTGCGCAACACCATCTGGTCCACCGCGTCGACGTACTCGTCCCATCGCTCCCGGTTGCGGTAGTCCTCGTCGGTGATCTTGTGCTGCTTGTAGACCGTCTGCTCGCGGGCCTGGAAACGGGCCAGCTGCTCCTCGGCGGAGATGTGCAGCCAGAACTTCGCGACGTAGCAACCCCGGTCGATCAGCTGCTGCTCGAAGTCGTTGATCTCGTCGTAGGCCCGCTGCCATTCCGCCGGTTTCGGCGAAGCCTTCGATGCGTTCGACCAGCACGCGTCCGTACCAAGTGCGGTCGAAGATGACGAACTGCCCGGCCGCGGGCAGATCCCGCCAGAATCGCCAGAGGTAGTGGTACTTGCGCTCCTCCTCGGTGGGCGCGGCGACGGGAATCACCCGGTAGTCGCCGGGTTCCAACGACTGGGTCACCCGGCGGATCACGCCACCTTTGCCAGCGGCGTCCCAGCCCTCGAAGGCCAGCACGGTGCTGATGCCGCGCTCGCGGGCCTCCAGTGCAAGCCGGTGCAGCTTGCCCTGTTCCTTGCGCAACTGCGCCTTGTAGTCCTCACGCTCCAGCCGGCGGCTGATGTCCACCCCGGAGAGCACGTTGGCCTGACCCTCGATGTCGCTGAACACCGACTCCGCCAGCGACGGTCCGGACGGGCGCCTCGGCCTCCAGCCTGGCGGTCAGGGCACTCAGGATCGTCCGCGCGACGGTGAGGTCCCGGTAGCGGGCGTCGGTGGCTTCCACGATCGTCCAGGGTGCACCGGCCCCGCTGGTCTCCCGCAGGATGCGCTCGGCGATCGGCAGCACCGGGTCCATCTGGTCGAGCATCGCCCAGTCGCGCTCGTCGACCCGCCAGCCCGAATCGGGGTCCTTCTGCGCCTTGCGCAGGTTCTTGCGCTGCACCTTTGCCGGAGTGTGCAGGAAGAACTTCAGCACCAACGCGCCGTCGGCGACGAGCATGTCCTGCATCTCGGCGATGTGGCGCAGCCACTTGCTGAAGTCCGGCTCGCCGATCTCATCCTCGCTGCGCAGGATCGCCGCCCGCATCAGACCGCCCACGAAGATCGCCGCGCGACCCTTGGGCGGCAACGATCGCCACAGCCGCCACAACTGCGGGCGCTCAGCCTCTTCCGGGGTGTAGTCGGCGAACACGCGGGTGTCGACGTAGCGGGAGTCCATCCACTCGTTGAGCCGCTTGACCATCTCGTTGGCCGCGATCCGGTCATCGCCGGCGATCCAGATGATGAGTGGGAAGTCGCGCGTCCCGCAGCTCGTACTGGGCACTGACCAGTTCGGCGCGCAGATCGGGCACGGCGGCTTTGTACTCCTGCTTGTCGATGCTGTTGCCGACCTCGGACACCTCGAGCATGGCGGCACTCCTCGCGTGTGGGTGGGAGCCAGTCTGACACCGGGAAGTGGATCACCGCGCGTTGATGGTTGCATCGACCGATGGCATGGTGGCACTACCCAGCCTCTACACTCCCCGGCATGCGTCGCCTCTTCGCGGTTCTGCTGCCACTGCTTCTGCTTCCTGCTCTGGCCGTGCCCGCTGCTGCGGATCCGGGACCCAATGTCGTGTTCCTCGGCGACTCGGTGACGGCCGGATTCGGCTACCTCGGCAGCAGCGAGAACGCTCCTAACGTTTCCGGGCCGGTGAACTCCTCGTTCGCCAACGCCTGGTACTTCGGCGACAACAGCCTGTCCGACTGCTCACCTATCAGCGGAACCCCGGACGACCGCTGCAGCAACAACAATGTGGCCGGCGCCCCTTGGAATGCGGGTGCGTGGCAGCCCGGCCCCAAGGCGCCCATGGTCTCGTACTCCTACCAGATCGCCGCGAATCAGAACCCGGTCAACGCTGCGACCGTGCAGAACTGGGCCATCACCGGGTCCACGCCCGCGCAATGGGACAACGGCGGCGCGTTCAACACCACAACTGCAGAAGATCAAGAACAGTTACGTGGTCATGACTCTGGGTGCCAACCCGATCCTGGCCAGCTTCATGCAGATCAAGCTGGCCGGGAGCACGCAAGCTAACGGAGCCTGCGCGGATTCCACCATGTGGCTCGGCTGGACGGGCTGGTGGGCATACCCGACCTCCAACGTCGTGGACTGCGCCAACCAGCAGTGGGCACTGAACCAGCAGAGTGAACACCTCGCGAGCGTGTACCAGACCCTGCTCGGCAACGGCAACCGCGTGCTGGCCCTGCGGTACTACCGGGGCTGCATGTGGTCGTTCGGCAACTGGCAGCCCAACGGCAACATCATCGACGGTCCCGCCGCAGGCAACTCCTGCCCCTCTCAGAAGGCCAAGGTCTCCGCGTGCAGCAAGTGCTCGGTCGACGGCAGTACGACCCAGTGGGCGCAGGCGAAGGCCGCGCAAGATGCCATAAACGACAACATCGCCGCCGCCGTGGGTGAGGCCCAGCAGTGGGCCAAGGACAACAACATCAACCCGGCAAACCTGCAGATCGCCACGCCCGACCAGAGCGCGTGGGCCGATCATCAGGCATGGAGTGGTGCCAGCTGGGTGTTCATGAACGACACGTGGATCCATCCGAGTGTGGCCGGCCATGCCCAGCTCGCGGGCACGGTGACGGCCGCCATGTGCTCAGCGTTCGGGCAGTGGTGCGGCAGCCAGCCCACATGGGACCCGACGCCGGAGGTGGCTGATGCCGCCCTTGCACAGGTCCTGCGCGGCACGGTTCCGGCGCGCTTGTCGAACCGCTCCTACACCGACCTGCCGAACATGACCAAACAGGGCAACGCGGTCGGCTGGGACAGCCTCACCCCGAGGGTGTGCGAGGTCTACCACGGAGGGATCACCACAACTCGCCAGGACGGGAAGTGCCGGCTGGTTGCCGAGGCTGTACGCAGCGGCCGGGAGCAGCGGCTGCGCGAGCGGCACGTGCTTACGGTGCGCTGAACCTGGCCTGTATTGAACTGCGTTGACCACGACCCGCCAACACCGCACTGACAAACAATGGTGCTCACTGACCGTCTGCACGGCGGCCTCAACCCAGCGCATCTGCGCTGCCTGAACCCGGAATAGGATCGAGGGGTATCGGCAACGAAGCGAGGGCAGTCGTGCAACCATCCGCACCCGAACAGATCCGCAATGTCGTGCTCGTCGGCGATGCCGGCGTGGGCAAGACGACCCTGCTTGAGGCGATCCTGCTGGCCACCGGCGACATCAGCCGCGCGGGCACCGTCGAGGACGGCAACACCGTCAGCGACTACGACCCGGCCGAGCAGCGCCAGCAGCGTTCGATCAACCTCGTCCTGGCCCCGACCGAGTTCGACGGCCTCAAGATCAACCTGCTCGACACCCCCGGCTACGCCGACTTCGTGGGCGACCTGCGGGCTGGGCTGCGAGCCGCCGACGCCGCGCTGTTCGTCATCTCGGCCGCGGAGGAACTCAGCGCCGGCACCCGCATGCTGTGGCACGAATGCGCCCAAGCGCGCCTGCCCCGCGCCGTCATCCTCACCAAGCTCGACCACCAGCGAGCCAGCTTCGAGGGCAGTGTCCAGCAACTGCGGGACGCGCTCGGCGAGGGCGTGCTGCCCCTGTACCTGCCTGCTTACGACGGCGACGGCCACACCATCACCGGACTGCACGGGTTGCTCAGCCAAGAGGTCGCCGACTACGCCACCGGGACCCGCACCAAGCGACCAGGCACCGAGGCCGAACTGGCCGCACTGCAGGAGCCGCGCGGGACGCTGATCGAGGCCATCGTCACCGAGAGCGAGGACGAGGCACTCCTAGAGGCCTGGGTCGGCGGCGAGAACATCGGCATCGACACCGTCATCGCTGACATGGAGAAGGCCGTCGTGCACGCGGAGTTCCACCCGTTGCTGCCGATCAACCCGGTGACTGGCATGGGCGTGCTGGAGGTGCTGGAACTGATCGCGAAGGGCTTCCCCTCGCCGGCCGAGCACCCGCTCGTGCACGTGACGACACCCGACGATGCACCGGCGCCGGACGTCTCCTGCGACCCCAATGGACCGTTGCTGGCTGAGGTCGTCAAGACCACGTCTGAGCCGTACGTCGGCAAGCTCTCGCTGGTCCGGGTGTTCTCGGGGACGCTCAAGCCGGAGACCCCTGTTCACGTGTCCGGGCACTTTGCCACCGGTTCCACCCACCACGACCACGACGTCGACGAGCGGGTGGGCAGCCTGTCCTCGCCGTTGGGCAAGACCCAGCGGCAGGTACCGGTGGCCATCGCCGGCGACATCTGTGCGGTCGCCAAGCTGGCCCATGCCGAAACCGGCGACACCCTGTCCGACGTCGGCCGGCCGCTGCTGTTGCAACCCTGGCAGGTGCCGCAGCCGCTGCTGCCGACCGCGATCGTGGCCAGGACGAAGTCCGACGAGGACAAGCTGGCCAAGGCCCTGTCCCGGTTGCTCGCTGAGGACCCCAGCCTCGTGCTGGAGGCCAAGGAGGACACCGGCCAGCAGGTGCTCTGGTGCTTGGGTGAGGCGCACCTCGACGTTGTGATGGACCGACTGGCGAACAGCCATGGCGTGGCCGTCGACACGGTGCCGCTGAAGGTGTCACTGCGTGAGACATTCGCGGGCAAGGGCGAGGGGCACGGCCGCAACGTCAAACAGTCCGGTGGGCACGGGCAGTACGGCGTGTGCGACATCGAGGTCGAGCCGCTGCCGCAGGGAACCGGCTTCGAGTTCGTCGACAAGGTCGTGGGTGGCGCGGTGCCCCGCCAGTACATCCCGAGCGTCGAGAAGGGCGTGCGCGCACAGATGGAGAAGGGGGTCGTCGCCGGCTACCCGGTCACCGACATCAAGGTGACACTGGTGGGCGGTAAGGCGCACAGTGTCGACTCTTCGGACATGGCGTTCCAGACCGCCGGCTCCCTCGCACTGCGGGACGCGGCCGCGAAAGCCCAGGTCTCACTGCTCGAGCCGGTCGCCGAGATCACGGTCGAGGTGCCCGACGACTATGTGGGCGCGGTGATGACCGACCTGTCGATCCGGCGTGGCCGGCTGACCGGCACCGACTCGGCCGGCGGCGGTTTCTCCACGATCACCGCAGACGTGCCGGAGATCGAACTGACCCGCTACGTGGTGGACCTGCGTTCGATGACCAGCGGGACCGGCCACTTCCGGCGCCGCCCGCTGGGCTACCAGCCGATGCCGCACGCACAGGCCGAGAAGGTGCGCGCCGCGGCGGAGTAGCGCTTACGCGAGGCGGCCTTCCACGCAGGTGGTTGTGGAACCTGCCACCCAGATGCCGTCCTCGTCGCGGTCCACGTACACCCGGCCGTCCCGGCCGAGCGCCCGGCCCTGCCGGGCTTCGTACGGGAACTGCACGACCCCAAGCTCCGCGAGCCAGCCAGCAACCGACGCATTGAGGCTGCCGGTCACCGGATCCTCCGTGCACAGGCCGTGGACGCTGAAGAACGCTCGCACCTCCAGGTATCCGTCGCCGGCAGCGACCACCCCGATGTCGAATCCGTCGAGGTCTGTGGGCTGCAGCGCCAGCACCGCGTCGGGATCGGACAGCAGCACCGCTACCCAGCCTGGGCCGTTGTCCACCCACTGCACGTCGATCGCGTCGGTCAGCCCTAGTGCGGCGAGCACCCGGTCGGCCTCGGCGACCGGGCCGGAGCGCACCAGTGGCGGCGCTTGGAAGGCCAGCCGCTCCCCGCGCCGGATCCGGATCAGGCCAGCGGCACACTCCTGGACGACCTCCTCGCCAGCCTGCCCACCCGCCTGCAGCCAGGCGTGACACGTCCCCAACGTCGGATGTCCGGCAAACGGCAGTTCCTGAACGGGCGTGAAGATCCGCACCTGATAGTCGGCCTTGCTGGACGGCAGCACGAACGTCGTTTCCGACAGATTCGTCCAGCGGGCGATCCGCTGCATCTCGTCACTGGTCAACCCGTCGGCATCGAGCACTACAGCGACCGGGTTTCCGAGATACGGCTCGGCGCCGAATACATCCACCTGTTGAAAAGCGCGCATGACCTCACCCTGCCAAACGGCGTGCCCATCAGCGGGTGGGTTTAGCGTGAGGGCGTGGCCCGCTTCTTCGACATCCACCCCGACAACCCGCAGCCGCGGCTGATCAACCAGGTCGTGCAGCTGCTGCGGCAGGACGCACTGATCGCATACCCCACCGATTCGGGTTACGCGCTCGGCTGCCAGTTGGGAAACACCGCGGCACTCGAGCGCATCCGCACCATCCGGCATCTTGACGACCGCCATCACTTCACGGTCGTGTGCCACGACTTCGCGCAGCTCAGCCAGTTCGTGTTCGTGAGCAACAAGGTCTTCCGGCTGATCAAAGCGCACACCCCCGGCAGCTACACGTTCATCCTCCCGGCCACCCGCGAGGTTCCCCGCCGCTTCATGAACCCGAAGAAGCGCACGATCGGAGTGCGGATCCCGCCGAATCCGGTCGCGCAGGCACTGGTCACCACTTTGGGAGAGCCCCTGTTGTCCAGCACGCTGCTGTTGCCCGGAGATGAACACCCGATGAGCGACGGCTGGGAGGTCAAAGAGCGCCTCGATCACCTCGTCGACGCGGTGATCGACGGCCAGACGAGCACCGAACCCACCACTGTGGTCGACCTGTCGGAGGCCGAGTCGGTCATCGAGCGGGTCGGGGCCGGCGATCCTGAGCCGTTCGAGGCGTGAGGTGTCCGGATTCGCAAACTGCTTCTCGCTCAGGACCCGAAATCATGCGGTTTCGCACGTTTTTCCTACAAGCGGTTTGCTTTTCCGGACACTGATCCCGCAAGCCACCAGGGTTTGACCCTCAATTCGTGCGCTCGGGCAAGCAGGTTGGCTTCCGTCTCTTCCAGAACTCGTCGCTGGCTGCGCATCACTTCCTCAACGCTGAAGTCGAACAACTTGACAGCGGTGGCCTGGATCGCGTTTCGTCGCGTCCTGTCCCGGTCCCGGGCCTGCTTGTCACCGTGAAAACGCTCGCCGTCTATCTCACATCCAAGGGCGAGTTCCTCCCAATACGCGTCGATCCGCTTCCAACCCTCCGACGTGTTGACCCACTTCTGCAGTTTGGGAACGGGCAGGTGCGAGTCCAGCAACAGGCGGTAGTAGTTCGCCTCTCCCCCGGACTCGGCGCCCGCGAGTGCTTCTTCGCCGACGAGTCGTATCACTGCTCTGGCGCGCATTGGCACCCCGGCAAGATCCGCGAGTCCGCCGGGGCTTAGCAGACCGATCTGCACCGCCTTCATGGCCGGAAAGCGGAGGTTCGTGATGTCGATGAGGTCCGCACCACCCACGAGGGCATCTTTGGGTGATACCACCGGCAGCCCATCGACTCGTTCGACCACTCCGCGCGGACGTTTGTGAATGCTCACGCCAGGGCAACTCCTCACCCCAGCACGGGGCACCGCGACATGGATGGTTCCGTGATCCCAGTCCTCGAGCAGCCCGTAGATCTCGAGCGCGGACGTGTGGCTGAGTGCTGCATCCGGGCCCGCCTGCAGCAAAGCGGCCCGGAACCTCGCATCGAGATCCATCTTCAGGTCGGGCACGACGCAGGACGCCAGGGTGGACGCAGATCAAGCGCTCGGTCGCCACCTGCCGGTGCAGCCAGCGCGGATGGACCCCCGCGATGCGTCAGATCCCGGCGCGCGACCAGACCACCCTCCAAGAGACGACCCACGATCTCCCAACTCACCGGTCCACCGTGGGTTGCGTACGCTTCGGCGCGGAGAACGTCCGAACGATCTGTGGATTGCTGTGACTCACATCACCGGTTCCGCACCGCCGGCCGCCGCAGAACCTGGGTTACCGTCGATGAAGACCGGTGAACACCGGCCCGCCGAAGCGCCAAACGGCGCACCGGGGACCCAAGATCCCCAGGGGCGAATCCGCACATAGCGGTAGGGCACTTCTCTGCCCGAGCCCGTCAGCTAACTCGGTAGGCGGAATGAGAAGGAGTGATAACGCATGGTTCCCGTGCGTACCCTGGCCGCCGCCTGCGCGGTCGCAGCAACTATGACCGCCGCCCCCGTGCACGCCGCGGACACCACAGCGAAGACCCAGGCCATGGGTCGGCAGGACTCACGCGTCGTGGCACGAGAGCGCGCAACCCGCGCCCGGGCGAGCCTGGTGCGGGTTGCCCTGTCCAAGCGCAGCGCCCGCTACGTCGCCGGTGCTTCCGGACCGTGGGCCTTCGACTGCTCGGGCTTCACGATGTGGGTCTACAAGCGGGCCACCGGCAAGAGCCTCCCGCACTACAGCGGCGCCCAGATGCACCGCGCCAAGCGGGTGAGCCGCAAGCATTTGATGCCCGGTGACCTGCTGTTCTTCGGTCCGGGGGGTTCCCAGCACGTCTCGATGTACATCGGCAAGGGCAAGATGATCCACGCCACGAATCCCCGCTCGGGCGTTCGCGTGGACAGCATCAACATGGGCTACTACCGCGCTCGCTTCGCCGGCGCGGGCCGCATCATCACGACGCATTAAGGACCCGTCAAAAGCAGGTGCCCGCCCGTTAGGAACCTGCTGAGCAACCTCGTGCACCAGCCCGACGGGGGTTTGCACTGGGAATGTGCCAAATCCGCTGAAACGCACGCTCCTGGGCCGCCCGATGCACAGTGCCTCGCTGGGCGAGACATTGCTGCCAAAGTGGCTGGCCCTGCCCATCTTCTGCAGTGACCCGCTGTCCAGCGTCGCTTACGCGACCGAGCAGATCCTGCTGGTCCTCGTGATCGGCGGCGCCTCGATGCTGGTGTGGACCCCCTGGGTCGCGCTGGCCGTCGGCTGCCTGCTGGTGCTGGTGGTGTGGTCCTACCGGCAGACCGTCTTCGCTTATCCGAACGGCGGCGGCGCTTACGCGGTCAGCCGGGAGAACCTCGGCACGACAGCAGCGCTGGTCGCAGCCAGCGCGCTGATGGTCGACTACGTCATGACGGTGGCCGTCTCGATCACCGCCGGGGTCGCGAACATCGCGTCGGCCTTCCCGACACTGCACTCCCACACGGTGCCCCTGAGCCTGGGTTTCATCGCACTGCTGGCGATCATGAACCTGCGCGGGGTCAAGGAAGCAGGCCGGGCGTTCTCGATCCCCACGTATGGTTTCGTCGCGTCGGTCGCCGTGTTGCTGCTGACGGCCGGGATCAAGACCCTGCTGGGCCAGCCGGTCCGGGCAGAGTCGGCCGACCTCGTGGTGCAGACCCGCGACATCGCCGGCACCGCCACGCTGCTGCTCGTGCTGCGGGCTTTCGCCTCCGGCTGCACCGCGCTCACGGGCGTCGAGGCCATCAGCAACGGTGTTCCCTTCTTCCGCCGCCCGAAGTCTCGCAACGCCTCGCTGACGCTGGTCATGATGGGTGCGATCGCGGTCGCCATGTTCGCCGGGGTCACCTGGTTGGCGATCACTTCCGGGGCCAAGATCGCCGAAACTCCCACGGAGTTGGGCCTGCCGCCAGGCACCCCGCAACCCACGATCATCGCCCAGCTCGGCATGGCCGTGTTTGGCGCCGACGGGATCGGGTTCTACGTTCTGCAGTTCTTCACAGCAGCGATCCTGCTGCTGGCCGCCAACACGGCATTCAACGGGTTCCCCATACTCGCCTCGATCCTCGGTCGCGACGGCTTCCTGCCCCGGCAGATGGGCAGGCGCGGTGACCGGCTGGTATTCAGCAACGGCATCATCCTGCTGACCCTGTTCGCCGGATTCCTGGTCTGGTGGTTCGACGCGGACACCACCCGGCTGATCCAGCTGTACATCATCGGCGTGTTCGTGTCGTTCACGCTGTCGCAGACCGGGATGGTCGTGCACTGGAACTCCGAACTGCGGCGCCCGGACCTGGAGAACCGCGGCAAGGTGCATCGCTCCCGGGTCGCGAACACGGTCGGCGCCTGCGCCACCGCCCTGGTGCTGGTCATCGTGCTCTTCAGCAAGTTCACGCACGGCGCCTGGATGGTCGTCATCGCGATACCGGCGCTGGTCCTGATGATGAAGGCGATCCGGCGGCACTACGAGCGGGTGGACATCGCCGTGTCCACGGCAGCCGGCGGCGCGACTCTGCCCAGCCGCGTCCACGCCCTGGTGCTGGTGTCGAAGTTCCACGCCCCGACGATGCATGCCGTGGCCTACGCCCGGGCAACCCGGCCGGATTCGCTGACCTGTCTGCACGTGATGACGGACGAACACGTCGCCACGGAACTCATCGAGGAGTGGCAGGCGCGGGACATCCCGGTGGATCTCACGATCGTCGAATCCCCGTACCGGGACATGACCGGACCCGCATTGGAGTACATCGCGGGTATCCGCAAGAAATCGCCGAGGGACGTGGTTTCGGTCTACCTGCCCGAGTACGTCGTCTCGCATTGGTGGCAGCAGATGCTGCACAACCAAAGCGCTCTGCGGCTGAAGACCCGCCTGCTGTTCGTGCCCGGGGTCATGGTCACCAGCGTCCCGACAGTGATCAGTGACGAGATGCTGTCCCCGCATCCCGCCGATCATGGTTTAGTGGCTGCGGAGGTCCTCAAGGTCTGATGCGATCGTCGTTGCGCGGATGGGGTGTCGCGGCCCTACTGTGCATTCCGCTGGTCGTGTTCCTGGCGGTACAACTGCCCGACCTCACCCTCGCCGGCGCCTTGCTGCTCCTACTGTGCGCCGTGGTCATTGTGGCGGCCAGCACCAACATCTGGGTCGCCATCGTCACCGCGGTCGGCGCATTCCTGGTGACCAACTGGTTCCTGGTGCCGCCCTATCGCACGTTGTTCGTGGCCAGCACCGACGACGTGGTGGTACTCACCGTGTTCCTGGCCAGCGCGGTGGCGGCCTCGCTGGCGGTGACTCGGGTACTGGCTGCGCAGACTCGACTGGCCACGGCCGCTGCGGAAGCCGGCGCGCTGCGGGAGACCGTGAGTACGCCGATGGCCGAAGCGAATCCGGAAGAAGCATTGACGCGCATCGCGACCCTGTACCGGATGTCCCGCGTGGAACTGCTGGGCGCCGGCGGCCGGGTGCTGGTCAGCGCTGTCCAGCCGATCGAGGGCGCCGAGGAGCCCGTCGAGGTCGACTTGTCGGACGGCGGCCGGCTGCGGGGCTGGCGAATGCCGGCCATCGGGGAGGACCTCGCTCTGCTCACCTCGCTGGGCCAAGGCGCCATGCGCGCTTACGAAGCCCGCCAGTTGGCTGACGATGCCGCCCGGGCCACGGAATTGGAACGCGACCGGTCCGCCCTGCTGACGGCCGTCGGCCACGACCTCCGTACGCCGCTGGCAGCGATCTCACTGGCCGGTGCCGCCCTGAGCGGGGACTCCGAACTGCCTGCGGACGTTCGGCAGGAACTGGCGCAGGGCATCGTGACATCGGCACACACGCTGGACCGACTTGTGACGAACCTGCTCGACATGAGCCGTTTGGAGGCCGGACGGATCGTCGCGCAACCCGGACCTGTGGACCTGGAGCCGGTGTGTGCTGCGGCGCTGATGTCCCTGGATAATCCCGACGTGCGGGTCGAACTGCCCGTCGATCTGCCGTTGGTGACCGCGGATGCCGCCCTGCTCGAGCGCGTGCTGGCCAATCTCGTGAGCAACGCCCTGCGCCACGGAAAGCCCCCGGTCCAGGTGCGCGCCGAGAGCGGGCCGGTTATTCGACTGCAGGTCATCGACCATGGCTCCGGGCTTGCCACGGACGCGGTGCGCGACGCGTTCGAACCGTTCACCAGCGCCGGCGACCGGGCGCCGGTGGGGCTCGGCCTCGGGCTCACCATCGCCGCCCGCTTCTGCCAGATCATGGACCTGCCACTGCAGGCACAGACCACGCCGGGCGGCGGACTCACGATGACCATCGAGCTGGAACCAGTGCCATGAGCCGGCTATTGATCGTCGAGGACGACCTGCAGATGCAGCGGGCGTTGACCCTGACGCTGTCCGCGCGCGGCTTCCAGGTCACTGCCGCCTCGACCGGCGCCGAAGCCCTGCGGATCCTGGCGCAGCAGCGGGCGGACGCCATCGTGCTCGACCTCGGCCTGCCCGACATGGACGGGATCGAGGTGCTGCGCGCGGTCCGGCAGGACTCCAGCGTTCCCGTGCTGGTGCTCTCGGCCCGATCCGACCGCTTCGAGAAGGTCCGGGCGCTGGACTCCGGTGCCGACGACTACGTCACGAAGCCCTTCGACCTGGAGGAGTTGTTGGCGCGCATCCGGGCTGCTGTGCGACGGGCCACGCCGGCGATCGGCGCGCCGCGGGTGACCACCGACGACTTCGAGGTGGACTTGGCCCGCAAACACGTGACGCTTCGCGACGGGCAGCAGGTGCATCTGACACCCACTGAGTGGGCCCTGCTCGAAGTGCTGGTGCGCCAGCCGGGGGTGGTGGTGGCCGGCCAGGATTTGCTCGGGGAGGTGTGGGGGCCGGCCTACGGCAGGGAGACCAACTACCTGCGGGTGTACATGGCAGGGCTGCGCAAGAAGCTGGAGCCGGACCCAGCCCATCCCCGGCACCTGCTGACCTCGCCCGGGATCGGGTACCGCTTCGAGCTTTGAAGGTGGGGGTTGCGCGTTTGTCTATCGCGATATATCTTTAATACATCGCGTAAGGCACGCGACCACAATCAAAGGAGAATCCCATGCACGCACACACGATGCGTCCACCCATGTTGATGATGGCCGGCGGTCATGGCCGCCGGCGGCAGCCCGGTTTCGGGCCCGGCGGATTCGGCCCCGGCTTCGGCGGCCCCCCGCGCGGGCGCCGCGACCGAGGTGAGGTCCGCTTCGCCATCCTGCTGCTGCTCGACGAGCAGCCGCAGACACGGCTACGAGATCATCACCGAACTCACCGACCGCAGTGAAGGCCGTTGGCGGCCCTCCCCCGGCGCGGTCTACCCAGTGCTCAAGCGACTGACCCGCGAGGGTCTGGTCGCCCCCTCGGAGACCGATGGGAAGAAGATCTTCGCGCTCACCCCGGCCGGCAAGACGCTGGTCGACCAGCAGCGCGAAGAGTGGGGCGAGCCGTGGGCCCGCGCCGCGGACTCCGGTAGCGACGAGGTCGAGGGACTGTGGAAGGAAGGCCGGGCACTCGGTGCCGCGGTCATGCAGATCAGCCAGTCCGAGGACGACGAGCAGATCAGCGCTACCACGCAGATCCTGGCCGAGGCACGCAAGAAGATCTACGGCATGCTCGCCCAGTAATCCCTCACCCGGCCTGCTCCCACGCCCGCTCGATCCAGCCCAGGACCTCGTCATCGACCTGGTCCAGGCTGCTGATCTCGAGGTGGTGGTTGAGCAGGCCGGGGCGCCCTCGTAGATGTGTCCCGCCGTGTGCGGCTGCAGCGGCCGTAGCGCCAAGCCTCCGCCGGCAGGGTGTCAGATCGTCACCTCATCAGCCATCCGCACCGCGCGAGCCCAATCACCCCACTATGCGGACACACCGATGTGACCCTTCCCACAATCGCCTCAAGATTGCATAAAGTCCCGGAGATCTGTGGTTACGGTGTTTGAGGTAATCAGGTAGTAAACACATTGGAGCTTCTTACGAACCAATTGCCAGGGACAGTTGCAAAATCCGGCCGGTAACCGGCCGTCGATCTTGCCACTCGGCACCTTTTGTGAACTTTCCGGTCGTTTGGAACCGACCACGTGCCGCTCCCGAAGCAGGGCCTTCGCGCCCGATTCCAGGAACAATCCTCGACATCGGAGTTCGTTTTGAGCATTCGTCACAAAGTCCTCGGCGCAGCCGTGGTCATTCCCGTTCTGACCGCCGCCCCCGCGATCGCCGATGACGTGGTGGTGACCCCCGAGCCGGTCACCTCGCCCACCCCGGATCCCACCCCGACCGACCAGGCACCAGTCGTTTCCCCGCCCCAAACCGAGATCGCCGCAAGTGCCACCACCGTGCAAAGCATCCCGGTGGCGCCAGCCCCCAAGCGCGTCTCCGCGAGCCTGCGCACTTCCCGCGCCGGCGCCTCCATCCGGACTGTCGGAACACGCTATAGCCCTGTCACCGCCGTGTTCCGGCTCACCCAGTGGGCCCGGCAAGGGCGTGCCGGCTATCACAACGGCTGCCTTCGACTGACCGACAACGCCTATGGCGCGAGCAACCGCGTGGGCACTGCACTTCGGCAGTGGTTCCGCGCCAAGCGGGCCGGCTTCGGCCACACCAATCGCATGGCTCCGGTCGGGGCGCAGTTGTTCTGGCGCACCTCGAATCCAGCCGGTCACGTGGCGACCTACGTCGGCCGCGGCCTGGTGGTCACGAACATGCCGAGCGGGCGCGTGAAGATGGTGTCGTGGCGCTCGGTCGACCGCTGGGGTCCGTATCTGGGCTGGGCTGAGCCCTACTACGGCTGATCCGCAAGCGGCTGATCGGCGACCGATTTCTTGGCCGCGGTCTTTCTGGCCGCGGTCTTCCTGGCAGGGGTCTTCGTGGCAGGGGTGGTCTTCGTGGCCGCGGTGTTTTTGGCAGGCGTCTTCGTGGCAGGCGTCTTCCCTGCGGGACCCTGCTCTGACGCAGTCTTCTCGGCAGCGATGTTCTTCGCCGGGGCTTTGGTCGTTGGCGCCTTCTTGGCCGGCGCCTTCTTCGCCGGCGACTTCTTGGACGCTCGCTTGACCGGCCGCTTGCGCGCCGCGGGTCGCTGGGCCGGGGCCCGTACCGGGTACTCCGCCAGCGGCGTACGCATGAAGGCGACCCGGTCCTCCACCGTGGTCTTCCACGGCAACTCCGTGCGTTTCATCAACGCCAACATGTCCTTGTTCTCCGCCAGAACGCTGGCGACGACCTCGGTGAAACCGAGCCGGACCGCGAAATGCAACAGCGCGTTGAGCAACTGGGTCCCCACGCCGCGCCCCTGGTAGGCATCCTCGACGATCAGTGCCACTTCGGCGGCGCCGCTGCCCTCGGTCGGGTCGGGAAACACATGGCCCAGTCCGACGATGTGGCCGTCCTCGCTCATGACCACCAGCGTTGCCCCACGATGACCACCCGCCAGCCGGTAGAGCCGGGTCCCACGCCAGTCGGCCAGTGAGAAGTAACGCTGGTAGCGGCTGCGTTCCGAACACCGGTCGTGCATGGCCGCCACCGCGTCGGCGTCCTCCGGGCGCGCCAGCCGGATCCACACATGCCCGCCCTTGATGCCGACCACCCGGCCGTTGGCGTCCTCGTTGCCCAGCGCCGCGGAGATGGCGGCCGACAGGCGCAACAGCGCCGAGGCGCGGGCGCGCTCCACAGGGGCGAATGGCGCCCAGCTGCGCTGCAGCACCACGTGCTGCTCGGGGGTCCACTGCAGCCGCATGACGTCCGGGCTATCGTCCTCGCCCTGCGTGGCGTCGGTGACCTCGAACTCGTCGGCCTCGACCAGTTCCGCGGCGGCGATGGGCGCCACTGCCGGAGTCGACACGATCTGCGTCGCGCCGTTCAGGATCCGGGAAGGCAGATCCTGCCGGTCCTCCTCGCTCCCCTCGCCCACGTAGACGTGGCGGCCGACGGCCTGCGCGGCGGCACGCAACACGTCGGCGGTGACTGTCTCCGGGGCCAGCAACGCGATGTCGATCGTCCGATGATCTTGATCGTGGCCGATCACGTGGACGCCGAGGGTGTAGGTGTGCAGGGAGGACATGGCCCGTACGAGCCTGGCCAGCGAACCGGGGCGGTCGGAGATGTCGGCCCGCACTCGCCAGGGCCGCTGGGCCGAGTAGGACCTGACGAGGTCGAGGTCGGCGGGCACCATGGCCGACCCCACCCGGGCGATGGTGGCGTTCCACTGCTGCAGCGACGGTTTGTCGTCGATGACCGGATCGATCATCGCCAGCCCCACCCCGACCGCCATGATCAGGTGGGCCAGTGCGGAGTCGGAGACATCGGCGTCGATGCCGCCCAAGGACCTGATGTGCGCGATCAGCGCCATGGCGTTCGCGCGACGCTGGTTCATCCGGTCGGACTCGATCTGGCGGATCTGGTCGTCCACATGCGCCCGGGTCAACGCCTCGAGCTCGAGGATGTCCCAACTGGTCCCGGGCCGTTCGTAGACCTCCTGAGCCACGGCCAGCATGACGGCCAACGGTGGGGTGGCCAGCGGATTCTCGACCGCGCCACGCACGATGTCGGCCGCGGTGGAGCGGGCCCGGGTCGCGATGACCTGCTCGAACAGTTCCGCCCTGCCGCCGGTCAGCCGCCGGACAGTTGCCGAGGAAACCCCGGCGGCCTTGGCCACCATCCGGACCTTCGTGCCACTCAGGCCGTGCTCGGCGAACAATGCCGCGGCAGCGTCGATGATGCGGGTGCGGAGTTCCTGCTCAGTGGCGGTCATCAGGGATTCCCGATCAGGCGTGCTGGCGACATGGGCCCGCGTCTATTACATCGAATCTGACACGCACCGACAGCGGAGTCAATCGGAGCGACATGTCAGTCCCAACGGCGCAGAACTTCAGCAAACATGGGGTTTGGTGCGGCGTCGGGCATGACGAGGGACAGGTGCTGCAAGATCTCCGAGGCCGGCAGCGCGGCCAGCCGAGCACCGTAAACCGCCGCCACCAGTGGCAGCCGGGAACGGCCGGCAGCAGACGCGAGGTAGACCGTGCGGCCCTCGCCGCGCAGACGCATGAGCATGTCCACCGTCTGGTTGACGACATGGTCGAGGTGGGGATTCGCCGCGAAGTCCTCGGAGTCAAGTAGCCAGACGTCGACCTGGTCGCGGGCATCGACGCGGATCGGCTCCTCCGCCCGGCCGAGCGGGCACAACGCCACCAGCGCGGTGATCCCGGAGGGTAGATCGGGACAGGCGGCGATGTCACCGAGTAACAACCCGGGATCGTCGGGATGAGTCACGATCGGCCGGGCCGGCGCCTGCTGTGTTCGCAGCGGACGCTCACCGTCCCCGAGGGCCTCGCGTATTGCCCAGACCAGATCGCGGTCCCGCCATCCGGGCCAGCCGAACAGTAGCCGCCGCCATTCCAGCGGAATCGCAGAAACCCCCCAGCGGGCGCCGAGCAGGCCACCGGTGACGGCGGCGACGGTGGGCGTGTCGCCTCCTGCCGCTACCGCCGCCCGCAGCGCGTCCTCGAAGTGGCCCGGGCCGGGAGTGTCGCAGGTGGCGATCGCCGACCAAGCCGTCTTCAGTGTCTGCGAGACCCAGCCGTTGTGGATCGCGAAATCCTCGGGCGATCCGATTTCCGCCTGCGTGACCGCTTGTTCCCATGCCGACTGCCGGGCCACGGGCAGATAGGCCAGACCCGTCGTCAGATCGAACTCACCATCGACGATCGCCCGCCGTTGCGCGAGGTTCCACAGGACGCAGGCATCCCCGGCCTGTGGGTTGCCATGGGTCAGGTCGCTGTACCTGCGGGCGGCCGCCGCCAGCGCCGCCGGGTCGTGCAGGAAACCCAGCGTTATGGGCGTGGTGCGCATGAGTGAGGCGTTGCCCGCGCCGGCCGCGGGGTTCTGCGCATGCAGAGCAACGGCCGCGTCGCGCGTCGACGCAGCGCCCCGCACCGGGTCGTAGGCACGCAGCACCTCCGAGACCGCGGGCGCCACGTCTTTTGTCCCTCGGGCCCACTTCACCCAGCGGGCCACGACTTCGTCCTGTGTCGCAGGATCCTGCAGGGCGGCCCCGCCCTGCAGCACCTGCAGGAGCGGGATCGCCATCGCCGTGTCGTCGCCCCATTCACCCGCTTCGTAGGGCCCGAGGCCACCTGGGCGCATCCTCACATCCCCAGGAAGTGGGCGCGGTTCGAAGGCGTAGCCGGCGCCGAGGGCATTGCCGACGGCCATGCCGACCATCGCCCCGACCGCGCGGTCGCGCTGGGCCGGTGACAGTCCGTTCCGGTTCACATTCCCCCGTTCTGGTCTGCCCATCGCGCTGACAAGGGCAGCGCCACAGTCTACCGCGACGCAGTGCCTCGAAAGCAGTCGTTGATCAAGGCGCCGCTCGTTCAACTTCGCGCCTGGTCTTGAGCGCGGTTAGGGAAGTACTGATTAACGCTGTGTCTTGAGCGAAACGGGGCTGGGCGGGTGAGATGCGGTTTCGGCGCATCTTGTGTCATAGCAGCGCTATGGCACTTGATGTGGGGGGCCGCAGATCGCTCGGTCAGGCTCGTTGCAGCCAGGGCATGATTAATCAGTGGTTCCTTAGCACGTTTGCAGAATCCGTTGCATCGCCGCCTTTTCCGGTGCGGTGAGCCACAATCCGTAGCGCTGCTTGGTCTGGATCTGCAGCGCCACATAGGTGCACCGGAATGCCTTGCGCGGCGGCAGCCAGGTCGCCGCATCGCCGTCGCCCTTCTGAAGGTTGAGATCCCCGCGCACGGCGAGCAGGTTGCGCCGGTCATTTGCGAACGCCTCCCGCTTGGCATCCGGCCAGTGCTGGGCCCCGGTTTGCCACGAGTTAGCCAAGGCCACGACGTGATCGATCTGCACGTCCATGCTGGTGATCGGGCCGCGCGTGAACGGGATCGTGTCGCCGCTGTAAGGGTCGTGCAGGACACCAGCCAGGACGACACAGTCTTCCACTGTGGTCGCGACGAGATCTCGGCGCAGAACGTCGTTGCGGGTGTCACAGCCGTTGCCATTGACGTCCTCCCAAGCGCTGCCGAACGCCTCGCGCGTGTAGCCGGTCAGTGGCGCCCGGCCTTTGACCGCAAGCGTCTGCAGGGCAGCCCGGGCCCGGTCGAGATCTGCCCACGGGACGCCGACCCCGCCGACGTCTCGGGACATGCCATTGGCCGTCGTGGCGGGCACCGGAACCGGGTAGGTCGCGGTCCCACGGGCCGCGGGAGGGGGCTGCTGCGCCGGTCCCGCACAGGCCGCCAATAGTGCGCAGGCCAGCAACGCAGCGGCAGCTCTTGCTGCGGTCATGCCGAGTGGGCGGCCACAACCGTGCGCAGGACCGAGACGGCTCGGTCGATGTGCGGCTCGTAACCACCGGCGATGCTGGCCCAGACGAGGGCCAGGTTCGTCGCGTTCAGCACCTCGACGACGTCGTCGGGAACCTTGACGTCGGGCAGGCTGTCCTGCAACTGCTGCTGCAGGGCCGCGCTACTGTGCGCGGCGAACACCCCGTCGGGGTTCATGAACACGTGCAGTGCGACCTGCGGCTCCCGCTGGGCAAGCGAGCGCAGCGGTTCGTAGCGGGTGGTGGCTTCCAGGTAGACCCGAACGGCGCTGGCCACCCGGTCGAGGCCCTTGCCGCGGATCCGGCGTGACACCGACTTCGCAGAGTTTCGTGGTGGTGGCGTCGATGACCTGGTCCATCAGGGCATCCCGGTCGCCCACCCAGCGGTAGAGCGTGGAACGACCCACGCCCAAGCGGGTCGCGATCTGGGCCATGTCGACGCGCTCACCAGCTTCGAAAGCAGCGATCGCAACCTCGATGGCGTCGTCGGCCGTCGGCCTGGGAAACTCCGCATTCCCCCGAACTGGTGCGGGACTCATACCTCGAGTCTAGGCCCGTGTGGATCTTGCGGGGACCTCAATCGTTGATCACGGTAGTTACGATGCCTTCCCACTGATCCGCGATCTGTCGCTCTGTCAGCCACGTGTAGTAGCGGGTCGGAATGCTCGGTTGGGCGCGTACCGAGGCCTCTGAGCACGCCTCGTCACATCCGAGTTCCTCGAGGAAGACGTAGCGCCGGTCCAGCCAATACCCCGCGGCCAGGATGGCCCGCGAGACGCTTCCGCCCCCGTACATTCGGCAGCGATCGCCCGGTGCAGCATCGGCGATCAGCGGACAGCAGCGGTAGGTGAGTTCGCGGGCCACGACCTCGAAGTGGTCCAGAACGCCGCCGTCGGCGACATCCAGCACCGACATCCCCTCGGCGTCCCACAGCAACGCGAACGGGGCTTCGGACTTCGCGGCCAGGACGCGGGCAAGTGCACCGTCGCGCACGAGGATCATGCGATCCAGCCATTGTCTGTCCTGTGCGAGCGCGACCGCTGGCAGGTACTCCTCCTCAAGAGTGTCCGGCCACTCCGCGTAGTCGCGCACACTGGTGCTTATCAGCAGCACGGGATGCTCGAAGGGAAAGCACACCTGCCCGCTGCCCCGCGTGACGCACACCAGGCGATTGCCGATCTGCAGCCGCATCTGCTGATTGCGGAACCCGGCGAGGATCTCGGGCAGCCGCCGGCGCACCACAGCGGGCCGGGCGTCGCTGGGCGACAAGGCACCGAACTCCGGCGGCCTGGGCATCGGCCGCGGAACGACCGGCATCACGGGGAATTCGATCCGCCGCATCACCAACGGGTCACGGTGCGGCTTCACATGCGCTTGTTCCCCGTCGGCCGGCATCGAAACCGCGTTACCGTGACCCCATGCTGCTGCTGGCCGCCGCCCTTGCCGTCGTCCCTCCGACTCCCGACTGGATGGGCTCGCTGTACGCCGAGCGTCCCGACACCAAACTGTCATCACTGGTGATTCCGGGCACTCACGATTCCGGGGCGTTCAAGATCGACACGTCGGGGAAGTGCAAGGTGGTCCCGATCGCGGGGTTGAGCCCGATTCAGGCCGCCGTGGCCAAGAGCAATCCGTGCGCGGCCGGGAAGCTGAGCAAGGCACAGAGCCAGAACTTCACGGGCCAGCTCAACGGCGGCATCAGGTATCTGGACATGCGGCTCGGAGTCCCACAGCCCAAGGTGCTAACGCCCAAGAAGATTCCCAAGAAGCTGAGCAACGCCAAGGCGGCCAAGGTCCCGATCGTGATGCAACACTCCTACGTCTCGATCCGCTTCACCAAGGCGCTTGACCAGATCGTCACTTTCGCGAAGGCCCACCCGCGCGAGCAGATCATCCTCGATTTCCAGCACATCGACTTGACCGGCAAGAAGAAGGTCGACAAGTACTACAGCTCGGCCATCGACAAAATCCTGCGCACCTACCAGGCCGGCGGGTCCACGGTGTGCAGCCGGGCGTGGACCGCCTCCGCCATCCCGGACATACCGAACGCGACGCTGGGCCAGGCGTGGACCGCCGGGCGCAACCTGGTCGTGCTCTACGCAAAGGGCCAACTGCCCAAGCGCGACTGCTTCCGCGCGCGGGAGTCCGTGTTGTACTCGCCGTGGCCCAACACCGAGGACCCCGCCACCTCGGACACCGCGAATCTGGGTTACCTGCAAGATCGCAAGAACGCGCTGGCCGGTTCGGCATCCTGCACGGTCGACAACGGCAACCAGTGCGGGCTGTTCGTGGATCAGTTGCAGCTGTCCTTCGGCATCGGATCGCAGGCGACGTGCCTGGGCAACAGCCAGGCGACGCCGTGCTCATTGGAGGACCTGGCCCGGTTGCGCAACCCGGGCGTGGTGCCGGCGATGACGGGCTGGCAATCGCAGGGATTGCCGATCAACCTGTCGATCGTGGACTTCTACGAGATCAATGACACAGCACGGGGCTTGATCGCGCTGAATCCGTAAGGCCCTGGTTGGCGAGTGAAAACGGCATCCGTGAGCATGCAGGTCGCCCACAGATGCCCGGAATGCTCACGTCACTGACGCCGCGTCCCGGTCGGTCCACCCCCGTGGGTCCGACCGGGACACTCTCAGAGTGCGCCAGGGGTACGACACGTTTCCGCTGCGAAGTCAAGGACCGACACGCCTGAGAATTTCATATGTATAATGCATATATGTCTCCGATTCTCGTGACCGGCGCACTAGGCAATGTGGGCCGCGAAGTGACGGCCCAACTGCTCGCCGCGGGCGCGCAGGTTCGCGTGGCCGACCTGGATCCGCAGCGATTGCGACAGACTTTCCCCGACGCCCAGCCGGTCCAGTTCGACTTCACCGACCCCAGCACGAGGTCGGCCTTCGACGGCTGTGAGGTGATGTTCCTGGTACGGCCGCCGGCCCTGAGCAACATCGCCCGCGACATGCAGCCTGCCTTGTCAGCGGCCCAAGCGGCCGGAGTGGAGCACATCGTTGCTTCTGAGCCTGCAGGGCGCCGAGCACAACAAGGTCGTCCCGCACGCGAAGATCGAAGCCTGGCTGCAGCAATCCGGGCTGGCCTGGACGATGGTCCGGCCCTCGTTCTTCATGGAGAACCTGTCCACCACCCACGCCAGCGACATCCGCGAGCGGAACTGCCTGCTGGTCCCGGCCGGTAAAGGCCGCACGTCGTTCGTCGCTGTCCGGGACGTCGCAGCAGTCGCATCGGCCGCTCTGCTCGACCCCGAGCGCTACCGCAACACCGCGTGGACGCCCACCGGACCGCAGGCGCTGACGTACGAGGAAGTGACCGGAATTCTGACCGACGTCCTGGGGCGCCAGATTCGCTACGGCCGCCCCGGCGTGCTGCGGTACTTGCGCCACGCCACCAGCACGCTGGGAATGCCCCTGCCGATGGCGCTAGTCACCACCGCCATCTACACCGTGGCCCGGCTGGGCAAGGCTGGCGGACTGACCGACGACGTCCGTGCGGTCACGGGCCGGGCGCCGCTGGCCTTCGCACAATGGGCGCAGGAGCACCGGGCGGTCTGGGAGTGAACGATCTCGAACGGATTGACGCAGCACTCATCGCGCTTCGTCACTTGTGGAGCGCGCCGCCGCAGATCGAGGACCCGGCATTGGGCGAGGTCGAAATGTCGACCATCTGGGTCGTCGACTGCCTGCGCCGGACGCCCGATCAGACGGTGTCCGACCTGGCTGACGCGATGGGTGTGGCCCATTCCACGGCCTCCCGACTGGTCCAGCGGGCCGAGCACTCGGGAGCGGTCGTCCGCGCGCAGGACGCCCGGGATCAGCGACGCACGACGGTACATTCCACTGAGGCAGGGCGAGCGCTCGCGCAGACCGCATTGCGCTTCCGGCTGGCCAAACTGGAACAGTTCACCGATGACTGGGCGACCACCGACCGCAGGATGTTCGCCACGCTGCTCACCCGATTCGCCGCAGGAAAGGACAATTCATGAAAATCGCCGTTCTGGGAGCCACGGGCCGCACCGGCCGACCCCTGGTCGCGACGTTGCTGGACCGCGGCCATGAAGTCACCGCGCTGGTCCGCGACCCGTCCAAGGTCACCGGATCCGGAATCACCGTGGTCGCCGGGTCATCCACGGACCCGGACGCGATGACAGCGCTGGTGGCTGGCGCGGATGCCGTGGTTTCCGCCCTCGGCCCGACCAGCAAGGAGAGTGACCTGCACACGCAGACCGCGCAGATACTGGTCGACCTGCTTCCCGCGGGTGCCCGCTTCGTGGGCATCAGCGGCGCCGGCATCGACGTGCCGGGCGATCAGAAGGGCGGGCGGGACAAGTTCGTGTCCAAGCTTCTCCAGACGTTCGGCGGTGGCCTGGCCAAGGACAAGGCGACTGAGTACGAGGTGTTCGCCGCCTCCGATCTGGAATGGACGCTGGCTCGGCCGCCCCGCCTGCAGGACGGCGCTCCGACCGGCAGCTACTACAGCGACGCCCACAAGCCCGGTCGTTCCACGTCCCTGCGGCGCGGTGACCTCGCGACGTTCCTGGCCGACTGCCTGGAGCAGCACCTGTTCGTGCGGCAAGCGCCGTTCGTGTCGGAGAGATGAGGAAGTACTGATTGAATGCTGTGTCTTACGCGAAACGGGGCTGGGCGGGTGAGATGTGGTGTCCCGCGTCTTGTGTCATAGCAGCGCTATGGCACTTGATGTGGGGGGCCGCAGATCGCTCGGTCAGGCTCGTTGCAGCCAGGGCATGATTAATCAGTGGTTCCATAAGTTGGCGAATTCCGGCGGGCCAGGTTGAATGAGCCCATGCTCTCCGCGACCCCGTTCCTCTGGCTCCAGCACCCGATCGACGATGTAGCGGCGTTCTACACGCGCCTGTTCGACGGCGACATCCTGTCGGAGGACTATGGACCCACCATGCAGTCGGCGACGATCCGGATTCTGGGACAGACCCTGCACCTGTTCAACGCCGGGCCGTACCGCGACCTCACCGAGGCGTTCTCTCTGATGGTGACGTGCTCGTCACAGGCGGAGATCGACCGCCTCTGGGACGAACTCGCACATGACGGCACGCCCACGCAGTGCGGCTGGGTGACTGACCGGTTCGGGCTGACCTGGCAGATCATTCCGGACCGGCTGGAGGAATGGCTGCGTGATCCCGAGCACGGCGCGGAGGTCACCGCCCGCATGCTCGAGATGGTCAAGATCGAGATAGCGCCTCTGGAAGCGGCCCTACGCGGCGACTGAGGCCTTCACCTTGGGCGCCTCGCCGGGCTTGACGTCCATCCGGTGCACCCGCCAGGCCAGCGCCATTGCCACAACGGCGACGATGGCGCAGATCACTCCGCCCACGGCCCCAGGGACGCCCATCAGTTTGAAGATGACGGCGAAGTTACTGATGATCACCATGCCACCGACCAGCGTTCCCAGGGAATGGACGGGCGTGCGGCCGGCGAAGCGAGCCGCGAACGGGGCGACGATCAGGCCCCCGATGATCAATCCGATCACGGCCGACCACGGCACCTGCGACTCCTTGGCCCCCACGATGAAGCCCATCGATGCGGCGACAGCTACGGCGAACTCGGCAGCATTGACCGTGCCCACGACCTTCTTCGGCTCGTGCATCGTCACCGTCATCATCGACGGCGTGGCCACCGGACCCCAGCCACCACCGCCGGTGGCGTCCACGAACCCCCCGAACAGGCCCGATCGGCCAGAGGTTACGCGTGCGGACCTTCATCTGCGGGATGAGCGTCTTGCCGAACGCGAACCGCAGAATGATCGAGATGCCCAGCACGAGCAGGATGCCGGCCATCCAGATCCGGGCCCCGTCCATGCTCACGTTGGTGAGGATGACCGCCCCGGTGAAAGCGCCCACTGTCCCCGGAGCCGCCAGCGCGATCAGTGGCCGCCACTCCACGTTGCCCTCCCGCCAGTGCGCCAGGCCGGAGACCAGCGTCGTGCCCATCTTGGCTGCGTGGGTACCGGCGGACGCGGCCACGGCGGAATAGCCGAGCAGCGTGAGCAGGGTCGCCGAGGTCACGCCGAAGCCCATGCCCAGGGAGCCGTCGACGAACTGCGCGGCACCTCCGACCAAGGCGAAGATGATGATCATGGGCATGAGGCACTCCGAACTCAATGTGAACTTACTCAGTTCACATTACCCCCTTATAAGCGGATAAGGGAACGTGACGTGCCCCACGGCGCGTCTAACCGCGGACCTGGGGTGGCAATTTGCCGGTACTTAGGTGTTCGAGAGTGACCGACTCCAGGATCTGCCGCTCGGCCCTGCGGACCGCGAGCCAGACGTCCTCCAGACCGGCCGCGGCGCCTTCGTACTCCAAGGAGTCCGGCCGCTCCCCCATCACCACGGTCAGCGGCCCGTCCACAGCCCGGATGATGTCGGCCAGCGTGATCTGGGATGCCGGCCGAGCCAGCCGGTAGCCCCCGACCCGGCCCCGACGGGTGCTCACGATGCCGGCCCGGCGCAGGTCGGACATCGCCGCGCGCACGTAGTCGCCCGGCAGGTTCTGGCGTTCGGCGATGCTGTCCAGAGGGATATACCCCTCCTGCCCCACGAGTTCGGCCGCTGCTCGGATCGCGAAGACGATCCGCCCGCTGAGCCTCATGAGGTGACCGTGATGTTGACCAGCCAACCGTTGGGCCCGGGCTTCATCTCCACAGTGGCGGGAAGGGCGGGTTGCGGATCCACGGGCTGCTCGGAGTACCAGGCCACGAACGGCAGCGACATCTGACTGGTGCCCTGTGTGGCGGTGGGCATGGACAGCGCGTAGTAGCCGGCATCCGTGCGGTCCGGCAGGTAGATCCCCAGACTCAGGGAGCTTGGGGGGCTGTCGTCACCGATGAATTTGGTGTCTGTGGCGGGGACGTTCGTGGTGTAGGGCGATCCGGGGGCGGCCTGCCCCATGGTCTTCTGCGCCCATTCCGCGCTGTTTCCCATGACCGGATCGAAGACGCTGACCTGCTGGTCCTGCGGAACCAGCACGGCCACCGCATTGCTGAACGTTGCCGTGCCGCAGCCCGCCAGCAACACAGCGGCGACCAGCCCCACCACGACCCTTCTCAGCACGCCACAACCGTAGCGGCTGGGTCTGCGAGATGTGGTTGCCCGCGTGAGTCTGCAGACCCCAGAGCGGTTGCTCGCACCTGCGTCGTTGTCTCACATCTGCGGATCGAGGGGGCCCTGAGGCGGGACCGCTGCCGGCGGCACATGATCGATCAGCACGATGTAGGCCACGCGCTGGGACTACAGTCACCCACGTGGGCGGTGCCGCTATCGCCGTGATGGCCGGGCTTGTGTTCGGCTACGCCCTGCTCGCCCGCCGGCTCACTCTGGCCAACGTCACCGCGCCCACGCTCAGCCTGCTGGCCGGGCTGCTGGTCTTTGCGGTGACCGGGATCGAACTCGACGCCGAGATCGTGCACATCATCGCCGAACTGACGCTGGTGACGATCCTGTTCCACGACGCCTCGACGGTGAAGTTGTCCCAGTTGCGCCAGGATCCGGGAATTCCCGTGCGGCTGCTGCTGCTCGGGTTCCCGCTGGCCCTGCTCGCGACGTTCGCGGTCACGCGCGGCCTGCTGCCCGGGATCGGGGTGGCCGGCGCCTGGCTGCTGACAGCCTCGATCACTCCGACGGACGCCGGACTCGGCGCACCCACTGTGCTCAACCCGGTGGTTCCGGTCCGGGTGCGGCGAGGCTTGAACGTCGAGAGCGGACTGAACGACGGTCTGGCGACCCCCATCGTGCTGCTGGCCTTGGGCGCCCTGGCCACCGAAGCCGGGGACAGCACCCCAGGCGTTCTCAAGGTCGGGGTGGTCCCGATCCTGTTGGCGCTGGTGGTCGCGATCGGTGGCGGCCTGGCCGCAGCCTGGACGCTGGACCGATCCCGACTGCATCACCTTTCCGGGCACCGGGGTCGGGCGATCGCCACGCTCACGCTTCCGCTCTTACTGTTCGGGATGGCAGAGGTGGTCGGCGCGAATGCTTTCATCGCGGCGTTCGTGGGCGGGCTGATCTTCGGTGGGGCGTGCACCACTCTGGCAGACTGAGCCGGAGACCGCCGAACTCGTCGAGGTCAGCGCTGACCTGCTGGGGTTCGTCGTGTGGTTCTTCGCCGGCGGGATCCTGCTGCTGGTCTTCGAGTACGACTTCTCGTGGAAATGGCCCGTACTGGCGCTGTTGACGCTTGACGGTGTTGCGGATCGTCCCCGTGTTCTTGGCCTCTGCTCGGCACCGGGTTTAAGTGGCCGACCGTGATGTTCCTCGGCTGGTTCGGCCCGCGCGGCCTGGCCACCATCGTCTTCGGGCTGCTGTCGGCGCAGGAGTTGGGGACGGATTCGTCGGTGATGCCCGACCTGGCCGGCGTGATCGCGTTCACCGTGTTGTTCAGCGTCGTGGCCCACGGATTCTCGGCTGGTCCACTGGCTGCCGCGTACGGGGCCTGGGCACACCGCACCCACGCCCCCATCGAGCAGGAACCCTCGGTCGAGCCGATGCGCACCCGCGGAGTTCCGGCTAGCGACCGCTGATCCGGGTACACCCACGGCATGGTTTCCCTAGATGTCACCCGGAACACTGCGGCGAATCGGTTCGAACTGCTGCGCGACGGCGCGGCCATCGGCGTGCTCGAGTACTCGTTCGAAGGCGATGCCACCGTATTGGAGAGCATCGAGGTGGAGGAGAAGTACAGCGGTCAGGGTCTGGCCGCACAATTCACCGAGGCTGCGCTGGGACAACTGGCGTCCGGCGAGGAATCCGTCATCCCGACCTGCCCCTTCGTTCGCGGATACATGATCAAGAACCCGCGCTGGCAGGACCTGGTGCCTCCCGACCACCGCCAGGATCTACTGTCCTGACGGCTTCCAGCGTGTAGGTCACCGGGAGCCGTTCGGGCCGGTCGATCAGAGCGTATTCGCCGCGCTCGTCGGCGGCCATCTGCCCGTCCAAGGCATTCCACGGCACCGTGCGGTGTTCCTCCAGTCGGGTCAGCGTGAACCCGGCGTCCAGCAGTGCCGACACGATCTCTCCCAGACCGTGGTTCCACGAGTGCGTGGTGGCGTTCTGCACACTGCGATCAGTTGCCACGTAGGTCTGCTCGACACTTTCGACGACCGGTTCGGCGGTCTCGAAGTACGGGTATTCGATGCGCAGGTGCCGTGGGTCGTCGAGGTCCAGCGCCCACAGCACCGGATGCCCTTCCCGGATGAACAGTCGTCCGCCCGGTACCAGCAGATCACGCACCACCTGCGCCCACCTGCGGATGTCCGGTAGCCAGCACAACGCCCCGATGCCGGTGTAGACCAGATCGAACCGCTCCCGGCCGAGCACGTCCGGGGCACTGTAGACGTCAGCTTCAACGAATGTCACCGCGTCGCCGGCCAGCGCTCGGGCCTGCTTCAGCGATTCCGGCGAGAAGTCCAGCCCCGTCACGCGCGCACCGAGCCGGGCCAGCGACAGCGTGTCGGTGCCGATATGACACTGCAGATGAACCACCCGCAGTCCAGCGATGTCGCCGAGCCGCGGCAGGTCGAACCGCACCACGCCGGACAGGTGCGTGGGGTCGCGGCGGAACTGCTCCACCGCATAGTCGGGGCTGGCGGCGTGGATCCCGGCCCGTTCGTCCCAGTTCCTGCGGTTGACGTCGAAGGACTCCATGCTCGCCTAGATTAGGTCCATGGCGATAGCACTCATCACCGGTGGCGGCTCCGGAATCGGCGCCGCGGTCGGCACCCTGCTGGCCCACAACGGGGACACAGTGATCCTGGCGGACATCAACAGCGAAGCGGCCGACGACGTCGCGGCCCGCATCGTGGCCTCGGGCGGCAAGGCAGAGTCCGCAGCGTCTGGACGTGCGCGACATGGCCGCCTTCAGCGCGTTGGTCAACCGGGTCGTGGCCGATCACGGCCGCATCGACCTGATCTTCAACAATGCCGGTATTGGCGTCGGAGGTGCGATCGAGGACCTATCCGAGGAGCACTGGCAGCGCATCGTGGACATCAACATCATGGGCGTCGTGCACGGCATCCGGGCGGCGTATCCGCACATGATCCGGCAGGGCGACGGCCACATCGTGAACACCGCCTCGCTGGCCGGTCTGGTGCCCAGCCCGATGCTCGCGCCCTACGCGATGACCAAGCACGCAGTTGTGGGATTGAGCCTCAGCCTGCGGGCCGAGGCTGCTCATCACGGCGTCCGGGTCAGCGCCTTGTGCCCCGGCCCGACCGAGACCCCGATCCTGGACAGCACCGGACCGGAGGGCCTCGCGCCGCACGAGGGGGTTTCGGCTCGCGACCTGCTCACCAAGGCCTCGGGCGGCGAGATCTACCCGGTCGAGAAACTGGCCGAGGACTTCGTGCGCGGGGTCGCGGCGAACAAGTCACTGATCGTCGCGCCGCGCCGGGCCCGGTTCACCTGGTGGGTGCAGCGGCTGCTGCCCGCGCAGGTCGAGAACGTCACGCTGCGGCTGGCCCAGTGGGCCCGTCAGGAGGCCGAGAAGATCGAGCGCGCGGTTCGCTGAAACCCGTTCTAGCCCGTTTGTTCACTTCGCCCACGAAGCGTCCGCAGGCAAAGTGAACATCCGGGCCAGAACGTCAGGTCGAGCCGCCCAGACCCTCGTGCGCCGGGATCGTCCCGAGCCGGCCGGCCTGGTAGTCCTCGAAGGCCTGGATCACCTCGGCCTTGGTGTTCATGACGAACGGGCCCATCCACGCGATCGACTCCCGGATGGGTGCACCGCCGAGTAGCAGCACCTCCAGCTCGTGGGTGCGGGAGTCCTGGCGCTCGTCGGCGCCGAAGCGCAGTTCGTCACCGGGACCGAACACCGCCAGCTGACCGCTGTGGACGGCCGTCGCCGTTGACGATCGCCCGCGACCGGCGAGCACGTAGAGCAGGGCGTTGAAGTCCGGCCGCCAGGGCAGGCGCACCTGCGCGCCCTTGCTCGACCGAGACGTGCGCCATGGAGATCGGGGTCGTGGTGATGCCCGGTCCCGCGATGCCGCCGACCTCGCCGGCGATCACCCGGATCAGGGCACCGGCGTCGGGCGTTGTAGCCAGCCCAACCTGGCTGGCGCGCAGGTCCTGGTACCTCGGTGGGGCCATCTTGAGTGCCTTGGGGAGGTTGACCCACAGCTGAATGCCGTGGAACAGCCCGCCGGACGCGACGAGGTCCTCCGGTGGCCGCTCGATGTGCAGCAGGCCGGAGCCAGCGGTCATCCACTGGGTGTCGCCGTTGGTGATCAGCCCGCCGCCGCCGTGGGAGTCCGCGTGCTCGAAGGTGCCGTCGATGATGTAGGTGACGGTCTCGAAGCCGCGGTGCGGGTGCCACGGGGTGCCCTTGGGCTCACCCGCGCCGTAGTCCACCTCGCCCATCTGGTCCATGTGGATGAACGGGTCGAGCAGTTCCAGCGGACACGCCGGCGAACGCCCGGTGCACGGGGAACCCTTCCCCCTCGAAGCCACGCGGGGCGGTGGTCAGGGACGTGACCTGTCGCGGCGTTGCGGCGACGGCGTCGACCCGGGGCAGAACAGTGATGTCGTCAACAGTGATTGCGGGCATGGGGACCTCCTTGTGCCCTCTGCAACATAGTTGAGAGTAAAACTATTTCCTCGTCAGCGCCAGCAGAGTCATCCGGCGGAAAGTCGCAATCGACTGCAGACGCGTCTAGTTCTGCAGGGACGCCGGAGCCGCTGTCTGCGAGGGCGCGGCAGAGGACTCCGGAGTCGGACTTGCCTCCAACGATGGCGTGGGTTCGGGGAGCGGCTCCACCTGCGAATCGCTGCCCGAGGCCGCCAATTGCCGTTGGGCCGCGATCGCCCGGTCGATGGCGTCCTTGAGTTCGGTCTGCGCCTTGCCGTAGGCCTCGAAATCACCGCTGCGCAGCGCCTCGTCGGCGGCCTTCAGCGCGGCGTCTGCATCAGCCAGGGCCTTCGTGAGGCGTTGCTCGGGCGTGGTCTTGGTCGTGTCCTTCTTCCCACCGTCTTTGCCGTCCGACCCCGAAACCGAGGCACCCAGCACCTTCGCCAGCGCATCGGACAGGTTCGCCTCGAACGCGACCTGCGTGCCGAACGAGACCAGCACCCGGCGAAGCAGCGGATAGCCCTCGGTCGAGGCCCGCACGTACACGGGCTCGACGTACAGGAAACCGCCGGCCACCGGCAGGGACAGCAAGTTGCCGAGTTCGACCTCGGAACCACCTCGACGCAATAGCGACAACTGTTGAGCGACGTCGGGATCGGACTCGAACGTGTTCTGCACCTGCAGCGGTCCGGGAATCACGCTGTTGCGCGGCAACTGCAGCACGCGCAGGATCCCGTACCCCGGACCGGGTTCCGAGCTGGCGCTCATGAACGCGGCCAGGGTCTGTCTGCGCACCGGCGAGAACGTGGTGGTCAGCGCGAACTCAGGACTGACCTGGTCGGGCATCCGCAGCGTGAGGTAGTAGGGCGGCTGCGGCTTACCGGCGGCCTGCTGAGTCGGGTCGGTCGGGACGTACCAGAAGTCCTGCCCCGAATAGAACGAGCCGGGGTCGGTGACGTGGTAGCGGCTGTACACCAGCCGCTGGGCCTTGAAGATGTCCTCTGGGTAGCGCACGTGGGCCTGCAGTTCCGCGGGCATCTCGGCGGCCGGGCGTACCGTGTCCGGGAACGCCTTTTCCCAAGCCTGCAGGATCGGGTCGCTGGCGTCCCACGCGTACAGCGTCACCGTGCCGTCGTAGGCGTCGACGACCGCCTTGACGCTGTTGCGTACGTAGTTCACGTAGTCCTGGTCCACGCTGACATTACGGCGTTGGGTCAGGGAGTCACTGGTGGCATCCGACCAGCGCAGCCGCGCCGAGTTGGGGTAGGAGTCGGTGCTGGTGTACCCGTCCACCAACCACACGATCCGGCCGTTCACCACCGCCGGGTACGGGTCGGAATCCACCCGCATCCACGGCGCGACGCTCTTGACGCGCGTCAGCGGGTCGCGGTCGTAGAGGATCTTGGATTCTGGGCCGATCAGGCTGGACAGCAGGATGTTCGGCTCGCTGAACTTCGCGGCGTACATCAACCGGTTCAGCGGCGAACCCACGTCCACCCCGCCGGTGCCGTCGTAGGTGTTGTTGCGCTGCCCGCTCGGGCTGGTGTCGTCCGGGAAGTCCAGTTCCCGCGGCCCGCCCACGGCACCCACGATCGAGTAGGTCGGGGACTTCTCGCCGAAGTACACCCGGGGCTGTTCGATCTTCAGTTCTCCGGTCGGCGGAATGTCCTCGGCGAAGAACTCCGGCTCGCCCTCTGAGTTGGCCTGGTTGTCGTAGGCCGCGACCAAGCCGTAGCCGTGGGTGTAGACCAGCGTGTCGTTGGCCCAGTTGCGCTGCGCCGGCGGCACTGCGGAAAGGTCAACCTCGCGGGTGCTGACAATGGCCCCCGAGCGCCCGCTGGGCAACTGGTAGCGGTCGACGTCGAGGGTGTCCGGGAAGGAGTAGAAGGTGCGGATCTGCTGCAACTGGCGGAAAGTCGGGCTCACGATCGCGGGGTCCAGTAGGCGGATGTTGTCCAGCGTCCCCTTGTCGGCCTGCAGTGATTCCGCGTCGGGCTGCCCAACCGCCGAGTACTCCGAGCTCTGCACGTTGGACAGGTTGTAGGCCTTGCGCGTCGCGTCGATGTTGCGGCTGATGTAGGCGGCTTCCTTGCCCGGTTCGTTCGGCCGCACCTGGAACTGCTGGACGATCGCCGGGTAGATGCCACCGATCACCAGCGCCGACACGGCCAACAGGCCGAGCCCGACCAGTGGGAGGGTCCACGTACGCCGGAAGATGTTGAGGAAGAACAGCAGTGCGCAGACCAGCGCGATGAACGTGAGGATCGTCTTGGCCGGCAGCACGGCTTCCACATCGCGGTACTTCAGACCCGTGAACCCCTCGACGAAGTCCTCGCTCTTCAGCGACAACGCGAAGCGGTCCAGCCAGTAGGCAACGGCTTTCAGCAGGCAGATCAGACCCAGGATCAACGAGATCTGCACCTGCGCGGCCTCGCTGGCCTGCAAACCGTTCTGCAACCGCACGCCGCCGTAGAGGTAGTGCACCGCGATGACCAGTAACAGCGTGAGGAACAGCGCCATGAAGCCGAAGCCGGTGAGGTAGCGCAGGAACGGGAGCTTGAAGACGAAGAAGCCGACGTCCATTCCGAACTGCGGGTCCGTGGTGCCAAAACTGCCGCCGTTGCGGAACAGCATCCAGCGACTCCACTCGGAGGTGGCCGACAATCCCGCCAGCGTGCCCAGGAAACCCGCGATGCCGATGACCAGCCACTTCTTGATCGGCTCGATGCTTTGCCGGTATCCCTCCATCGCCGCGGAAAGTCGCGGGTCGTAGTCCGGCCGCGTGCGGTAGGCGATGAACATGCCCAGACCCACGATGAGTGCCATCACCAGCCCGAACACGACGAACAGCAATGTGCGGGTGCTCACGATCGTCGTGAACACTTCCGCGAACTTCACCGAACGGAACCACAGCAGGTCCGTGTAGATCGACGTGAAAATCAGGAACACCACCAGCAGAGCAGCCAGCACTGCGATGGTCATGGCAAGTACCCGGCCGCGGGGCCCCCGGTTCGGCGCCTGCTTCGTGGCGGTGTCGAACGTCACGCACCCAACCCTACGAGACTATGAAGGCATGCACCCGACGCCGGACCTCGAAACCATCGTCCGCGACCTCGACCGGCATGTGGCCGTTGACGGCTGGGAGCAACCGCCGCGGCTGTTCGCGCTGGTCACCGAGGACGGGCCGATGTCGGTGGTCGAGCAGCCCTGGCAGAGCAATGGCGCGGACCTGCTGGCCGACCTGGCCGCGATCGAGTGGCCCGACGAGGTGGTCGGGGCGGCTGTGAGCGTCCAGCGCGTACTGGAGAACGAAGCCGATGTGCGGGTCACGGTGGGCGCTCTGCGTGATCAGACTGTGGCCACCGCGCTGCGCTACCGAGCGCACGACACCGATGACTCGGTGGCGGTGTCGTCCGGCGTAGTGCCGCGGCTGGAACGGGCCCTGTGGGACACACTGCAATAGGCGTCCCGGCGTTCGAAACCTGGCCGGAGCGCCGGTAGGCGGCCAGGTTTCGACGCGACTCGCCGTTGCCTTGTGCTGCCACCCGGCGCGGCGCGGTCATAACGTGGCGGCAACGACTCAGCCCCGCCAGGTTTTGAACGCGGGCGTCACGCCACCGGACAGGCAGGCGGCTCGATCCGCCCCTCCAGCACGTCGACGGCTTCCCCAAGGCTGCTTACGGCGGCGACAGTGAGCCCGTCCGGAGTGGCGCCTGCAATCTCGCCGCAATTGGACTCCGGGGCCAGGAACAGCACTGCACCGTTGGCCCGGGCCGCGGCCATCTTCTGCGCGATACCGCCGATCGGCCCGACAGTCCCGTCGTAGTCCATCGTCCCGGTTCCGGCCACCAGCCGGCCGTCGAGCAGGTTGCCGGGCGTGAGCTTGTCGACGATGCCCAGCGAGAACACCAGCCCCGCGCTCGGGCCGCCGACGTCGTCGAAGTGGAAGTCCACCTTCACCGGCGAATCGGCCAGCACCCCGAGGCTCAGCCCGAGGTAACCCTGTGAGGCATCCACCGGGTTGGCAGCAGTGGTCACTGTCACCGACTTGTCCTGGCCATCGCGGCGCAGGTCGAGTGTGACCTCGGCGCCGGGGCCGGCCTTCTTCACGATCCGCGCGATCTCCTTGGGTTCGGTGACGGTCTGGCCGTTCACGGCCATGACGACGTCGCCGTGCTGCAGCTCGCCTTCGGCCGGTGAGTCCGGCAGCACCTGCTGCACCCACGGCCGCGTCGCCACCGGCTCGCCCACCTCGCGCAGCGCCGCGATCCGGGCCTTCTCCTGGGAGTCGGTGAACTGGTCAGCGCCCACTTGTTCGGCCTGATCGGCGGTGGTCTGCGGGGCGTACAGCAAATCGGTGGGCACGACCGCCACCTTCGGATCCAGCCACCCGGTGAATGCCTCCAGCAGGGTCAGCCCGCCGTACGGCCCGCCTCGTTCGCTCACGGTGGTCATGTCCAACTGCCCGGTGGTCGGGTAGGTCTTCGCCCCCTCGACGGTGATCAGCGATTGCCCGTCGACGTCCCCGAGGACGTTGAAGACCGGACCTGGTGCCAGGCGCACATACGGCACGGAGATGACCTGCAGGAGGCCCAAGGTGACCAGCCAGCAGCCCAGCGCGATGACCAGCACCCGTTTACGCGGGGTGTCGAACAGGCGGCTCACCGGCCGAGCACCCGCTGCATCCTGCGCAGGTCGTCCTCCCGCAGAGTCCGCCGACGCGGCCGCAGCCGCCACCAGGCGATGGCCACGAGCGCAACGGCGGGCAGCCACCACAGAAGAGCCATGCGTGTCAGCGTACGTGTTCCCCTTTGGGCGAAACGTGTGCACACGGCACGCCACGCGCCCCGGCGTAGCCTAGAAGTCCAGTGCGAGAACAGGTGGATTGATGAGCGGCGACCTTCCCTTCGGCTTCTCCCCCGAGCCGGGCGACCCGAACAACCCAGGCGGCGGCTTCGACATGTCGCAGTTCGGGGCGATGCTGCAGCAACTCGGCGCGATGCTGCAGAGCGGGCAGAACCAGGTCAGCGGGCCGGTGGACTGGGAGCTGGCGAAGAACCTCGCCCGGCAGACGGTGAGTCAGAAGGGTGACCCGAGCGTCAACGAGAACGACGTGCGCCGGATCGCCGAGGCCTTCGACCTGGCCCAACTGTGGCTGGACCCTGCCACGGTCTTCCCGTCCGGCGGCGGCGTGCCGGCAGCCTGGAGCCGCAGCGAGTGGATCGAGCACACCTGGCCGGCGTGGCAGCAGATCATCGAACCCATCGCCGACGGCGTGCAGCAGACGCTGACGTCGATGCCCGACCTGGGTCAGGTCAACCTGGCCGATCTCGGCATTCCGGGACTTCCGGAGAACCTGCCCGAGGGGATGCCCGACATCTCCTCGATCGCCGGACCGCTGATGAACATGGCCAAGCGCATGGGCGCCGCGATGTTCGGGGCGCAAGTGGGCAACGGCGTGGGGACTCTAGCCGACGAGGTGCTCGGGGCCAGCGACGTCACTATCCCGCTGACCTCCGACGGCCGGCCCGCACTGGTGAGCGAGAACGTGAAGGCCTTCGGCGCCGACCTCGACGTCGAACTGGCCGACCTGTACCTCTACCTGGCGTTACGGGAAGCCGCCCATCAGCGGCTCTACGCCCATGTGCCCTGGTTACGGACCGCGGTGGAGACGGCTGTGCGGGTCTACGCGTCGGGGATCTCGGTGGACACCAGCAAGATCCAGGATGCACTACAGGGGATCGACCCCAACAATCCAGAGGCGATGCAAGAGGTTATGGCATCTGGGGTCTTCGAGCCGGCCGAGACCGAGGAACAGAAGCAGGCACTGTCCCGCCTTGAGACGCTGCTGGCGCTGATCGAGGGCTGGGTGCAGGACGTCGTGACCGCCGCGATCGACGGCCGCATGCCTGCGGCGGACCGGCTGGGCGAGACCATGCGCCGGCGTCGTGCATCCGGCGGACCCGCCGAGAAGACGTTCGCCACGCTGATCGGGCTGGAGCTGCGGCCGCGGGCTCTGCGGGAGGCCAGCGCGTTGTGGGCGCAGTTGCGTAGCGAGCGCGCCATGGAGGGCCGGGACGCCGTGTGGCGCCACCCGGACCTGATCCCGACGGCCGACGACTTGGCAGATCCGAGCTCGTGGCTCGAAGCCACTGGTGAGCTCGAGGAGTAGGAACTTGTTGTGCACACCCGGTGCACAACAGAAAACCCTGGTCACCCGGCGCGTTGCCGCGACACGAAATGGCCGGTTCGGGCGGTTCTCCCCACGTGTGCACAGGGCCACGAACAGCCCGTCCCCCGGCTTTCCACAGGCCAGTCCACAACGGTGGAAAGCCGGGTCGCTCCACGCGTGGACGCTCCCGGTTGCACGCCCATAACGTCAGTCGTGAACGAAGCCCCCGATCGCTGGGAGCAACTCGCAGGGGAAGGCGAGAAGCTCCAGGCGTCCGGGGGCTTCGCTCTGTGCACCGCTTTCGCAAATGCGAGCAATTAGCCGCAAATGCGAGCGATAGGCATGGGGTCTTTCGCTCGCAGCTGAGGTTGATTGCTCACATCTAGACCCCGCGGAACTGCGGCTCGCGTCGTTCCCGCGCCGCAGCCAGCCCCTCCTGGACATCAGCGGTGGTCATCGTGACGGGCTGCACGACGCCCTCCCACCGCAACGCCTCGGCCAGCGACACCGGGGCCGACGGAACGAGCCCCCGCTTGGTCAGCCGCAGTGCCAGCGGCGCGTTTCCCGCGATACGGCGAACCTGGTCGAGCAACTCGGTGTCCTCGATCTCCGCCGTCGCCAGACCGCACGCGAGCATGGCACGGGTGTCCAGCGTGCGGCTGGTCAGCAGAAGATCGCGGGCCATGGCCGGACCCACCGCCTGCGGAAGCAGGAACGTCGTCCCCATTCCCGCGTGCAAGCCCAGCCTCGTGAACGGCACACCGAATCTCGCCCGCGGTCCGGCCCACCGGATGTCGCACGCCAGAGCCACCGCCGCGCCGGCTCCGATCGCCGGGCCGTTGAGGTAGGCCACAGTGGGCACCCGCAGCTCGGTGATCGACAGCCAGTCCGCGTAGAAGCTGTCCATCCGGGAGGTCAGTTCGGCAACACTGGCACTCCCGCCCTCGGCCAGCCAGCCCAGGTCGCCGCCCGCACAGAACGCCGATCCCTCTCCGCGCACGACCACGACCCGCAGCTCCGGCAGCCGCTCCAACTCCGTCATCGTCATGCGCCAGGCCTGCGTCATGACCCCGGACATCGCGTTGCGCTGGCTCGGATTGCTGAGGATCACTTCTGCGATGCCGGGTTCGTGCCAACGGACGACAAGGTGATGCTGCTCGGCAGTGAGTGTCGCTAGGGGCGGGGTGAGTGTCATGGCGGCACCATAGCCACGTAGGCTTTCGTGACGACGAGCCACAGCGAGAGGGAGAACCATGGCTGAGACCTATGAAGGCGAAGGTTACTGCGTGAAGTGCAAGACCAAGCGCCCGCTCAACGGTGAGGTGACCGAGACCAACGGCCGTCGCATCGCCAAGGGCAAGTGCCCCGAGTGCGGCACCACGGTGACCCGCATCCTCGGCAAGAGCAGCTGAAGACGACGAAGCGGCGGATCCCTCGATGGGTCCGCCGCTTTGTCGATTCCCGCAAGCCACAGCGGCGGATCAATGATGGGTCCGCCGCTTCGTCATGTCCGGGCCCCGGGCAAGCCGTGAAGCCTGAGGTCATCGGTGCAGGTCAAGCGCGGATGTGAAGACTCAGGTCGCCGTTGTGGGTACGGAACCTGCACGCCTTGCAGCAACCTGCACATCTGGCCTGGACGTGCACGCATGCGCCTGGTCAGTGCGTTCCCCGCTCTCTGACCCCTTGACATGCGCAGTCAGGATGCGGTTCCCACACCCGCCAGCGCGGTCCCGGATGGGCCGGGTCGACGATCATCTCCAGCCCCACTGCATCCCGCGCCGGGGCCAGCATGGCGATGAGCCCGGCAGCCTGCACCATCTGCGCCGCGTGTGACCAGGAGCCGACGGAGTTGGCTTGCGCAACCAGATGCGACCACAGTGGATCCGCATCGGCCCAGCGCCGGTCGACACACTGCGGGCACGGCCCCCGGACGTCATCGATGACGGGGCCGACATGAACAGCCCGGGGACCGAACCAGACCGGCAGCAGCCGACGGGCGGCGGGAGCAGCCACCAGCGAGGGGACCTGACCCTGAGGGAACACCACGACGCCGGCTGATTGCACGAGTTCCACCCCCGCGACCGTCAGTGCCTCCCGCAATGCGTCCCCCACCAGCGAGCGCGACTCGACCCTCACGCGCACCTGCGGATTCCCGCCGATCAGTCCGGCCGCTCGCAGGTCCTGGAGCAGCTTGAGCGCTCGCTTACGGGTCAGGCCGAACTTCCTGGCCTTTTTGATGACGTCATCCTGCGCAGCCTCACCGTGCAGCAGACCCAGCCATTTCGGCAGTTCTGGGGGTGCGGATTCAACGACGACACAATGCCCGACCCAGCCGATCTGCAGGGTCGAATCGTCGCGCCAGGCCAGCAGGGGATCACCGAGAAGTGCGTGCTGCATGTGCCGATGCTGTCCGGGCTGCCTTGTGGAAGGCGGGGGTGATCCACAAGGTCGCGATGGTAGTGCGCTCTGGTGGGGGTAGTGGATGCAAGGCAGAATCGGGGTCATGGCAGACGACCCGATCCCCAAGCGCGCGGTCGCTCGCACCGCCCGGATGGCCAGCCTGCCGCTCGGCTACGCCGGACGTACGGCACTGGGCCTGGGCAAGCGGATCGGCGGAAAACCGGCCGAGATGGTCGCCACCGAGATCCAGGTGCGCACTGCCGAGCAGATGTTCAAGGTCCTCGGGGAGCTCAAGGGCGGGGCCATGAAGTTCGGCCAGGCCTTGAGCGTCTTCGAGGCTGCGCTACCCGAAGAGATGGCCGGGCCTTATCGCGCCACGCTGACGCGCTTGCAGGACGCCGCACCCCCGATGCCGGCCGAGACGGTGCACACGGTGCTCGCCGACCAGCTCGGACCGGACTGGCGAGACCGATTCGCGGAGTTCAACGACGACCCCGCGGCAGCTGCCTCGATCGGGCAGGTCCACCGGGCGGTGTACCGCGATGGCCGTACCGTGGCCGTCAAGATCCAATACCCCGGCGCTGGCAAGGCGCTCATGGCCGATCTCAACCAGGTGTCGCGGATGGCGAGGATGTTCGGCGGAATCGTGCCGGGCATGGACGTCAAACCGCTGGTCGAAGAACTGCGGGCCAGGGTCGCCGAAGAGCTCGACTACCTGCGAGAGTCGGAGTCGCAACGCGCGTTCGCCGTGGCGTTCGAAGGCGATCCTGAGTTCGCAGTTCCCCACATCCTGGCCGCGGCGCCGATGGTGCTGATCAGCGAGTGGATCGACGGTACGGGGCTGTCGCACATCATCGCCGACGGCACTCAGGCGCAGCGTGATCGCTACGCGACCCTGTACCAGCGCTTCCTGCTGTCCGGTCCGGCCCGGGCCGGGCTGCTGCACGCCGACCCGCATCCGGGCAACTACCGGGTGACCGAGGACGGAAAACTCGCGGTCTTGGACTTCGGTGCGGTCGCCCATCTGCCGGACGGGCTGCCACCGGCCATGGGCTACTTGTTGCGCCTGGCGATGGAGAACGACGCGGCCGGGGTGATGGAGGGTCTGCGCAGTGAAGGGTTCATTAAATCCGACATCATCCTGGAAGCCCAGGCGCTGCTGGATTACCTGTCACCGCTGGTCGAACCCGCCCGGCACGACGTCTTCCACTACAGCCGCGAATGGCTGCGCGGGGAATTCCTGCGGCTGCGCGATCCCCGCAGCGAGGAGTTCACTGTCGGACTGAAACTCAACCTGCCGCCGAACTACCTGCTGATCCACCGCGTGTGGCTCGGATGCGTCGGGGTGCTGTGCCAGTTGGACGCCAACGTCGCCAGCCGCGACGAGATCGAACGCTGGGTACCGGGGTTTGCTCAAGAGGTGTGAGTCAGTCCCCCGCCCAGTCTGACCACGTGAGCTACGACGCCAGCACCGCATCGATCCTCGATCGCATCTGGTGGGCAAGCGCGGCGTCGCGGGCGGCCGCGTCCTTGGGCGGCCGGCCGTTGCGCTTGGGCCCGGGGACGGGAAGACCGCCGAGGAACAACTCGCCTCCCCACACGCCGCAGGTCTCGGAGCGCGCCAGGGCACCCTGCAGGCACTCACGCTGCAGGGGACAGCCCACGCACAGGCGCCGGGCATGGTCGATCTCCGCTGGCACATCGGAGAACCACATCTCGGCGGAACCGATCGTGCAAGGGATCTCGGTAGTCATTTCACCTCCATCGGGACAAACAAAAAGGCCGCGGGTGTTCGCCGCGGCCTGTGGTGTGGGGATTTACGTCAGGTCACCCCGCCCCGCGCGGACGCGGCCACGGCAGCTGCGGCGAAAGCATCAGCAAACATGGCGCACTCCTCTCGGGTCGGTGGGCAACAGGTTACGCGCTGCCCCACGGGCTTGGCAAAGGGGGTTTCCCGTGCGCGGCCACAATGGCCAACAGCTCGTCTGCATTTTCGGTCACGAGCCGTTTGTGAATCCCTTTGACCCGGGCCAGTGCCCTGGCATCGGCGGGCCGGGCCGTCGCGATGCCGATCAGCACGGCATCGGTAGCGACCAGGAACGCCGGGATCGACTTGCCGGACTCCTCACTGCGCCGCGCGACGACGTCCTTGCGCCACTCACGCAGCGCGTCGACCATCTCGACCGGGACGTCGCTGGGACAGGTGCGACACGTACCCAGCGCCCGCTCCACGCCCGGGCTCAGCCGCTTGCCACACACCCGGCAGCCCTGCACCGTGGCGGCTTTGCGGGGCTGAACTTGCTTGGCCCGGCGCGGCGCATCAGGCAGGAACCGGGATGGTTGCCGGGGCTCCCGCCGGTTTCCTTGCACCGCATAGGACAGTTCCAGCACGTCGCGGGCGCGGGTGACGCCGACGTAGAACAACCGCCGTTCCTCCTCCACGTCCACAAGTTCCCCCTGGTAGCGCAGCGGCAGACCACCCTCGTACAGCCCCGGCAGGAACACGACGTCCCACTCCAAGCCCTTGGCCGAGTGCAGCGAGGCCAGCGTTACCGCGTCCGCAACAGGAGCGTCGTCGGTCTCGGCGCGTTCGTCCAAATCGGCGATCAGCGCCTCGAGGGTGTCGTGCCCACGTGCCAGACCGACCAGCGCTGCCAGCGACTCCCACTCCTCGCGCTGGGCCTGCCCGAGCGGCGGTTCGGAGGTGAATCCCATCGGCTCCAGGGCCGCGGCGACCCGATCAGCGACCGGCTGGTCGCTGGTGTGCTTGGCGGCCACCCGCAGCAGCGAGACCGCTCGCTTGACCTCGGGGCGCTGCATGAAGCGGGCCGTGCCGCGCACCGTGTACGGGATGCCAGCAGCCTGCAGCTCCCGCTCGAAGCGGGCTGTGGCGGCATTGGTGCGAACCAGGATCGCGATCTCCGAGGCAGAGCGGGTGGTGATGTGCTTGCCAATCGCCTCGGCCACCGCGGCCGCCTCGTCCTGGTCGGTGTCGTGCACGCGGGTGTGCACCTCACCGACGTCTGTGCGCTGTGAATGCAGGGTCAGCCGGGCCCGGGTCTCCGCGCCGGCGAGCACCTGGTTCGCCAGCTCGATGACCTGCGGCACACATCGGTAGGAGCGGGTCAACTGCAGGACCGTCGCCTCCGGCCAGCGGCTACGGAAGCCCAGTAGGTACTCGCTGCTCGCGCCGGCGAACGTGTAAATCGTCTGTGATGGGTCGCCCACGACGCAGAGTTCGTCGCGACCGCCCAGCCACCCCTCGAGAACCTGGTGCTGCAGGGGCGACACGTCCTGGAACTCGTCCACCGTGATCCAGCGACACCACTGTCGGACCTGCTCGGCGATGGTGATGTTGTCCTTGATCAGACCCGCGTTGAGCAGCAGGATGTCCTCGAAATCGACGACACCGGAGGCGGCTTTGACGTCTTCGTAGGCTTGGTAGACCTCCGGCAGCCGTTCCTGCAGGACACCCGTGGCCCCAACCTGCTCGGGGGCCACGCCCATCGCCTTGGCCCGCTCGATCTCGCTGGTCGCATCCCGACGGCCGGCGTCATCGAGCCGAATGCCGAGCTTGTTCAACGCCGACATGACCAGCGGGTACTTGCTGGCCTGCACCCGTGGCATGGCGCCGCCGACCGTGCGCGGCCACATCCACTGCAATTGCCGCAAGGACTCGGAGTGCACCGTACGGACCCGCACCCCGTCGACACCCATCCCCCGCAGCCGGCGCCCGAACTCTCCGGCGGCACGGGTCGTGAACGTGACCACCAGCGTTCGGCGCGGGTCCATGACCCCGGTCGCGACGCCATAAGCCACCCGGTGGGTCAGCGCGCGAGTCTTGCCAGTTCCGGCTCCGGCCAGCACCGCCACCGGACCGGCCACGGCCGTGGCCACGGCGCGTTGATCCGGGTCAAGCGGGGCAAGAATCTGGTCGGGGTCCACACGGGCATCCTCACATCCGGGTCGGACACTGCGGCCGGGGATGGGCGATCCGGACTCAACGGCTCCAGATCTGCGGGATCTCTTCGCCGAACCAATCGGCGATCAGGTGATGGGCCACCGAGATCCGCGGCGGGATCCGCACCTGACCTGCCTCGGCACCCGCCCGGAATTCTTCACGGCTGAACCACCGGCTCTCTGCGATCTCGTCGCCGTCCGGGGTAGTCGGTTGGGCGTGGGTGTGCGCGGTGAATGCGATCATCAGCGAACTCGGGAATGGCCACGGCTGCGTGGCCCGGTACTGGACGCCCGTGACAGGAACAACGACCCCGGCCTCCTCCCCGACCTCGCGCACGACAGCTTGCTCGAACGTCTCCCCCGGTTCCACGAAGCCGGCCAATGTCGAGTACCAGCCGTCCGGCCAGATCCCCCTGCGGCCGAGCAGTGCGCGCTCCTGGTCGTCGATCACCAGCGTGATGATGGCCGGGTCGGTACGGGGAAAGTGCTCGGAGGAATCGGCCGGGCAGCGGCGCACCCAGCCGGCCCGCTCGATCCCGGTCGGCTCCCCGCAGCGCGGGCAGTGTGAATGGGCAGCGTGCCAGTTGTCCAGCGCAACGGCCGTCAACGCCGCCGAGCGCTCGACCGGCTCCAGGTCGTCGGCCACCAGCCGCAGGTCCTGACTCCCCTGCCCGCGGATCGCGAACCACGGCGCACCGTCCGCGCAACCCAGCAGGATCCGTTCCCCCGAGTCAGGCGGGTCGAGGTCGACGCGGCCCTTGTGCACCCCGATCAGCCGGCGCTCGGGCGCCTGCCACAAGGCGGCCAGCCGCTGCGGATCCGTGCGGTCGCGCTCGTCGCGAACGAAAAGGTCGGGTTCCGGCGTGGGCCACACAGGCACACCGTAGCCCGTGTGTCAGGATTGGCGGGCATGGGCGATTTCATCAAGCAACTCACCGGCGTGCGCTTCGTCGCCGCGGCGTGGGTGATGCTCTACCACTTCCAGCCGTCGCTGGCCGCCGCGGGCATTCTGGTGCCCGTCCTGCACGAAGTGTTGCGGCTGGGCTCGGTGGGGGTGGACCTCTTCTTCGCCCTGTCCGGCTTCATCCTCACCCATACCTACCTCACCCGGCTCGGCCCGAAACTCACGTGGGCGGGCAGCCTGAACTTCTACTGGCTACGCCTGGCCCGCGTGTACCCGGTGTACTTCGTGATGCTCAACGTCGCCGGGCTGGCGGCCCTTGCCGAGATGGTGGTCAAGGGCGAGCCCAAGCGCGACTGGATGACGGTTCCGTCGTACCTCAAGCAGGTGCTCATGATCCAGGAATGGGGGCCGGATCCGTCCCGCGGCTGGAATTTCCCGGCGTGGTCGCTGTCCATGGAGTGGCTGGCGTACCTGTTCTTCCCTTTGCTGATCCTGGTCGTCTGGCGGCTGCGCGATCGGCTCGGGCCGTGGGCACTGGCCGGCATCGCGTTCCTGTGCCTGACGCCGCTGCTCTACATAGGACTGACCCGCGACGACGACCCGTTCCTCACCCAGGGCTGGGCCAGCACGATCCGGATCGGCACCGAGTTCACGGCCGGCGCGTTCACCTACCTCGCCGTGCGTAAGTGGCAGCACAGCGCAGGCGCCAAGCGCAGCGCCAGCGCCCTGGCCTGGGTGGTGCCGATCGTCATCGTCGGCATCGCGGTCGTGATGGGCCACATCGACTCCCTGCAGTGGGAGGGTCTGCCCGACGAAGCTCCTCGCGGCTACGTCATCATCATCCCGCTGCTGGTGCTGTGGCTTGGCTCGCTGGCGCTGTCCAACGGCGCGCCGTCGCGATTCCTCAGCACCCACTGGCTGGTGCTCGGAGGTTTCATCTCCTACTCGATGTACCTGATCCACCTCGTCTGGTACGGCCTGTGGCGGGCGGGGATGGACGTGGTCGGCATCAGTGGCGGACCGCTGTACCTGCTCAGCACGCTGGCGCTGATCGCGTCCACCGTCGGTTTGGCCTGGTGCGCGTGGCGCTTCATCGAGGAACCCGCCCGGGAATGGATGCGCAGCAAGGTGGGCGTGCGCAAGGTCCCGACCGAGGAGGCCGGCGAGGGCGTGCGCTGATGCCCGTCCTGCGGGTCGGCAGCTACAACCTTCTGCACGGGATGCGGGTGCTCGGCGGTGCCGCCGAACAAGACGTCGATGCGCTGCGGGACTCGGTCGCTGGACTCGATGTCGACGTGCTGGGCTTGCAGGAGGTGGATGCCGCGCAACCTCGCAGCGGGATGGTCGACCAGACGGCGCTGGCCGCAGATGCTCTGGGGGCCAGCGAGTACCGCTTCGTCCCCACGGTCGTCGGCACACCGGGACCGAAGGCCGACTTCCGGCCCAGCACCGATGCCGACGTCGCGGCGGCCTGGCGGGGAGAGTTCCGGGCGCCGAAGTACGGGGTGGGGCTGGTCAGCCGGATCGCAGTCCGCGAATGGCGCTACCTGCTGATGGACCCGGCCAACGTCACCATGCCGCTACTCGTTCCGGGCAGCCCGCGGCCGCGCGTTCTGCGGGTTCCGGACGAGCCGCGAGCAGCAGTGGCCGCGGTGCTCGATCTGCCGACGCCGGTGACCGTATGCACGGTGCACCTGTCGTTCGTGCCGTTCACGAACACGCGGCAGCTGCGGCAGGTGAAGCAGTGGCTGGCCGATATGCCACGACCGGTGATCCTGCTCGGCGACTTCAACCTGCCCGGCCGGATCGCCGCCCGGGTCACGAAGTGGCGGGAAACCGAAACGGGACCGAGTTACCCGGTGTTCAAGCCGCGCGTGCAGTTCGACCACATCCTGTCCGACGGCATTGCGGGGTATGGCGGGAAAGTGCACGCCCTGCCGGTGTCCGACCATTGCGCGGTGACTGCTGAGTTCGCGCTGTAGAAGCCACCACCGGCCCGCTGGGTGAAGTCGCCATCGGTGAGCATTGAGGGCATCGGTGAGCATGCCGGGCGCCGAAAACCCGTCCGTGGTGCTCACCGATGCCCGGAATGCTCACCGATCGGCCGTGAGTGTGCCTGGGACACGAGCTCGTCGAGCTCTGGCAGTTCCGGGCGTACCACCTCCCCGTCCCGGACATACACGAACGCCGCACGCACGTCGGCAGGATCCACCCCCATCTGCGCGGCCCAGCCCGCCCGGTAGACCGCGAGTTGAAGGGGGTCTGCGGTCTGCTCGCGATTGGTCTTCCAGTCGACGACCTCCCAGGTGCCGTCGTCGTGCTCGTAAACGGCGTCGATGACCCCGCGCACCACTGCACCGGCGACCGGCACGGCCACCTCGGTCTCGACGGCGTACGGAACCAGCTGGGCGTAGGGGGTCTTCCGATAGCCGGCGATGAACGCGGCCAGCTCGTCGTCGCCGGCCAGATCGGCATCGGCCGCAGCATCCCACTCGGGCAGTAACGACAACTGCTGGTGGGAAGCAGCCACCCACTCGTGGAAGGCCGTTCCCCGGCGAGCGGCGGCGGGCGTGATCCGCGGCATGGGCCGCACGAGGTCCTCGGCAGCCGCCTGTGGATCCTTCGAGACTCGCATCAGCAGGCTGGCGCTGAGCGCGGCCGGCAGGTCCACCTCGGTGACCGGACGAGACTGTGCGCACTCGCGGGCGTACACCGCCTCGATGTCGGCATCCAGCGCGGTCAGCCGCGCGGACTCCTCCAGCGTCAGCGGATCGGCTGCCGCAGGCGGAGGCGAGACGTCGGTGTAGATGGCGGCCGGCCAGTCCACATCGCTGGAGTCGGTCGGCACCGGTGGTTCCGGGCACTCTTCCAGCCACTCGACGATCTCCACACCCGCCACGTCGCGTACCGCCAGCAGGTATGGGCTTGGGGGGCGCTGCTTGCCCTGGGCGGAGTACCAGTGCCCGGTCGTGGCCAGGAACTCCCGGGCCCGGGTCAGCGCGACGTAGGCCAGCCGATTCTCCTCGAACGCGTCCTGCTCTGCGTACTGCCTTTTCAGATCAGACATCGCGGCTTTGTAGCCACGCAGCGTCCAGTCCGGCAGGTGCGGCAGCCGGCTGCGATCCCCGCGCAGAGGGTAGGGCAGTTCCTTGTAGTTCGTGGTCCACAGGTTGCGGCCCTGGCTGGAGGGGAAGATCCCAGCGCTCAGACACGGCACGAACACGCAGTCCCACTCCAGACCCTTCGCCCGGTGCACGCTCATGACCTTCACGGCCCCGCCACGGATCGGAAGGTCGGTGTCCGGAGTCTCGTCGAGCTGCCGGGCAAAGTCCAGCCAGTGCAGGAACGCGCCCACCGAGGGGTCGTCATGGCCCGTGCGGTACATCCCGATCAGGTCGAACAGGGCCGCCAGGCCGTCCATCCGCGACACCGCGAGGGGCCCGAGCCGGACCTCGACCCCGAGCCCGGTCACCTCGACGGTGCGATGCGCCGCCTCCTCGACACCAGCCGCCAGCGCGGGACGGATGGCATCCAACTGGGCGGCAAGCTGCGCGAGTCGAGCGCGGGCGTCCTCGCTGACGGCCGGCCCTGGGTCGTACACGGCCTCGAGCAGGGTCACGACCTCGACCGGGTCGACACCGGTCACCGCCTCTTGCACACGCTCGTCGAAGGTCCCGGGCTCGTTCCTGCCGGCGTCCAGGAAGCCTCGGGCACGGGATCCCAAGGCCGCCAGGTCCTCGGTGCCGATCCGCCATTGGGGACCGGTCAGCAGCCGCACCAGCGCCGCGTTGTCGCCGGTTTGCAGCACGCGCAGGACGCTGAGCACTTCGACGACTTCGGGCATGTGTAGCACCGAGCCCAACGCAGCGGCGGCCGTGGGAATGCCCGCCGCTCGCATGGCCGCGGCGATCTCGGCGACGTCCTTGTTCGTCCGGCACAAGACCGCGATCTCCTCGGGTGGGCGACCCCCGTCGAGCTGCCCGTGGATCTGCTCGAGCAGCCACGCAGTCTCCTCCGCGAACGTGGCGAACATGCCTGCCACAACCTGTCCGACGTCGTCGCCGCCGGGCCGCAGAACCTCCACCCCGGGATGCTGGGCCCGGACCGGCGTCGCGACCGCGTTGGCGGCGTCCAGGATGCGCTCCCCCGAGCGACGGTTCACCGTCAACGGCCGCACCCGGGCCCCGAACGCCTGCGGGAAGCCGTCAATGTTGGCCACAGAGGCCCCCCGCCATCCGTAGATGGCCTGCAGCGGGTCACCGACGGCAGTCAGGGGGTGACCGGATCCGAACAGCGAGGCGAGCACATCGGCCTGTGCGACGCTGGTGTCCTGGTACTCATCCACCAGCACCATTCGGTACCGCTCGCGCAACTGCGCGCTGACCAGAGGCATGCGGCTGATCAACGCCGCCAGCCGCATGAGATCGGCGAAACCCACCTGCGCGCTGGCCGCCCGGTCCGCCCGGACCTCCTCGACGACCTGTGATGCGAGGATCCGGCGCCGCGAGGCGAGCACGGTCTTCTGGGCGTCCGCTCCCGACTGCGTGGCGAGGTCCTCGATCAGCTGGCGATCGAACTTCCGTAAGTCCTCGGGCGCGCACAGATGCTCGGACAACTGCTCGTCCAGCGACTGGACGCGCTGGCGCACGGTGTCGATGTGGCCGGTGCCGAAGTCCTCGCAGGGTACCCGGCTGCCCACCACGCTGCGGAACGTCGCCTGCGCGAGGTCGGTCGGGCTCAGCAGCGTCGCCGACGGTTCGGCTGCGGCGAGTAGGCCGAACTCGGCGATGAGATCGACAGCAAACGCGTGGAACGTCGAAATCGCCGGATCACCCGTGTCCTCACTGAGGTGCAGCGCGTCCAGATACGTACGGGTACGGGTGGCCAGTTCGCCCGCGGCTTTGTGCGTGAACGTCAGGCCCAGGACCTGTTCAGGTGCAATCCGGCCGGTACTCACCGCCCAGACGATCCGGGCCGACATCACCGCGGTCTTGCCGGAACCGGCGCCCGCTAGCACCAGCATCGGAGCGTCCAGCGGTGCCGTGATGGCGGCCCACTGCTCGTCACTGGGCAAGAAGCCGAGGATGGCCTGCATCTGCTCGCGGTTCATGGCGCCACCTCCAGCCCCTCTGGACGGGCCGGACACGAACTCTGGAACGTGCAGAACCGGCAGTGGTCCCCAGGCCGGGCCGGAGCCAGTTGGGCGCGGATCCCGGCAGCAGTGGCGTCCACTACCGGCTGAACCCAGCCCAGGTCCGGGGTGTCCTGAACAAGGGCTTTCGCGCCTAGTTCCGCGTGCTTGGCCGGAGCGTCGTGCCGCACGTATAGCAACTGCGCGATCGCGTCCTGCGGCACCCCGAGTCCGCCGAGTTCAGCCACCCACCGATACAACCCGAGCTGGATGTGCTCCTCGGCAGCCTTGTGGGTGACGGGCTTGCCTGTCTTGAAGTCAGTGATCAGCAACTGGTCGCCCACCCGGTCGATGCGGTCGACGGCGCCCTTGAGCGTTACGGTCTCATCGCCGTCCAAGGCGACGGGCACGTCGAACTCCTGCTCCGCACCGACGAACTCACCGGGGGTGTTCTTGAGCCAGGTGAGCAGCCGCCTGGTGGCCTGTTGGGCCTCCTCCCGCTCGTAGCGCTCCTGCCATCCCGGCGCATAGCCGATCGCTGTCCAGACCTGGTCGAGGACCTCGGCGATCTGTTGCTCGTCGGGTTCGAGCACACCGCCCGCCACGGCCTCGGCGCACAGATGTAGCAGCGAACCGAAGGCCATCCTGGTGCTCGCCACCTCGTCGGCCTTGACCCGCTTCTGCAGGAACCAGCGCCGGGGGCAGGTGACGTAGGACTCAACCCCGGAGGCGGACAGCACCAGTGGCTGATCGGGTGGCTGCCACGGGCGCTCGCTGACCGTCCAGTCCCGATGACCCCACCACCTCACAGGGTCAGCCCACGGGAAGACCCGGCGGCCGTGGTCGTCACGGCGATCGGCCAGATCCAGCAGCCGTTCCCAGACCGCTACCCGAAGGGCCGGGCTACTCACCGGGTCCAGCAGGATCTGCCGCAGGCCGGCCACCACACCGACCGGGGTCAAGGGCCGGCGCGGCCGACCGGGCACCTCGATGACGGGTTGCTCACCTGCGGCCAGGCTCAGGAACGGCGAGGGTTGCAGCCCGTCCTCCGCGCTGCTCTTCACGGCACACACCAGTAGCGCTTGTGACGCACGGGTACACGCCACGAAGAACAACCTGCGCTCGTCGAGCATCTGCTGGCTGCGCCAACGGTCGCCGCCACCCCCGGTCAGAAGTGCTGGTCGCGGACGCAGATCCGGCCACAGTCCCTCCTGAACACCGGCCACGATCACCAGCGGCCACTGACTTCCCTTGGCCCGGTGCGCCGTGAGCAGCGCGACGGCCGGGCGGGAGGTGGCCCGTTGCTGGTCGGGCGCGGCCGGGATGGCCTGATCCTCCAGTTGCGCCAAGAACTGCTCGACCGAGCGGACCTGTTCGAACGCCTCGTCGGAGCGCTCGGCCAGGACGAACAGTTCCATCACAGCATCAAGCACTGCGTCGGCGTCCAGAGCCCGGCGGCCACCGCCGAGGGCATCCCGGCGCAGGCGCCGTGGCCAGGGCGTGGCGTTCCAGATGAGGTCCAGCAATGCTGACGGCGGTTCTCCCGCGTGGATCTGGGCCCGCACCTGCTCCAACAACCCAGCCAGCCGCCCGGCCGGAACAGCAAGGCCCTCAGGCAGCGGAGCGAGCAAATCCGCGTCATTGAGCGCCGCGGCGATCAGCTCGGCGGAGGAGGCTGGCGTCGCCCCTGTGGCCGCGGCCTCTCGGCGCAGCAAGCGGCCGATCTTGGTGACATCGCGCGCTGTCAGGCCCACCAGCGGTGACTGCAGCAGATCTGAGGCACGGTCACCGGTAAGCCCGCCATCGGCTCCGGCCGCGGCCTTCAACACGTCCAGCAGGGGGCGGACTGCGGGCATCCGGGCGACGGGAATGTCGTCCTGGGGGATCTGCACCGGGATGCCTGCAGCAGTCAATGCTCGCTGCAACGATGGCAGGTCACGGCTGCCAGAACGCACGAGCACGGCCATCTGCGACCAATCCAGTTGGACATCGAACACCTCCGACGACCCCGCATGTACGCGGCGGAGCAGGTCAGCGATGTGGTCGGCCTGCGCGGCTTCCGACTCGTACACGCGGAAGGCGGCTTTGCCCGCAGGCCCAGCAGGGGTCGGCCGCCGGTGGCGCTGGGTCTGCTGTACCCCGACGCTGCCCAGTGCGTTGCGGGGTACGACCCGGGTCGCCACGTCGGCCAGCTGTGGACCGAAGCGGCGGGTGGTTTCCAGTGCGATCGTCGTGCAGGAGGGCTGCGCAAACACCTCGTCGAAGCGCAGCAGACCATCTGCGTCGGCCCCCCGGAAGCCGTAGATCGCCTGATCCGGGTCGCCCACCGCGACCACGTTCGCGCCGTGCGCCGCGAGCTGCTGCAGAAAGCGGACTTGTGCAGGGTCAGTGTCCTGGTATTCGTCGACGAAGATCGTGTCCAGCGCCCGCACCGAGGCGGGCGGGTCGTCGGCGATCAACCGCGTGGCCCGCCGGATCAGTTCGGCATAATCCAGGTTGCCAGCCAGCCCGATCACGTCCAGGTATTCGCCGTAGACCAGCGCCGCCGCCCTGGCCAGCGGATCGCCGAGGTCCAGCTCGTCCGGGGCCACGCCCCGGGACTGCGCCGCGGCGATGAATGCGCGGACCTGCTCGGTGAGACCGCGGCTGTGCCGGGCCGGTTCGAGTTCGACAGGCAGGTGTTTACTGACCCGCACGATCTCGCGCAGGACCGACTCCTGCTCGGGTGCGCCCATCAGCCGCAGCCTGGGATCGCTGCTCATCAGCAACCGCCGGGCCAGCGCGTGGAACGTAGTGGCCACCGGCACGGCAGTCGCCCCTACCGTCAGCCGCTGCCGCAACTCCTGCGCGGCCATCCGTCCGTAGGTCAGCACGAGCATCGAGCCGGCCGGCTCCCCGCGCTCGATCCGCTCCCGGACGGCGGCCACGATGACGCTGGTCTTGCCCGTTCCCGGTCCCGCCAGCACCCGCAGGTGCCCGCGGTCATGCGCGATCACCGCCTGTTGCGCGGGATCCGGGCGCCACTGCGCCGCTCGCGGCGAGGGCCAGCGCAACTGGATCGGGGTGGGCATGTTCATAGGACATCACACGGGTTTGACACGTCTGGCCGGTCTTGCGCCCAGAGTTCAACAATGTGCCCCAGCGACGAGAATCTGGTCCGGCGGGCACATCGTTCAAACGCCAGCGTGCCCACTGATCGTGCGTTCGGCGGGCGACGGCGTGAACCCCTCGGCAATGTGCCCCAGCGACAAGGATTCGCCCCCGCTAGGCACATCATTGATATCGGCACGGGCGGGGGCGCCCACAGCGGAATCTGACACCATGCATCTGTGAGTGGCGACCCGACTGTCCGGCTGAACGGGGATGACCCCGTGCCCGCGACGAGTCCGTTCGCCCCGGCCGAACCGCCGGCTCCGGTGGCCGTTCCGGCCGAACCGGAAGCCCCCAGCGAACCCGCCCCGATCCCCCCGGAACCCGCACGCCAAGCCGACCTCGAGACGGTGGTGATCGAGGCCGACGTCATCCCGCGCCGGCTGCGCCGCCCGATCGACCTGCTGCGCCTGGTGGTCGCCTTCGGGACAGCCGCATTGATCCTGGCGATCGCCTACTTCGCTTCAGCCACGGCGGCCGGTCTGGAGAGCGACCTGACCGAGGCCTCCGACCGCATCCCCGGGCTGATCGTCGTGGCGGCGAACGTGATCGGGCTGCTCGGCGTCCTGGCCCTGCCGCTCGCGGCGGCCTTCGACCTCATGGTGCGGCGACGCGGCCGCATGCTGGCCGAAGCCCTGGCCGGACTCGCCGTTGCGGTGGTCCTGACCTCGGTGATCGCCTGGATCATCACCCGCTACCCGAACCCGCGGTTGCTGCTCACGCTCACCGGCCAGGAAACCCCCGGCCAACTGCCGCCGCTCAGCGCGATCCTGGCCGGGCTGGTCGCGTTCATCACCATCTCCCGGCTGGTGGAACGGCCCCGCTTCGGTCCGATCTCGATCCTCGTCGTGGCCGCCATCGTGCTGGCCAACATCGTCACCGGTGGCATCACTGCCACGGCGCTGGCCCTGTCGATCCTGATGGGATGGGCCGTCGGCCTGGCCATGCGATACACCCTCGGCACGCCGACCACCCGCCCCAGCGGACTGGCCGTGGCTACGGCTCTGGAAGAAGTGGGCTACCCGGTCACCGTGCTGCGCGCCCATCGCGAGTTCAGCGCGGGCCGTCGCTACGTCGCAACGACCCGGGCCGCCGAAACCCTGAACGTGCTGGTCCTGGATCGCGATCTCGAAGGTGCGGGGGTCGCGGCCAGTTTCTGGCGAACGCTGCGGGTGCGCGACGACAGCGCCCCTTCGCGCTTGAGCATGCGCCGGCGGCTGGAGCGCACGGCGTTGCAGGCCTATGCGGCGATAGCTGCCGGCGCTCCCACGCCACCGCTGCTGGCCGCGGTGCAGATCGACGAGGACGCGGCACTGCTGGCCTTCCCCCGGATCAACGGCAAGACGTTCGCGCAGATCGGCGCGGACCTGTCGGACTCCGAACTCGACAACGCCTGGCGGGCACTGCGTGAGTTGCACGACCGGGGCATCACCCACCGCTCCCTGACCGCCGAACATCTGCTGCGCGACGAGCAAGGCAAGATCTGGCTGCTGCACACCGACGACGGAGCGATCGCCGCCAGCGATGTCGCGATGCGACTGGACCTGGCTGAACTGCTGTGCACGCTGTCTCTGTTGACCAGCCCCAACCGCGCCGTGGCTTCCGGACAGCGCGTACTCGGCCCCCTGCGCCTGGTCAAGGCGCTCGGGGTGCTGCAACCGATCGCACTGTCCAACGAAACCCGCCGAGCCATCCGCAAGCGCAAGGACATCCTGGTGCAGTTGCGCGACCTGCTCATCGAGCTGTCGCCGAACCCCAACCCGGAGCAGGTCGAGTTCGAGCGGCTGCGGCCGAAGATGCTGTTCACGCTGGTCGCCGGGACGGTTGCGGGCTACATCCTGCTCACCCAGCTCGCGCAGGTGAACCTGCCGGAACTTATCTCGCAGGCGTCCTGGGGCTGGGCCTTCGTCGGGCTGCTGCTGTCCGGCCTGACCTACATAGCAGCCACCATGGCATTGGAGGGCTTCGTCCCCGAGCGGCTGCAGTTCTTCCGCACGCTGCAGGCGCAGTTGGCCGCCTCTTTCGCGACGCTGATCTCGCCCCCGACGCTGGGCGCGGTCGCCGTGAACCTGCGTTACCTCCAGCGCGCGGGCGTCAATCCCGGCTCTGGGAGCGGCCAGCGTCGGCGTCTCGCAGGTGATGGCGTTCGTGGTCCACCTGCTGCTGCTTCTGGGCTTCGGACTGATCGCCGGAACCCGGCAGGAGAGCGACTTCACACCACCGTCGTGGGCCGTCTTCGTCCTGATTGGGGGGTTAGTCGCTGCGGTGATCCTGCTGTTGCTGCCATGGACCCGGCGTTGGATCACGCGGCGCATCCGCCCGATCTTCCAGCAGGTGGGGCCGCGACTGCTCACCCTCGTCCAGCAACCCCGCAAACTCGCGGTGGGTGTCGGCGGCATCGTGCTGCTCAACCTCGGCTACATCATTTGTCTGGTCGCCTGCGTCTGGGCGTTCGGCGGGTCTGCTCCGCTGGCCGCCATCGCCGTGGTCTACCTGGCCGGTGCCACGATCGGTCAAGCCGCCCCGACGCCGGGTGGTTTGGGTGCGGTCGAAGCCGCGCTGTCCGCCGGTCTGACTGCGGCCGGCATTCCGGGCGGCATCGCGGTGTCCAGCGTGCTGCTGTTCCGGTTGGTGACGTTCTGGCTGCCCACGATTCCGGGCTGGTTCGCGTTCAACTCCCTGCAGCGCAACGAGTTGTTGTAGGCGCCCGGGTTTTGTCGCGAAGTTGCCCTTGCTGTCCCGTTGTGGTCACGACACGCCGGGATTAGCGACAACATCGCGACACCGCGCCGGGCTCAGTAGTTGGGCTTGTCCGGCTCGATCTGATTCACCCAGGCCACAACCCCGCCGCCCACGTGCACCGCGTCGGAGAACCCGGCGGCCTTGGCCAGCGCGAGCACCTCCGCCGAGCGCCCGCCGACCTTGCAGTAGAAGCACGACCTGCTTGTCCTGCGGCAACGTCCTGCAGCGCCTCACCTGACAGGAACTGCGCCCTTCGGCATCAGCACCGCGCCGGGGATGTTCACGATGTCCCACTCATTGGGCTCGCGCACGTCGACCAGCAGGAAGTCCCGCTCGCCGCGCTCGCGTTGCTCGAGCATCAGGGCCAGGTCTTTGACGCTGATGGTCGAGTCCTTGGCGGCTTCGGCCGCCTCGTCGCTGATCGTGCCGCAGAAGTAGTCGTAGTCGATCAACTCGGTGATCTGCGGGGTCTGCGGGTGCTTGCGGATCTTGACGCGTCCGGTAGGACATGTCCAGGGCGTCGTAGACCATCAACCGGCCCAGCAGCGGCTCGCCGATCCCGGTGATCAGCTTGACCGCCTCGGTGCCCATGATCGAGCCGATCGACGCGCACAGCACGCCCAGCACGCCACCCTCGGCGCACGACGGCACCATGCCCGGCGGCGGCGGCTCGGGGTAGAGGTCAGCGGTAGCAGCGGACCGTCGCGGCTCCCAGAACACCGACGCCTGGCCCTCGAAGCGGAAGATCGAGCCCCAGACGTACGGCTTGTCCGAGCAGCACGCAGGCGTCGTTGACCATGTAGCGGGTCGCGAAGTTGTCGGTGCCGTCCACGATCAGGTCGTACTGGGCGAAGATCTCCAGCACGTTGTCGTTGTCCAGCCGCTCGTTGTGCACCACGACGTTGACCAACGGGTTGATCTCGTGCACCGAATCCCGCGCCGACTCGGCCTTCGGCCGGCCGATGTCGGACTGGCCGTGGATGATCTGGCGCTGCAGGTTTGACTCGTCCACGACGTCGAACTCGACAATCCCGAGCGTGCCCACGCCGGCCGCGGCCAGGTACATCAGAGCCGGGGAGCCAAGACCGCCAGCGCCGACACACAGCACCTTGGCGTTCTTCAGCCGCTTCTGTCCGGCCATCCCGACCTCGGGGATGATGATGTGGCGGCTATAGCGCCTCACCTCGTCGACCGTCAGGTCGGCGGCGGGCTCCACCAAGGGCTCGAGACTCATGGCACTCCTTTTCCAAGGGACAACCGTGCCATGCGGCGGTTTTCTTCCCGACGCGCCGGGTCTGTGCCACACTCGCGATCATGCGGCGCGTGTGGGTTGCCTTCCACGCGGGCTTCGCACTCGTGGCCGTCGGGCTACTCGTGATCCCCTTCGGCCAGACCGGCGCCAAAGTGCTGCTGCTCGTCCTCGGGTACAACATCGCCCTGCCCTGGGTGGCCCGACGCACCCACGACCGGACGTCGTGGCGCATGTGGTGCGTTCTGGCGCCGATGAGTGTGCTGATGGTGCTCCCGGACTGGTTCCTCGGGGCGGTGCTGGGCTCGATCAGGTTTCCCGACACCGGCTCGCCGTTCATCGGAACCATGCCCATTTTCATGGCCGGGATGTGGACGATCGCGCTCTTGCCGATCTGCATGCTGGCCCGGCAGGTGGAGGACAGCCGCGGGATTCGCGCAGGCTTCGTGACGGTCGGCGCTGCCGGCCTGGCACTGTTCACCGTTGCCGAGCTGCTGGCGCCGGCGATCCCCTTGTGGGAACCGGTTGGCGTGGCGCAGGTCGCGGGTGTGGCGCTGTACGTCCTGCTTCCCGAACTCGCCCTGTGTCTGGCGGCTTACGCGCTGGTCCGGGTGCCGCACCCGCGGCCGGTCACGATCGGCGGGATCATCGGCATCCCGTTCATGTACTTGGGGATGCTGGCGACGGCTTACCAGTTCCTCGCCTGAGGCCACCGACTTACCCAACTTCGATCGGTGAGCATTCCGGGCATCCGTTAGCACCGCGGACGGGTTTTGGGCGCCCGGGACGCTCACCGATGCCCAGGACGCTCACGGATTGCGGTCACCCGACCGATCGCCTCTTACGCGAAGGGCTCGATCAGCGTGCGCCAGCCGCGCGCCACAATCTCCGGGTGCTCCATCTGCGACACGTGCCCGGAGTGCGGCACAACCATCACCCGGCAGTGCCGGAAGTGCTTGGACGCCCGCCGCGCCGCCCTCGCGTTCACGAGCTTGTCCTGCTGGCCGTAGACGAGCAAAACCGGCACTGTGATGCGGTCGGCGAGCTTCCAGGGAGCATCCGGCCCGCGGTCGAAGTAGGTGGCCAGGATCCCGCGCAGGGCAGCTTGCAGCGCGGTCCCTACCCACGGCTTGGTCGCCAGCAGCGCCGCGTCCTCCTGCGCCTCCCGCACCCGCTGCGGCGGCACACTGGCCGGGTCGGCGTACACCATGTTGAGCGTCGCCTGGACCCGCCGCTCCGACGGGCAGTTTGGCGATTCTGGTCGCGACCCGATCGCCCACTCCCGGCAGCGCGATGATCGGCAACTGGATGTTCGTGCGCATCGGCATGAGGTCCGGCAGCGCCGGTGACACCAGCGTCAGCGATCGCACCAGTTCCGGATGCCGGCCTGCCAACTGCAGGCTGATCGCCCCGCCCATGGAGTTGCCGAACAGATGCACCGGTTCGGCGAACGTGCGCTGTACGAACTCAGCCAGGAAATCCGCCTGCCCCTGCGGGCTGTACACACCGGAGGCGGCAGGCCCGCTGCGGCCGAAACCGGGCAGGTCCGGGGCCACCGCGTGGACGTCATCGGACAGCAGCCACATGAGGTCGGTCCAGTTGCTGGAGTTGCCTCCGAGGCCGTGGACGAAAAGCGCCGGAGCACCCGAACCGACCTGCCTGACGAACAGGTCCGTTCCCGCCACACGCATGTCCGAACCGGGGACTCGGGGCCGGACATCCACCACGCCACCGTATCCGTCACTAGAGTTGGGCCGCGGTACCAGCCAACCCGAGAAAGTTACTAGTGAGTAACATGAGGCACATGTCGGTCGTGGAACGAGCCCGGAAGACTGTCCGGCTGCCCCGCAAGGCGCGCCGTGAACAGTTGCTGGCCAGCGCCCAGCAGGTGTTCGTCAGCAACGGCTACCACGCCGCGGCCATGGACGAGATCGCGGAGAACGCGGGTGTCAGCAAGCCGGTTTTGTACCAGCACTTCCCGAGCAAACTCGACCTCTACCTCGCTCTGCTTGAGCAGTCGAGCGAGGACCTGATCAAGCGCGTACAAGCGGCCTTGGACGGCACCCACGACAACCACCTGCGGGTGCGCGCCGCGATCGAGGCCTACTTCGCGTTCGTGGACGACGAGTCTGCCGCCTTCCGACTGGTATTTGAGAGCGACCTGACCAACGAGCCGGCCGTGCGCGACATCGTCGAGGGCGCCGACGTCCGCTGTGCCGATAGCGATCAGCCACGTGATCGCGGCCGACACCGGCCTTCCCGAGGACCAGTCCATGCTGGTCGCCATGGGACTGACCGGCATGGCACAAACCGCTGCCCGCTATTGGTTGCGCGAGAAGGGCGCAATTCCGCGCGACCAGGCTTCGAAGATCATGAGCGTGCTGGCCTGGCGCGGTGTCTCCGGCTTCCCGAAGACGGACCCGAAGGCTTGATCCGCCCAGCGCGAACTGCCCGGATTACCCGGCACTTCGTGACGTAGGCTCCCAGCCATGGCCAGAGCAGCAGCAGCGAAGAATCCCATCGAGGTCAAGATCGGTGTGCAGTACTCCCCGCGCGAACTCACCGTCGAGGTGACGTCGACTCCCGACGAGGTGGCCACCCAGGTCGAGCAGGCCGTGGCCGGCGGCGGGGTTCTGCGGCTCACCGACTCCAAAGGCCGGCAGGTCATCGTGCCGACGGCGAGCCTGTCCTACGTGGAGATCGGACCGCCGCACTCGCGCCGGGTCGGTTTCGGCGCGGTCGACTGAGGCCGGTCTGCACAGACGTGCATTAGGCGTTGAGCCCCAGCTCCCGCATCCGCGCGGAGTGGGCATCGGTGAGCCGCGCGAACATCCGGCCCAACTCGGCGAGGTCGGTGCTGCCCACCAGCAGTTCCCCCATCGCCTCCCGCTCGGCGGCCACCCGCTGGGACTGCGACAACGCCTCCCCTACCAGTCGCCGTCCCCACAGCGACAGCCGACTGGCCAGGGTCCTGTCCGCGGCGATCATTCTGCGCACGGTCGGCACCACGAACGCCGAATGCCCCAGGTCGTCGCACACCTCGTCCACCAATGCTTTTGCATCTGGCTCCAGGAACTGCGCCACCTCCCGGTAGAAGTCCGCGGCGATGCCGTCCCCGACGTAGATCTTGACCAGCGCTTCGGGGTAGTCCGCGGGGGCTGTGGAGGCGTGGAACTCGTCGATCGGTACGCCGGAACGGAGCCATCACCGCCTGTGGATCGGCCCCCCGGGCGCGCAGGCCGTCGACCAGGATCTTGTAGTGGCCGTACTCACCGACGGCCATGTCGGTGACCGCCTCCCGCTCCCCCATGTTGGGCGCCAGCAGCGCATCCTGCGACAGCCGCTCGAACGCCTCCAGCTCGCCGTAGGCGAGTACCGCGAGCAGATCGATGGTGGCTTGGGCACGCGCGTCCATGACGTTCAGGCTAGTCGCACGGACGCCCACGACCGGCTTCCGGCGACCCGCATGGGAGAATGGACCCCATATCAAGGAGACAACCCTGAACGATCCGAGTTTCGAAGACCTGGGGGTGCGCCCGGAGACCATCGCCTCCCTGGGCAGCAAGGGCATCACCCACCCCTTCCGCATTCAGCAACTGGCGCTTCCGCTGGCCCTCGACGGCCACGATGTCATCGGCCAGGCCAAGACCGGCACCGGTAAGACACTGGCGTTCGGCATCCCCGTCCTGCAGCGCCTCGAGCCGGGCAAGAACACGCCGCAGGCCCTGATCATCGTCCCCACTCGCGAGCTGTGCCTGCAGGTGGCCGAGGACATCGAGGAGGCCGGCACCGAGGCCGGAGCCCGCGTGCTGGCGATCTATGGCGGCAAGGCCTACGAGCCACAGGTCGACGCGTTGAAGAAGGGCGTCGACGTCGTCGTCGGCACGCCCGGCCGCCTCATCGACCTGTCCAACCAGAAGATCCTCAACCTGTCCGAGATCCGAGTCCTGGTTCTCGACGAGGCCGACGAGATGCTCGACATGGGCTTCCTGCCCGACGTCGAGAAGCTCGTCTCCCGCGTTCCGGCAGTGCGTCAGACCATGCTGTTCTCGGCGACCATGCCGGGGCAGATCCTGAGCCTGGCGCGGCGCTACATGACCCAGCCCACGCACATTCGCGCCACCGACCCGGGCGACGAGACCGCCACCGTCGAGGCCATCGAGCAGCACGTCTGGCGCGCCCACTCCATGGACAAGCCGGAGTTGATCGCCCGCATCCTGCAGGCCGACGGCCGCGGCCGGACCATGATCTTTTGCAAGACCAAGCGGGCGGCACAGAAACTCTCCGACGACCTCGCCGAGCGTGCCTTCAAGGTCGGTTCTGTGCACGGTGACCTCGGCCAGGTGGCCCGGGAAAAGGCGCTGCAGCAGTTCCGCGACGGCACGATCGACGTGCTCGTCTGCACCGACGTGGCAGCTCGCGGAATCGACGTCGAAGACGTCACTCACGTCATCAACTACACCTGCCCCGACGACGAGAAGACCTACCTGCACCGGATCGGCCGGACCGGTCGCGCCGGCGCCGACGGCGTCGCGGTGACGCTCGTGGACTGGGACGACCTGCACCGCTGGAAGATGATCGACAAGGCACTCGGGCTGCCGTTCGCAGACCCGATCGAGACCTACTCGACCTCCGAGCACGTGTACACGGGTCTCGGGATCTCCAAGGACGTCACGGGCCGGATCGGTCAGGGGCCCAAGCCCGAGCCGCGGCCGGAGCGCGGTCAGCGCGATGGTGGCCGTGGTCGGCAGCAGGGCCAGCGGCGGTCCGGACCGCGCAAGGAGCAGTCGGGCGACGCGAAAGCTGAGCAGCAGGGGCAGAGCAAGCCGCGCCGCAACCGGCAGCGCCGGCGGGTGCGCAAGCCATCCGCCGAGGGCTGATCTTCATCACTGCGCACCATCGGGCCGACACGCCGGGGGGATGCTCAACCACCGGCGTTTCGGACGCCGAACAGGCGAGATGTGCGCAGTTGTGAATCCGGTCAGCCCTTGAGCCGCAGCCGCACCCAACTGCGGGACCCGCAGGACGGGCACTTCATCCAGACCCGGTCGGTGCGGCCGGGCGCCGGCAGGTACAACGACGGCAGCGCGAGTTTGGCGGCCTGCACCATCGACACCACCGAACGCGCATCGCAACGAGTGCAATGCAATGCCACGCTGCCCACCGCCGGCGGAGCGATCTCGTCGCTGAACAACGAGCGCTTGCCCTGCGGGTCGACCCGGCGCGGGCGTTCGGACGGGGTGGGGACGCGTCGCAGCGCGGCCGGACGTTCGGCACTCATGCGGACTCCATCAACGTGGCGGCGAGTTCACGGTAAGCCTGGGCACCGCGGGAGCGGCGGGCAGTGGTGAGGATCGACCGACCGGTGCCGGGAGCCTCAGCGAAGCGCACTGAACGCGATACCGGCGCCAGCACCGGCAGACCGTACTGCTCCTCGATGTCCGCGACAACCTCCCGCGAAAGGCGGGTGCGGGCGTCGAACATCGTCGGCAGTACGCCCATGATCCGCAGGTCGCGGTTGGTGTAGCGCCGGACGTCCTCGATCGTCTCCAGCAACTGCGCAACGCCCCGGTGCGACAGCGTCTCGGCCTGCATCGGGATCAGCACCTCGTTGGCGGCGGTCAGCGCGTTGATCGTCAGAACGCCGAGCGACGGAGAGCAGTCGATCAGAACGATGTCGTAATCCGCGGCCACCTCATCAAGCGCCTCCCGCAGCACGTACTCGCGGCCGGTGCGGTTGGCCAGCTGCATCTCCGCGCCCGACAACTCGATGGAGGCGGGCAGTAGATCGGGGCCCTCAGGGGTGGTCATGATCGCCATCCGCGGACCGAGCCGGCCGAGCAGCACGTCATGCACGGTGAACTGGACCTGGTCGACCTCGACGCCGGTCGCGAACGTCAAACACGCCTGAGGGTCGAGGTCGATGAGCAGGACCTTGCGGCCGGCTTCGGCAAGGGCAGCCCCCGTCGAAGCAACCGTGGTCGTCTTGGCGACGCCGCCCTTCTGATTAGCGACCGCGACGATACCTGAACCCACGTCCCCACCCCATACTCGACTGCTTAGAGCACTATTCTGCCCCAGTGAGCACGCCGCGGTCGACAGCCCTGCCGCCCGGCGCCCGGCGTGTTCGCGACGAGGTGACAGGCCTGGCCACTTTGCGCATCGACGGGGACCTCGGCACGGTCCTGCTCGCGCCAGGATTCACCGGTAGCAAAGAGGACTTCCTGGACCTCATGCCGTTGCTTGCCGACTGGACAGTGATCGCCCTGGATCATCGCGGGCAGTACGAATCTCCCCGAGCAGCCGAGTACTCGCTGGCGGGGTGGGCAGCCGACCTGTGCCGGATCGCTCAGACCTGCCAGCCGCCCGTGCACTTGGTAGGGCATTCGCTCGGCGGGTTGATCGCAGGCACCGCGGCAAGCGGATTCGACTGGGCGACGGTGGTCTTGCTGAACTCCGGTTCCGGCCCGATCCATGCATCCAAGCACGACCAGTTGCGGCTGCTGATCAGCGCGCTGGACCACTATCCGCCGGAGCAGATCTGGCAGGTCAAACTGGCGGCCGACAAGGCTGCGGGCTGGTCGGCTCCGAGCGCCGAGGTCGAGGAGTTCATGCATCAACGCTTCGTGCGCACCGATCCGGCGAGTTTGCAGGAGATGGCGCGGATCCTGCTGTCCGACCGGCCCCTGGATCTGCGCAGTGCCCGCGGACAACTGCTGGTGGCCTTCGGCATCGAGGACCCGGACTCCTGGTCCTGGCAGACACAGGTGGATCTCGCCGCGCGCTACCGGGCGCGTCTGGCGCTGATCCCTGATGCCGCGCATTCGCCGGCGGTCGAGGCCCCGGAAGCCACTGCGGCACTGCTGAAGGCAGCGTTCATCCAACCAGGGCAGCACGCAGGTGTGAGACAGCCCCGAAATGGGTATGCCGCGGGAATGCAGATCCTGACCCCTCTCGATGCGGACACCACGGCCATCCGCCGTGCCCGCAAGACGGTCAGCGATCAGCTGTGGGCGTGGGGCCTGTCCGGCGCTGGTCGACGATGCCGAGCTCATCACCAGCGAACTGGTCACCAATGCCATCGCGTACGGGCGCGGACTCGTGGAACTGCGAGTCACTGCTGGTCCGCAGCGGGTGCGGATCGCAGTCATGGACGGCAACCCGGACGACTTGCCTACCGTCGCTACCGATCGTGGTCTGCAGGCGGGCGGTCGCGGACTCGCGCTCGTGGCACAACTCGCCGAACAGTGGGGCTACGAGGTGCATGAGGACAGCAAAGAGGTCTGGGCGGAACTGACCGTTTAGCCGGACGCACCGATCCGTTGATCCGATGTCCGGCATCCGGAGCCCCACTTACGCTTCAGCGGTACCTCACGGCAGGAGGCGGCCCATGCGACCGAACGCGACCACGCTTCTGGCATTCGTACTCGGCGCGGCGATCGCCGGCGGCGGGACGGCCTCAGCGGCAAAACTGATCACCGGCGCCGACATCAAGAACGGCTCGATCACCGTGAAGGACCTGTCCCCCGGGCTGCGAGCGAAGCTGGGCGAAGCCGGGCCAGCCGGAGCCAAGGGCGACCCGGGCCAGAAGGGGGACACCGGCGCGAAGGGCGACAAGGGTGAGCCCGGGCTGAACTTGATCACGTTCGGCGACAGCTACGTCCCTTCCGGGCGGCCTTTGAGCAACCCAGACGTCGTGGTTACACAGACGGCCGAACAGCTGTCCGACGCCGGCGGTGGCGGCGCCGGCGGGCCCATCACAGTGCCCGCCTACTCGAAGGTGGTCATCCACTTCACCATCGCCGTCACAACGTTGGGGTCCGGTAGTTACACGTGCGCCCTGCAGCTAGCGAGGAACGGCGGCGACTACTACGACATGAAGCGACCCCCGGCCGCGAACACCCCCGAACTGCGATTCGAGACCGAAATGGCCTCGTGGACGACCCCCACCCCCATTTCCCTGCAGTTCCGAGTGGTGTGCAACGGCTCGGCAAGCCGCCTGGTCCAGGACGCGACGCTCACCGTCCTCGGAGGAGCGGTGCCGAATCCGTGAGCATGGCGGGCATCCGCACTGATTTGTGAGTCGACCGAACCCGTGCAGCTACAGCGCTGGCGGTTGATCCCCGCTGACCCCGAGGATCTGCCTCGCCTGATTGAGCACCGAGGCGTCACACACCACGTCGTAACGGCCGGCGGTGAGTTGGCTGCGCGAGATGAAGTCGCGCTTGCCGCCAGTGAATGCGTAGGAGATGAGGCCAAACACGATGCCGAAGGCCGCTCCGTAGAGCACCCCCATCACGATCAGGCGGACTGTGCTGCCCTCCCCGCTTGCGAAGATCGACACGAACAGGCCGAGCAACAGCCCGAACCAGATGCCCATGCCCAAGCCGCTCAGCGCTGCCCGCCCCCAGGACAGTCGCGCGACGACTGCCTCGACCAGCCGCAGGTCCACTCCCACAATCGCCACGTTCTGCACGGGGAACTTGTTGTCACTGAGCTTGTCCACGGCGAATTGGGCCTCGCCATAGGAGGCGTAGCTGGCCAGCACTGGCCGGTTCTCGAGTTGCTTGAAGGGATCCGCGTTCGACATGTGATCACGCTATCGCTGCACGACACGTGTGACCGCACGCAGACTGGCTGATTGTCTGGCTGTACTGTCGCCTCTTCCGCGGATCGCCGGCAGGTCTGCCGATTCCGGACGCCGCAGGTAACCAATAGGCTGGAGTCGCCAGTGAGGGGGCCCGCGTGCAAACCGATTACTGCATCATCGGTGGCGGAATCGTCGGCCTGACGATCGCACGAGAACTGGCGGTTCGATTTCCTGAGCGCCAGATTCTGATCCTGGAGAAGGAATCGCACCTCGGCGAGCACGCGAGCGGTCGCAACTCGGGCGTGCTCCATGCGGGCTTCTACTACGCCCCGGACTCGTTGAAAGCCCGGCTCACTGCACGCGGCAACCAGTTGCTCCGGCGATTCTGTGCCGAAAACGGGGTGCCGGTACTGTCCTGCGGCAAGGTGGTCGTTGCCTCAGCTGTCACGGATCTGCCTCGTCTGGATGCCCTCATGCAACGGGGGCTGGCGAACGGGGTGGAACTGGAGATGGTCGACCAGGCGGGCTTGCGCACGATCGAGCCCTTGGCTCGCACAGTCGACCGCGCGATCTGGTCGCCCACAACCGGGGTGAGTGATCCGCAGGCTGTCACCGCCGCCCTCCAAAGCGACCTCCTTGCGCGCAAAGTGGCGATTCGGACGAACACGCAGGTTCGCAGTCGGAGGGGATCGACGCTCGTGACAGTTGCGGGTGTCGTGCAGGCAGGGCACGTCGTGAACACGGCTGGTCTGTACGCGGATACCGTCGCCAAGTGGTACGGCTTCTGCGACGACTACGTGGTGATGCCGTTCAAGGGGCTCTACTGGTACGGCCTCCCAAGCGCACCTCGCCTGAGCCGTCACGTCTATCCCGTGCCGGATCCCCGCAATCCGTTCCTAGGGGTGCACTTCACCGTGACCGCTAGCGGCGGTGTCAAAGTGGGGCCGACTGCGATCCCCGTCCTGTGGCGAGAGGCGTATCGAGGTCTGACCCGCTTCAAGCTCGACGAGATGGGGCAGGTCCTGACCTCCTTTCCCAAATTCCTGCGCAGCGACGAGCAGGACGTGGCGCAACTGATGCGCACCGAGTTCCCGAAGTACAGCCGGCGCCATCTCGTCAAACAGGCCCAAAGGCTTGTGCCGACGGCCCGTCCTGCGGACTTCTCGGTCCGCGGGAGGCCGGGAATCCGAGCACAACTGATGCAGAAATCGACCGGTCGGCTGGAAATGGACTTCGTCGTCCGAGGCGACACCGTGTCGACCCACGTGCTGAACGCCGTGTCGCCCGCCTGGACGGGGAGTCTGGCCTTCGCGGAGTTCGTGGTTGACACGATGGTTGCGAATCAGGCGGCATAGGCCCCCGTCAGCCGCGGAGCTTGTACTCCTCCAGCAGCCGCCGCGCGATGATCATGCGCTGGATGTCCGCGGTGCCCTCGCCGATCAGCAGCATCGGAGCCTCGCGGTACAGCCGCTCGATCTCGTACTCCTTGGAGTAGCCGTAGCCGCCGTGGATGCGGAACGAGTCCTCGACGACCTCCTTGCAGTACTCACTGGCCAGGTATTTGGCCATGCCAGCTTCCAGGTCGTTGCGGGCACCGGAGTCCTTCGTGCGCGCGGCGCGGACCATCATCAGGTGCGCAGCCTCGACCTTGGTGGCCATCTCCGCCAGCCGGAAACCGACGGCCTGGTGCTCGGCGATCTGCTTGCCGAACGTCACGCGCTGCTGGGCGTAGTCGACACCGAGCTCGAACGCGCGGTTGGCCAAGCCGCAGGCCCGCGCCGCGACGTTCACGCGGCCGACCTCGACGCCGTCCATCATCTGGTAGAAGCCGCGACCGGGCTCACCGCCGAGCAGCGCGTCAGCCGGAAGACGGAAGTCCTGGAACACCATCTCGGTGGTGTCCACGCCCTTGTAGCCCATCTTCTCGATCTTGCCGGGGATGGTCAGACCGGGCAGCACCTCGCCGAAGCCCTGCGGCTTCTCGATCAGGAACGTGCTCATCTTCTTGTAGACGCTGGCGCTGTCGTCGGCCTCGGCGTCGGTGCGCACCAGCACCGCGCGACAGCGTGGACGGACCCCCCGTTGGTCAGCCACATCTTCTGGCCGTTGAGCACGTAGGAGTCACCGTCGCGCACGGCCTTGGACTGGATGGCCGAGACGTCGGAACCGCAGCCCGGCTCGGACATTGAGAACGACCCCCGCAGCTCCCCGGTGGCCATGCGAGGCAGGAAGTCCTTCTTCTGGGCATCTGTGCCGTGCTGCATGACCATGTAGGCGACGATGAAGTGGGTGTTGATGATGCCGGAGACGCTCATCCAGCCGCGCGCGATCTCCTCGACGCACAGCGCGTAGGTCAGCAGGGACTCGCCCAGGCCGCCGTACTCCTCGGGGATCATCAGCCCGAAGATCCCCATCTCCTTCATACCCTCGACGATCTCCGTGGGGTACTCGTCAGCGTGCTCGAGCCGCTGGGCATTGGGAATGATCTCGTTCTCGACGAAATCGTGGACCGCGGACAGGATCTCCTGTTGCACATCGGTCAAGCCTTCGGTCTGCGCCAAACGGGCCATGATCGCCTCCAATGGGTGCCTATTCGGCAGTATCCCACCGGGGTGCCGCGCCGAAACGGGCAGGGTTCTAGCCCGCTTGTTCACTTCTGGCCCGCAGCCTCGAGGCTAGAAGTGAACAACTGGGCTCAAACGGCTGCTACTTCGTGAGCAACAGCGGCGACTGGCCGACCTTGACCCGGCCGTTGCGGATGGGCTTGCAGGAGTCCAGCACAGTGCACGCCTGCCGTACCTTCCACGTGCTGGGCACGGTGTAGGTCTTGGTGGCGGGAGTCGCCCGGAACACAAGGAACTGCTTGCGAGCCCCGCGCTTGATCGTGCAAGTGGAAATCGACCCGATCGGGGTGCACCCGCCGTTCTTGGCGCCCGGCAGCCACTGCATCAGCGTGTTGTACGCCTCGCCGGGCTGCAGGATGCGCCCGGACTTCGAGGTCTCCCACACGCCCAGACCCCAGTCGTCCCAGCCGTACCAGTAGACCTGGGACACGCCGTTGCTCAGCGAGTACAGGTACGTCTGCGCCAGGTAGGCCGCGCCCTGCTTCTGGCTGTACTTCTTCTTCGGCCACTGGTTGAACGATGTGTCGCGCATATTGCCGTAGTTCATCTCGGTGTCCCAGATCGAGTACTTCTTGAAGCCGGTGTTGGCCATCACCTGCTTGGCCATCGCCAGACCCTGCTCACGCTGCTTGAGGTTGCCATTGCCGGGTCCCTGCTTGAGCCACGGGTAGAGGTGCACGGAGACCGTGTCGGGCTTGACCCCGCGAGCCTTCAATGCCTTCAAGTAGCGAGTGAACCACCCCGACTTCACGTAGTTCTTGGTCTGGATGACTGTGCTGGAAGCGGTGGTGAACGTCGCGGCCGGGTCCACCTCGTCGAGCACCTGCTTGGCGGCCTGCGTCAGGTCGGCCATCGGCGCCGCCGTGTCCCCACCCCCGGCGTAGAACATCGCTGACAGGTTCGCTTCGTTCCACGGTTGGTAGGCGGTGATCCGGCCCTTGTACCGCTGCGCGACCGCCCGCACCCAGGTCTTCCAGTCCTCGATGTTGTTGGGCACGCTCGCGGTACCAGGTCCGAAGTAGTAGTTGAAGTCCGCCGTCGGGTACTTGGCCGCCCATTGCGGGGTGCCGCCCAGGACGTACACGATCTGCTTGGCGCCAACCGCGGTGGCGTTGTCGACGACGCGGTCCAGCAGAGTCCAGTCGTAGACGCCGGGCGCAGTGTTGATCTGGTCCCAGCGCACGCCGTTGTCCCAGATCCGGATCGCCCCGAACTTCTGGGTGGTGTTGATGCCCTCGTTGGACAAGTAGTGCACGTGCTGGCCCAGCAGGCCGGCGTCAAGTTTCGCGCCGTACGTACCCTTCGGAGTCGGGAGCGTCGGCGGGGCGGCAACCGCCGGAACAGCAGGCAGCAGCGCAAATGCCACAGCCGCAGCGATCGCCCTGATCATGGCGTGACCAGCAAAGGCGAGATGCCGACCCGCAAACGGCGGTTGGACTTCAGCGACTTGCACTTGTCAGTGAGATCGCACACCTGATTGACCTTCCACTTCTTGCTCACGGTGTATGTCTTGTACGCCTTGCTGTTGCGGAACACCAGATACTGCCGCTGGCCCTTCTGCCGGATCAGGCAGGTGTTCACACCTTTGGTCGTCGCGCAGCCGCCGATCTTGGCGTAGGACATCCAGTTCATGACGGTGTTGTAGGCGATCCCGGGAGCCAGGATTCTGCCAGTCTTCGGACTGGTCACGTCCACGCCGAGCACGTGGTCGTCCCAGCCGTACCAGTACACCTGCGGCACGTTGTTGACCATGCCGTAGATGTAGGTCTGGGCAAGGTAGGCAGCTCCGAGCTTGGCCGGCAGCACCTTACGCGGCCAGCCGTTGTCGCGGCGGTTGCCGTAGGCCATCTCCGTGTCGTACATGGGCTGCTTGAACTTGAAGTGGTCGAGCACCTCCTGGGCATTGGAGGCGCCAGTCTCGCGATCGAACGGCGTGCCGTCACCGGGGCCGGCCTTGTACCAGGGGTACAAGTGCATGCCCACGGCGTCGAACTTCACCTTCTTGTTCTTCAGCCCACGCATGTAGTTGTAGAAGAACGACTTGGTGGAGATCGCAGCGGCCTGCTTTCCGACTTTCTTGGACTGCCGCACGATCGCCGAACCGGTGACCACCTCGGCGCCTGGATCCTCGGCGTGCACGATCTTGGCGGCGCGACGGGTCAGCTCCACCATCTGCGCCTCGCTGCCGTTCCAGAACGAGGAGAAGTTGACCTCGTTCCAGACTTGGTAGGAATCGATGCGCCCTCGGTACCGCTGGACCACGGCGCGTACCCACTTGTCCCACTCTGCGAGGCTGGCGGGCTTGGAATTCGCACCCGGTGCATCGAGGTAGTTGTCCACGCTGAAGTCGGTGGCCAGCCACTGCGGCGTCGACCCGAGGACGTACATGATCTCCTTGGCACCGGTCGCCTCGGCGTTCGTGACGACCTGGTCCATCAGGGTCCAGTCGTAGACATCCTGCGCGGTGTTGACCTGATCCCAACGCACCCCGTTGTCCCAGATCCGGATCGCGCCGAACTTCTGGTTCACCTCGGGCACCGGGTTGCTCAAGTCATGCACGTGCATGCCGAACAGGCTGGGCTGCACGGTCTTGGTGAACTTCGGCTTGGGCGGGGTCGGCAACTCGGGTGGCGCCGCGACCGCTGTGCCACTGGCCATGACCACCGCAGCGCCGGCCAGCGCCACAGACTTCAGAAACCGCATACTGCACCCTTCACAACGCGTTCCGCTTATCCTCACATGCCCCCTTGTGAGACGTCGGCAGGTGCGCGAGTGTTCCCAAGCAGTTGTGACCTGTTCGTTGCGCGTGGCGAACCTGTCCGCACTGGAATGACTCGGGTTCGTCAGACCGATATGCCCGGAATGGTGCGGTTGTGACGGTCCGGCCAGGTTCCTGGCGGCGTTGCACAAGCGGCTTTGTGACGCACAGACCAAGAACTGGTCGCACAGTCACAAAGCCTTCGGCAATGGCCCCGTCCACGCCCCCGATCGGGTCGCTTGCTGCCGGGAGTACGACAACCGCGCGCTCAGCCCGCCGGCGGCTCGAACGTCTTCGTCCGCTGCATGCCTGCGGCGCGGCCCTTGGCCGAGATCACCAGGGCCATCTTGCGGCTGGCCTCGTCGATCATCTCGTCGCCGAGCATGACCGCGCCCTTGGCGCCGCCCTCGGCGGAGGTGTAGTACTCGTAGGCGTCCAGGATCAGCTCGGCGTGGTCGTAGTCCTCCTGCCGCGGGCTGAACACCTCGTTGGCGGCCTCGACCTGGCCGGGGTGGAGTACCCACTTGCCGTCGAAGCCGAGCGCCGCGCTGCGCCCGCGCCACGCGCTTGTAGCCCTCGACGTCCTTGATCTGCAGGTACGGGCCGTCGATCGCGAGCTTGTCGTGGGCGCGGGCCGCCATCAGGATGCTCATCAGGATGTGGTGGTAGGCGTCGCCCACGTCGTAGCCGGGGGGCTGCTCACCGACGACCAGCGACTTCATGTTGATGCTGGCCATGAAGTCCGCCGGGCCGAAGATGATGGTCTCCACGCGCTGGCTGGCAGTGGCGATCTTGTCGACGTTCAGCAGCCCGAGCGCGTTCTCGATCTGCGCCTCAATGCCGATCCGGCCGACCTCGAAGCCCATCGACTTCTCGATCTGGGTGAGCAGCATGTCCAGCGCGACGACCTGCTCGGGAGTCTGGACCTTGGGCAGCATGATGCAATCGAGGTTCTGCCCGGCACCCTCGACGACCTCCACGACGTCGGCGTAGGTCCACTGGGTGGTCCAGTCGTTGACCCGGACCACACGCACCTTGTCCTCGTACCCACCCTCGTTGAGTGCGGCGACGATGTTCTTACGGGCGTCGGGCTTGGCGATCGGCGCGACGGCGTCCTCGATGTCCATGAACACCTGGTCGGCCGGCAGGCCCTTGGCCTTCTCCAGCATCTTCGGGCTGCTGCCCGGGACGGCCAGGTTGGAACGACGGCTGCGAAGTTGGCGGGGCTCAGTCATGATTCCACGGTAGCCAGGCCATGATCAGCGCTGATCAGACCCCCGGCGGCAAAGGTGGCCGGTTGCTCATCTCTGACAATTCTGAAGACGGGTCACATCTACCCCGCGCCTAAACCCCCGACTCGACGGCGTTGGCGCGGGGCCGCATCCCGCGCACCACCAGCACCAGCCCCACCAGCATCACCGCGAGTCCGAGCACCAGTGACAACCCCACGCTCTGGCCGAGGAACAGCGCCGCCAGGATGGTCGCACCGGGCGCTTCGAACAGGATCGCAGTGCTCACGACCGTGGCCGACACCCGGTGCACGACGGCATTCATCGCGGAATGCCCACCGATCTGCGCGACGACCGTGATCGCGGCGATCAACCACCAGTCCCGCGCGGTGTAGCCGCCCAACGGGATCCGGAACAGCAGGCAGACCGCCAGCAGAACCGCGGCAGCCGCACCGTAGACCACGGTCGTGTAGGAGCCGATGTCCGTCACCGCCCGCACCCGCTCCCCGAACGCGACGTAGACGGCAGCCAGCATCGCGCCGAGCAGCGCCAGAGCCATGCCGAAGAGATTGCGGCCGTCCAGGTGGCCACCGAAGCCGGTCAGCACCAGGACGCCGGCCACACTGATCGCGACACCGGCCCAGACCAGCCGGCCGGTGATACGGGCGATCAAGGCCGACCACACGGGCTGCGTCGAGATCATCGCCGTGCTCAACGCGACGCTGGTGAACCGCAGGCTGGGGATCCAGGCGGCGAAGTGCGCGGCCAGCGCCAGACCGGGCAACGCCGTGCGCGCCCATCCAGCGGGGACGGTCACAGCGCTGCGACTGGCCAGCATCCAGGCGCCGGTCAGGGCCGCGCCGAACAGACAGCGATACATGGCGATCGCCAGCGCCGGGGCCGCGCAGGCGGCGATCAGAGGTGCCGACGCGCTCACGCAGAGCACCGCGAGCGACCAGCAGGAACGCGTCCCGCCTGGTCACGCGAGGTCGGCGAGACTGATCGTCTGCTTCTTGGGCGGGGCCTTGATGACGACCTTCTTGTCCCACTCGGTGAAGTCGACGGTGGCGTCCTCGCCGGTCTCCGGAGCGCTGGTGATCTGCAGGACGTACGGCTTGCCGGTCGTGGCCACCCACGTCGTGCCGGCGTCGCTGGTGATGGGGACAGCCGGCTGGCCAGCGGCCACACCGACCTCACCCACCTCACCGGTCCCGCTGAGGACCAAGAACTGGTTCATCAGCGGCTTCATGGTGCTGGTCTGTTTGAACGACTTCAACTTCGGGTTCGTCAGGTCTCCCGCGACCCACTTGTTGCCGATCTTCTTCGCCTTCTTCTTGGTGAAGGCCTGCGCCCAGTAGGCCTCGTCGGCCTTGACGTAGATGACACCGTCGACGACCCGGGTCTTCAGCGTGGTGTCGCCCTGAGGAGCGGGTGCCGTCACTGGCATCCTGCGTCACCGCCAGCTCCAGGGAAGCGGCCGGGCTCTTGCCGGTCATCGTCACGCTGCGGGCATCCAGCGCCGCTTTCCGAGCCTGGTTCAGGATCTGCTTCGGGCCCAGTTTCTCGACCCCGTTGGCCTTGCCGACGGGCGCGCCGGTCGCAGTCGCGGACGGGCTGGCCTCACTTGCCGACGGACTCGGCGTGGTGTCGTCACCCGAGCTCGAGCACCCAGCGACTCCTGCCACCACTAGGGCTGTGATCAGTGCTACCCGCATTTGCCCGCCTCTCGGATCCGCGGCAAGGTTACCTGATCCCTATAGCCTGCGCCCGTGACCAGGTGTTTCTCGATAGCCTGCGCACGTGACGGTCACACGCGCCTACATCGCCCGTTTGCGGGGCTCGGCCGTCTTCGACCCGAACGGTGAACCGCTGGGCAAGGTCCGCGATTTCGTGCTCGTGCTGCAGTACGGCGCGATCCCTCCGCGGCTGGTCGGGCTGGTGGTCGAGGTGGGCGCCCGCCGCCGGATCTTCCTGCCGATCACCCGGGTCACCAAGATCGACGTGGGCCAGATCGTGATCACCGGCGTGCTGGACCTGCGGCGGTTCAGCCTGCGGCCGGGCGAGACGCTGGCGGTCGCCGAACTCTTCGACCGGACGGTGACCCTGCGGACCAGCGGCGACAAGGTCAAGATCCTCGATCTGGCCATGCAGCAGAACGCCCGCCGGGACTGGGTGATCACCGAGGCCTACGTGCGCGGCACCCGTGGTCTGGCCCGTCGCGGGCAGACCCAGGTGGTCCCGTGGTCGGAACTGTCAGGCATGTCTGCGCAGGAGCCGGACCAAGCCACCGAGACCATGCTGGAATCGCTGGCCGACATGCGCCCAGCGGACGTCGCGAGCCTGTTGCACGACCTTCCGGAGAAGCGCCGCCTGGAGATCGCCCGGGCGCTGGACGACGAGCGGTTGGCCGACGTCCTGGAGGAGATGCCCGAACACGACGCGGTCCAGATCATCAGTGCCTTGGAGGACGAGCGCGTTGCCGACGTCCTGGAGGAAATGGACCCCGACGACGCCGTGGACCTGCTCAGTGACCTGACGCCGGAACGGGCTCGGGAACTGCTCGAACTCGTGGAGCCGGAGGACGCCGAGGATCTGCGCCGGTTGCTCACCTACGACGAACTCAGCGCAGGCGGCATGATGAGCCCGGAACCCGTGATCGTGGGTGCCGATGCGACGGTTGCCGAGGCGCTGGCCCAGATCCGTAACCCGGACCTCTCCCCGGCGCTGGCCTCCCAGGTCTACGTGGTGCGCCCTCCGATGCAGACCCCGACCGGCAAGTTCCTGGGCGTGGTCCACTGGCAGCGGCTGTTGCGCGAGCCCCCCAGCGACCTGGTCTCGCGGGTCGTGGACAAGGACCTTGCCCCGCTGACTCCCGACACCTCGCTGCAGACACTGACCCGCTACTTCGCGGCGTACAACCTGGTCGCTGTGCCGATCGTCGACGAGAACGGTCATCTGCTGGGCACGGTCACCGTCGACGACCTGCTGGACCATCTGCTCGGTGAGAACTGGCGGGAGGCGGTCTCCGATGGCTGACCGTTCGCGCCTGGACCAGCCCGCCCGCGGCCGCCCGTCCATCCGCCCCACCCCGAACCCGGAGACGTTCGGCCGGGTCTCCGAGCGGGTGGCACGCTTCCTGGGTTCCTGGCGGTTCATCGCCTGGATGACGGCTGCCATCGCCGCCTGGGTGATGTACAACGTGATCGGCCGCAACCCGGTCGACCCGTACCCGTTCATCTTCCTCACGCTGCTGTTGAGCCTGCAGGCCTCCTACGCCGCCCCACTGATCCTGCTCGCCCAGAACCGGCAGGACGACCGCGACCGCGTGCAGATCAAGGAGGACCGCGAGCGCACGGAGCGGCTGATCGCCGACACCGAGTACTTGGCTCGTGAGATCGCCGCGTTGCGTATCGGTCTGGGCGACGTCGTGACCCGCGACTACTTGCGCCGGGAGCTGCGAGACTTGCTGGAAGACCTCGAGGAAGACGACGACTGAGTCTGGGTCCCGCGGAATCCGCGCCACGTCTTTCCGGCGAGGATCGGAGCGACCTGGCGAGGATGCGCACGGCACCCGCAAGCGGGTTAGGCAGCCCTTCGTACCATGGCCATATGCCCGTTGACGCCATCCGAGCCGCACTTGCCCGCGTCGAGGATCCCGAAATCCGCCGACCTATCACCGACCTGGGAATGGTGAAGTCCGTCGACGTCGACGAAACCGGATCGGCCCGGGTCGAGGTGTTCCTGACCATCTCCCACTGCCCGATGCGCTCCACTCTGCAGGAGCGCGTGGAGCAGGCAGTCGCCGCCGTGCCCGGCGTACGCAGCGTGGAGGTGGTGTTCGACGTCATGAGCGACGAGCAGCGCACCGCCTTGCGCGAGCAGCTGCAGGGCCCGCAGAAAGAGATCCCGTTCGCCAAGCCGGGTTCGCTGACCAAGGTGCTGGGCGTGGCGTCCGGCAAGGGTGGGGTCGGCAAGAGCTCGGTCACCGTGAACCTCGCGGTCCAGTTGGCCGCCCGTGGTTTGCGCGTCGGGCTCGTCGACGCCGACATCTACGGACACTCCACGCCGCGGATGCTGGGCGTCACGGCACCTCCGACCGTGGTCGACAAGATGTTCATCCCGCCAGTCGCTTACGGCGTCACGACCATGTCGATCCTGCCGTTCAAGCCCGGGGGCGCGAGTCAGGCCGTGGCGTATCGCGGACCGATCCTGCACCGCATGCTCAACCAGTTCCTCACCGACGTCTACTGGGGCGACCTGGACTGGCTGCTCATCGACCTGCCCCCGGGCACCGGTGACATTCCCATGTCGCTGGCCCAGCTGCTCCCCCGTTCGGAATTGCTGATCGTCACCACTCCGCAGGTCGCCGCGGCTGAGGTGGCGGTGCGCGCCGGAATGCTCAGCGAGTACACCAACCAGCGCATCGTCGGGGTCGTGGAGAACATGAGCGCCTTCCCGTGCCCGCACTGTGGCGAGCCGATGGACCTGTTCGGGGTGGGCGGCGGCGAGACTGTCAGCGCGCAGTTGTCGGGCGCACTCGGAACCGATGTACCGCTGCTGGCCAAGATTCCCTTCGACGTGCGGCTGCGGGAAGGCGGGGATGCCGGTCGACCGCTCGTGCTCGACGCGCCGGACGCGCCCGCCTCGCAGGCGATCGCCGCGCTCGCCGACACGCTGGCCACGAAGCCGCGGGGGCTGTCCGGGCTGAACTTGGGGATCTCGCCGGTCGGGCGCTGAAGGCCCCCAGCGGAACGGTCGTTTCGTCGCCCCTCAGGTCGCGTTGGGGTCGATCGTTGTCGGGGTCGACGCGGGTTTGGCCGGCGCCGGCGTCTCCGCCAACGACGACACGATCCGCTTGGGGTGCAGATCGGCCAGCGATTGCAGGTCCTGACTCATCGCATTGAGGTCGGCCGAGTCGGATATCTGCTGCTTGGCTTGACCAACCGTCTCCCGAGCCTTGTTCACGAAGCGACCGGCACTGGCTGCCGCGCCGGGTAACCGGTCAGGGCCGAACACCAGCAACGCGAGCAGGCCGAGGACCAGCAACTCGCCCAGACCGATGTCGAACACCCTTCCAGGGTACGCGCAGTGCTACCGGGACCCAAGCGTGACCGTGATCTCCTTGCCGCCCTCGAGCGTCAGCGTGATCTCGTCGCCAGGGGCGTTTTGCCGGATGTCGGTGATCAGCGACACGGCGTCGTCGACCCGTTGGCCGTTGACCGCGACGATGATGTCTCCGGACTTCAGCCCCGCCTTCTCGGCCGGACCGCCGGACGTCACGGTGTTCACCCGCGCACCCTGGCCGGTGTAGTTGAAGTCGATCTCGGCCCCGATGATCGGGGTCTGGGACGTCCCGGTCTTGATGATCTCCTGGGCGATCCGGTTGGCGGTGTTGATCGGGATGGCGAAGCCCAGACCGATGCTGCCGGCCTGGCCGCTGGTCCCCGAACTCAGACTCGCGATCGCGGAGTTCACACCGATCACCTGACCCTCGCCGTTGACCAGCGGGCCACCGGAGTTACCCGGGTTGATGGGCGCGTCGGTCTGGATGGCGTTGATGAACGACGTCTCCGAACCAGAGCCTCCGCCGGCGGTCACCGGCCGGTTCAGCGAACTGACGATACCGCTGGTGACGGTGCCCTCCAGTCCGAGCGGCGATCCGATGGCGATGGCCTGGTCCCCGACCTTGACCGACTCCGAGTTGCCGACCGTCACCGGCGTGAGCCCGCTCTTGTCGATCTTGAGCACTGCGAGGTCGTAATCGGCGTTGCGGCCCACCAGATCGGCCTGCACGCGGGTGCCGTCCTGCATGACGACCTCGATCTGACCGCCGTTGGCCGCCGACTCGATCACGTGGTTGTTGGTCAGGATGTAGCCGTCCTGGCTGAGGATGAAGCCGGAGCCGGAACCGTCGCTGACCTCGATGGAGACCACGCTGGGCAGGACCTTGTCGGCGATCGCGGCGATCGACCCCTCGGCCCGTACGGACAGGTTCTCGGCGTCAGTCGGGTTGCTGCCCGTGCTCACGGAACTGGCGGGATTGCTCGAATCGGCGACGCTGTAACCCACCGCGCCGCCGACGCCACCAGCCAGCAGTCCGGTCAGCGCCGCGATCGCGATGACCTTGCCGACACCCCCGGACTTCTTGGGCTCGGCGGACGATGGCGCCTGCGGGGTCACGCCGGGAGGCGGGGGCAGGTAGCCGTCAGACCCGGTGCTGGGGTACTGCGGCTGCTCGGGCTGGCCGTACTGCGGCTGCTCGTAGCCGGCCTGGTGCGGCTGCTCGTAGCCGGCCTGCTGCCCGTAGCCGTACTGCGGGTACGCGGTGGTCTGGGCGGCATCGGGGTCGATCACCTGAGTGCGATGGTCCGGTATCGGCCAGTTGGGGTCGAACGTCGCCGGTTGCTCAGCGGCGGGCGGCTGCGCCGTTTCCCCGGCGGGTTGCCCCTGACTGGCCTGCTCGGCTGATGCCTGCCACGCCTGCTCGTCAGGCGTGGGGGTGTGCTCGTCATTCACCACAGAACTCACGCTATCTCCCTGAACCACGACACTCGTGTGGAGTGTGCTGCTGTTCCAAGGATCGGCGCTGCGTCACCGCGGTGGAAGACGGCGGGCGTTAGCAGCCTGCAAGAGACGTGTAATCCGGCTCGGCACCCACGTCGCACGGCTCGATAGGGTCATGACCATGGACGCCAAGGATCTGACGACCTTCACCGATGCGTGGAACGCTGTGCGGCTGCCCGCCGGCGCCGACGCCACAACTGTCGACGCCAGCGTGCTGAGTCTGCTCGCACTGCTCGCCTCGATGGTCGACGCTCACGCTGCGGTCGAGGTGGGCAGCCACGACGGCACGACGGGCCTGGCCCTCTACAGCGGCATGGCCTCCGATGGCGTGCTGACCAGCGTGGAGGCCGATCCGGAGCGCCTGCGCCTGGCAAAAGAGGCCTTCGCAGCCGCCGACATTCCGCATGCGCGCACCCGGCTGATCGCAGCCGACCCCAACGAGGTCCTCTCCCGGCTCACCGACGGTGGCTACGACCTGTTCGTCTCCGGCGGCAAACCCGCCGACCACGCCGGATTCGCCGACCAGGCCGCCCGACTGCTGCGTCCAGGCGGGGTGGCGGTGTTCCTGGATCTGTCCGACGCGATGGATCTGGCCCGTCGCGAGCCTGCTCAACTGTCCGTGCGGGCGTTCGCAGATGCGATCCAGACCGACGAGCGCTGGTTGACCTCGCTGCTGCCCCTGGCAAACGGCGTGCTGCTGGCTGTTCTGCAGTAGGTCAGAACCGGGCGCCGTCCGCCAGCCACTGCCCTAAGAGTGCGGCGCCGAAGCCGGTTCCGCCTATCGCCCGCAAACCGCTGGCCGCAGTCGCCCGTGCTGGACCTGCGATGTCCAAGTGCGCCCAGGGAACGTCCGGGATGAACTGCTGCAGGAACAACGCGGCAGTGATCGAACCGCCACCGACCTCCACCGTGGGGATGTGGCAGCGGTCGGCGATATCGGACTGCAAGGCGGTGGCGTAGGTCTGCGCCAGCGGCATCGGCCACAGCTGTTCCAGAACCTCGTTCCCGGCCGCCACCAGACCGTCGCGCAGCGCCTCGGTGGTCGCGTAGAGCGCGCCGTACTCCCGGGACAGCGCCATCGTGGCTGCCCCGGTCAACGTCGCGACATCCACGACCACGTCGGGCCGCAATTGCGTACGGGCGTAGGCGAGCAGGTCGGCCAGCACAAGGCGGCCTTCGGCATCGGTGTTGCGAACCTCGGTCGTGCTCCCGTCCACGTGGGTGATCACATCGCCGGGCCGGTAGCTGCCGGCGCCGATGGCGTTCTCGGCCAGCCCCAGCAGCACGGTCACGTCCATGCCGTCCGGGACCAACGGCAACGCGGACATGACGGCCGCTGCACCGGCCATGTCCGACTTCATCAGCATCATCGCTTCGCGGGGTTTCAGCGATAGTCCGCCACTATCGAAGGTGATGCCCTTGCCGATCAGCACGATCCGAGGACCCTTGCCCGCTCGCCGCGCGATCACCACTCTGGGTGGACTTGCCGACCCCGCACCCACGGCCAGGACTCCCCCGAAGCCGCCCGATCGCAGTGCCGGAACATCCAGGACCTTGACCTCGGCGCCTGCACTGCGCGCCAGCTTGCGCGCCTGCCGCACCATCCAGGCGGGGTTCTTGGTGTTCGACGGCATGTTCACCAGATCGCGAGCGGTGATCGTGGCGTCGGTCTGCGCAATGACCCCGGGCGGCTGTGAGACTCGCAGAACGCGGCGCTGCGGGTTCGGCCGAGGGGTATAGCCGCCCAGGCGCCAACCGCGTACGAACTGCGCGAGGTCTGCTGCATCGGGTTCGCTGCGGAAGGCCACAGTTCCGGCGGGGACCTTGCGGACCACATCGGCGCCGAACCGCGCCCAGTCCTTGGGAGGTGCCCCGACCACCAGCCAGTGGTCCGGGCCGTCGGCGTGCAGCAGCAGTTCGGGGCCGGACGGGGTCAGGGCTTCCGGCAGTTCGATCTCGTCGGTGCCCAGGATGAGGATCTGTCCGTCGGGGGTGCCGCGCGCGCCTGTGACCTCCACGGCGCAACGGTACGCCGCATTGGTGCCGGCCTTGGCGATCGAGGGGACAAACGTGCCGATCCGGGCCAGATGTGACCCGGATCCGTGCGTTTGCTCGCGCCTCGATCACAAACGTCGCGATCGGGGTCATATCTGGCCCCGATCGGCCGTTTTGTGGTGCGCGACCGGCGTGCCCCCACAAACACAAACCGGCGCCGAACCCATCGAGGGTCCCGCGCTGCCCCCACAAACACAAACCGGCGCCGAACCCATCGAGGGTCCCGCGCTGCCCCCACAAACACAAACCGGCGCCGAACCCATCGAGGGTCCTGCGCTGCCCCAACAAACACAAACCGGCGCCGAACCCATCGAGGGTCCGGCGCCGGTCATGAAAACTCGTCTTACTCCACGCCTTGCAGCAAGCCCCCCAGCTCCTGCGCCTCGTCGCGGGAGATCTCCACCACCAGGCGGCCACCGCCCTCCAGCGGGACCCGCATCACGTAGCCGCGCCCTTCTTTGGTGACTTCCATCGGGCCGTCACCCGTCCGAGGCTTCATGGCCGCCATATCGGTTCCCTTCCGTGATTGGAACACTCTTGCAATCCGTGCCATACCGGCTCGAATCGAACATCTGCTCCCGATTCTATCCCGCGTGCGCCGGGCTTGGCGCTCAAGACCGGCAAGCCGCGAAACGGGCGAAACGCCGCAGCGACCACCCGACCGCCGCGGCCAGTACCGGCCGGACCGCGTACCAGCCAACGGCACCCAATGCCCCAAGCGGCGGTTCCACGACCTCCTGCCATACGAACCGGCTTCCGGAACCCGCGGGCTCCACCCGGAACACCCCTGTTCCTCGCACGACACGGCCGGTGTGCAGGACCTCGACGACCCGGGGCGGGTCCCAGCGGGTGATGGTCATCGTGTCCCAGAAGCCGAGCGGGCCGATTCCGGTGAACGCAGCAATTTCAGCTCCTACGCCCTGACCCCCGTGCACCCGCGTCCCCAGCATCCACTCGTGCTGGGCGGCCCAGTCGGTCATGGCCTCGAACACCGTGCCGGGATCGGCCGGGACATCAACGGTCAGTTGCAGTGTTCTTGCGGTCATTCAGTTGCTCCAACTCCGCCAAGCGATCGCGCAGAACAGCCAGTGCGGCGTCCACCTCTTCCATCCGATAGCCCCGCAGCGCCACCGGCAACCGGAGCAGATCGACGTCGGCAGCGGTGGGGCGAGCCGGCAACTGCGCACTCAAGCCGCGTTCCGTGGGTTGCGGAACCGGCGGAAGTTTGCCAGCCACGACCAGCGCCAGCGCGACGATCAGCAGCAACACGACAACGGCAAGTACCCACGGCACAGGCGCACTCCTCTCGTTCCAAACGTAGTCTGGCAAACGTGCTGACCTTCGGGCCCCACGCCTTCGCCGACGACGAGTTGCTGGTGATGGCGATCATCAATCGCACCCCTGACTCCTTCTACGACAAGGGCGCCACGTATGCCAAGGATGCCGCCCTGGACCGGGTGACGCAGGTGGTCGAGCAGGGGGCGCACATCGTCGACATCGGCGGGGTGAAGGCCGGTCCGGGGCAGCAGGTCGACGCTGACGAGGAGAAGCGGCGGGTTGTGTCGTTCGTGGCCGACGTGGCCGCTCGCCACCCACACGTCGTGATCTCCGTCGATACCTGGCGTGCCGACGTGGGTCGAGCCGTCTGCGCGGAGGGTGCGACGCTGCTCAACGATGCCTGGGGAGCCTACGACCCGGGTCTGGCGGAAGTGGCTGCGGAGTTCGGCGTCGGCCTGGTCTGCACCCACGCCGGCGGACTCGAACCACGCACCCGGCCGCATCGCGTGCAGTACGAAGACGTCATGGCCGCGGTGCTCGACGATGTCCTCGGGCAGGCCCAGCGTGCTCAGGCCGTGGGCGTGCCGCCGGAAGGGATCCTGATCGACCCCGGGCACGATTTCGGCAAGAACACCCGGCACAGCCTGGAATGCACGCGCCGACTGCCGGAGATGGTGGCCTCGGGATGGCCGGTGCTGGTGAGCCTGAGCAACAAGGACTTCGTCGGGGAGACGCTGGACCGTCCAGTCGGGCAGCGCCTGGAGGGGACCCTGGCGGCAACCGCCGTTTCAGCCTGGCTAGGGGCCCGCGTCTACCGGGTGCACGAAGTCCGGCAGACTCTGGACGTGCTGCACATGGTGCAGGCGATCCAGGGGGTTCGGCAACCGGCGGTCAACCGGCGCGGGCTGGCGTAGTCGGCGTACCTTTGCGGTTGAACGAAGGTCCGAGACGCTGGTCACCAACCGGAGAGGCACATTGAGCGCCCCAAATGCCCGATTTCGGTGCGATTTCGGGGACCTATCCGGTTGAGCGCGGGAGCTGCCCAACCACAAAGGTCCGCGTCAGCCCTGATCCACCCGCCGCACGATGTCGATCACCTCGTCGGAATCATCAGTGATGTAGAGCAACTCGTGATCGGCCGCGCCGATCTTGTGCTCCACGGCCAGCGTGTTGCGGATCCAGTCCACCAGCCCGGCCCAGTAGGCCCGGCCGACCAGCACGATCGGGAACCGGGTGACCTTGTGCGTTTGCACGAGAGTGAGCGCTTCAAAGAGTTCGTCCAGGGTGCCGAACCCGCCGGGGAAGACCACGAATCCGTGGCTGTACTTCACGAAACAGGTCTTGCGGGCGAAGAAGTACCGGAAGTTCATCCCGATCTCGACCCACTGATTGATGCCCTGCTCGAACGGCAACTCGATGCCCAGCCCGATGCTGGTGCCGCCGGCCTCGAAGGCACCCTTGTTGGCGGCCTCCATGATGCCCGGGCCGCCGCCGGTGATCACGGCGTATCCGGCACCGACCAGGCCCGCCGCGACCTTTTCGGCCAGTGCGTACTCGGCATGATCGCGGGCGGTACGGGCACTTCCGAAGACGCTGATCGCAGGTCCCACGTTGGCCATGGCGCCGAAGCCTTCGACGAACTCGGCCTGGATGCGCAGCACCCGCCACGGGTCGGTGTGAACCCAGTCGCCGGAACCGCGGCTGTCCAACAGCCGCTGGTCGGTGGTGGATCCGCGCGCTTGTTTGCCGCGCAGGACGACAGGTCCCCGGTGTCGCTGCGGCGCCGGTGGGGAGTACCACTGATCTGATGCACTGTTCATGACCCCACCTTCACTGCAGTGGGGTATCCAGCGCCAGTTGCAGGGGCCGAGTTCGCCCGCCAGTCACCGGGCGTTCAAGGACTCGGCGAAGGGCTTACCGAAGTTGTCACCGTGGGCGAGGGGGACGGGCTCGGCTGCGGACCGTCCAAGGGAATGTCGAAGCGCTGGGCGGCCTTCGGCTTCAGCCCCGCCTCGGCCAGTAACTCCCGCCCTGTCCCGCGCCACACATTCAAGTCGAGCACGCTTGATCCGGAACCGCGCAACTTGCCCGAGTCGGTGAACTGCCAAATTCGCCAGGGACTGGTTGGCCAGCCGGCGATGGGCAGCGGCTCCTGATCGAGATACAGCCCCCAGTTCGCATGCCACAACGGGTACTTGAACAACGCCGGGTCCGGGAGTAGCCGCCGTTCCAGGTAGCGGGTGTAGGAGTACAACCACGGCGTGCGGCCTGTGCGCTTCTCGACCGTGCGCAGCCACGCCAACGTCCAGCGCGTGAGATTCGCAGGGCCCAGGGCCGTGCCATCGGACTCGAGATCCAGGGCCAGGGGCAGGTGGCCCTTCGGGAGTTTCCCGACGCGGGCAGCGGCCTTGCGCCCCTGTGCGCGGGCATCCGCGATGACGTGCTTGGCGCGGCTGGTCGGCACGGCGTAGTAGTACGCGCCAACCAGCATGCCCGCACGCTTGGCCGCGGCCTTGTCCCGGCGGTACCAGTACCCGGCCTCGCTGTGGGCACTGGGGTAGGAGTCCCCGGACTTGATGATGACGAAGCGCACGCCCTGTGCCTGCAGTGCCGGGAAATCCAACCGACCCGGACCGACATGCTGCCAGCGCGAGACATCGATGCCGCGGATGCCGGTCAAGCCCTGCTTGTCCCACGACGTGGCCTTCGGCTTGGCGCCGACCGGGGTTATGCCGACGGCGGCCACGGCAACGCACAGGCCGACGGCTGCGGTCCAGCCGACAACGGGTTTCAACGCAACCATGACAGCATCTCCGCCTCGCATTTCTGCAGGTGTTCCACCGGCACGTACTCGCCCCGGGTGTGGGCCAGCGCGGGGTCGCCCGGCCCAAAGTTGACGGCAGGCACACCGAGCGCCGAGAACCGGGACACGTCCGTCCAGCCGAACTTCGGCCGCGGCACCGCACCGGTCGCTGCGAGGAATGCCTGGGCCGCTGGATGCTGCAGGCCGGGCAGCGCTCCGGGCGCATTGTCGACAACGTCCAGCGGATAGCCGTGGAACAGCTCTTCCAGGTGGGCCAATGCTTCCTGCGGCGAGCGGTCGGGGGCGTACCGGTAATTGACTGTTACGACGCAGGCATCGGGGATGACATTGGTCGCCACCCCGCCTTCGATGCCAACGGCGTTGAGACCCTCCCGGTACGTCAGGCCGTCGATGACCGGCCGCCGCGGTTCGTAGGACGTCAACCGGTTGAGGATGTCGGAAGCAGCGTGGATCGCATTGCGGCCCAACCAGCCGCGCGCCGAATGAGCCCGCTCCCCGGACGTCGCGATGTGAGCGCGCAACGTGCCCTGACAGCCGGCTTCGACCCCAGCGTCGCTGGGCTCCATCAGGACCGCGAAATCGGCCTCGAGCAGATCCGGGTGCGCCTCGGCGAGCTTGCGCAGGCCGTTGTGCGTGTCGTCGATCTCCTCACATTCGTAGAACACGTACGTCACGTCGCGGCTGGGCGCGGTCACCTCGTGGGCGCAACGCAGGGCGACCGCGACTCCGCCCTTCATGTCATTGGCGCCGAGACCGAGGAGCTTGCCGTCTTCGATGCGGTGCGGAAGGTTGCCGGCGGCCGGCACGGTGTCGAGATGCCCGGCCAGCACCACTCGCTCTTTGCGGCCCATCTCCGTGCGGGCAACGACGGTGTTACCGAACCGCCGGACCTCGAGGTGGGCGCAGTTGCGCAATGCGGCTTCCACCGCGTCGGCGATCTGCTGTTCGTGACGGCTTTCGCTCGGGATGTCCACCAGCGCCGCCGTTAGCGACACGACGTCCGAGGTCAGGTCCAGCATTGGTCAAGGGTAACCGGGCACACTCGGGCACCGGCCGGGTCGAGGTCACGGTTGGGCGACGGTCAGGCATGGCAGGCTAGGCACCATGCTCACCTCCCCCGCGTGCGGGATCGGCCTGGCCACGGTGGCCGCCGGCACGGTCTTGGATGTCTGGTACCCCCGCCCCGCCCTCGGCACGACGCCGCTGGACGCCCCCGACATCGCCGGCGCGATCGACGGCGACCAGGTGCGCGGGGTGCGCGTCCAGACCGTCATCACCACCATCGACGACCTCTCCGCACCGCCGGTCGACACGGCGGACGTGTATCTGCGTCTGCATCTGCTCTCCCACCGGATCGTCGCGCCCCGGACGATCAATCTCGACGGGATATTCGGCCTGTTGCCCAACGTCGCCTGGACCACCGGCGGTCCCGTCGCGCTGGAGGAGCTCGACGCCACGCGGATCCGAGCCCGCGCCCGCAGCCAGCACGTCACCGTGCTGTCGGTGGACAAGTTCCCGCGCATGGTCGACTACGTGGTGCCGTCGGGCGTACGGATCGCCGACGCCGACCGGGTACGGCTCGGGGCGCACTTGGCTGAGGGCACCACGGTCATGCAGGAAGGGTTCTGCAACTTCAACGCCGGCACACTCGGCGCTTCGATGGTGGAGGGCCGGATCTCAGCCGGTGTCGTCGTCGGCAACGGCTCGGACATCGGCGGCGGGGCGTCCATCATGGGCACGCTGAGCGGCGGTGGCAGCGAGGTCATTTCCGTGGGCGAGGGCTGCCTGATCGGAGCCAACGCCGGGGTCGGGATCTCACTGGGCGACGGGTGCGTGGTCGAGGCCGGTTGCTACATCACCGCCGGGTCCAAACTCACGCTGCCCGACGGTTCTGTCGTCAAGGCTCGCGAGCTGTCAGGGCAGCCGGGCTGGCTGTTCCGGCGCAACTCGGTCTCCGGTGCGTTGGAGGCGGTGCGGCGGGCCGGCTCGTGGGGCGAGCTCAATGCGGACCTGCACGCGAACTGAGGTTGGGATGCTGGCATTCGTGAAGACGCAGGCCGAACGTGAAAACTCAGCTGCCAACGAGCCTTCGCTTTTGGAGCGTCAGGCGAAGTAGGCCTTGTACTTGCGCTGCATCACCGGCTTGAGGAACAACCGCACCGGAGCGGGCAGCACGTCATAGATCTTCTGATCCGCCGCCGTCCCGCCATCGGCGACCCAGGGGAACACCAGCATCGAGTTGGGCGCCTTGCGGTTGGCCGCATGGAAGGGCTTCAGGTCGCCCTTCGTCAGGTACTTGTCGAGCATCGGCTCGGCCTCGGCCTCCTCGTGCGCGAAGTGCGCGGCGGCTTGCAGGCGCAACTCCTGCAGGTCGGCCACCGTGGACTCTGGTGGCTCACCCACGAAGTCCGCCTCGCACTTCTTCAGCGCCGCCACCAGTTGCTCGTGCTCGCCGGTCATCGCAGCCAGCGTGGCCAGCTCCTTCTCGTCGGTAGTGCGGGCTTCCAGCGCCGGCCAGATGTAGGTGTCCTCGTTCTGGTGGTGGGTGTGCAGGTTCTCGGCGAGGAAACCGAAGTGTTTGCGCGCCCCGGCGACGTCCCCCGCGGTCACCAGCGCCTGCACGCGGTCGATCTCCCGCAGGATCGCCCGGTGAATCATCGCGTTCATCGAGGTATCTGCCATCAGCGATCTCCCATCGTCACGTAGTCCCGCTGGACGGGACCGATGTAGACCTGGCGGGGCCTGCCGATCTTGGTCTGCGGATCCTTGATCATCTCTCGCCACTGTGCGATCCAGCCAGGTAGCCGGCCCAGAGCGAACAACACCGTGAACATCTTGGTGGGCAGCCCCATGGCCTTGTAGATCAGGCCTGTGTAGAAGTCGACGTTGGGGTAGAGCTTGCGCTCGATGAAGAACTCGTCGGCGAGCGCGACCTCCTCGAGCCGCTGCGCGATATCGAACAGCGGATCGTCGACGTGCAGGTGCTCGAAGATCTCGGCGGCCTTGGCTCGCACGATCGCTGCGCGCGGATCGTAGTTCTTGTAGACCCGATGCCCGAAGCCCATGAGCTTTACGCCCGGCTCGCGGTTCTTCACCCGCGCAATGAAGTCGTCGACGCTGGCGCCGGAGTCGCGGATGTCGACCAGCATCTCCAGCACGGCCTGGTTGGCACCGCCATGCAGCGGACCGAACAGCGCATTGACCCCGGCCGAGACCGAGGCGAACAGGTTTGCGTGCGAAGACCCGACCAGGCGGACCGTGGACGTCGAGCAGTTCTGCTCGTGGTCGGCGTGCAGGAGCAGCAGCAGGTCCAACGCCCGGGTGACCACCGGATCGGTCTCATAGGGCTCAGCCGGCCAGCCGAACGTCAGCCGCAGGAAGCCCTCGACCAGGTTCAGGGAGTTGTCCGGGTAGAGCAGCGGCTGCCCGAGGCTCTTGCGATAGGCGTAGGCAGCAATGGTCGGCAGCTTGGCCAGCAACCGGTAGGTGGAGATCTCGACGTGGTCGTCGTCGAACGGGTCTAGCGAGTCCTGGTAGAACGTGCTCAGCGCACTCACGGCGCTGGACAGCACGGGCATCGGGTGGGCGTCGCGGGGGAAGCCGTCGAAGAACCGCCGCAGGTCCTCGTGCAGCAGTGTGTGCATGCGAAGCCGCTTGTCGAACTCCGCCAGTTGTTCCGCGGTCGGCAGTTCGCCGTAGATCAACAGGTAGGACGTCTCCAGGTACGTGGACTGCTCGGCGAGTTGCTCGATGGGATAGCCGCGGTAGCGCAGAATGCCGGCGTTCCCGTCGATGTAGGTGATCGCCGACGTGCAGGAGGCCGTGTTGACGAAGCCGCTGTCGAGGGCGACATGGCCGGTGCTCGACAGCAACTTGGAGGTGTCGAGGCCCGATTCACCGTCAGTGGCAGGCACGACGTCGAGCCCCAGTTCGAGGTCAGGACCATTGAGTACGTAGTCGCTCACGGTTCACACGCTAGCCGCGCGGCCGCTTGAGGGAGACCCGAGGCGGCGAATCCATCAGAAGTGCCCACTTGCTCTGTTTGCGACAGTTCGAAACGACCCAGATCGAGCAACCGGCCACGTTTGTGCTCGAGTCATCCCGTCAGCCGGTCGTATGCCAGTTGCACAGCCTCGTCGGTCGCCGTCAGTGCCACCCGCACGTGCCGAGCCCCTGCTGAGCCGTAAAAGTCGCCCGGTGCCACCAGGATGCCGCGCTCGGCGAGCCAGTGGACGGTGTCCCAGCACGGCTCGTCGCGGGTAGCCCACAAGTACAACCCCGCCTGCGAATGATCGATCCGGAAACCAGCTGCCGTCAGCGCCTCGCGCAAAACTGCCCGTCGGGCGCTATAGCGTTCGCGCTGTTCCAGCACATGAGCGTCGTCCAGCCAGGCCGCGGTGGAGGCGTGCTGCACCGGCAGCGGCATCATCATCCCGGCATGTTTGCGGACCTCGAGCAACTGCGCGATGAGCGCGGGGTCACCGGCCACGAAACCACTGCGGTAACCGGCGAGGTTCGAGCGCTTCGACAGCGAGTGCACGGCGAGCAGTCCCGTGTGGTCGGCGCCGCAGACATCCGGATGCAGCACGGACACTGGCTGCGCGTCCCAGGCCAACTCGAAGTAGCACTCGTCGCTGGCCACGATGCCCGGGGCCGCAACCGCCTCGCGCAACTGCTCGACGCCCAGCACGGCGCCAGTCGGGTTGGACGGGGAGTTGATCCAGGTCAGTTCGGCCGGGCCGCCCAGGCGGGAGCCCGCGATCAGGGCGCCCACCTCATACGTCGGGTACGCGATCTCGGGGAAAGCGACCGAGCCAGCACTGAGCAGTGTCGGCAGCCAGGCCACGAACTCCTTGGTCCCGATCAGAGGCAGGACGTTCGCCGGATCCACAGTGACGCCGGCCCGGCGCGCCAGCCAGTCACAGATGGCCTCGCGCAACTCCGGCGTTCCCTGCGTCGTGGGGTAGCCGGGCGCGTCTGTCGCCTCGGCTAGGGCCCGCTGCACCACGTCGGGAGTGGGGTCCACGGGCGTGCCCACGGACAGGTCGACCAGGCCGCCGGGCACGGCGCTGGCGGTCGCCTTGGCGCCGGTCAGCCGGTCCCAGGGGAAGTCGGGCAGTTGCACGTCACTCGTCGTGCTGCTGCGGAGGCAGCGCGGCGATGAAGTCCACGTCGTGGTCGATCTTGCCCATCTTGCTGGCCCCGCCGGGGGACCCGATGTTGTCGAAGAAGTCGACGTTGGCTTGGGTGTACTGGGACCACTCCTCGGGCACGTCGTCCTCGTAGTAGATGGCCTCCACCGGGCACACGGGCTCGCAGGCGCCACAGTCCACGCACTCGTCGGGGTGGATGTACAGCATCCGTTCGCCCTCGTAGATGCAGTCCACCGGACACTCGTCGATGCAGGCCTTGTCCTTGAGGTCCACACACGGCAACGCGATCACGTAAGTCACGAGGGATCCCTTCTTCGAGGTTTCCAGGCTATAGCGCTATGTCACGCGGGGCCCAACCGGTGGTTCAGGTAGACCAGCGCTGTCCCCTCGCCGCCATGATCGACCTCCAGCACCTCACCGACGACGATCGTGTGGTCCCCGGCGTCGTGCATGGCGTCGGTTCGGCACGTGAGGTAACCCAGGGATCCGGTCAGCCTGGCGATGCCCGCAGCGTCGCGCTGGTGCTCCACCACCTGCATCTGCCCGGTCAGCGGCCGGCCGCGTTCGGCGAACCAGCGCGCCGCCGGTGCCTGCTCGGCGGACAGCACGTTGACCACCCACCGGTCCGCGGCCCCAATAGCGGCGTGAAACCGGGAATCCTTCTGCACGCAGAACAGCACCAGCGGCGGGTGCAAGGAGACGGACGTGAACGAGTTGGCCGTCATGGCGTGATCGGCATCGTCCACCCGGGCGGTGACCACGACGACGCCACTTGCATAGCGCGCCAGCAGGTCGCGGTAGTCCACCTCCACTCGCGCCACGGTAGTCGCTGGCCGTTCGGGCCGCCGCATGGCCGGTGAAGTGGCAATCGGTGAGCGTTCCGGGCATCGGTGAGCACGCCGGACGCCGAAAACCCGCCCGCGACGCTAACGGATGCCCGGAATGCTCACCGATCGGGCCGGCTGCGCCTCAGACCTCGTCGATCGCCACGGTGCGCCGGATGTCGACGACGTCGCCGGCAAGCACCGCGGTGATCTCCTCCCCAACCAGTTCGTGGTGCTCGAGCAGCGCGTCACGCAGGGCCATGACCTTGTCCTCGTGCCGGGACAGCACGTCACGGGCAACCTGCTTCTGTTCGGCCAGAAGGTTCTCCACGGCCGCCCGCCCGGCGCTGTCGGCAATGACCCGCCCGACCAGGTTCGTGTCGGTCATGGCCGAACCCTGCACGGCCGAGTAGTTGATCAGCGAGCCGACCATGCCGGTGGCACCCACCATCTGCGCGGCCACCGTCGTGGCGTAGTTGAGATCCGAACTGGGCCCTGTGGAGACCTCACCGAAGAACAGTTCCTCCGCAGCCATCCCGCCGAACGCGATCTGGATCAGGGACAGCAACTCGCTGCGGCTGCGGGTATAGACGTCCTCGGTGTCGTTGTGCGCGAGCAGGCCGAGGGCGTCCTTGCGCTTGATGATCGTCAGGACTTCCAGTCGCCGGTGCGGGGCAACCAGGTGCGCCATCACTGCGTGACCGGCCTCATGAGTGGCGATCAACCGGGCCTCGTGATCGGTGTACGCGACGGGCTGGCCGAGGCCCACGTCCGCGACCAGCCGGGCGGCGTGCACATCCCGGACGTTCATCGCGCGGGAACCCCGCCGCAGGGCCTCCACCAGCGCCTCGTCGAACAGGTTCTCCAAGCGGGCCGGGGTGTATCCCGTGGTCAGAGCCGCGAGGTGGTCGCGGGCCTGATCGGTGTCGAGTTCGGGCTCGTGCGAGCGCTTGTCGAGCATCAGGTCGATGAGTTCGCGGCGGCCGCGCTTGCCGGGGGCTTCGAAGGCCAGGATCCGGTCGAAGCGTCCGGGCCGCAGCAGCGCCGGATCCAGCGAGGTGGCGCGGTTGGTGGCCGCGATCAGCAAAACGTTGGCGGGCTGCGGCTTCGGGCGCGGGATCTGGCGTTGGGCCGGCAGCAGCAGGTTGATCGCATCCACAATGCGTCCCACGAACGACTGCCAGCCGCTCGGCACGTCAAAGGACTGCATCTGCACCAGCAGTTCGTTGACCACCCCGCCCGTACCCTCGCTGATCACGGAGCCGTTGACGACCTGGCCCTGGGGCGTAGCCGCGGCGGTGGGCAGTCCAACGAGCCCACCGCAGGCGGCCAAGGATTGGTTCACCGCAGGTGCCGGGCTGGCATTGAGCCCGCCGCGAGTGGTGGCGATGGCGTCGATCTCCTCCATGAAGCCGATCGCGCCGCCCTCCCGGCGGGCGGCCTTGCGCAGCGCCTTGAAGTAGGAGCGGATCTTGCGCGCGGTGGCGCCGTAGTACATGGACTGGAAGGAGGTCGCGCTGACGAACAGGAACGGCACGCCAGCCTCGGCGGCCATGGCCTTGGCGACGTAGGTCTTGCCGGTGCCGGGCGGGCCTTCGAAGAGCAACCCGCGGCGGGCGGTGCCGCCCATCTCCTCGCGGAAACGGCGGTGGGCCAGGAACAGGTTGAGCGATCGCACAACCTCGCCCTTGATGCCGTCGATCCCGCGCACGTCGTCGAACCGGACGCCCAGCTGGTCCGGACGGTAGGTCATGTGGGGCGAGCGACCGGCGACCACAGTGCTTCCCAGCAGCGTGCCGATCAGCACCAGGAAGAACGTCCCGACGATGAGCATGAACGGGTCTACGTGGGGCAGCGAAAACTGCGTGATGTCCAGCCCCTTGCCCTGCAGGATTCGCACCCATAGGAATACCGCCGGCACCGCCAGTAGCGCCCCCATTGACCCCAGGCGACGCTGCCGGCGGCGTTCCCGAGCACGCCCGACGTCGGCTTCGGACGCGCGCAGACGTCCCTGCGCCACCGACGACAGCATCTGCTCGCCCATACCCACCTCTCACACCCCGTAATCGAGACTGCGTCACGATCATGAGGGGCGGTACCCCTAGGCGAAGAATCCCGCCAAACGGCCTAATCCTTACGAGTGAACGGCCACTCTGTGGAGTGACACATCGTGCGGGTCAGTCGATCCCGTTGAACAGGTCGGTCTCCCGGCCGTTCTCGTCGAACGGCGGTGCGAGTTCGCCGGCAGCGATCCGGAAGTACTCCACGCCCATCGCCTTACTGCCCAGGTTGTTGGACAGCGCGAAGAAGCCGCCATCGGTCTGCACCTGGGAGGCGTGCTGGGCCAGAGCGTTCATCTTGCGGTCCAACTGCTCGGAGTGATCCACAGCCGTAGTGACCAGCGAGTCGTCGACGCCGAATGGCAGGTCGTCGGGATCCATCGCCGCGAAACCGGTGTCCTCGCCCGCCTCGCGCAACGCCAGGATTCCGGCGCGCATCATGCCCTTCGGCATCGCGGTCCAATAGACCTTCTGCACCTGCCATGCCTCACCCAGGTCGGTGCGGAACGACGGCACGGCTGCCAGGGCGACGGCATAGGTGAGCACTCGATGGGCCTGGATGTGATCGGGGTGGCCGTAGCCGCCGAAGTCGTCATACGTCACCGCGACCTGCGGACGCACCTCCCGGATGACAGCGACCAGGTCGGACGCGGCGGCCAGCAGATCAGCCCGCCAGAATGAGTCCGGCCGGTCGTTGGCCAGTGTCCCCACCATGCCGGAGTCGCGGTACTTGTGCGGCTCGCCCAGGAGTCGCCAGTCGGTGACCCCCAGCACCTCCATCGCAGCCTTGAGTTCGTGGAAGCGGTGCTCACCCAGCCGATCCTCACCGTCGGCGGCCAGGTGGGCGATGTCGTCGAGCAGCACTTCACCCTCCTCGCCGAGTGTGCAAGTCACCAGCGTGACCTGCACCCCGCGGTCGACATACCCGGCCATGAGGGCACCGGTACCGATGGTTTCGTCGTCGGGATGGGCATGCACGAGCAGGAGGCGATGGTCGGCCATGCCCAATACCTTAGGCAGCCCTTATAGCGTGGCAGGCATGGAGACCTATCCCCGGCAAGCGGCGTCGACCGGCCAGTTCCGGCACGGCGCCCCCCGTAGCGCCCGGATCACCGAACAGGCTGTCTACTTCCTGCGTTCGGCCGACGGTCGCAGCCCGGCTCTGGACCTGCACAGGTGGGACCGGGAGACCGGCACCACAGACGTCATTCTCAGTGGCTCCGGGGACAGCATGACCGCAGCGGAACGGGCGCTGCGGGAACGGCTGCGCGAGTCGGCGTCGGGGATCACTGCCTTCGACGTGCGGGCCGGCCGGGTCGTGGCCACCGCGGCCGGTTCGGTCCTGCTCTGGGACGCCGAAGCCGGGGCGCGTTCACTGGACGCCGCTGGGGCGTTCGACGCGCGCTTGAGCCCGGACGGGGCGTGGGTCAGCTGGATCTCCGGGGGCGCGTTGCAGGTCTGCCCGTGGGACGGCGGACAGGCCCGCACGATCGTCGAGCCCGACGGCGACGAGATCTGGGCGGTGGTGGACTTCATCGCCGCGGAGGAACTGGGTCGCAGCCGTGGGTACTGGTGGCTGCCGGACTCCGACGGCCTGCTCGTCCAGCGCACCGACGAGTCCGGCGTGCTGATCTGGCACCGCAGCGACCCCACCCATCCCGAGATGCCGCCGGCAGCCCAGCGCTACCCCGCCGCCGGCACGCCCAACGCGCAGGTCGAACTGTGGCGGTTCGACCTCGACGGCGAAGGGGTGCGGGTCGAGCTGCCCGAGAACGAGTACTTGGTTGACGCGGGTGAGTTGATCAGTACCTTCGATCGCGCCCAGACTGCCCTGACGCTTATGGACTCCGAAGGCGTGCTGACCACATTGCGAGGCGAACCCTGGCTTGATCTCGTACCCGGTCTGCCGCGCCGGGACAAGGCCGGCCGGCTGCTGGCCTGGCTGGACGGGCCGCGGCGGCAGTTGACCATCGACGGCGAACCCGCCACGCCGCCCGACGTCCATTTGCGATCGCTGGTCGGGGTGATGAACGGCGCGGTGTACGTGCTCGCAGCGGATGACCCCGCCGAAAGCCGGGTTGCACGAGTGGCGGAAGGTTTCGAGTGGCTCACGCCGGCGGGTAGTTACGCCACCGCCACCTGTGGCGACGGCTTGCTGGTCACCAGCGAGGTGGACTGGGAAACGTACCGCGCCACTGTGACGGTTCGGGACGCGTCCAACGCGGTGTTGGCCACGCTCGAGAACTTCGCCGAGGAACCGTCGGTGGCGGCTAACCCGCAGCGGGTGCCGGCCGGTCTCAACGAGGTGCAGACGGTGGTTCTGTGGCCAGCTGCCGCCGCGGACGGTCCGTTGCCCGTGCTCATGGCTCCGTACGGTGGGCCACACGGCCAGCGCGTGCTCGCCTCCCGCAGCGCTTATGCGACCGCCCAGTGGCTAGCCGACCAGGGGTTCTGCGTGGTCATCGCCGACGGTCGCGGCACGCCCGGCCAGTCACCAGCCTTCGAGCACGCAGTGGCGGGCAATCTGCGCGATCTCGCGCTGGAGGACCAGGTGCTGGCCCTGCACACGGTGGCCGAGCAGTTCCCTGGCCGCTTGGACCTCGACCGGGTCGGGATCCTCGGCTGGTCGTACGGCGGCTATCTGGCTGCGCTGGCTGTCCTGCAGCGCCCGGACGTGTTCCACGCCGCCGTCGCGGGGGCTCCGGTCACCGAGTGGCGGCTGTACGACACGGCCTACACGGAGCGCTACCTCGGAAACCCCGCGGACGATCCTGCGCCCTACGACCACAGCTCGCTGCTGCCGCTGGCCGGTGAGTTGCAGCGACCGTTGTTGCTTATCCACGGCCTGGCCGATGACAACGTGTTCGCCGCCAACACGCTGCAGTTGTCGCAGGCGCTGCTGGCGGCCGGCCGCCCGCACGAGGTGCTGCCGTTGTCCGGGGTCTCCCACATGACACCGCAGCCGGAGGTGGCCGAGAACCTGCTGTTGCTACAGGTGGACTTCTTCCGCCGGCATTTGTGAAGATCCTGAACCTTCACATCTGACCACGAGGTCCTACTCCCGAGGCATCTCCGAGAGATCCAGCGCAGCCGTCGGCACGTCGTTGTCGACGATGTCGCGGACCTCCGGGAAGTGACAGGCGGAGAACTGCCCGCCCTTGGTCCCGATCTGGATCAGCGGGGGCTCCTGCTGGGCGCACAAGTCCTGGGCCTTCCAGCACCGGGTGCGGAAGCGGCAGCCCGACGGCGGGTTGGCGGGGCTGGGTACGTCACCCTGCAGCACGATCCGCTTGCGGTCCTCGCGGCCCACCGGATCCGGCACCGGCACCGCGGACAGCAGCGCCTGAGTGTAGGGGTGCGACGGGTTGGAGTAGATGCTCAGTTCGTCGCCGATCTCCACGATCTTGCCCAGGTACATCACAGCGACCCGGTCGGAGATATGACGCACGACGCTCAGGTCGTGCGCGATGAAGATGTAGGTCAGGTTGAACTCGTCCTGCAGCTGCTCGAACAGGTTGATGACCTGCGCCTGCACCGAAACGTCCAACGCCGACACGGGCTCGTCACAAACGATGATCTTCGGCTTCAAGCGCCAGGCCCCGCGCGATACCGATGCGCTGGCGCTGGCCGCCGGAGAATTGGTGCGGGTAACGGTTGATGTGCTCGGGGTTCAGGCCGACCACCTCGAGCAGCCGCTGCACCTCCTTGCGCCGCTCCCCCTTGGTCACGACCGACCCGTGGATCTCGAACGGCTCCCCGACGATATCGCCGACCGTCATGCGCGGGTTCAGCGAGGTGTACGGGTCCTGCAGCACGATCTGGATGTCGCGGCGCTTCGAGCGCATCGCCCGCGTCCCGAGGGATTCCAGGTCCTCGCCCTCGAAGTAGATGTGCCCGCTGGTGGTCTTCTCGAGCTTCATCACCAGCCGGGCCATGGTCGACTTGCCGCACCCAGACTCGCCCACGATGCCCAGCGTCTCGCCGGGGAACAAGTCGAACGAAACCCCGTCCACGGCCCGGACTTGCCCGATCGTCTTCTTGAAGATGATCCCCCGGGTCAGCGGATAGTGCTTGACGGCCTCATCGACGCGCAGAATCGGCTCGGTCATTGGCGTACACCTCCTCCCAGAAGTGGCAGGCGGAGTGGTGGTGGTCGGCCACCTCGTACGACGGCGGCACCTCCTGCAGGCAGATCTCCTTCTTGTACGGACACCGCGGGTTGAAGTTGCAGCCCGGCGGCAGGTTCAGCAGCGATGGCGGCAGACCCTTGATCGCGTACAGTTCGGCACCCTTGCTGTCCACCCGCGGCATCGAGTCCAGCAGGCCCTCGGTGTACGGGTGGGCGGGTTTGGCGTACAGGGTCATGACATCGGCGTCCTCGACGATCCGCCCGGCGTACATCACCGAGATCTTGTCGGCAACGCCGGCCACGACGCCCAGGTCGTGAGTGATCAGGATCATGCCCATGTTGCGCTCGCGCTGCAGGTCCTGCAGCAACTCCATGATCTGGGCCTGCACGGTGACGTCCAGCGCAGTCGTCGGCTCGTCGGCGATCAGCACAGCCGGGTCCAGGCTGATCGCCATCGCGATCATGATCCGCTGACGCATACCGCCGGAGAACTGATGCGGGTAGTCCTTGACCCGCTCCTTGGCCGCCGGGATCCGCACCTGCTCCATCAGCTCGACGGCGCGCTTCATGCCGTCCTTCTTGGACATGCCGCGGTGGACCTGGTACATCTCGGCGATCTGGTCGCCCACGGTGAAGACCGGGTTCAGCGCCGACAGCGAGTCCTGGAAGATCATGGCGATCTCGGCACCCCGGATCTTGCGCCGCTTCTCCTCCGGCATCTGCAGCAGGTCTTCGCCCTTGTAGCGGATCGCCCCGCCGGTGATGAACCCGGGCGGCATGTCGAGGATGCCCATGATCGTCTGCGCGGTGACCGACTTGCCGGACCCGCTCTCCCCCAGCACGGCCAGCGTCTCACCGGCGTCCAGGGTGTAACTCACGCCGTTGATTGCCTTGGCCACCCCGTCGCGGGTGCGGAACTCCACGTACAGGTCGTCGACCTCGAGAAGGTGTTCGCTCATCGTCTCACCGCAGCTTCGGGTCCAGGGCCTCACGCACGGCATCGCCGAGCATGATGAAACTCAAGACCGCGATCGACAGGAACATCGCGGGGAAGAACAGCATGTGCGGGCTGACCCGCAGGAACTTCTGCGCCTGGTCGATCATCGTGCCCCAGCTGATGACCGGCGGCTGCAGGCCCAGACCCAGGAAGGACAGCGTCGCCTCGGCGCCGATGTACCCGCCCAAGGAGATCGTCGAGACCACGATCAGCGGGGCCAGCGAGTTCGGCACGATGTGCTTGCGGATGATCCGGGAGTTGCTCGCGCCCAGCGCCCGGGCCGCCACGACGAAGTCGGCGTTGCGCACCTGAATCACCGAGGACCGCATGATCCGGGTCATCGAGGTCCAGCCCAGGATGCCCAGCGCGAGCACGAGTTTGCCGACCTCCTGCCACAGCGTGGTGTTGTCCCCGGAGGGGAACGAAGTCAGCACGAGGATGCCACCGAGCAGCAGCGGGATGGCGAAGAAGATGTCGGTCACGCGGGACAAGATGGCATCGGTCCAGCCGCCGAAGTAGCCGGCCAGCGTGCCTACCAGCCCGCCCACCAGCATGCAGAACAGCGTCGTGAAGACACCGACCATGATCGAGGCTTTGGCGCCGTAGATCGTGCGGGTATACACGTCGCAGCCGTTGACGTCGTAGCCGAACCAGGCCTCGCTGGACGGTGGTTGCCGGGACTTCGCCAGGTCGCAGGTGTAGGGGTCCTTGCCGAAGGTGAAGACCTGCGGGAAGAACGCCATGATCAGGAAGATCACGATGAGCACTGCGGAGATCACGAAGATCTTGTTGGTGCGCAACTCCCGCCAGGCGTCGCTCCACAGCGACCGGCTCTGTTCCTTCGACGATGGCTGGGGCGGCAACTCGGAGCCGAGGTAGGTCTCCTTCTCGACCGTCTCCGGCGCGGCCGCTGCCGCGGAAGCGTTCGGGTCACTCATAACGAATCCTCGGATCGATCGCGCCGTACAAGATGTCGACGAGCAGGTTCACGAGCAGGAAGACCAGCACCAGGATCGTGACCACGGCGACCACCGTTGCGCCCTCCCGGGTGCGGATCGACAGGTACAACAGCCCGCCGATGCCCCGGATGTTGAAGATGCCCTCGGTCACGATGGCGCCACCGAGCAGCGCACCGAAGTCGGCACCGATGAACGTCACGACCGGAATCAGGGAGTTGCGCACGGCGTGCCGGCCGATGACCCGGCGTCTGGACAGGCCCTTACTGGTCGCGGTGCGGACGTAATCCGCGCGCAGGTTCTCGGTCAGGTTGCCGCGCATCAGGCGGGCGACATAGGCCAGGGACAGCGACGCGAGGACGAATCCGGGCAGGATGAGTTCATACCAGTTCGCGTTGGCACTGACCGTGGCCGGGAACCAGCCCAACTTGATGCCGAAGATGAACTGCATCACGTAACCGATGACGAACACGGGGATCGAGATCACGATCAGCGTGCTGATCAGCACGAGGTTGTCCAGGAACTTCCCGCGCCGCAGTGCGGCGAGGACACCGGCGCTGATGCCGATGATGATCTCGAACAGGATCGCCATGACCGCCAGCCGGAAGGTCACCGGGAACGCCTGGACGATCACGTCCCAGACGGGCCGGCCCGAGAAGCTCTCGCCGAAGTTGCCGCTGCAGCAGATTGCCGAGGTACTTGCAGGTACTGGACCGGCAACGAGTCGTCGAGGTTGAACTTCGCACGCATCTCGGCCACGTACGCCGGAGGACAAGGACGGTCACCGCACTTGCCGGCGAACGGGTCACCGGGCAGCGCCCAGACCATGGCGTAGATGATGAAAGTCGTGCCGATCAGCACGGGGATCATTTGCAGCAGGCGGCGGATCGTGTACCGGCCCATATCCCCTCGCTCTCGAAGTTGACGTTCGAACCTTACTCACGCGGCCGACATCATGGCTAGCCAGCCCAGCCTTCGTGTCGTACCCGGATCCCGACGGTTCGTGCAGGACTGGCTCGGAGGGGTGCGTTTTGCGGTGTTGTTGTTCCTTCTGTTGCGTTGTTCTTCTTGCGCTCGGCGTGTCGTGACAACAACGCGACAGACAACCGCATGAAGCGGGTCTTCCCGCCGCAGCCCCGCCACCATCGAGGTGACGGGGGCAGCACCTTCCACCATAACAGACAGCGACCCCGCCACCATCGAGGTGACGGGGCGGTCCTATCCGAAGACAAAACAGACAGCGACCCCGCCACCATCGAGGTGACGGGGGCAGCCCCTTCCACCAAAACAGACAGCGACCCCGCCACCATCGAGGTGACGGGGTCGCTGCTGACTGCGGGACTAGGCGTTCTGGATGGTCAGCAGGTTGACTCGCGAGAACGGCGTGAACTGAACGTTCGTCACCTTGTCGGAGTAACCGGCCACCACAGCGCCGTACCACATCGGAATGACGGGCATGTCCTCGGCAAGGACCGCCTCGCCCTGCTGGAACAGGGAGATGCCTTCCTCACCGGGAGTGGCCGAAGCCTTGTCCATCAGGTCGTCGAACTTCTGGTTCGACCAGTCACCGTCGTTGGACGAGGCGCCGGTCTTGTACAGCGGAACCAGGAAGTTCTCGATGGACGGGTAGTCCATCTGCCATCCGGTGCGGAAGATACCGGTCATCTCCTTGTTCACGACCTGCGTACGGAAGGTCGCGAAGTCCGGAACCGGCTTGCCGACACAGTCGATGCCCAGCGCGTTCTTGATGCTCACGCAGGTGGCGTCGACCCAGCCCTGGTGGCCACCGTCAGCGTTGTAGGCAAGGGTGAGCTTGCCGTCAAAGCCGCCGGCCTGATCCAGCAGTTGCTTGGCCTTCGTCGGGTCGTAGTTGCACCACTCGCCGCAGACACCGGACTTGTAGCCGTTGACCACCGGGGAGACCCAGCCGGTCGCGACCTCACGCGTGCCGTTGAAGACGTTGTCGATGATCTGCTGCCGGTCGATCGCCATGGAGATCGCCTTGCGCAGGTCGACGTTGTCGAACTTCTTGTCGTACAGCGGGAAGGAGACCGACTGGAAGATACCGGCCGGCTGCTCGACCACGCGGTCGCCCAGGATGCTCTTGTACTGTCCACCAGCCAGACCGGAGTCCGGGATGGTGTCGAGCACGTCGAGGTTACCGGCCTGCAGGTCGGTCCACGCGGCTTCCAGGTCCTGGTAGAGCTTGAACTCCACGCCCGGGATGCTCGGCTTCTCGTCGCCGGGGTAGTCGGCCCAGGCCTTCAGCTTGATGCTGACCTTGGGATCCCAGCTCTCGAACTGGAACGGACCGTTGCCGACCGGGTTCTTGCCGAACGCCTTGGGGTCCTTGAAGAAGGACTCGGGCATCGGCGCGAAGCCGGAGTAGCCGACCATGACCGGGAACTGCGAGTTCGGCCGGCTCAGCTTGACGGTGAACTCGGTGTCCGAGACGACCTTGAGGCCGCTCATCTCCTTCGTCTTGGGCGTGCCCACCGGGTTGCCCTCGTCGTCGAACTTGCCCTGCACGTCCGCGAAGCCCTCGATGGGCTCGAAGAAGTAGGAGTTCAGTGCGGCGTTCGGGCCGTAAGAGGCCCAGTTCCACGCGTCGACGAAGCTCTTGGCGGTCACCGGGGTGCCGTCCTGGAACTTCCAGTCATCGCGGATCTTGATGTCCCAGTTGACCTGGTCGCTCGACTCGATGGAGGTCGCCACGGCGTTCTCCGGAGCGGCGGTCTCCTGGTTGTACTTCACCAGCATCGTGAACAAGTTGTCGATGATGTTGCCACCACCGGTCTCATTCGTGTTGGCCGGAACCAGAGGGTTCTGCGGCTCGGAGCCGTTGACGGTCACGTAGGCCGCGCCGTCGCCCCCGCCGCCGGACCCGCTGTCCGACGATCCGCCGCACGCGCCCAGCGTCAATGCCACAACGGCGGCACCGACGATGGCGGGAGCGGCTTTTCTGAGTCCACGCATGGACTTTCCCTTCCCATAAGGTGGTGTGCTCTTCATCGAGCACTTTGGTGTTGTAAGAATCCCGCACGGGTGTGAGATTTCCTACATATTGTGCCCGTTAACGTGAGGTAAACGTGTCACCGGGTGGTCACGAATCGGAATCACCCCTTGACGTGGAACCGTTCGGACGAGGTAAACCGTCAGAATGCCCATGGAGGTGCGGATGCGAAGGCGCGTGATCGCGGGTGCGGGGGCGTTGCTGCTTCTGGCGTGCGCGACGCCTGCACTGAGCCTGGAGGGCCGGCCCGCTTCCGGCATGCTGATCATCGGCCACCGCGGGGCGCCGGTCTACACGACCGAGAGCAGCGAGGACGCCTACCGCCGGGCAGCCGCTCTGGGCGCCGACCTGCTCGAGGGTGACCTCGTGATGAGCAAGGACGGCCAGCTGGTCATCTGCCATGACCTCGACCTGTCTCGGGTCACCGACGTCGCCACGAAGTTCCCGGGCCGGGCGACGGTGCGTAACTTCAACGGGGTCGACTACGGCGGCTACTGGGTCGACGACTACACGTGGGACGAATTGAGCCAGTTGCGCAAGCCGAACGGGCAGAGCTTGCTGCGGCTCGACGACCTGCTGAACCTCAACCTCGGCCGCACCTTGTACATGGAGGTCAAGGAGTCGGCGTACTTCCAAGCGCACGGTCTGGACGTCACTCAGAAGCTGATCGACACGCTGAACGCGCGCGGGCTGGCTGGGTACGGCGCGCCGTTCTGGGTGCAGTCAGACAACTCTGCCGACCTCCTGCGCATCAAGCAGACGACTGGCAACCGCACTGTGTTTCTCACCCGCACCGTCGCTCCGGAGGACGTCGGGCAGTTCCCGGCCTTCCGGCAGTTCGCCGATGTGCTGAGCGTGCCCACCACACGCGCCCGCCGCGGCCTGGTGGCCCAGGCGCATGCGGCTGACCTCGGAGTGCATGTCTGGACGCTGCGCGGCAGCCGGGACGCCTACCGCAAGGCGGCCGCGATCGGCGCCGACGGAGTGGTCACGGACTTCCCGGACCTCGGGGTCGACGTGAGGTCGAAGTTGAAGCAGGCGCCCGCCCCCACCGGGGTGGCGACGAAGGTGGAGAACGGCAACGCCGTCGCGACCTGGAGCGCCGGGGCCGGCGTGTGGTACGCGGTGACGTTCAACTTCGGGGACCCGCTGCTGGCACCCACCGTCTGGGTGCAGGGCGGTTCGGCCTCCTACCCGATGGCCGAGGCCAAGGACGTCGACATCACCGTCGCGAGCTGGAACGGCGTGCGGATGAGCCAGGACGCCTTCAGCCACGCCGCCGTCAAGCTGCCTACGTACGACGAGCCCCGGGTGAAGACCCGCGTGGCCAGCGTCAATGCCGTCGTGGCCACCGACGGTCGCACCCGGCTGACCGGCTCCATGGAGAAGCTGAAAGGCAAGAACTGGGTGCCGCTTCGCAATGGTGCCGGATGGGTGCACGGCAGAGGTGAGGACGTCGGCGACCTGCGCCGCACGTTCCACACCGACAAGAAGGGCGATTTCCGGGTCACAGTCCGCGTGCGCGAAGACATCATCTCCGGCTATGTGCCGCAGCGGTCCTGGATGGTCGGAGTGACTCCCACCAAGCAGCTGAAAGGCTCGAGTTCGGACTGGGTGAAGAGCGAGGAGGGCGCGGCGCCCACTGGCAAGTCGCGCAATGCCCAGTCCTTGCCGGGGACCGACGTTCGCGTGCGTTGACAACCGGCCATCAGCCTGTTCGGCTGGCATCATGGCGCGAGGCGTTTACTACAGCGAGTTCGGCGGTCCCGATGTCCTGCACGTGGGCGAGGTTGAAACGCTGCCGATGGGCCCGGACACCGTCCGGTTGCGGGTGGCCGGCGCCGGTATCAACCCGGTGGACTGGAAGATCATGCGCGGGTTCCTGGCCGGGGCGTTCGAGCACCACTTCCCGGTCGTGCCGGGCTGGGACGTGGCCGGAGAGGTGCTCGAAGTGGGACCGAGCGTGCCGGAGCTCAAACCGGGCGACACCGCCTACGGTTACGCGCGTCTGGACGTGATCGGGCACGGAACCGCGGCCGAGGAAGTTGTGCTGCCGATCCGAACCTTGGCCAAGGCCCCAACCACGATCGATCCGGTGACCGCGGCCGCCGTGCCGCTGGCGGGACTGACGGCGTTCCAACTCATTCGCCGGCTCGACATCCAGCCGGGCGAGACCGTCCTGGTGCACAACGCGGCGGGCGGGGTCGGTCAGTTCGCCGTGCAATACGCCCGGCTGGCCGGAGCCCGGGTGATCGGGACCAGCTCGCGCAATCACGAGCACCTGCGTGATCTCGGTGTCGAGCCGGTTCCCTACGGCGAGGGCATGTCCGAGGCCGTGCGCGCGATCACCGGCGAAGTGGACGTCGTCGTGGACCTGATCGGCGGGGTCCTGGATGCTTCTGACGCCTTGCTCGCCGAAGGCGGCCGGGTGGGGTCCATCACGGACGCCGTGGGTGCCCACAAACGTGGCGGTGTCTACGTGTTCGTGCGGCCCTCGCGCGACGACCTCATCGAGATCGCGCAGCTCATCGACACCGGAGACGTGAAGGTTGACCTGGCCGGGACGATGACGTTCAACGCGGCGGCAGCGGCGTACGAACGACTGGAAAACGGGCATGTGCGGGGAAAGCTGGTGCTGGTGCCCCGGTAGGCGTCTCCAGTTCCGCAGAAAGGGATATTCGGCGGTCCGCAGGACTGATCGTTCGACCTCACGTCGGCTCCGCCCACGGCCTACTCTGGAGAAGCGTCCACACGGGAGGTCCACATGAAGGACGTCCAGCGATCGTGTACCGAGTGCGGGCACGAGTTACAGAGTGTCGACCACTTCTGCCCAGAGTGCGGGCACAAGGCCGACGAGGTGGAGCTCGAGCAGGAACCCACCGAGGTACTCGCTCCGGCCAGGCGCAACCGTCTGCCGTTCATCATCGCCGCCGTCGTGGCGCTCGGACTGGTGTTGGCGGGTGCCGCCTGGTGGGGCTTGAGCCAGCGCAGCGCGGCCAAGGACCAGTACCAAGCCTCTGGCCCGGTTCTGGTCTCGACGCTGGATGACATGTCCGGCGCGCAGTCGACGGAGGTGGTTCAGCAGGTGGCTGACGATGCTGCGACGCAGGTGACCGCGATCGACGCGACGCTGCAGGAGGATCCAGGGGCAAAGGGCGCCGACCAACTGGCCACGCTCCGCGATGCCTTCGCCGCGCTCGCGGCCCTGCAGGCCTACAAGGAGACGAACACCAGCGCCTGGACGCAGAATCGAGAGCAACTGGTTGCCAGTCTCGACACGCTGAGCAGCTATGGCGGGGCGATGCAGTCGGCGGCAGACCAGGGCGAGGACGCCGTACGCACGCTGGACGACTTGACCCGGCGAGTGGACAAGGCCATGGCCCGCTACCGCAAGCAGGTTCGCAAGGCCCGGGCGCAGGCCCGTGATGAGCGCAGCGACGTCCGCACCTACCACCAGCGGATGGAATCGCTGATCGACCAGTACACGGCCTTGCGCAACGACACCGGCGCCTTCGTGGACACGATGTACGACCAGGACCTCTACATGTTCGAGGTGATCGACTACTTCACGCAGGCTGCGACCGACCGGCGCCAGATCTCCAACCAGATGGCGGCGCTGAAACCTCCGGCCGAGATGCGGGGCGCGCATCAGCGCATAGTCACCGTGATCGGCGACGGAGCGGATGCAATCGATGCCGCAGTCGCCGCGCTGGAAGATGCCGACTGCTACGACGGTGAGTGCTACTTCGAGTTCGACACGCAATGGGAGCAATTCCAGAGCGAGTCCGACCGGATCACCGAGCAGTACGGACAGGCCTACGACAACTGGCAGGCGCAGATGGCCAAGGCGCTGCAGGCCGCCAAGGGCGCGGATCTGCCGCCCGAGCCGGACTTGTAGTCCTTCAACCGGCCCGCACCCGCCACGTCTTCGCGTAGTCATAGGCCGTGTAGCCCTCAACCGCAGGAGCATGCAACAGCAACTTCACGTACAGCCGCTTAGCCTTCCCGCTCGTACGCAAAGTCACCTTGCCGGCCTTCGACACCTTGAGCCGCGCCCACTTGCTCTTCGTACCAGCGGCCTTGGGCTTCGTCCCCCACGTCACGGTCGCTAGTGCAGTCTGCCCGGCATTCGTGACCACCGCCGCAGGGAGTAACACCGTCTTGCCGTCTGGCTTGATGCGCTTGGGCGCAGTCAGCACTGCGGTCTGTGACTGGTCTGGGCCCGGCGGTGGGATCGTCAGCGTTCCAGCGAGGTACCAGCCAACGCCGGTTGCGATGTCGTAGGCGAATCCAGTGACGCGACTGCAGGCACCAGTAGCGGTAGTCGGCGAGAAGGCCGAGCTCGTCACTGCGAAGCGGCCCGTCTGCGGATCAAATTCATGACCAACGCCAGCGCCGCTAAGCCACTCGACGCCATCGGAACGAAGGTCCGCTGTACCGCTGAGTGTGCAGAGGTCGCCGAGCGCGTTGATCAGAATGCTGTAGTCGAACTGCATCCGTACTACGCCGGCGCTGTCGACCGTGCCCCCGATCGGCCCGGTCGTGAACGTGGCCGTCGACAGGTACAACTTGGTGAGAGTCGGCCACGACTTCTCTGGGAAGCTGAGCGCGCTACCTGCCAACGCACCTTGCCACGAAAGCGCTCCTGGAGCCGTGACGTAGGTGTAGTAGGGCTTGCCCTCGTACTTCATCGAGAGGTAACTGCAGTTGTCGACCACGCTGCCCGACTGAACGGTGTCGCACGCGTCGAGGGTCATCGTCGCGGGCCCGTCGGAGTAGCGGACCGTGTCGCCGGCAGCGGGTCCCGTCAGCAGAAGTCCTGCGGTCAGTCCGAGCACAGCACCAGTGGCTAAGAACTCACGCATCACAACCACCCCCCAGCGGGCATGCGGGTTCACTTCCAGAGTACGCCCGTCACGTCGGTTGTTGATCATGTTCGATTCGACCGCGCTCACCAATCTGGGCTGAAGTGCGTGACGAAGCGCATCGCCCTATCCCACACGTTTGCCGGGTGGTCCGCGGCCTTGGATCAGGATCGGGATGCCGTCGTCGCCCATGGTGACGTTGAAGTAGCCGAGGTGTAGGTCGTGGTGGCATCGGGCACACAGCAGGACCAGGTTTGTGATGTCGGTGAGGCCGCCGTCTTTCCAGTGGATGATGTGGTGGGCTTGGGTGTAGCGGGGTGGTTTCCCGCAGCACACGCAGCCTCGGTCCCGGGCTTTCAGGGCGTCCCATTGGGCTTTGGAGGCCCGCCGGCGCGGTACGGGCCAGTTGCAGGGGTTCGAAGCCTTTGGGCCGTTTCAGCCCGAAGATCACACTCATTGCCACGGTGCAGGACAGCAGGTCGAAGCCGTCCGGGCCGAGCAGCCGGCCGTCTTCCAGCGCGGCTTTGGCACCGTCGGGCAGGGTGTCGATGTCGACCAGCACGCTCAGCCCGGACACCCCCAGCGGGCTGCGGCTGGCCCGGGCCAGGCTGACCACATCGTCCAGGGCGTCGGCGCGGCGCTGCTTGGGGCCGCGGGGGTCATCGGCACCGTCTTTGGCCATCAACGGTTGCAGCAGGTCGTTGAGTTTGTTCCCGGCGATCGCATCCAGCAGCCCGTCGAGTTTCCACATGCCGTCCTGGCGTTCATTCAGCGACACCCCCCGCTTGCTGTGCTGTCTGTCCAACTCGAGGTCGGCGTGCTCGGGTATCGACTGGGTGATCAGCACGTCCAGCAGCCGGCGCAGCTCTTTGGGGTCGACCCGCTCGGCGACCTGCACCAGGTGCTTCTCATGGACGCCGAAGTTCTCGATCCGGGAGGCGGCATGCTGCAACGCCAACACCTGCCTGGTACCGATCCGCCCGGCCGTGAACGCCTGCGCGACATGGGGCAGGCCGGCCAGGGCGTGCCCGGTACTGACCATCCCGGAACCGACCGGGCCGTTGGTGTTCAACGCCGCCGCCACCATGGTCCCGGTGGTGCCGGCGCACAACACCTGCGAGGCCTTACGGGTATCCGCCTCCGCGGCCACGGCGGTCAGCCACGCTTCGAGCTGGTTGACCAGCCGCCCGGCCACCCCCAGTGAGCCGGCCAGTTCCTCCAAACTCAACTCAGACGGGTCCGGCAGCTCCGCCCGACCAACTCCCCCATCTGGTCCAGCAAGCTTCGGATGCTCAGTGGGCAGCGAATCCCGGATCCGGGCACGGCGCATCGCCAACGGACTGATCTCCAACGACACGACACCCCCAAACCCAGAAGAAGGAAGAGAAGAAGGGCAGGCCCCGACTGCCACTCTCAGAATGGCAAAGGGGTATGACAAAACCGCGGACGTGCAATCCACAACCCACAACCGCATGACATCGTGCTCGCATGACGACCCACGCGACCACCGAGTTCCAGACAGCTGCCTTCTTCCTGGCCGACCACGCGTCGGTGGAGAACGGCAAGGTCTACGTCAACGGCGGCTTCTGGGACCGGATGCAGCTTCCGTCATTCCCGGCTGCCGTCAACTTCTCAATCGTGGCCGTGGTGGTTGTCCCCTGGCACGCACACAACGAGAAGCACGGCTTCTCCGTCACCTTCGAGGACGCCGACAAGAACATGCTTGCCGGCCAGTTCGACGGGGAGTTTCAGATCGGTACGGAACCCAGTCATCGGCAGGGCGACGCGAGCATCGTTCCGCTGGCAATTGCCGTCACTGGGTTCGCGCTGGATAGCCCCAATGATTACGCCGCGGTGCTGAGCATCGACGGGCACGAGGTCGACAGGTGGCCGATGCGGGTGCTGCAACTTTAGTCATCAATGACGTGGTGCAGGTACCGCATCGGAGACTCCAGGTAACTCCGCCAGTGCATGACGAGGTCGAGATCCTCCCACTTCGCATCCCGCAGACCCCATGGGCCCACTTCCAGAATGTGGGCGCCGGGCAGGGCCGCAACCAGCGGTGAGTGGGTCGCGCAGAGTGCTTGAGCACCGGATGCGGCCAGCTCGTGCAACGTGGCGACCAGCGCGATTTGGGCGCCGAACGACAGCGCCGCCTCGGGCTCGTCCAGGCAGTACAGACCCGGTGAGTCGAAGCGCGTTCGCAGCAACTCCAGGAACGACTCACCATGGCTCATCTCGTGGTATTGCGGGTCACCGGCCAGCGCATAGTCCTCCTGACGCGTGAAGTACCCGTGCATGGTCTCGGCGCGCAGGAAGAATCCCCATCGCGGCGCTCCCCCAGGCCGCTCCAGGGAGATCCAGCGATTGAGCGGAGACTCCGTCTCGCGGCTGCCGGTCGAGACGTTACGGGTGCCGCCCTCAGGCGCCAGGCCGAATGCCATCGCGACGGCTTCCACGATGGTGGACTTGCCGCTGCCGTTCTCGCCCACGAGCAGGGTCACACCTGCGGGCAGGTCGAGTCCGTCCCGCAGAATCTGGCCGACGGCCGGGATGGATGCCGGCCATTCGTCAGAGCCGACCGGCGCGTATTCGTTGGCGACGATGCGGCGCACGGGGCGGTGATCGTCGGACCAGGTGGTCATGGCTGCAGACTAGCCGCGGGGCAGGACAGAGCCAGTAGAGCAGGATGCGAGCGACCGACCGCAAACGTGAGCGAGAAGCACGGGGCGGACTGCTCGCATCTGAGGTGTCTTGCTCACATCTCGGCTGCAAACCGCCGTTGCAGATCCGCGTACCCGATCACCCCGTCCAGGAACCCGAGCGTGCCGACGTCCAGCAACTCCCGGGCTGCGCGTTCCAGCCCGCCGTAAGCGGCTCGCGCGAGGCTGCCGCCCAGGCTGACCCGCCTCACGCCGAGGCTGAACAGGGTCGGCACGTCAATGGTGTTCGCGAGCCCCGCGACGATGTTGAGCGGAGCCGGGATGCGAACGGCCAGACGACGGATAGTCTCCGCATTCGGCACGGCCGGCACGAACACACAGTCCGCCCCCGCATCGAGATAGCGAGTGACCCGTTCCAGCGTTTCGTCGAAGTCCCCGGATCCGATGAAGTAGGTGTCGGTACGGGCGTTGAGAACGAAGTCGGGTGCGGCAGCTCGAGCTAGCGCGATACGTCCGACCGCGTCCTCGATGTCGAAGAGTGTGCCACCTGCCGCATCCTCCAAATTGCCTCCGACGGCTCCTGCTTCTGCCGCTTGGGCCACGGTTCGGGCCACGTCGTCGTAGCCGGATTCCAGGTCAGCGGTCACCGGTACGTCAACGGCCTGCACGATGCGCGTTATGCGCTCGAGCATCGATTCCCAGTCCAGTGCTCCCCCGTCGGGCACGCCACATGACCAAGCGACGCCCGCGCTCGTAGTGGCGATCGCGGGGAAGCCGACGCGTTCGAGGATGCGCGCAGACCCGGGGTCCCAGGCGTTGGGCAGGACAAAGCCGCCGCTGTGCAATGCGCGGAAGGAGTCGGTCTTGGTCACGGTTGTGATCTACCCCGTTGCGCCTGTGCCTACCCTCAACCCATGAGATACGCCATCGACGCGCCAACGTTGCTCTGGGTGGTTCGGCACGACGGCCAACTCAATCCTGGGCACCAACTCGTGGCGCCCAACTCCCTTCGCACACGGGCACTCGAGTTACTCCTGGGCGAGGTGCGCGAAGGCCGGCTGGACGACCGGGAGGCTTTGCAGATCCACGAACGGCTCACAGAAATCAAGGTGCGGTTGCTGGGCGACCGGGTGTCGCGCCGCACGGCCTGGGACCTAGCTCGCGAGCACGGTTGGAAGGACCTGCGCGACGCCGAGTACATCGCTGTTGCCCGGTTGCAGGCAGACGCCTTGGTGACGTTTGACGCGGCACTGACCGAGAAGGCGGAATCGCTGGTCCCGCTCGCTGCATTGGCGGAGCTGTATCGCGCTGAGCCGACGGCTTGAGTACAGGATTCGCCAGCGGCTCGATGTGGGAACTGTCCGGCTTCCGCTCACTTCTGTCCAGCCCCGCCCCGACCCACCTACCGTGAAGTCATGCCTCGCTTCCTGACCATCGGCTACGGCGACCAAGCCGGCTACGACCAGACTCCCGTCGCGTTGCGCGATGCAGCCCATGAGCACGACGCCCGACTCGTCGCAGAAGGAGCGGATGTTGGCACGCTGCGCGACCCGGTCCGCGTGACCAACACCCACGGCCGCGGGACTCGCGCCGAGGTAGGCCCGTTCATGCAGACAACCCTGCCCGTGGCGGGTTTTGCGCTGATCGAGGCCGATTCGTTGGAGGATGCGATCGCGAGAGTTTCCAACACCCCGTGCGCAGTGGCCAGTGGGGTCGTGGAGGTGTGGCGGGTCGGGTGAGTGAGGCTCGTTCGGCTGTTGCGATGCAGCCGGGGTTTCTGCTCCGTCAGTGGCTTCCGCACCGGTGACACTTCCTGCATCACCAGTTCTGCCACCGGCGAAGGTGACCGGCGTCAAAGCAAAGGTGCACAAGGGGCAGGCGAAGATCACCTGGCGGGTGGTCTCTGGTGCGACGTCCTACCGAGTCCGGATCTCCAAGCCCGGCGGCAAGAAGTTCAAAGCGTGGAAGACCACGAGCAAAGGGGTGTTCACGGCCCACGTGCACAAGGGCAAGAAGTACACGGCCCAGATCGTCGCCGTCGGCTCGGGTGGCCGCGGGCCGGCAGCGACCGTGAGGTTCCGCAGTTAGCCTGCAACCATGGCGCGGGTTCTGGTCACCGGGATGTCCGGCGCCGGCAAGAGCACGCTGCTTGCGGAGTTGGCCGCACGCGGGTTCCTTACCGTCGACACCGACTACGACGGGTGGACACTGCCGAACGGGCTCTGGGATGCCCACCGGATGGCCGCGCTGCTCGAGCAAGAGACCGTCTGCGTCTCGGGGACGGTGGAGAACCAGGGCGATTTTGCCTTCGATCACGTGGTCCTGCTGAGTGCCCCGCTCGAGGTGCTGTTGGCGCGATTGCGAGCGCGAACGAACAGCCCCTACGGCAAATCGGCCGCGGATCAAGCCGAGGTACGCCGTTACGTTGCAGAGGTCGAACCCCTGCTACGACGGGCGGCGGATGTCGAACTCGACGGCCGGGCGCCGATTGCCGAGCTGGCTGACCGCCTCGAGGTCCTACTGAGAGGGGTCTAGGCGAGTCGAACGCGCTGCGGAGACCGTGTTCCCACCCGCTCGATCACGCCTTCACATTCCAAGTCCACCTTGACGAACCTGATCCAATTCGTGAAACGCCCGCTCGGGAACCGCGGGTGCCCTGCGAGTTCCACTTCAGCGACCTCGATCAGCGTCTTGAGCATGACCCCATCACCGTCGTCGAGATCGCCGACCTTGTCGAGGATGAAGGCGCGCAACACGTCGTACTGCTCGGCCTCGATCGTCCAGGTCTCGTAGCCGTCAGCACGCACCGCACTGCGAAGCCGGCGGCGGCCAGGTGGGTGAAGCGGGTCAGACTCAGCGGTCACACATTAAACCTGAACTCGACCACGTCACCGTCAGCCATCACGTAGTCCTTGCCCTCCATCCGCACCTTGCCGTGAGACTTGGCCTCCTGCATCGAGCCCGCGGCCATGAGTTCGTCGAAGGAGATGACCTCGGCCTTGATGAAGCCTTTCTGGAAGTCGGTATGGATCACGCCGGCGGCTTCGGGCGCGGTGTCTCCCTTGTGGATCGTCCAGGCCCGGGCTTCCTTCGGACCGGCGGTTAGGTAAGTCTGCAGGCCGAGGGTGTCGAACCCCACGCGCGCCAGGGCCTGGATGCCCGGACTCCTCCTGCCCGATGGAGTGCAGCAGCTCCAACGCCTCATCCTCGGGCAGCTCAGTGAGTTCGGCCTCCACCTGCGCGTCCAAGAAGACGGCCTCGGCGGGGGCCACCATCTCGGCCATCTCCGCGTGGAACTCCTTGTCAGCCAACTGCCCCTCGTCGCAGTTGATGACGTAGATGAACGGCTTGTTCGTCAGCAGGAAGAGCTCGCGCAGTGGCTCGGGGTCGAAGCCGGCGGCGAACAGCGTGCGCCCGGAGTCCAGGATCTCGCGCGCCTGGTTCGCGGCCGCCACCATCGGCGCCCGCTCCTTGTTGGCGCGGGCTTCCTTCTCCAGCCGCGGCAGCGCCTTCTCCAGCGTTTGCATGTCGGCCAGGATCAGCTCGGTGTTGATCGTCTCCATGTCCTCGGCCGGCGAGACCCGGCCCTCAACGTGCACCACGTCCGGGTCCTCGAACGCGCGCAGCACCTGGCAGATCGCGTCGGACTCCCGGATGTGTGACAGGAACTTGTTGCCCAGACCCTGCCCTTCGCTGGCGCCGCGCACGATGCCGGCGATGTCCACGAACTCCACCGTCGCGGGCACCAGCTTCGCCGACCCGTAGAGACTGGCCAGCCGGGCAAGCCGGGGGTCGGGCACCGCGACCACGCCCACGTTGGGCTCGATCGTGGCGAAGGGGTAATTGGCCGCCAGCGCCCCGGCCTTTGTGAGCGCGTTGAACATGGTGGACTTGCCGACGTTGGGCAGGCCGACGATGCCGATAGTCAGGGACACCCGGCAATTCTAGGAAAGCGGCACCATGGTGGCTTCTGGTGGACCAGGTGGGCGCAGCGCCCGGGTTAACCACCGAAACCGCCGGGCGTGGCTTTGTCGTACCCCTGCCCCATGCTGCGGGCATGACGATCTGGGTTCTGGTGGCAGCAGTGGTCGCGTTCGTGTTGGGCCTTGCGTCCCAACGCCCGCAGGTGCGCGCGCTGACCAAGCAGTTGGCGGCGCGGCAAGAGTTGGAGACGACGCTGCAACCGCTGCAGCAGGCGATGACCTCGCTGGAAGGCCGGGTATCGGAAGCGGAGCGGGCGCGAATGGACACCATGAGCCGGCTGTCCGAGCAGGTCCTCGCCGTGAGCCGGGAGGTCACGGCCTCGGTACAGGACGTGAGGGGCCAGGCCCAGCGGATCACCGAGGCACTGTCCCGCACCCAGAGCCGGGGGGCGTGGGGCGAGATGCAGTTGCGTCGCCTCGTGGAGGCCTCCGGGATGCTCGAGCACGTGCACTTCGAGCAACAGGTCACTCTCGGAGACCAGCGACCGGACATGGTCATCGAACTGGGTGAAGACCGCCGGGTCGTCGTGGACGCCAAGGTGCCGCTGGACGCCTTCTTGGATCCTGACCTGAGCGACGAGGATCAGGCTCGGTTGCACGCGGCAGCCGTGGCCGATCACGTGAGTCGGCTCTCAGCCAAGCAGTACTGGCGAGCGGTCGGCTCCCCGGAGTTCGTGATGCTGTTCCTGCCCGCCGAGCACATGCTGGGAGTCGCTTTGCAGGAACGCCCGGATCTGTTGCAGACCGCGTTCGCGAAGAAGATCGTGCTCGCGACGCCGACCACGCTCATGGCGACTTTGCGCAGCGTGTCGTGGGCCTGGCAGCAGGCTGCGATCGCAGGCCAAGCCCGGGAGGTGCTGAGCGCCGGTGAACTGGTACACCAGCGGCTGGCCACGATGAACGGACATCTGTCGCGGCTGGGCAAAGACCTCGGCGATGCAGTGTCCGGGTACAACCAGTTCGTCGGTTCGCTGGAGACCCGGGTGATGCCGGCGGCCCGCCGATTGGCCGAGCTGGCGGCTTTGGACGGGGAGGTGGCCGAGGTGACGCCCATCGACGTGCGGCCACGATCAGTGGCACTGCAGGCGGACACGGGCTAGGCGTGCGCGGGCGCGGGCGACCGCGCGGGTTACGGTGGGTTGGTGAGCATTCAGGAGCCGACGACGACCGGCGGGGTGTCGGTCCAGGAGACCCCAGAACCTGCCACTACCGTGCAAGGTGTGACGCCGCCCGATTCCAGCGCGCCCGCATCCAGCGGCCTGCGGGCGGGGCTTGGCATCCTGATCACGTTCGTGCTCACGATCCTCACGGCGTTGGGCGACACTGCGATCAACGGCAGCATCACAGCCATCACGGGCGGTGTGTTCGTCATCGTGTCGGTGCTGGTCGCCGCGACGGTCGGCTATCGCGATCTGTCAACCACGATCATCACGCCACCACTTGCCTACTTCACGGCGATCCTGGTGGCCGGGCAGCCGGAATTGCTGCGCGGCGACCGGGACAACCTCTGGCTGCGCGAGGTAGCCATGGTGGTCGCGGGCTTGGCCTACAACGCGCCCTGGATCTTCGCGGGCACGGGTGCGGCGGCGCTGATCGTGATGGTCCGGCGGTTCATCCTCCACCGCTGAGAATCATCGGGTGCCGGCGGCTTTCAGATCCCTGCGCAACTCCGGCGGCAAAGCGAAGACCAGACTCTCCTCGATCGTGCTAACGGTCTCGACGTCGTCGAACCCGAGATCGGCCAGACAACCGAGCAGACCGGTCACCAGCGACTCCGGAACCGAAGCACCGGAGGTGACGCCGACGGTCTGCGCATTCGCCAGCCAGGCCGGGTCGAGCTGGTCACAGTCGTCGATTCGGTAGCTCGCAGTCCCGACCTCCCGTGCCACCTCGGCCAGGCGTACGGAGTTGCTGGAGTTCTCGGACCCCACAACGATCAACACATCGCAGCGCGGGGCGATCTCCTTGACGGCGGCCTGCCGATTCTGCGTGGCATAGCAGATGTCGTCGCTGGGCGGGTCGATCAGCATTGGCAGCCGGGTGCGCAGACGTTCGACCGTCTCCATCGTCTCGTCCACGCTCAGGGTGGTCTGGGACAGCCAGGCGACGGGCCGGTCCGGGTCGATGGCAAGACCCTCGACGGCTTCGGGGTTGTCCACGACGGTGATCGCCTCCGGAGCCTCGCCGGCCGTGCCTTCGACCTCTTCGTGCCCCTCGTGGCCGATCAGCAGGATCTGATAGCCGGCGTCGGCGAAGCGCTTGGCCTCGTTGTGCACCTTGGTCACCAGGGGGCAGGTCGCGTCGATCGTGGTGAGATTGCGCTGGTCGGCCTGATCGTGGACTGCCGGAGCGACACCGTGCGCGCTGAACACCAGCCGTGAGCCCTCCGGGACCTCTTCGGTCTCGTCGACGAAGATCGCGCCACGCGCTTCGAGGTCGGCGACGACGTGCACGTTGTGCACGATCTGCTTGCGGACGTAGACCGGCGGCCCGTACAACTCCAGCGCCTTCTCGACGGTGATCACCGCCCGCTCGACGCCGGCACAGTAGCCGCGCGGAGCGGCGAGCAGAACCTTACCCACCGTTCAATGCTACGTGGGTTCGTCCTCCTGCGCTGTGGCCGCCTGCAGCCGCTGCTCGGCTTGGCCGAGGAGTTGATCGCAGTGCGCCGCCAGCTTCTCCCCGCGCTCCCACAGGTCCAGCGACTCCTGCAAGGTGACGTTGCCGTCCTCGAGCCGGCGCACGATCTGCTCGAGCTCGTCGCGGGCGGCCTCGAACGTCAGCGGTTCCTCACTCATCTCGCACCTCCGCGCCGAACCCGCCCGACTGCACGCGAACATGGACGCGCGACCCAGCCGCCGGGGGCTCGCGCACCAGCATCCCATCCGCGTCCGTCACCAGCGCATAGCCACGGTCCAGCGTGGCCTGCGGAGACAGCGCGCGCAGCTGCAGTTCCAACCCGGCGAGGTCCACACGGTTGCGCTCCACCGCTCGTTCGGTGCAAGGTTGCAGCCGCTCCTGCAATCGCACGAGCCGCTCCCGATGGGGTTGCAGAAGGCAGGCGGGATCAGCCAGGACCCGGCGCGTGCGGCACGCCTCGAGAAGCTTGCGGTCACGATCCAGGTGCGCGACGACACGATTGCGCAACCGCTGCCGCAAATGTGCGATGTGGGCGACGACTTCGGTGACGTCCGGCACGGCCAGCGTGGCCGCGTGGGTCGGAGTAGCCGCCCGCTCGTCGGCGACGTCATCCAGGATCGGCCGGTCGGCCTCGTGTCCGATTGCGCTGATGACCGGTGTGAACATCGCGGCGACGGCACGTACCAACCCCTCGTCGGAGAAGGGCAGCAGATCCTCCAACGACCCACCGCCGCGGGTCACGATGATCACGTCGACGTCCGGGTGAGCCTCGAGCTCGCGCAGCGCCTTGATCAGGCCGGGCACCGCAGCCGAACCCTGTACCGCGGTCTCGCGCACCTCGAACCGCACGCCTGGGAATCGGCTGGTGGCGATCCGCCGGACATCCTTGAGGGCATCGGAGTTGCGGCCGGTCACGACCCCGACCGCCCGTGGGATCAGCGGCCGGCGGCGTTTGCGATGAGGCGCGAACAGCCCCTCGTCGGCCAGCAACCGCCGGCGGCGTTCGATCTCGGCGAGCAGGTCGCCCAGACCCGCGAGGTGGATCTCACTGGCGCGCAGCAGGATCCGGGTCTGCCGGGTGACGTGCATCTTGACCCGCAGGATCACGCGGTCGCCCTCGGCGGGCGTGCGCGGGAGTTGTGCGAATGACTTCGGGTGGATCATCACGTCGGCGCTCAGCGAGCCGAGTTCGTCCCGCAGGGTGAAGAAGACGTTGCCATTCGTCACGCGCTTCTTGGAGATCTCACCGGTCACCCAGACCTGGCCGAGCTTGCCGACATAGTCGTTGAACTGCGAGAGCATGACCCGCAGCGGCCAGGGTTCCTCCAGCGACGTCATGACTGCAACTTCTCGACGAACGCCTGCAACTGGTCGTAATCGACAGTGCCCGTGACTACGGTCGTGGAGCCGTTGCCGGTGCGCACCAGCGAGCGCTGATCACCGGCCACGTACTGCTGCCACTGCTGGCCGGCGATCGTCCGGGAACCGTCCGGCTGGCCCTCCAGGGTCTGCTCCTTGACGAACTCGGCAACGTCGCCATCGGTCTGGGTCACCGCCACATACTGCTGCTCGGGGGTGACATAACCGAGGAACCAGGTCGAACCCTCGAACCGCGCAGAAGTGGGGGTCCAGCCCGCAGGCAGCCCCTGCGGGAAGAGCACGGGATAGTCGGCCTGAGAGCGAGCGGCTTCCAGCGCGAACTTGGTCTCGACGGGCTTCACGGCTTCCGGTGTGGGACGCCAGACCACGGCGAACAGGAAAGCTACGAACACGGCGACGACGGCCATGCTGAGGATGAGATCGCGGAACCCGCGCTTCGAGCGATCGTCGGCCACCGGGTCAGTCTAGGGAGAGGTCGGGCTCGGGGTGGGCACCGCCAGTTGCGGCGTCGGTGTCGGCTCAGGTTTCGGCTGGTCGATCTTGGCCGCGCCGAGCAGATCCATCCGGAACGGCACGCGGCAGGCCGGGACTGTACGGAACTCGTAGCCACGCGCCTTGAGCGCCGGGATGATCGTCCGCACCGCTGTCGCGGTCGCCACCCGCGGTCCCCCGCCGTCGTGCAGCAGCACAACCGAGCGGTTGCGCACGTGGCTGATCACGTGGTTGGCGATGTAGACCGAGTCCTGGTGGGCCCAGTCCTGCGGGTCGACGTCCCACATCACCATGCGCATCCCGAGTTGGTTGACCTCGGCCACCACGCTGGTGTTCACGGCTCCGTAAGGCGGTCGCATGCAGGCACCGCCGACCGGACCGATGAGGCGCTGCGTGGCGCGCAGAGTCGACGCCATCCCGGTCGTCGACAGATGGGTCAAGTCCTCGTGCGCCCAGGTGTGATTACCGATCGCGTGCCCGGCCAGGTACAGCCGTTTGACGGCATCGGGGTCGGCCGCCAGGCTCTGCCCGACGATGAAGAACGTGGCCTGCACCTGCTCCCGGCGCAGGATGCGCAGCAGTCGTGGATCGTTGCCGCTGTTGGGGCCGTCGTCGAAGGTCAAGTACACGATCTTGCGCGGCGCAGGCTTGGCGGCAGAAGCCGGGGCAGCGGTCAGGCCAAGGCTCATGGCAGCGGCCAGAACCCCGATCCAGATCCCCTTACGCACACTGTGAGTATCGCATCGGTTCGGACCCGACTTGAGCGCGGAATAGGCTGGTCACATGGCCGATTTCCGCTATGCCGACCTGCTCCCTCGAGGCGAGGACACCACCTCCTACCGGCTCATCACGAGCGATGGTGTCGAGGTGATCGACCTCGGTGGACAGCAGTTCCTCAAAGTGCCGCAAGCCGCGCTGCGGACGCTCACATTCGAGGCGATGCGCGACATCCAGCACCTGCTACGCCCCACTCATCTCCAGCAGCTTCGCAACATCCTCGACGATCCTGAAGCGAGCCCCAATGACCGTTTCGTCGCGATGGATCTGCTGCGCAACGCGAACATCGCCGCCGGCGGGGTGCTGCCGATGTGCCAGGACACCGGCACGGCGATCATCTCCGGCAAACGCGGGCAGCGGGTGCTCACCGAGGGCCCGGACGAACTGGCACTGTCGCAGGGCGTGTACGACGCCTATCAGCAACTGAACCTGCGCTACTCGCAGATGAGCCCGATGGGTATGTGGGACGAGGTCAACACCGGCACGAACCTGCCTGCGCAGATCGAGTTGTACGCCGACACCGAAGCCCGGCCACGAGCTGCAGTACGAGTTACTCTTCATGGCCAAAGGCGGCGGCAGCGCGAACAAGTCGTACCTGTACCAGGAGACGAAAGCGGTCCTGAACCCAGAGCGCTTCCGGACGTTCCTGGACACGTCTCTGCGGGCTCTGGGTACCGCCGCCTGCCCGCCCTATCACCTAGCCGTGGTGGTGGGCGGAACCAGCGCGGAGTTCGCGCTGAAGACGGCGAAGTACGCCTCCGCGCGCTACTACGACAGCCTGCCCACTGAAGGCGGTCCCTATGGCAACGGCTACCGCGACCTGGAGATGGAGCAGACGATCCTGCAACAGACGCAGGACTTCGGCATCGGGGCGCAGTTCGGCGGCAAGTACTTCTGCCACGACGTGCGCGTGATCCGGCTGCCGCGGCACGGTGCCAGCGCACCCATCGCTATAGCGGTGAGTTGTTCGGCCGACCGGCAAGCGCTGGCGAAGATCACGCCCGGAGGGCGTCTTCCTCGAAGAGCTTGAACGCGACCCGGCGCGCTTCCTGCCCGATGTCACCGACGAGCACCTCGACGACGACGTGGTCCGCATCGACCTCGACCGGCCGATGGCGGAAGTGCTCAACGACCTGCACCGACTGCCCGGTCAAGACCCGCGTCAGCCTGACGGGCACGCTGGTGGTCGCCCGCGACATCGCCCACGCGCGGATCAAGGAGCTCCTCGACCAGGGCAAGCCGATGCCGGAGTACATGCGCAACCACCCGGTGTATTACGCCGGTCCGGCCAAGACCCCCGAGGGCTACGCCTCAGGGTCGTTCGGCCCGACGACGGCCGGGCGGATGGACTCCTACGTCGACCAGTTCCAGAAGGCCGGCGGCTCGATGGTCATGCTGGCCAAGGGCAACCGCAGTGCTGCGGTCACGAAGGCCTGCCAGGACAATGGCGGCTTCTACCTGGGGTCGATCGGCGGACCCGCGGCACGGCTGGCCAAGGACTGCATCCGCAAGGTCGAGGTGCTGGACTTCCCGGAGAACGGCATGGAGGCCGTCTGGCGGATCGAGGTCGAAGACTTCCCGGCGTTCGTGGTGGTCGATGACAAGGGCAACGACTTCTTCGCCGAGACGATGCGCCCGATCGCCACGCGGATCCCCGTCGGCCCGCCGGCGCAGTAGCCTGCGCTTAGGGAAGTACTGATTAATGCTGTGTCCTGCGCGAAACGTGGCTGAGAGGGTGAGATGCAAGCCCCACATCGTGGGTCATAGCAGCGCTATGGCCCTAGATGCGGGGCGACGCAGATCGCCCGCTCAGGCGCGTTGCAGCCGGGACATGATTGATCAGTGGTTCCTTAGTTCACCGTTTGGTGAAACGAAAACCCCCGCGGCCCAAACCTGCGGGGGTCTTGTCGTGTCTGGGTCAGTACCAGCCCTTGTGTTGCCAGGAGTTCCAGGCCGAGGCCGGAGTGTGATAGCGGCCCTTGATGTAGGACAGACCCCACTTGATCTGGGTCTCAGGGTTGCTGCGCCAGTTCTTGCCGGCGCTGGCCATCTTTGAACCGGGCAGGGCCTGCGGAATGCCGTGAGCTCCGGATCCACCGTTGTGCGCACGTTGATTCCAGCCGGACTCGTGGTTCCACAGCTTCACGAGGGCGCGGTAGTGCTTCTTGCCCCAGCCGTACTTGTAGGCCATGTAGTGCTTGGCGTACCACTTGTTGTAGTTGATGCTGCCGAAGCGGTACGGCGCCCTCGAGCGGGACGGAGCCACGGTGCGGGAGGCCTTCTTCGCCTGCCCGGTGGCGCTGGCGGTCGCGGTGGTCGTGGTGCTGTCGGCGGCAACCGGAACAGCAGCCACGGAACCGAGCAGCAGGGGCGCCGCGAGAGCGCCGGCGAGGATCTTGGACATCGAGAAACTCCTGAGGGGTGTGATGCGTGCACCCTCGTGATCCCCGGTGGCCCGGGCGAACAATCGTGAGCCGGGTCACGTGTCCGGATGTGCAAACCGCTCGGCCAGGATCGGCCCGATCCGGCCGCTTCTTGACCGCTGACCCGCGAAACCGTTTGCAAATCCGGACAGGCGGTCAGTACCAGTGGTGACGCAGCCAGAACTGCTTGGCCTTGATCGGGGTTCCGTAGCGGGTCTTGATGTAGTCCAGGCCCCAGTCGATCTGCGTCTCAGGGTTGGTGCGGTAGTCGGCGCCGTAGGTGCGCATCTTGCTGGCCGGCAGTGCCTGGGCGATGCCCGTGGCGCCACTGGAGCGGTTCACGGCCTTGTAGTTCCAGCCCGACTCGTGGAACCAGATCCACTTCAGCGCCGCGAACTGCTTGCCGTTCCAGCCGTAGCGAATTGCGGCGGCTTGCTGGGCGTACCACTGGGAGTAGGCGACAGTTCCGAAGCGGGCAGGCGCCTCCGAGCGGCTCGGTCGCGGCACATCGCGCGTGCCAGCCTGGGCGACAGAAGCGGTCCCCAGCACGGCGAGCATGGCGGCAGGAACAACGAGCGCGCGTTTCATCAATCACCTTCGTCGTGGGCGGCGGTTCAATTTCCACCATCCCCATCGCCACCACGCCGGGCAACCGCGCTTCCTGTGAGGTATCTCACGAGAAGGGTCCGATTAGCGGTGATTTGTGTGGTTTGTCAGTACCAGCCGCGGCTCAGAGAGGACGCCAGGGCTCCGCTTGGGGTGCCGTAGACGCTCTTGATGTAGGACAGCCCCCACTTGATCTGGGTCTCGGGGTTCGTGGTCCAGTCCGCACCGAAGCTGCCCATCTTGGAGCCCGGTAGCGCCTGCGGGATGCCGTAGGCGCCCGACGACGTGTTCTGGGCGTGCTGGTTCCAGCCGGACTCCCGCTGCCACAACTGCTCGAGTGCGCGGAACTGATCGGCGCCCCAGCCGTACTTGTCGGCCATGTACACACGCGCGAACCACTTGTTGTAGGCGATCGTCCCGAATTCGTGCGGGGACGCGGCACGGCTGGCGCGATCCTCCCGCGATGCAGCACCTCGCCAGGAGGTCTTCGTGCTTGCCTTGAGGACCGAGTCCTTCACCGGCGAGGGGTTCGAGACGCTCATGGACCCGGCCACGCCAGTCGTCTCGGCAGCGTTCGACGAGGTCATGAGCAGCACACCGAGCGGAAGGGCGGCGACGGCAGCCACGACGAAGGGCCTACGAACAGACATGCCCCTGACATGCCCCGCGTGCGACGAGGCGAACCGTGAGCCCGGTCACATCAGCCCGGGAAGTCCTCCAGCAACTCGGTCACCAGTGCGGCGATCGGCGACCGCTCCGAGCGAGTGAGAGTGACGTGCGCGAACAGCGGGTGGCCTTTCAACCGCTCGACCACGGCAACCACACCGTCGTGCCGGCCGACTCGCAGGTTGTCGCGCTGGGCGATGTCGTGGGTCAGCACCACCCGGGAGTCCCGCCCGATCCGGCTCAGCACGGTCAGCAGGACGTTGCGTTCCAAAGACTGCGCCTCGTCGACGATCACGAACGAGTCGTGCAGCGAACGGCCGCGGATGTGGGTCAGCGGGAGCACTTCGAGCATGCCGCGATCAACGATCTCGTCGAGCACTTCCTCGGTGGCCACGGCCTGCAGTGTGTCGTGCACCGCTTGCGCCCAGGGGCCCATCTTGTCGTGCTCGGTTCCCGGTAGATAGCCCAGCTCCTGGCCGCCGACGGCGTACAACGGACGGAAGACCACGACCTTGCGATGTTGGCGGCGCTCAAGCACGGCTTCCAGTCCGGCGGACAGCGCCAACGCGCTCTTGCCGGTTCCGGCGCGCCCGCCCAGCGAGACGATGCCGACGTTGGGGTCCAACAGCAGGTCCAGAGCGATCCGCTGCTCGGCGCTGCGGCCGTGCACCCCGAACGCCTCCCGGTCACCGCGCACGAGCCGGACCTGCTTGCCCTCGGTGACCCGGCCCAGCGCCGAGGAGCTCTCCCCCGTGAGGATCAGCCCGGTGTGGCAGGGCAGGTCCCGCGCCTCATCGAGATCCGCGTGGTCGTTGCGGTACAACTCGTCGATCCAGTCCGAAGAGACCTCGATCTCCTCGATGCCGCTCCACTCACTGGTGGCGGCAAGCTCCGCGCGGTACTCCTCGGCGTGCAGGCCGACCGCAGACGCCTTGACCCGCAGCGGTAGATCCTTGCTGACGACAACCACCTGGTGACCCTCGGCGGCCAGATTGCGGGCCACGGCAAGGATGCGGGTGTCGTTGTCCCCGAGCTGGAAACCACTGGGCAGCACGGCCGCGTCGGTGTGGTTGAGCTCCACGCGCAGGGTGCCACCCTCCGGCAGCGGCACCGGCTCGTCGAGCCGTCCCGCCTCGATCCGCAGATCGTCCAGAAGCCGCAGGGCGGTGCGCGCGAAATACCCGAGTTCCGGGTGGGTGCGCTTGCCCTCGAGTTCGGAGATCACGATCGCCGGCAGCACCACCTCGTGCTCGTCGAATCGCAGGATCGCGTGGGGGTCGGACAGCAGGACGCTGGTGTCCAGGACGTAGGTACGTCGAGGGTCGAACGGCACATGCACCTCCGGTTCAACGATGCGCAACACGCTAGGCCGGTGGCTGGCCGATGTAGAGGCGCCACGCCGGGTGGAGCGGGTTTTGGGCCGCCTGGCGGACGAGGCTTTGTGACTGACAGACCAGAAACTGGTCGCTGACTCACAAAGCCCCCGGGCCCGGGGCTGCCGAAGTGGCCGCTGGCTCAGTTGCCGAAGCGACGCTGCCGGTCGGCATACGAACGCAAGGCGCGCAGGAAGTCCACGCGGCGGAAATCCGGCCAGTAGGCCTCGCAGAAGTAGAACTCCGAATGCGCGCTCTGCCACAGCAGGAACCCGCTCAACCGTTGCTCCCCCGAGGTGCGAATCACCAGGTCCGGATCGGGCTGCCCGCGCGTGTAGAGGTGTTCGGCGATGTGCTCGGGTTCCAGTACCTGCGCGAGATCGTCCAGAGAGGTGCCGCGAGCGGCGTGCTCGGCCAGCAGCGATCGGACCGCATCCACGACCTCCCGGCGGCCGCCGTAACCCACAGCGATGTTCACGGTCATGCCGTCGATGTCGCGGGTCGCGGCGTCCGCGGCCTTCAACGCGGTCGCGGTGTCGGCCGGCAGCAGGTCCAGCGCGCCGACCGGGTGGATGTGCCAGGCCCGGGTCGCGGCCAGCGCCTCGACGGTCTCGGTGATGATTCCGAGCAGCGGCTGCAGTTCCTCAGCAGGCCGCGCGAGGTTGTCGGTACTCAGCAGCCACAGCGTCACGACCTGCACGTTCACGTCGTCGCACCACTGCAGGAAGTCCTCGATCTTGCCGGCTCCGACCCGGTGGCCCGTGGAGGCGGTCTCGCCCTGCATGGAGGCCCAACGGCGGTTGCCGTCCAGGATCACGCCGACGTGACGCGGGATGCGGTCGTGGTCCAGACCCTCGAGCAGACGCCGCTCGTACAGCGAGTACGCCACATCGCGCAGGGCCATGTCGGCAGCGTACCTCCGCAGCCGGGACTCGCGGGCCAGCTGCGCGACCTCAGAAGTCCAGACCGCCGTCGTCGTCGTCCTCCTGCGCCCGGCGGCGGGCCTTGCGCCGGTTCTTCACCCGGTCGCTGATCAGGAACTCCGCAGCCTGGGCGACACTGACCTGCTCGGAGCGCTTGCCTTTGAGGATCACCGCGTCGGTGGCCACCTCCAGAACCAACTGCGGTTTGTTGGTGGCGATCACGATGGCCTTGCCCGCCTCCCGCATGGAGCGCAGATGGTTGAGACACAGCGGACGGAAGTCGTGGTTGCCGACGAATGCGGTGTAGTCGAACATCACCAGATCGGTGGGCGCGTGCACACCGACGGCAAAGGCGATCTGGGCGCGGTAGCCCTTCTGCACGTTGTCGATGGGCCAATGCATCATCGAGTCGACGTGCGCGGTCCGGGCCACGGCGGGCACCATCTCGTCCACCTCGGCGTCGGTCATCCCGTACAGCCCGGCTGATCACCCGGATGGTCTGCTCGACGCTGAGTTCCTTGAGCCAGCGCCCCTGTGGCGTCGCCACCAGCGTGGCGCGCGGCGGGGCGGTCATCGCGCCTTCGTCCAGTGGCAACAGCCGCGCCCAGGCCCGCATCGCCGCACCGGTCCGCTCCGGGTCCCGGCTCAGCATCGCCATGACCTGTCCGGGGCTGATCTCGGCGTCGACATTGCGGAATACCCAGTAGTTCTCCTTGGCATGCGTACTCGTCATGCGCGGCACGCCCTTGATGAACTGCTTCTTGCGGGTCAGCCGGATCCCCTGCATGCCGGCGTGCTCGAACTCGGCCAGGCTCATTCCATCGCCCGCAACCGGTTGCCCTTGCCGTACACCATGGCGAGTCCGGCAACGAAGATGACCAGGATGACGGACAAGGAGATCAGGTAGTTGACCGGCTGGGTCAGGACATTGGGCCAGACCGCCGCGCGGTAGCCGTCGAGGATGCCGTGGAAGGGGTTGATGTACAGCCACTTCTGCAGCCACTCCGGGAAGTTCTTTTGGGACCAAATGATCGGGCTGCCCCAGAACAATGCCCGCGTGATCAGCGACGAGAACACCTCGATGTCCGGCCACCGCAGCGCCAGTCCGGCCTCGAACATCGCCAGCCCGACGCACAGCAGCAACTGCATCGCTATAGCGACGGGGAACAGAACGGTCCCCCAGGTCAGGTGGGCGCCGGTGACGAAGATGAACGCGACGATGATCGGCAGCGACGTGAGGAACTCCACCATGCCGACCAGCACCGAGCGCATCGGCCACACGACCACCGGCAGCGGGCTGGTCTGCAGGACGTCACCGTAGCGGCGGAACGCCCGCGGGCTCTTGCGGATCGTGCCGGAGAGCCACTGGAACGGATAGATACCGGTGATCAGGAACACGATGAACGGCTGCAGTCCGATGCCGCGGCCGCCGGCGAAGATGAACGTGAAGACAAACCACATCAGCAGGGCCAGCAGGAACGGCTCCCCCAGCGTCCAGACGAACCCGAGCCGGTAGCGGCGGTAGAGCTGCTTGAGATCCTGGCGGACCATCAGTCCGATCGTCCGGCGCGCGCTGCGCAGCCGGGCGATGTCGGAGATCATGCTGCCGATGTTAGTTGTCCACGGATGGACTGTTGGACCGCGACTCGTCGGGATCGGCTTCCACTGCGAAAGCATCGTGGATCTCGACGCGCTGCCCGTCTTGCTCGAATGTCACGTCCAGCGGCTTCCCGCGCGCAGCGTCGGCGGCCATCTTCGCACGGGCCCATTGGGTCGCCTTGTGCTCGGCGTAGAACGAGAAGAACGGGATGGTGCCGGCCAGTGCGATCAGGAATGTCCGCGGGAAGATCTGCCAGCGGCAGCGCATCGCGAGGTCGATCACAGTGACGACGTAGATCATGAACATCCAGCCATGGATGATCGCGATCGGGGAGTCGATGTCCCAGATGTAGTGCAGCGGGATGTGCACGAAGACCAGCAGCAACAACAGCACGCCGACGACGTAGGCCATCACCCGGTAGCGGGTCAGCGCGGCACTCATCGGTCCACCAACTCTTCCTCTTCGCGCTGCAGTTCGATCGTGCGCTGGTCCTTCATGACCTTGAACCAGAACCACCACACGAAGCCGATGAAGAAGATCCACTGGATCGAATAGCCGAAGTTCTGCCAGTCCAGCCGCGCCTGCAGGTGTGCCACGTTCCACTGCCACGCGCTGAGCCGGACGAACAGCACCGTGACCGCCACGCACAACACGTGCCACGGGATCCAGCGGGGCTGCAGAATGAAGCGACGCATCACGCCCGCTCGTCGGGTTTCTCGGGTGCCTCTTCGAAGTCCACGCGGTTGAGCTGCTTGCGCAAGGAGCGGTAAAGGAAGTACCCGGCGACGAGCAGGGCAATGAACACCACCAACCCGCCTGCACCCGGCGTGACCTTCGTGGGGTCGATCTCCTCGGCAGCCAGAAGCATCAGCACGGGCTCAAGTCTACGTCGGGGTCATGCGGGCGCTTCCGGCGGCTTTTGTGCCGAAGTGGCGACACGCCGAGGTGAGCGACGACAACGCGGCAAAACCGTCAGCGCAGGCCGTGGAACAGGTCGTCCTCCGGCCCGTCGTACGGCAGCACGCTCAGCGCCAGTTCGAAGTCCTCGGTGGGCCAGACCTGCCCGGCGATCTCGCTGGGCAGGGCGAACCAGTGCCCCTCCGGGTCGATCTGGGTCGCGTGGGCCTTGAGCGCGGCGTCCCGGATCGGGAAGTACTGCGCGCAGGGAACGCGCGTGGTGACCCGGTGGTCGTCGGCCGGGCGCATCTTCACGTCCTCGATCCAGTCTGCGTAAGGCGACGGGAAACCGTTGTCCACGGCGGCCTGGTGCAGCGCGAGGATCTTGGAACGGTGGAACGTCTGGTGGTAGTAGACCTTGCTGACCTGCCACTCAGGTGCAGCCTGCGCGACCGCAGCCATGGTCACCTCGTGCGTGCGCACGTGATCGGGGTGCGGGTAGCCCCCGTTCTCGTCGTAGGTGGTCACGACGTGGGGCTTGAACTCCAGGATCTGCGCGACCAGTGGCGGCGTGACCTGGTCTAGGGGCAGGGCGGCGAAGCAGCCGGGGGGCAGTGGCGGGGGCGGGTCGCCCTCCGGGAAGCCGGAGTCCTCAAAGCCCAGCCAGACATGCTCGATGCCGAGGATCTCGGCCGCCCGGGCCATTTCCTGGCGGCGCAACTCCGCCATCCGTTCCGGCTCGACCTGCAGCGCCGGGTTGAGCACATCACCCCGTTCGCCGCCGGTGCACGTCACCACCCGCACCCGCACCCCTTCGGCCACGTACTTCGCGGTGCTCGCGGCACCCTTGCTGGCCTCGTCGTCGGGATGGGCGTGCACGTGCATCAACCGCAGCGGTTCCTCCACGCAGCCCACCCTAGGCAACCGCCTGCGTGAACAGCGAACATCGGGGCACAATGGATGTCAGCCCACCGCACAACCGGTGGGTTTGTCGTTTGTGACAAGGAGACGTTGTGAGCACCACGTGGCTGACACAGGAGGCCTACGACCGGCTGCAGGAGGAACTCACCGAACGCACCGAGGTGACCCGCCCGAAGATCACCAAGCTCATCGAGCTGGCACGGGAGGAGGGCGACCTGCGGGAGAACGGCGGGTACCACGCCGCGAAGGAGGACCAAGGCCGCAACGAGGCGCGCATCCGCGAACTCAAGCACCTGCTAGAGCACGCCCAGGTGGGCCGGCCGGACGACGCCGACGAGGGCGCGATCACCCACGGGTCCACGGTGACCATCGAGTTTCCCGGCGGCGACCAGGAGCACATGTATGTCGCCAGCCGCGAGGAGAAGGCGCACACCGACCTCGAGATCTGCTCCCCCGACTCACCACTGGGCAAGGCGCTCATGGGTCAGACCGCGGGTACCGAGGTGAGCTACGACCTGCCGAACGGGCGCAGCATGAGTGTGAAGATCATCGAGGTCCACGACTGAGGACGCTAGCCCGTCGTGACCGGCAACCCGGCGGCCTGCCAGGCGACGATCCCGCCGTCCAGGTCGTGTGTGGTGGTGAAGCCGGCTGCACTCATCTGCTCCATAGCGACCTTCGACCGGTTACCGCTGCGGCAGTAGACGGCGTAACTGGCCTTGGGGTCCAGTTGTCCGAGCTGTGTGGCGAAGTCCGGGGACTCGACGTCGACGTTGACGGCGTTGGACAGATGCCCGGCAGCGAACTCGGCAGGAGTGCGTACGTCGAGTGTGATCACCCCGGACTCGCTGGTGAGCTTCTGGAAATCAGTGGGACTCAAGGACTGCGAACCCGAAGAACACCCCACAAGAGTCACAAGGGCGAACACGAACACAAGCAGTCTACGCATACCCTCAATCATACCCATGGGGGGTATCTATTAGTCGGCCGCAACCCGGAATCCGACGTTGCGCAAAGCAGCGGTGATCTCCGCGGCGTGCTCCGGACCGCGCACCTCGACCTCCACAACGACCGCGCACTCGTTGACGGCCAGCAGCGGGTTGGTGCGGTTGTGCGTGACAGTGACCACGTTCCCGCGGTGCTGCGCGATCTGGGTCAGGAAGTGCTCCAAGGCACCCGGGCGGTCCGGGATCAACCCCGAAAGCACGACATAGCGCCCCGACGCGACCAGTCCCCGCTGCACGATGCGCAGTAGCAACAAGGGATCGACGTTCCCGCCGGACAACGTGATCACGACCGGCGGCTCGAAGCGCCCTGGGTCGGACAACACCGCGGCCATGCCCGCGGCGCCGGAGGGTTCGACCACCTGCTTGCTGCGTTCCAGGCAGGTGACCACGGCGCGGGCGATCTGTTCGTCATCCACTGTGAGGAACTCGATGCCGGCGGCGGCGATGATGTCGAAGTCGACCTGGCCGGGCTTGGCGACAGCGATGCCGTCGGCCAGCGTGTGCATCTGCGGCAGCGCAACCGGATGCCCGGCCGACAGGCTGGCCGGATAGGAGGCGGCCCCGGAGGCCTGCACCCCGATCACGGTAGCGTCGGTCTGCGCCACCCCCAGGCTCACTCCCGCAAGCAAGCCACCTCCCCCTGTGCAGACCACGACGGTCCGCACCTCCGGATGCTGCTCGACGATCTCCAGACCCACCGTGGCCTGACCCGCCACGATGTCCGGGTGGTCGAAGGGATGGATCAGCACTGCTCCCGTGCGTTCGCTGTGTTCGGTCGCGGCGGCCAGCGCCTCGTCGACCGTGGAACCGGCGAACACGATCTGGGCGCCATACGCGTTCGTGGCCTCGATCTTGGGCAACGACGCCCCCTCCGGCATGAACACCGTCGCGGGCACGTCGAGCAGGGCAGCCGCCAAGGCCACACCCTGCGCGTGATTGCCGGCGCTGGCGGCGACCACCCCGTGGGCCCGCTCTTGTGCGTTGAGCCCGGCGATCCGGTTGTAGGCCCCGCGGATCTTGAACGACCCGGTGCGCTGCAGGTTCTCGCACTTCAGGTAGACCGGACCGCCGACCACGTCACTGAGCCAGCGAGCCGGAACAGTGGGGGTCTTGTACACCACGCCGGACAGCCGCTGCCGGGCCTGCTCCAGGTCGATCACAGAAGTCCCTCTTCCGGGGGCTCGGCAAGTTCTGCCAGCATCTTGTGCACCTCGCGGGTCATCGGATCCATCTCGGCCACCTGCTGCGGTCGGACGGCTTGCGTGTGACCCGCCTTGGCCCGCGGTCCGGCACCGATGGCCACCACCGTGGCGGTCCCGCGGTTCAGCGCCGTCGTTGCCCGCAGCGGGGCGAATTCGGCGTCGGCGAAGAAGCCGGTGACGGGCACCAGCAGCCGGGCATGTGCGATGGCGGCGTCGTGATCGTGACTGTCGAACATGAACCGGCCACGGTCGGTGGAGGCGAACAGCAAAGCGCCCTCCAGCCGGGATTCCATCTGGGCGGCCACTCCCTCCAGCACCACGTTGAGGTCCTCGTCGGCCGCTGTCTCGTCACGCACGTGAAACTGCACCGAGGCGCCGACCGGCACCGGCGCACCCACCTGCAATGCGCCGCGCTCGCCCTCTGCGGCTTGGAATTCGTGCACGACGAAGTCGCCCATGCGCGGGTCCTGCGTGCCGGTGGCCACGCCGAGTTGCAGGCCGGCCAGCGCCAGCGACCGATCTGGCTCCTCCAGTGCGGCGATCACCTCCTGGGCGCGCAGCGCCGCCGGGATGCCGGCCAGCGATTTGAGCAGGAAGCCCTCGGCATCCGTCACCGTGAGCACGGGCCCGACCGGACGGCAGGCCGGACTCATCAACGTCGTGACCTCCACATGACCACCCAGCATGACCCCGATGGCACCGCGGGTGTGGATGCGGCCGTCGAGCAGGAAGCGGGTAGTGCGGGCCGGGGCGGGGCCCGACGCGACGGCGCCCGCGAGCGGCAGGTTGGTGAGCAGTGCGTCGGCGTGGAGCACGAAGTCGGTGGCCGGGAACGACCACGGGTCGGTGAACAGCAGTGCCAGCACGTCATCGCGGCGGCGACCGGGCAGGCCGACGATCTGGTGCCCATCGGAAGCGGGCAGTACCTCGAGGTGGAACGAACGGGCACGTAAGCCGGGGATCCGCGCGGCCCAGATCGCGACTGCCGTGCCCTCGTCGGTGCCGCGTCCGCTGGCGATCACACCCGCAGCGGAAGTGCCCAGAACAGTGGCCGACGTGAAGTGCGCTTGGGCGGCGAGCAGAGCCTGTTCGGCGTCCTCGGCATTGGGCGCCGCGACGAAGACGAACGCGAGATTCGGGATGCTGCCGAGATGGGCCAGCGCCTGCCGGGCGGCCTGCCGGGCGAGCTGCGGCATGTCCACGGGACCGGGCTCGGCAGCAACTGCCAGACCCTCACCGACCAATGCCACGGGGCCTATTCTGTCTGATCGGCGGCGCTGCGATCGCTGCATGTCACCGTTTGGACGATGTTGCACCGTTCGCCAACGGTGAGACTTAGGGCAGCACCCTGATGCGCACGATCCCGTACACCGGTGGCGCGGCCTGTGCGACCAGCTTGAACCGCACACCATTCAAGCCTCGGGTCAGCCGCGGCGTGCGAAGCGTGGCGGAGTCCTGGTGCAGCACCCGCCAGTCAGTGCCCGGCCGGCGGATGGACCAGGTGTAGGAGTCGCCCTGCACCTCGGGAAAGCTCAGCACGACCCGCTTGCCGCGGTGCACCCGGACCGTGCCGGTCGCGACCCGGATGGGCCTCAAGACGGCGGCGCTGGCCGGGGATGCGGCGGCGGACAACGGACCCACCAGCGCAGTGACCGCAGCGCTGGCCGAGACCAGGCCGGCGCCGGTGGCGGTGTCAGGACCGGGGTCCGCCACGTCGACAGCGGTGGACTGCAGCAATGCGGTGAGGTCGGCGGGAGCCATAGGGTGCAGGGCGTCCAGCAGCGCTGCGACGCCACTGACGAACGGCGCTGCCATCGAGGTCCCCGAATAGGCGGCGTACTGGTTACCCGGGACCGTCGAACTGATCAGTGTGCCGGGTGCGGCGAGGTCCACGTAGTCCCCCCGTGTGCTGAAACTGGCGGGCTCCCCGGAGGGCGTGAGCGCGCCGACGGCGACGACGTCGGGCAAGGCCGCGGGGTACTGCGCGGCATCCGTGGGGTGGTCGTTGCCAGCCGCCGCAACCACGAGGACACCCTTCGACACGGCGTACGCCACGGCTTCGGCCTGAGCCTGGCTGCGGACCGGGCCGCCGAGACTGAGGTTGATGATGTCGGCGCCGTTGTCCGCCGCCCAGACGATGCCGGCCGCGACCTGACTGCTGAAACCGGCGCCAGTGGCATCCAGCACCCGCACGGGCAGGATCGTCACACCGGGGGCGACGCCGCTGCCGCCGAGGCCGTTGCCGGCAGTGGCACCGACGATCCCGGCCAGATGCGTGCCGTGGCCGTTCGGGTCGGTGTCGGCGGACGCAACGACCCTCGTGGTCAGGTCCCGGCCGGGCAGCACGTGACCGGCGAGATCCTCGTGACTGGCATCGACGCCGGTGTCCACGATCGCCACGACTACCGACTCGCCTGTCGTCCGCGACCATGTGACGGGTGCACCAATCGCGTCCAGTCCCCATTGGGCGACGGGGTCGCCGAGGGCCTGTACGGGAGAGTCCAGTTCGACGGACACCGTGTCGGGATCGGCCTTCTCCTGCGTCATGATCCGGCGCGCGTCGGCCGCCGATTCCGCCGACTGGGTCGTGACCTGCAGGCTGTCGCCAGCCCGCTGCACAAGGACCACGGTGCGCTGCGTGTCGGCCGCAACGGGGGCAGGAAGGGTGAGCAGCAACGCCGCCACGAAGCCGCTCACCACAGTCCTCACGCTTAGGAATTCGACATCTGAGGAGCCCGTCTTGACTACTGGCGGAATATCGCTCCACCCGATATCGTTAGCAAGAGTAATGAATATAGATCTTCTGCAAGGAGCGCGGGATGGCCGCCGATTCCGACGCACCCGATCTACGGATCGCGGTCATGAGGCTGGCACGCAGGTTGCGGACCGAGCGGGCCAGCGATGCGATGACGCCCAGCCAGATGGCCGTGCTCGCCACCCTGTTGCGCTCCGGCCCGATGTCCCCGGGCGAGCTGGCGGACGCGGAACGGGTGCAACCACCGTCCATGACCCGCATCCTGCACAGCCTGCTGGCCCAGGACATGGTCAGCCGCGAACCGCATCCGACCGACCGCCGGCAAGTCAGGTACCAGGCGACGGCACAAGCCGAGAAGATGGTGCAGCAGGACCGGCAACGCCGCGACCGGTGGCTGTCCCGGCGCCTCGCGGAACTGACCGACGAGGAGCTGCAGGCGATCGAGGAAGCCATCCCACTGCTGAACCGGCTCGCTCTGGACTAGCCGAGACGTTCTCCGCGCTGGCGGTCCCGAACTACCGGCGCTATGCGACCGGCGCCCTGTTCTCCAACGCCGGGACCTGGATGCACCGGGTCGCGCAGTCGTGGCTGGTACTGCAGGTCACGTCCGACCCGACGATGCTCGGGCTGGTGGTCGCGTTCCAGTTCGCGCCGATGCTGTTTCTCGCGCCCTGGGCAGGCGTGCTGGCTGACCGCTACGACCGCCGCCGGCTGCTGCAGATCACGCAGGTCGGCATGGGTCTGCAGGCGCTCGGCCTGGGCATACTCACGATCGCCGGCCTGGCGACCGGGCCGCTAGTACTGGGTTTCGCGCTGCTCCTCGGTTTGTTCACGGCGCTGGACGGTCCGGCGCGGCAGTCGATCGTGTCGGACCTGGTTCCCGCCGATCAGGTGGTCAACGCCGTCGCGTTGAACAGCGCGAACTTCAACGCCGCCCGTTTGGTGGGTCCGGCCGTGGCCGGCGTGATGATCGCCATGTGGGGGCCGGGGCCGGTGTTCCTGGTCAACGCCCTGACGTTCGTCATCATGCTCGGGGCTTTGCACCGCATCCGGCTGGCGCCCGCGCACGGCGAGCGACCACGGGGTGGGCTGCGGGAGGGCCTGCGCTACGTGCGGCGGCGGCCCGATCTGTGGTTCGTGATCGCCACCGCGGGCGCGGTCGCGATGCTGGTCTTCAACTTCCCGATCACGATTCCGCTGATGGTGACCGGCGAGTTCGGCGCCGGTGCCCGCAGTTTCGGCGTGCTGACCTCGCTGATGGCAGTCGGTTCGTTGGCCGCCGCCCTCGTACAAGCCCGGCGCGCGCGGACCGATCTGCGGATGGTGGCACTCGCGGCTGGGGGTGCCGGGGTCATCGCCGTCATCGCCGGGCTGATGCCCAACCCGCTGACGTTCGCCGCTGCTCTAATTGCGGCCGGCGGGGCCAGTCTCACGATGATGACCGGAGCCAACTCCTACTTGCAGACACGCACGGACGACGACCACCGAAGTCGCGTAATGGCGCTGTACATGGCCGTGTTCTTCGGGACCACCCCAGTCGGCGCACCCTTGATCGGCCTGCTGGCCGACGCGATGGGACCACGGGCGGCGCTTGTCGTACCCGGGCTGTTGAGTGTGCTGCTCACGGGTGCGTTGGTTGCGGCCTACCGGGTGGCGTCGCGGCCTCGCTGAGCGCGAGAGTCGCGATGTTGCCCTTCTCGTGCACCGCGAGTCGCACCGTTTCCCGCTTGATGACCTGGGATGGGCAACCATGCAACTCTCGCCGCCGGGTCAGGGCGTCGGCGCTATCGTCGGCCGCCGCCAGGCGCCCAGCAGCAACCCCACGCACTGCCAGCACGGCACCGAGTACCAGCAGGTAGAGCGGGATCGACGTCGGAATCCCCAGGTGCACGGTGATCCCCAGGATGCGGGACAGGCCCAGCGGCAGCAGCGCCATCTGGTTGTTGAACGTCGTGAGCGCGGTTTCCAGGCCGGAGACCTGCATGAGCGCCCCGAGCCCGAGCACAGGAGCGGCGATCCCGAGCAGCACGCGACCCAACGACGCCCGCCGGCCGAGCCCGTACGGGGCGCGCAACACCACATACGTCACCCAGAACAGCCACAGGAACGCCGCCACGCTCAGCGTCACGTACACCGTGCGGTAGGTCTCGTCGGTCCAGAACCGGTACCAGTAGAACAACGGTCCGCGCAGCACAACGACCAGTGACAGCAACACAGTCTTGAGCAGGAACGCGCCACCCAGCGCCGCGTAAAGCGGGAAGGGGTCGCGTCCTCGTACCAGTAGCCGCACCGTCACGGTGAAGGCCGCCATGGAACCGATCGTGGCCAGTACGTAACTCCAGGACAACCAGCCGGAGAAGGCACCCCGGGAGGCGATGAGCAGCACCGCCGCAACCACCCACACCCATTTCGGACCTGTCCCCGGCAGCCGCCATGGCCGGGTAGCACCGAGCAGCAAACCCCGAGCCGCAGGGCGACCGAACAGGCCGAGCACCACGATGGCGAGGATCCCAAGCAACACCGCCAGCGTGACGAGCTGCGAGGACCGAGTGCGCTCGGCGTGCGCGAAACCGACGTCCACGGCGCCGAACTCGTAGGCCGGGGTGTCCAGATCGCCCGCATACGTCGCGAGGTGCTGTGCCACCGCCGCGTCATAGGCGGCCTTGTCGGCCTGCCACTGCTGCCATGCCTGGGAACTGCCCGTGTCGAGCCAGTCGTAGTAGGACAGGAAAGCCGCCCGGAACGCGCCGAGGGTGCCGAACAGATCCACCTCGTACTGCAGGGAGTGGATCAACTTGCCCCGCAGAGCGGGGTCTTTGTAGTCCGCCGGATCCGTGGCTTGAACCTTACGCAACATCGCTTCGGCATCTGCCTGCGCCGCCTCGCCTCGCTCGATCGCCTCGGCAATCCGGTCGCGGGAAGCGTGGTGGATCACCGACAGCGCGGCCGTGTCGCCGCTGACCAAATCCCATTCGAAGATCCACATCATGGGGGGCGGTTCCAGTCCCAGCGCGAGCACCCGCTGTTCGGCGTAGGGCGGGATGTAGAGACCCTCCTTGGCCACCTGCCGGGACTGCGCGAACACCTCCTGCAACGTGCGAACCGTCGCCGGCTCGTCGGTGAAGTTGCGCCGGATCCAGGCGGTGTTCACGTCCGCGAGGTCGACGTTGCGGTCCCATGCCAGCCGGCCTGTCGCATACACGTCGAGGTCGTACAACTGCCAGAAACCGGACTTCAAGTACAGCGACATGGGACCCGCTCGCCAGGGGCCGCCGTCCTGGGTCCACACCCAAACACCCTTGATGTTCGGGTTCACCTGCTCGAAATGCTGCAGAGCTTGCTGATGGTCGCCCGACAGATAGTTCGGGAACGAACTGAAAGCCTCGAACTCCCGCCGCGACTGGAACTCCACGATCCGCGGCTGGCTGCCCTGCTCCAGCGTCGGGTTCAGCGGCAGCCACGAGTAGAAGTCGCCCATCGTGAACTTCGTGACCACCACCAGGTTGTCGGCCGGAATCCCGTCCAGCACCTTCGCGTAAGACTCCGGATTGGTGTGCATGTCACCGACCGCACCAACCCCTACCGACCAGGTGCGGAAGTAGATCGTCTTGTCGTAGTCGGCGGCGGTCTGCGTGAACTTCGTCAGCATCGTGCGCACCGAGTCAACGGTGGTCACGGCCAGCGTGGAGTAGTAGTCCCAGCCGGGCATGTTGTAGACGCTGCCCGCCTCACCAATGCGGATCATGAGCCCGTCGGTGTAAGGCATCTTCTGGAAGAACTCCGCGAGCCCTGCCTGGTAGAGCTCCCACAGCCGCGGGTCGTCGACGTTGAAACCGCCGAGCTCGCGTTCCACGTAGTCGTTGAGCGGGCCTGTGTTTGCGAGCATGTCGGTCTTGAAGACCACCCGCATCCCTAGGTCGGCGGCGTACTTCCACATCTGCCCGAACTGCTCGACCATCGCCTCGTGCCGCGCCCTATAGGGACTGTCGGCCGGGTAGACCTGGAAGCCGTCGCCGACCTCGTCGAAGTTCACATACTCCAAGAAGCCGCTGACGATCACGCCGTTGTAGCCGTAGGCCCGGATGTGGTCGATGTACTGATGCCACTCCTTGGTGACCTGAGCCATTCCGGCCGGATCGACCCACGGCGGGTGATCCAGCATCACGTCGGCGAACTGCCGGGAGTTGTGGGAGTAGTCGTCTTGCGCGGCCCAGGCCTGCGGATCCGGTTCCACGCCGACCGCGCCGTAGTCCGCGAATCGGTACTCGAGGTCGGCAGCCACAGTGCCGGTCAGCATCGGCTGCCCGCTGCGGATGGCATCGGCGGCGGCGAACAGGCCGTCCGCGAGGCCGTTGCGGCCGTTGCCCGCGACGCCTCGATTCGTCAGGCGGTAGGCGCCGTCCGGCAGGCTCGGGGCCTCACGCACCGTGAAGTCGGCGGGCGTCGAAACGACTCTGGTTGGGGTACCCACGGCACGGCGGAAGTCGCGCAAGGCAAGCCGCAACAGCGGGTCCGACTGGTAACCGACGGGCATGCGGATGGTCTGGATATCCGGGGCCTGGCCGACCGCTGGAACTGAGACCGGCACGGTCGGCGTCGCTGGCAGTTCCTTGGGCGCCATCGACAGCGCGAGCATCCCGTTGACGCCGACGGCCACCGCGTAGCCCACGAGCAGTGCGACCACGACGTAGATCAGAGTCGGGATCCACCAGCGCCGCATGGTGGTCACAGTAGGGCCCGACGTCACCAGAAATCGCGCAAACGGCGCCACATTTGGCCGATTCCGGGCCGTTTCAGGCCGCTTGCCGCACCAGCGTTTCCGGCATTCTGACCGCCAGGCCCAATGCCAGCGCAGAAACCACAACCCCGGCTGTGAACGCCAGCGGGAAGCCGGACTGGTCCAGCAACCAGCCACCCACCAGGGGTCCGATGATGCTGCCGAAATCGCTCATCATCTGGAACCCGGCAACCACTGACCCTCCGTGGTGCCCGCGCGCGACGTCACCCACGATCGCGGTCGGCGACGGCCCCAGGAACGCCCCACTCAGTCCTGCGACGGCCATGGCCAGCAGGAACACCGCCCTGTTCGGCGCGATAACGAGCAAGCCCAGCGACAGCACACCGATTCCCAGGCCCAGCATCAGCGCCAGTCTGCGTCCGCGGTGATCCGCCGTGCGCCCGCCGAACGCCAGCAACGAGCCCTGCACGATCGCCGCGACCACGAACCCGACCCCGGCCAGTCCGGCACCCTGTTTGAGCCCTTCGACGACGAACAGCGGGACCAGCGAGGAGCGCAGGCCGAAGAACACGAACCCGTTGGCGAAATTGGCGCCGAGCGCGGCCTGGTAGGCGGGCAGGCGCAGGGTCGGAAGGAAACGGATCTTGTCGGTGTCCTCCTGGAGTTGCGGCGCCTCAACGTGCTCCAAACGCGGCAGCAGGGTGACCGCGACCACGAAAGCCGCCACCAGCGTGCCGGCGTAGACGAAGAAGGGCGCCCGGATGCTGATCCCGATCACGATCCCACCCACGGCCGGGCCCACTACGCCACCGATCAGGAAGCCGGTCTGGAACAGACCAGACGCGCGACCGCGGTACTCCTGTGGCGTCACTCGCAACAGCAGCGCGGTCGCCGAGATCGTGAACATCGCCGACCCCGTTCCGCCGATGCCGCGCAACAGCAGCAGTTGCAGGTAGTCGGTGGCGAATCCCGCGGCCAGGCTGGACAGCCCGACGATCGCCAGGCCGCTTGACATGATCACCCGCTCGCCGAAGCGGTTCACGAGCCACCCGGCAGGCGGGCTGCTGATCAGCCGCATCGCTGCGAACACGCTGATGACCGCACTTGCCGCGAACGCCGAAACACCGAACGTCCGGGCGAACAACGGGATGGCAGGGATGACGATGCCGAAACCCAGCGCTACACAGAACGCGATCGCGGCGAGCACGGTGACTTCGCGCGGCAGATTGCCGACCTTCGGGACCCAGGACCTCATCGTTTGTCAGTCTGTCAGGGCAGATTCGATCTTCGGCAGACTCGCAGCCGCATGCGCTCACGAGTAGACAGCCCGATTGCGCCGAATGGGCGGTTCTTCACCGCTCTGGGTATCAAGCAAGTTGCGCAAACGGTCGAATCCTCAACGGTGTCGACCAACAGTTCAGCACGATCGCAGCGCGCTCTGGCGCTGCTGGACGCTTCGCCGTTCCCGGTCGTGTTGTGGCGGCCGTTGCGTGACCAGCTGGGCACGGTGGTCGACTTCCTCTACGTGGATGCCAATGATGCCGCGGTGACCTATCTTCGGCGCAGCCGAAGTGACGTCGTCGGACATCGGCTGCACGAGCTGTTCAGCGGCGAGGTCAGCATGATGACGGCCAAATGGGCCACGGAGGTGCTGGAAAGCGGCCAGCCGCTGGAACTGGAATCGCAGACCCTGACCATCGACGAGACCGGCGACGAACGCCGCTTCGACATCAGCATGATCCCGGCGGAGTCCGACGTCATCTTCCTCTGGCGGGATGTGACGCAGTCATTCGTGTCCTCGCGGGAGTTGCAGGACAGCGAGCGGACGCTGCGGATCGTCATGGACACCGCCCCGGTGGCGATGAACCTGACTGCCTCCGACGGAGCGTTCTTGCAGTGCAACCCCGCGATGTGCACCTTCCTCGGCCGGACCGAGGCAGAACTGAAGAACACCACGTGGCAAGCCGTGACGCACCCGGAGGACCTGGCCGCGGACCTCGCCATGGCGTGCGAGGTGCTGGAGGGCACGCGCGACACCTACCGTTTGACGAAACGGTTCCACCGCGGCGACGGCACCGTCGTGTGGGGCGATCTGGCCGTGGCTGCCGTGCGCGACGACGCCGGCCAGTTCCTGTTCTTCATCGCCCAGATCGCCGATGTCACCGAACTGATGCGCAGCCGCGACATGCTGGCCGAATCCCAGGACCACTACCGCCTGCTGGCCGAGAACACCTCCGACGTCGTACTACGCCTTACGGAGGGACACGTGGCGTGGGTGTCCCCATCGGTGACCGCCATCCTGGGCTATCCGCAGCACGAGGTCCTCGGCCGACCTATCCGCGACTTCATTGCCCACGCCGAGTGGCCGGCCATCGAGAGTGCACTGCAGGCCGCCGCCCAGGATCTGGAGGCCGGGGCGGGCGGGCAGTTCCGCGTTCGCCGCCGGCTGGGCACCTGGCTGTGGATGGATGCCACCGGTCGCAGTGTCCGCGACCATTCGGGGCTTGTGTCCACGGTCGTGCGCTTGCGCGATGTCGATGACGAGGTGCGTGCGCGCCGGGCCCTGGAGACCAGCGAGGAGCGCTTCCGGACCGCAATGCGCGCGGCCCCGATCGGAATGGCGCTGACCACGCGAGACGGCGTGATACTGCAAGTCAACGCAGGGCTGACCCGGATGCTCGGGATCGACGAGGAGCAGATGCGCGGCCAGCGTGTCACATCCTTCACACATCCCGACGACCATGCGATCGACCTCGAGATGTTCAACGTGCTGCACAGCGGCCGGGCCTCGGAGGTCACCAGGGAGAAGCGACTGGTCGACGCGCAGGGTCAGACACTGTGGGTCCTCAACGCGATCGCCGGCGGCGGAGAGCACGACGACGGACGGTACGGCAGTTTCGTCGCGCAATTCCTCGACGTGACGGACACCCGGCAGGCGCACGAAGCACTGGCCGAACTCGCCCTGCTCGACCCGCTGACCGCGCTGCGCAACCGTCGGGCAGTGCTGGAGCACATGGAAGCCGTCCTGGACCACGCCCCACGCCGGGGGACCTCCCTGGCCATCCTCTACATCGACGTGGACCGGTTCAAAGCCATCAACGACCGATACGGCCACCTCGTCGGCGATGCCGTCCTGGTCGAAATCGCAGATCGCATGCGCAAGTGCCTGCGCCAGGAAGATGCAGTGGGACGTCTCGGCGGCGACGAGTTCTTGGCTGTCCTGCCCCAGATGACCACTGAAGCGGATGCCATCACCGTGGCCGAGAACCTACGGAGGGCGGTCGCACGCCCGATCGAGGCGCAGGGCTGCTCCATCCGGGCCACGATCAGTATCGGCCTCACCCTGGCCGCCGCCGGCGAGTCGCCGGAATCGGTGGTCTCCCGCGCCGACCAGTTGCTCTACGACGCCAAGTCCGGGGGCCGGGACCGGATTGTCAGTTCCGTCCGCAGCAACATTGCCTGACCGGCCGTTCCGGCGCAAAGATCAGGGATCGCACTTTTCGGCCGACCGGGAGACACTGGACCCATGTTCTTCCGCAAGACCTCCATGGTGGATCCCGACAGCGCCATTCCCAGTCGCACGTCTAGTCCGTTCCCAGTGCCGGAGCGCAACATCGTGCTCGGCACGTCCCTGCTCGGCCCGTGGGACGAGGACGCACAGGTGTTGTACGTCGGGATGGGCTGCTTCTGGGGCGCCGAGGAGTACTTCTGGAACGCCCCGGGAGTGGTGGGCACGGCTGTCGGCTATCAGGGCGGCTTCTCGGCGTATCCGACCTACGAGGAGGTGTGCACCGGCCGCACCGGCCACACCGAATCCACGCTGGTCGCCTACACCTGCCCGACGCTGGACATCCTGCGCGTCTTCTGGGAACACCACGACCCGACCCAGGGCTACCGGCAGGGAAACGACATCGGCACCCAGTACCGGTCGGCGCTGTACTACACGACTCCCGAGCAACTCGCGTTGATCGAACAGACGCGGGATGCGTACCAGACGGTGCTCGACGAACGGGGCTACGGTGCGATCACCACTGAGGTCGCGCCGGCCAGCGAGCATCCGTTCTACCCGGCCGAGGACTACCACCAGCAGTACTTGCAGAAGGTGCCCAACGGGTATCGGTGCCACGCGAACACGGGGGTGCCGCTGCCGGTGTGAGATTAGGTTGGGCGCATGCTGGTGCCCCCTCGAGACCTGTCCGTCACTGCGCTGTCCGAGGCGGTGCACGCGGCGTTCGGCATCGAGCTCGGTTCCCTGCAGTACCTGCCGCTGGGGTTCGGCAGCCATCACTGGGCCGACGGCAAGCGCTGGTTCTTGTCCGTGGATCCGTCCTCGCCGGAGCTGCGTTCAGCCCTCTCGCTGGCCGTCCGGGCTCGGCGACTCGGGTTCCCTGTCGCGCCTCGACTCAGCCTGCAGGGGCAGCCGCTGGCCCAGATCGACGAACGCTTCAGTGTGGCGGTCTATCCCTATGTAGAGGGCACGGCGGGGCGTTTCTCCGACACCTTCGATGACGACACAGCGACCTTGATCGTGGGACACCTTGCGCAACTGCATGGCCTTGAAACCGTAGGGACTCGGATGGCGCCGTTCGCGCGACTGCCATCGCCGGAGGAGTTGCGCGTCCCTGACGAGGGGCCCTTCGGCGGCATGGTCAACGTGCTCATTGACTCGCATGTGAGTGCCCTGCGCGCTGCCTACGAACAGCTCCGGGCCGTGGAGGCCGATCACTGCGTGTCCACTCACGGAGAGCCGCACCCAGGGAACTGGCTGACGACCAGCCGCTTCGGACTTCGGCTCGTGGATTGGGACACGGCGGGCATGGCGCCGCCCGAGCGCGACATCTGGCTCGTCGCTCGCCGCACCGGCTTGGACGCCGTGGGCATGTACGAGGAGCTAACCGGCCGGCCGCTGGATCACCAGCTTCTGCGCCACTACGAGGTGGCCTGGCTCTATAGCGACGTGGTTGCCGACGTGCGGGATCTGTCGCAAGCCGTGGTACCGGACGCTGACACGGAATGGCAGTTGCGGTCGCTGCGGGACGTCCTGGCCAATCTGGCCTCGGCCTAATGCAAAGAACTACTTGCAAAGATGTCTTTGCATATGTTCTGCTGGAGGCATGACCGATCCCCGAGGCAGCGTCGAACTCGATGCGCGATCGCTAAGAGGGCTGGCCCACCCGTTGCGCATGCGGCTGTTAGGACTGCTGCGTGTCGACGGACCCGCGACGGCGAGTGGACTTGCAGCGCGGCTGGGTGAGTCGAGCGGACTCACGAGTTACCACCTCCGGCAACTGGCCGAATACGGCTTCATCGTCGAGGACGAGTCACCGCGTAACAACCGGCGAGAACGCTGGTGGCGCGCAGCACATCGCACCACGGTTCTCAAGCCGCTGCCCGAGCCCGATGCGGAGACCCGAGCGATGGTTGACGAATTCCTGCGCTCGGTCGCGCTCGCCTACAGCCAGCGGATGCTGGACTTCGTCGATAGCCGAGAGGCACTGGCCGCCGAGCTGGGCGACCGGTGGCTCGCGATCTCCGACTTCAGCGACTGGCTGCTGGAACTCACGCCAGATGAAGCCGAAGAGCTCGTGACGGACCTGCACGCCCGCGTCCAGGCGCAGCGTCAGGCAGTCAGTGGACGGGTCCTGGGCGAGGGCCGGGAGCGGGTGGCGGTGCTGATGCAGATCATCCCGACCGTGACCGAAGGACGGCAGACATGAAGCGGCGCGGACTGATCGCGTACTTGACGGCCGAGGTCATCTCGACAACGGGCACCCGTATGTCGATGATCGCGGTGCCGTGGTTCGTCCTGATCACGACCGGCAGCGCAGCGCTCACCGGAATCGTCACGTTCGCCGAGATGCTGCCCTACGTCCTCGTGCAAGCCTTCGGCGGACCGCTGGTCGACCGGGTGGGTGTGCGCACGATGGCGATCGTCACAGATTTCATCGCGGCAGCGCTCGTCGGCCTCATCCCGGTTCTCTACTTCCTGGATCACCTTCCGTTCTGGGCACTCGCCGTCGTCGTCGCGGTGGTCGGCGCAGTGCGAGGTGCCGGATCCACGACGTACGTGCTCTTACCCAGCGTCGCCGGCGATGCGGGTACGCCGATCGAGCGTGCCACCGGCTTGCATGACGGGATGAACCGGGTCGCGACGATGGTGGGCGTCCCGCTGGCAGGAGTGCTGATGGCAATCTGGTCGGCGCCCACCGTCTTGCTGCTCGACGCCGCGTCGTTCCTCATCGCCGGCGCACTACTACTGCTTGTGCCCCGATCGGCACAGCCCGAACCCACGACTCGGCCAGACGGCACAACGTCCGCCGCGCGCCACTACGCCGAGGAGTTGCGGGTGGGGTTCTCGTTCCTGTTCCGGCAACCGCTGCTGGTGGCAATCGCACTCATGGTGTTCGTCACGAACTTGCTCGACCAGGCCTATTTCGCAGTGCTCGCACCGGTGTGGGTACGCGACGAACTGGGCAGCCCGCTTGGACTGGGGCTCATCGGCGGCGTCTTCGGTGTGGGCGCGGTGGCGGGATCCGCGTTGTTCGCATGGGCCGGTCCACGCCTGCCACGACGACCGCCGTTCGCCTGGGGGTTCCTCGTCGCGGGCGCTCCGCGCTTCGCGGTGCTCGCACTGGCTGTCACCCTGCCACCGGTGCTCGCCGTGTCGTTGATCGCGGGGCTGGGCGTGGGCGCGATCAACCCGGCGCTGTCGTCGACCGAGTACGAACTCGTGCCCCGCGAACTGCAAGCCCGCGTGATGGGCGCGGAGAACGCAATCGCCTGGGCCGGCATCCCCATCGGCGGTCTGGTCGGGGGCTTCCTGGTCGAAGGCATTGGGCTCACACCGACCCTGCTCGTCTGCGGTGGGCTCTACCTTCTCGCCACTCTCACGCCATTCGTGCTGCCGGTGTGGAAACAGATGGATGAACTGGCCGAGCGTGGACGTGCGCGCGAGGCAGGTGGGTTGGCGGTTTCGGTCGACGCGCCGGGGGCTACCTGATGTGCCGGCCGCTGTTCACGTCGATCGTCGCGCCAGTCATGAATTCACACACGGGGCTGGCGACGAACGCGATCATCTGCGCAATGCGTTGAGTCGTGGCGTAGCGGCCCAGTAGCAGTCGCGTCGCCGCGTAGTCCTCGGGCAGGCTCGCGATGGTTTCCTGCCCCATCGCTGTCATCGTGATTCCCGGCGCGACGCAGTTGACGCGGATGTCCGGCGCGAGTTCGCGGGCCAATGACGCCGTGAGGTTCAGCAAGCCGGCCTTTGCTGCCGCATAGTGCATGTGATGCGGCGCTCCGGTTTGCGCCGCAACGCTGGCCACCGTCACCACACTGCCGCCGGGCCGGATTGCAGGGGTGAGCTGCTGCAAGGCGAAGAAAGGCGCAGACAGGTTGATGTTCAGCACCTGCTGCCACTCCTGCGGCGCAATCTGCGAGTAGGGCGTGATGACGTTCCGTCCGGCACACAGAACCAAAATGTCCAACTCGCCGACCTTCGCAGCCAGCGCGGCCGCATCCCGCACCGCCGACTCCGGCGTGCTCAGATCCAGCGACTCCGACCATGCGCGACGGCCGTGAGTGCGTACGACGTCAGCCACGGCGAGCGCCCCCTCGGGCGAATCTCGATAAGTGACCGCCACGTCGCAACCCTCTGCGGCAAGCACCTCTGCCGTCTGTGCGCCGATCCCGCTCGAGCCACCGATGACGACCGCGGTCTTGGCCTGCAGCTCCAAGTCCATGGTCAGCAGCGTTGCATCAACGGAGGAGCTACGAGCCGGCCAGGTACGCCCGCAGCATCGTCTCGAGTTCAGCAATGAGCGCCTCGTCGCCGGACTCCTGCTCGGCGAACGCTTCGTGCATGATCCCGTCCGCCGCGAAGAACATGGCGCGCGCGGCGACCGCAGAATCCGGCATGCCATAGCCGCGCAGCAGCGTGTGCACCATCTCGACCATGCGGCTCTTGTGCGCCCGCGCCATCGCCAACTGACCGGCCCCCTGCAAGCCTGCCCGCAGCGCCCGAGTGGCCGTTTGGTCTCGATACATCTGCACCATGGCGGCGACGACCTCAGCCACCGGGTCGGGCACTGGATCGGCGAGCAGCTGCTCCACCAACTTGCTCATACGCGCTTCCAGCCGCGCGTAGTAGTTGGCGGACAACGCGGCCACGATGGCCTCCCGATCGGGCAGGTACTGGTAGAGCGCGCCCACGGACACACCCGCCTCGTCAGCCACACGCGGCAGCGTGAGCGCGGCCAGACCCTCGCGCTCCAGCAGGTCGTCGGCCGCTCGCAGCGCGCGGTCGACCTTCTCCCGCGAGCGCTTCTGCACGGGCACCCGTGGTTCCATCGGCACTCCAAACCAAACTTGACTTTGCTTTTGTTCAGCCTCTCACAATAGTGGCATGGAACCTCGTTCGCCCCGTTCGCCGTGTTCGGCAGCGAAGAACTCGCGCGCAATGGTCGGACTCACCTGCATCGCGCTGGTCGTAGCGGGGGACATCGAATCCACGATAAGCAAACGCTTAGCACACACGTTGTGCACAAGGCTTGCATTTGTCGTACACCTGTTCTACACTGGAAGTGTCCAAGTGGGCTTGTGTCTCCCCCGTTTTCGTGGTCGCGGTGTGTTTGCCCCGCGTGCCGGTTCGACGAGCGGAGGTGGAGACTGTGCTGGATCTGCAAACGAGGGTGGCCGGGCTGCCGCCGGGTCATCCCTCGACCTGGAGCGTGGAGCAGGCACGGGAGGGAATCCCCGCGCTGCTGGCGATGCGCAACCAGGTGGATGCCTGGGTCTCGGCCGCGATCGCCACCTTCGACGCCGGCGACGGGGCTCGGGCTGATGGGCATCGCACGACCGGGGACTGGCTGGGCAAGACCACTCGGATATCGCATGCCGGTGCCGAGGTGCACACCGCGCGGGACCTGCGCGATGCGCTGCCGTTGACGGCGCAAGCTCTGGAAGCTGGGCTGATCAGTGCCGAGCAGGTGCGAGTGATCCGGCGGGCGCGCCGGATCTTCGACGACTTCACCGAGATCGAGGAAACACTCGTCGAGTACGCCAAGATCTCCACCGCCCAGCAACTGCGCACCCTCGTCGACGTGATGATCCAGCAGTACGCCCCCGACGGCTCCGACGAGGACACCGAGAAAGCCCGGGACAAACGCGAGCTGTACCTGTCCCAGGGCCTGGAAGGCTGGTGGCACCTGAAAGGCCTGCTGGACCCCGCCACCGGCGAGAAGCTCAAAGCCGCACTGGACGTGTTCAGCGACCCGTGCCGGGGCGGACGATGACCGGGACGCCCCCGCCCGCCGCGTCGATGCCATTGCCGAGATGGCAGAGCGGGCGATGGACCCCCGCTCGGTCGGTCACGGCCACGTCACCATCAGCCTCACCCCGGAAGAGGCCGAATCGAAACTGGGCGTGACCTGGCCGTCCGGATCGCTGGCCTCCCGCACCGACCTCGCCCTGCACAGCTGCTGCAGCGCCGAGGTGTCCTATGTGGTCGGCCACAAAACCGACGTCGCCTGGCAGCCGCTGGCCGTCGGCTTCGCGCGAGCGGTTCGCCACACCCGCCCAACGCCGCGCCCTGATCGCCCGCGACGGCAACACCTGCGCCCACCCCGGCTGCACCGTCCAGGCCTGGCGGGCAGTGGCCCACCACATCATCCCGTGGGACGAAGGCGGCCCCACCGACCTGTCGAATTTGGTCCTGCTGTGTCGGTACCACCATCGGCAAGTCCACTACGGCCGACTCAAAGTCGTCTTCCACGACGGTCGGGCCACCACCGCACCCGGACCCCGCGCACCACCCTGACACGTGCCGGAGGGAAGTCCGGCTCTGCACTACTTGGAAAGGGTGACCCCGCCGCAGTCGCGACAGTCCCGCGCGTGCTGGACCACGCGGACATCGTCGGTATGCCGCGCGCCCGCGAGCAACGCGGCACCATAAGCCCCCATCAACTGGGGTCGCGACGGCAACTGCACCTCAAGGCCGCTCTGCTCACCCAGCAGCGCAACGATGGCAGCATTACGCGCGACCCCGCCGGACAGCATCAGGGGGGCCACGATCCCAACACCCCGCGCCATGGCCAGAATCCGCGAGACCAGTCCCGCATGCAGGCCCCGCAGGATATGGTCCACCGGCTCGCCATGCGCGACCAGCGAGATGATCTCGGACTCGGCGAAGACCGTGCAGGTGGACGTAATCGGGACGGTCTGGGAGGCCGACAGTGCGGTGGGGCCGAGGTCGTCGAGTTCGACACCCAGCCGAGCGGCAGTGTGCTCCAGAAAGCGCCCGGTTCCCGCCGCACACTTGTCGTTCATGGCGAAGTCGATCGCGGAGCCGGTCGGACCGATCCGCACGACCTTGCTGTCCTGCCCGCCAATGTCGATCAGCGTGCCGGCCATGCCGGTATCGGCGTAGACGCCGCGCGCGTGGCACGTGATCTCAGTGATCGCGCGATCCGCGCCGGGCACCAGCTTGCGGCCGTAGCCCGTGGCGAAGACGGGCGCGGACCCGAGCTCCCGGAACTCCGCAAGCGTGTCTCTGGTCTGGTCCTCAACGCGCGGCGACATGTCGGCCAACGTCCACGCCACGATGCGTCCATCAGCGTCGACCGCCACCGCCTTGCACGTCGTCGACCCAGCATCGATGCCCGAGCCCGACGACGGGCTCCTGCGATTCGACGATCACTGCGTCGCCTCCATCATCTCGACGAAGGCCTCGATGCGCCCGGCTGTCTGCTCGTCGGCCCACACCCGGGCGTCGTTGTGGTCGGCCTCGAGCAGCATGGCCGGGATGCCGGCTGCTTCGACGATGCGGTCGCGCTCGTCGATCTGACCCAGCGAGTAGGGCTTGCAGGACCGGTCGGAGTGCAGGATGACCCCGTCGAGATCGAAGTCGTCGATCATCCTGCGCATCCCGGCCAACTTGTGGGCCGTGGACTGGTTGAGGATCGGATGCAGGTATGTCCGGGCTGCCGAACCCATCGGGTCCGCCGGGTCGAACATCTCCGCCAGCTCGGCCCATGCGTAGGTGTAGGTCGACGCCACCACGTTGACACCGAGCGCGGCCAGCGACTTCGACAGTCTGCTGATGCGGTACCAGACCGGCAGGTTGTCCCACAGCACGCGATACCGCTCGTCCTTGATGGCGCCCACTCCGGCAGCGATGCGTTCGTCCATCTCGGCCAGCACGCGCTCGTAGAATGACGTGGTCTCGGGCAGGCCGCGCATGGCGACAATGGGCCCCATGAGCAGGAACCCGTCGAAGGCCGTCATCGGTGCTGGCCGGTGCTGGCTGCGCTCCAGAATCGCGCACCACAAGCGCGAGGCCGCCTGCGCCTGATCGGTGGTACGGCGCAAGTCGCGGTCGGTCAGCGTGCGGCCGGCGATCTTCTCGGCAGCCGGCACCAGTTCCAGTTCTAACTGCTGTTGCACGTATTCCACCTGGTGCGCGTGCGCCTCGTCGTATAGGAACGGCGTATCGATCACGACCAACGGGACGCCGAAATGGTCAGCCAGCACCTCGTACCAGTACTTCACCGTCTGGCAGATGTTGGTGCAGCACACAAGCAGATCGGGAGGCGGCAGATGACCGACCGGGGTCTTGCCGGTGGTGATGGACCCGAGGTCGGTGCGCACGTAGGAGCACAGGTCCTTGCTGTAGCCCTCGTCCTCGGCGGCTTGGCACAGGTCGGCACCCATCTTGCGTGCCCCGCACAGCGCGGCATGGTTCTCCGGATAGATCAGCACGTACCCGAGCGCCTGCAGTACCTCCACCGGCGCCCCGGAGGTGACCCATGCGACCTTGTGCACACCCGTGGCATAGCGCGCCTTCAAGTACGTGGCGCTCATCAACTCCTTGACCCGCGCCAGGCTGACGGGCGGTGCGTTCATCGGGGAGGTTTCACGTCAGGCGTGTAGGCGGTTGCCGCCCGCTCGTCGCGCATCCTCTGCACGCGCAGCAGGTTGCGACCCACCACGTCGTATCCGATCGCCGAGCGGATCTGCGGCATAGGCAACGGCGTCTTCACAGGGCACCTTCCACGGTCTCGACGAACGCCTCGATCCGGCCAACCGTCTGACCGTCCAGATCGGCGCCGCCTTCCCGTTCGAGGTAGAGGAACGGCACCCCGAGGTGCTTGCGCAGGGTCGGCAGGTAGAACTGCTCCGGTTCACAGAACGTCGGCGCCACGGCCAGCACACCGGCCGCACCACTGTCGGCGACGAGGTCCCGAAGCCGGGCCACGCGGCTGGGCAGCGGATCCGCGCGAGTCGGATCGACTGGACCCGCCAGATACGCGCGGGCGAGCCGACGCCAGGGATCCTCGTCTTCGATGGCGGGCAGGATCCGACGACTGCCCGTGCTCAGGTCGTCAGCCACCACATGAGCGCCCGCTTCGTTGATGGCGTCCAGCACCTGCGGTTCGGCGGAAATCCCCGCGAGCACTAGAGGAATGCCCGTGGCGGGCGATCCCGTGGGCGCGTCCGCCAGCAGGGCGACATAGTCCTCGGGGAGCAGGTACTCCCGCGCGCGAACCAGCGCGTAGAACTCGCCATCGCGCATTGTGTGGCGACGCGCGTACAAGTCGCGCAGCGCCGCATCGGCGGCATCTTCAACCTCGAAGGCCTGCGCCCAGTCTTCCGGGGTGGGAACTCGCCCGCCTGCCGCGACGAGCGATTCACCCAGGCGTTGATACTCCGCCACCAGGTAGGCGAGATCAACGGGCCGGCGGGTGCGTGGCGCGTACAGAGTCAGTACCGGCGGGCGCTCGGCGATGAAGTCCTGCAGAACCGAACCCAATCCCTGCAACGCATCGCAGCCGTGCGGCACGAGCACCGCGTCGACCCGCTCGAACCCCTCCTGCAACAAGAAGGCCGCGCCTCTGGTGACGATCGAACACGCGTAGGCCTGGAAGTGCGCAGCACCGCTGTCCGGACTCACCGAGGCCGGAGCCCAGACCTCCATCGGGTGAAAACCGTGCGCGCGGACCAGCGCCCGCGGATAGTGGTACGGCAGTGCGGCGAGAATCCGCAAGCCTTGGCCGCGGGCCCGTTCCAGGGTCTGCGTGCGGGTCAGCGGACTCGGCGGCGCGAGCGTCATGGCGACCTCCTGCGGGCCGCCGCTGGTATGCGCGGCCAGCACTTCAGTTCTACCGCAGTCGGGTCGACGGCGCGCCGTAGTCCGCCGACGGAGTAACCCGGCCAAGGGGAAGAGCGTCCCTCGTCGTGCCCGGCCCTCGACAGCTCAACTCTGCGGCCGCAACTGCAGGACGTCGGCCAACGGTTCCTCGGTGCCGGACATCTGGACCCGATTGCCACCCCGCTGCTGCGCCACCGCGGCGGCCTGCTCGGCCCTGCTCAAGACGTCCTCGAGCCACTCGCCGGACCGCACCTCGGTGACCCCGATGCTCAGCCGCGGGCGCAGGATCGCGTCCCGGATCATGTGCGGCCTGCCCGCCTCGGCGAGCACCCGGGCGAGCACCTCCAATCCGGCGGAGTGGTAGGTGATCCCGGGCAGTACCACCAGTAGTTCCGCCTGCCCCACCCGGGCCACGAAGTCGCTGTCCCGCAGGGCCTGCCTTGCGCGCTGAGCCACGACCTGTATCAACTCCGGCTCGTCACCACCGTCGATCCGAACACTCGCCAGTAGCGTCCGATTCCCCTGTCGTGGCATGTGATCGAGTAGCGCCTCAAGGCGCCGTTCCAACTCCGGCTGAGACAGCGGCCCGGTCGCGGGGTCACCCGGCAGCTGGCCGCGCAGATCCTCCCGCGTCAGGTAGTGCTCGGTGATATCGCGGATCCGGATGATGTGCCCGGCGCCTGCGATGGGCTCGATCACCGCCTCGGCCCGGATGATCTCACCGTCCAGCCGCCGGACAGAGAGTTCCAGATGCGATGAGGCCGAGTCGCGCAGGCCGGCCCGCACGCGTGCCCGCTGATCGTCCGGCACGAAGTCCGTCACCGCCCGCCCCACGACTTCGGCCGGGGGCGCCCCGAGCAGCTCGCGGGTATTGGGTGACACCCAACTGACGACATCGTGCTCGTCCAGTTCCGCGATGATGTCGCTTCCGACGCCGACCAGCCGCTGGTACCGGCCGATCGTGGCAGCCGCTTCCTGCTGCTCCTGCATGGTTTCGGTGACGTCGACGATCTGCGACACGAAATGCACGACGGCACCCGCGTCATCCCGGACGCAGGACACGGCGAGTTCACCCCACACCACGCTGCCGTCCGGGTGCAGGTAGCGCTTCACCAGCCGGTAGCGGTCGATCTCGCCGTCGAGGACCTGCTGGTTGTAGTCGAGGTCGACGTTCAGGTCCTCCGGATGGGTGAGTTCCTGCCAGCTGCACTTCATCAGCACGGCTTCGGAACGGCCCAGCAACTCGCACAACGCCTGGTTGACCTGCAGGAACGATCCGTCGGCACCGATCAGGCACATCCCGATCGGCGCGTTCTGCAGAGCCAGCCGGAACTGCTCCTCGCTGCGTGCCAGAGATTCGACTGCGACATGTCCGGCAGTGATGTCGCGCAAGCGCACCACTCGGTACAGCGGACGCCCGCGCTCGTCCCTGGCCAGCCGTCCTGCACTCTCCACCCAGATCTCGGTGTCGTCGGCGCGCAGGGCCGGATACTCCCAGCGGGAGTCCGCACCGGTGTCCACCGCCTCCTTGCCGGTGGTGCAGGTACTGCTCGCGCAGATCCGGACGGATCAAGTCGGCGGCATCGCGACCCTCCAGCAATGCCGGCGGGTAGCCCAGGATCTCCTCGACCGCGGGTGACGCCCACCGGATCCGGCCGTCCAGCCCGACCTGCAGAATCGCGTCCGAACTCGCCTGCGAGATCAGCCGATACGTTTCGTGTTCCAGCCGCCGGTCCTGCATGGCCCGGGTCTGCTTGACGACCGTGGCGACGAATGTGGCCAGCGTGGACAGGATCTCCACGTCGCGTTCGGAGAAGGCGCCGATCCGGTCGGAGACGATCTTCAGCACAGCGAGCACCTCGCCGTCGACTGCCAGCGGCACGATCAGCATCGCCCGGGCGCCGATCTTCGCGGTGGCGTCGTGGTCGACGCGCGGGTCAGACAACGCGTCGTTGCTCAGCTGCACTGCGCCGGTCCTGACCGCGAGCCCGGAGAGACTCTCGGAGATCGGTAGCCGCAAGCCCTCGGTGCCGGCCAGACTGCCGGCGCCATGGGCATAACGCAATTCGTTGCCGTCCACGACCTCCATCACCGCGCCGGTGGCTTGCGTGATCGCACTGGCCTGTTCGGCGATCCGTCGCATGACCGCATCGACTGTCAGGGCGTCGGTCAGCGCCGCCTGCTGGATCGCCACGATGGCGCGCAGGGCGTCGACTGTGCCACTGTCCGGCATGCGAATCAGGGTAAGGCAGCAGCCCGCCGCTTGCGAAGTGCCGACGGGTGGCCGGGAGGTTCAGCGATCCAAGCCCAACCACTCCCGTAGCGCCTCGAACACGGCGTCGTCGTTGAGCAGCTCCAAGTGACCCAGCTCGCCCAGGTGCAGGCCCTCGCCCTGCACCGCCGTGGCACTGGGCAGGCGCACCATCCCGTCGCCGATCAGCCGGCCCATGGGGTGCTCCGGGCTGCGGGTCAGCGTCGCGGCCACCCAGTAGTAGCGGACGTGCGGCAGGAACGGCACCTCCTCGCAGCGGTTGCGCAGGAACTCGTCGACGTCCCGGCCTTGCCAGTCCGACTCGACCAGCGAGCCGAAGCGCAGGTCCTTCACCCCCACGCTTCGATTGGCGAGAATCCGGCCGATCGGGGCCACCTCCGGCACTGCGCGCATGACCGAATCCAGCACGTGCACGGCCTTCTCCAGAGGTGCTCCGCGATGCGGAGTGCCCAAACTGACCACTGCCCTGACCTGCTCGGTCCAGGCATCGCCGACGTGACACGCGCTGCGTGCCACGAGCCCGCCCATCGAGTGCCCGACCAGACTGATCGACTCGACCGGCTGCGGCCATTCCTCGAGCAGCGCTTCGAGCAGGTCGCTGAGTTCACGGCCGTTGTCACTGATGTGGCGGCCGGTGTTGTAGCGGATGAACACCGGCGTGAAACCGGCGTCCTGTAGGCGCTGCCCGTACGTCGGCCTCCCGCCGAGCGCCCAGGCCCGATCGTCCTCAGCCAGACCGTGCACGAACACGACGAGATGGCCGGTCCGATCGCCCTCGACTCGCGCTGTCATGGGGATGGCCAGCGACGGGTGCTCGCGTTCGACGAGATCCCCGTGGAAGCCGTTCACCACCGGCTGCAGGGTGCGGACCCAACCGACGTCCGTGGGCTGGCCCCCGCTGCGCGCGGCCAGCTTGGACGCAGCACGCGGTGCCTGCTCATGGGCGGTCTCGACCAGCGCGTAGACGACGTTGGCGGTCGCCTCGTGCATCCGGTTGTACGGCTTGGCCGCCGGCGGTAGGAAGCTGTCGACCCGGGCAGTGATTGCGCGGTGGGTGTCGGCGACGATGCGCACGAGACCGCCGAGAGCCCGCCCGCCCAGTGCTCCCGCGTCGTCCCACTCGTTCACAACTCGACCTCCATCTCGCGCGCACCCGACGTGATCCGATCATGCACGACCTCACCGACGCCGGCCAGCAGTCTGGCTGGAGCCTCGTTGGTCGCCAGCATGTATCCGGTGAGGTGCGTGACACCGCGGTTGCGTGCCTGCTGGGCCAGTTCCCGGGTCAGCAGCCGCCCGGCGCCCTGGCCGTGGATCTCGTCGGCCAGCAGGATGGAGAACTCGCAGGTGTCCGGCCGATCGGGCAACGGGATGGCCTGCGCGATGCCGAGCACGATGTCCGGGCACGAGGAGCGCGGCCAGACCAGCACGAGCGCGAGTTGGTCGGAGTCGAAAAGAGCCCGCAAGTCCCCAGCGGTCAGCCGGGGCTTGCCGGACAGAAACCGGCGGTAGCGCGACTCTGCGGAGATATGCGCGAAACCCTCCACGACCTCGAGGCGATCATCGCGGCACAGCGGGCGGACCGCGACATGCAGACCGTGCCGCAGCGTGCCTTCCGTCAGGTACTCCTGGCACTCAGTGGTGATCATGTTTCTATGATGATCGCCTGGCCGCACAATCAATAGCCTCTCTGGCACAGCATTCTGCGGCATGATTGTTCGGTGGAAACAATACTGCTGGTCGTACCCCCGCTCCCGTCCGAATTCGTCGCCGCGGTACGCGCGCAGATCCCGCAGGTAGCACAGGCGACCGTTGCGACAGTTGCCGCCAACGTCGCCGACTACGCCCCGGCCACCCAGGACCCTTATCGCACCGAACTGGAGCAGGGCGTCCGCATGGCCTTTGAGGGATTCGCGGACCTGCTGTCCGATGCCGATCCGCAGGTCGTGGACCGGATCCGCCGCGGCGCTCGCGCGCTGGGCCGTACCGAAGCGCGGCGGCGGCGCGGCATCGGGGCTCTGCTGACCGCCTACCAAATCGGGACCGGGGTGCACTGGGACGAGGTCGCAGCGCTGGCGCTGCGGCAAGGCCTCGACGCCCAGACCGTCTCCGAACTCGCGGGGCTGATCTTCGCCTACAACCAGCAGATGACCGCCGCCAGCGTTGAGGGGTACACAGCCGAGACCCGCACCCGAGAGCGCAACCGGGAGGTCCTCGCGCAGGCCCTGCTGGACGGCGTGGCCACCGACGGGATGATCAGCCGGGCACAGTGGACGACCCCGGAGACGCTGACCAGCGTGCTGCTGTCACCGCGCTCTGCAGCCGCCCTGCTCAGCGCCTACCCCGAGGCGCTGCAGACTCCCGCCGAGGAGGCGATCGCCGCACTGGTCCCGGACGCCTCTCGGGTGGCGCTGCTGGCCGTCGTGGCAGGCACCGATGCCGTGATCGGGCCGACGGTACCCTGGCAGCGCGCGGCGGCCTCGTTCGAACGCGCGAAGGCGATGGCCGGGCTGGTCACCGAACGCCCGCTGGACACCGACGAACACCTGCTGGACCTGGTGCTGACCGGCGAGGCACTGACGGACTTGCGCACGCAGATGCTGGCCCCGCTGGCGGGCAACGAGCGGCTGGCCCAGACGCTGCGGGCGTGGTTGCTCAATGGCGGTCGGAGGGATGCCGTCGCGGAGCAGTTGTTCGTCCACCCGCAGACCGTGCGGTATCGCATGCAGCAGATCCGGAAGGCCTACGGTGAGCGTTTGCACGACCCGGAGGAGGTGCTCAAGCTCGTCGTCGCGCTGGGTTAGGTCGGCAACGCCCAGGTGGTCACAACCGGGTTGTGGTCGCTTGCCCTATAGCGCTCGTCGAAGGCGTCGCCGCGCAGCCGCAGGAACAACTCGTACCTGACCGGGGTGACACCTTTCGCGAAGACATAGTCAATGCGAGTGCCGGGCCGGTTGTACTTGTAGGGCTTGGCCGGCCAGCCGCCGAAACGGGAGTTGATCACGCCGTTCTTGTTGATCGTCGCGTACCGCTCGTTGACCCGCTCACCGGCGGCGAACCCGTCGCTGTATCCGGCATCGCCGAGGATCGCCTGAGCGCCGCTGGGTTGGCGTTCCTTGTAGGAGTTCAGATCGCCACCGACGACGACCGGAATGTCGGGTAGGCCGAGACTGCTGCTCAACGCCGCCGCCCATGCGGGGAGGTTACCGGCGACGGCCCGCCGAGCCTGCTCACCGGTTGCAGTCTTCTCATTGGGCAGGTGCAGGGACAGCATCAGGAACACCTTGCCCGTGGCAATGTGACGCATGAAGGCCCACGACAGGTTCCGATCCTGAATACCGCCCCAGTCCACGTCCGACAATTCCTCCTGCGAAACCATGCCCGTGGAGCGTTCCTCCTGCGGCTCCCAGGCCATATAGCGACTGCACGAATAGGCGTACCAGTCGCGGTACCACGGGTCGCGCCGGCGCGGGTAGATGTCGTCGCGATTGTCCCAATACCTCATGCACGCATCGGGCGGCGCAGGGTCGTCGGTCGGTCCCAGCAGGCCCCGCACGACCTCTACTGTCGCCGGGTTGTAGTAGATGTGCGAATCCCGCGTACAGCCCTGGGTGCACCCGTCCTGCATCGACGCGATCCGCAGCCCTCGCGAGCGCAGTAGAGAGGCGAGGTCAGCCCACTGGGTGGTCCCGTTGTACGGCAGCGTCGGCGTCTCCTGGGTGGCGATCACATCCGCGCTCAACGCGGTCAGGATGTTCGCGACCTTGCCGCGGCGGTTGGCCCACGACCATTTGCCCCCTTTGCACGTCGTCTTGCACACGTTGTAGGTCGCCACCCGCAGCGTCGGACCATCGGTGGTTGTGCGCTTGGCCGCCATGGCGGGCGGCACGGGCAGGAGCACCGCGAGTGCAGCGATGACCGACGCGAGATGCCTGAACTTCACACTTGTGCCATCGGCGCACAACGCCGTAGACCTTTGGCGCGTTAACCCAAGGGGCTGATGTCCAGACTGCGCCGGAACCCGCGCAACTGTTCGTCGAAACCACCGGCCTCCCGGCCGATCAGCCACAACTGGTCTCCCCACGCGCGGGGGGCCAGCCGCGGCACGGGCCGCTGCGTCAATTGCCCGAGAAGCGCGTAGAACGCCTCCTCGTGCGGCGCCAGTCGAGCATCCGGCAATTGGCGCAGCCGTTCAACGGTCAACTCCAGGTCGCCGGTCACGGCTGGACCTGCTCGACCTCGGGCAGCGGCGCCCGCCTGACCCTGCGGATCAGCGCCCATGGCCCGCGCGGACCCCGACCACCCGCACTGAGGTGAGTCCCGGCCTCCTCGGCGGCGTCCACCGCGGCCTGCGCGAGGTCCATCACCTCGCCTGTCGTTTCCATCCCCGGCTCCTCGGAGTCCAGCGCCGCCAGCACGGCCGGGAACAGCACCTGCGTCACCCGTTCGTAGCCCGGTGGGCCCGGGTGGAACCGGTCGTCGTCGAATAGGTCCGGGTCGGCGGCGAACTCCTCCCCCAGCTCGTCGGCGAAGGACACCACGTGTGCGCCGGCCCGCACACAGGCGATCATCTGTGCGGCGGCCAGCTGCCGGCTCAGGCGACGGGCCACCCAGCGCAGCGGCTGCGGGATCGGCGCCACCGAACCGACGTCCGGGCACGTGCCGACGACCACCCTGGCACCGGCCGTGCGCAGCCTGCGCACCGAGTCCTCGAGGTGGCCGACAGCAGCCTGCGGCCGGCCGAAGTGGGTGATGTCGTTGGCCCCGATGATGATCACTGCGATGTGCGGCCGCAGATGCAATGCCCGGTCCACCTGGGCGGGCAGATCAGAGCTGCGCGCACCGACGGACGCCACGTTCATGAGTCGTACAGGCCGGTCCAGCACATTGGAGATACCTTGGGCGAGCATGGCCGCCGGCGTGTTGTGCGCGTATCCAGCACCGAGTCCAGCGGCCAGCGAGTCGCCGAGCATCACGAACCGCTCGGAGGCCCCGGAGCGTCGCGGGCCGTAGAGACCGTCGGCATAGGGCGCCGCCTTGCGCCGCACCCCGATCTGTGCGCGCGCGTAGCGGCTCTGCGCGAGCGCGAGACCGGCGGCAGCGGCCCCGGCACCGACCAGCCCGCCCCCGCCGTACGCCGCCGCCATCGCGATGCGCTTGGCGTGCGCCGCCTGGATCACTGCACGACGCCCTTGCGGCGAAGGAACCCCCGCACCTGTTCGCGGGCGCTAGTGGCCAGGTGCGGCCCGTGCGTGAAGGCTGCGACCTGGTAATCCAGATCGGCCAAGGTGGCGGCTGTGCGCTCGTTGAGCGGGAAGTCGGTGCAGAACGCCCGCACCGGCCAGGTCATGCGGCCGCCCATGTTGAAGATGCAGTCGCCGGTGATCAGAACGCCGGTGGGCTCGTGCAGCAACGACATGTGCCCCGGTGTGTGTCCGGGGGTGTGGTGCACGCGCACGCCCCCGGCCACGTCGAGCACCTCCCCGTCGGCCACCTGCTGGGAAACCGGAACCGGCGCGAAAGCCTGGCCCGGGAGTCGCTGCAGTACCTGACCGATGCCACTTGCAGGGGCAGGCTGGCCGGCTTCGACGAACGCAGCGTCCTGCGCGTGCACCACAGCACCACCCGCCGAGGTCTGGGGCAACAGCTTCGCCGCAGACCCGGCGTGGTCGTTGTGCGCGTGGGTGAGGATGATGCGCTGCACATCACGCGGGTGCTTGCCGATGTCGGCCAGCCCGGCGACGATGCGCTTGCTCGCGCCCCGAATCCCGGTATCGACCAGGGTTACCGAGCCGTCCTGTTCGACGAAGGCGAACGAATTGATGAAGTCGCCCAGCGTCGGGATGCGCCAGACCTGTGGGCCCAGCGCTATCGCGCCCATGTCAGTTGTTGCTGTTCAGGATCGCCAGGAAGCGCAGGATCTCCAGGTACAGCCAGACGAGCGTGACGATCAGCCCCAGTGCCATGACCCACGAGTACTTCTCCGGCAGGCCCTCGCGGATTCCCTGCTCGATCGAGGCGAAGTCGAGGTTCAGCGTGAACGCAGCCAACCCCACGCCGATCACGCACAGCAGCAGGCCGAGCCCACCCACGCCGTAGAAGCCCCAACCGCCACCCACACCGAACAGCGCGGCGATGAAACTGGCCAGCGCGATCACGAAGTAGCTGACCATCGCGATCATCATGATCTTCACGAACGTCCCGTTGACCTTGATGATGCGCGAACGGTAGAGCAGCAGCATCACCGCGAACGCCACGAACGTCCCGAGCACGGCCTGGAACACGATGTTCGTGCCGTTTCCCTGGGTGTCCACGTAGTCCTGGTAGAACATGCTGATCCCACCGAGCATCACGCCCTCGAGCGCCGAGTAGGTCAGCACGACGCCGGCACCAGGGGTCTTGCGGAAGGCGCCGACGAAGAACACGATCAGCGCCGCGATCATGGCGATGAACGGCAGGAACGGGATGGACGGTGTGAGCACCCAGCCGATCCCGGCACCGACCAGCATCACGACGAACGCGAACGCGGTCTTGGTGACCACGTCGTCGATGGTCATCGGGCGGGTACCCGTGGGCACCCCCGTCGCCGGAGCCCCGATCTGCTGGTCAAGGGTTGCCGTACCGGCCGCAGCCTGGTTGTAGGCGTTCACCCCTTCGGTATAGGCGAATCCGTCCTGCTTCACCGCATCACGCAGGATGGGGTTCTTCGATTCCATGATCTCCTCCTTGAATCAAGGGTAAGGGCAGCCTATGACACGCGCTCGCAGGCGAGGCCGAGCCGAACTGATCACTTACGTTTCATGACTACTGCAACAGGTCCACGCCCCGCTTCATTGCGTGGCTGGACTTCCACACGCACCTTCCCGGGGCCGTCCCGCAGACTCATCCTCGTGGCCTTGGTCCGTTTCCAGGCACCCTGGTTGATGCGGACCCGGTAGGCCGGATACAAGCCCGTGCGCCGCGGCGGGCGCCATTTGACCGTGAACCGGCCGCCGGTCCGGGCAATCGCCAGTTTCCGCACTGCGCTGGGACGGACCGGGGTCGCGACGGCCCGCTTGCTGACGGCAGAGGCACCCATCGCATTCACGCCCCGGACCTGCAATGTCGACCGGACACCCTTGCCCAAGCTGACCCGCAGCTTCGTGCGCACAGGCGCATCCGACCACTGCGGATTGTGATTGCTCAAGGTGAGGACGCGGTACTGAATGGCCTGCAATGCGTCGACGGGCAGCACGAGATCGACTCGCGCGCTGGTCTTCGTCGGATACCGCACGGAGCGGATGCGCACCTGGCCGGGCAGGCTCAGCGGCGTCACCGAGGTGGACTCGACCCACGGTCCGGCACCGAACTCCGAACGCGCGGCCACCCGGACCTGGTAGGAGACGCCGTTCGTCAGACCGACGATCACCTTGCGAGGCAGCGTAGTGGACCAGATGCCGTCCGCCGAGGTCCAGGCGCCGGTGGCGGTGCGGTACTCCACGGAGTAGCCGGTTACCGGGCCCGTTCCGGCATCGGACGGCGCGGTCCACTCCAACGCCAACGAACCGTCACCGGGCTGGACGTGCAACGCGGTGACGCCGTCCGGTAGCCGCGGCTGTTCGATGAGGGCGCGACTCACGTCGAGGATGCCTGCACCACAGGATCCCAGACAATTGCTGCCCGCCGGGAAGGGGCGAGCCGTGGCCCGGAGTTGCTCAGCGATGGCCAGCGGAGTCATGGTCGTGCGAGAGGCCAGCAGGGCGGCAGCCCCGGACACCAGCGGGGCAGCCATGCTGGTGCCTGCGTAGTCGATGTAACTGCCGCCCGCAAGCGGTGCCTTCGTGCCGGGGTTGACCGTGGAGAGGACTTTGTCGCCGTCTTTGGCGCCACCGGGCGCGAACAGCGGCAGGTCCCGGCCCGCGACGCCATAACTGGAGTAACTCGGGCGCACGCCGGCTCGTGTCACCGCACCCACCGCAAGCACGTCGTAACAGCCGGCCGGCGACGACATGCGTGATCGGCGCCCCGCTGTTGCCTGCGGAGGCGACCACCAGGGAGCCGCGCGCGATCGCGTCGTCCACGGCCGCCTGTACGAAGCCTTCGCAGGTGAGGAAGGACGACAGCGAGAGGTTGATGACATCGGCCGGATACGGGTTGTCAGGAACGCCGGGGACGGTCCCGCCGGAAGCCCAGGTGATCGCGGCCGCGATGTCGGACATCGATGCCGCGGCACTTGCCGAGCGCGCGGACGGGCAGCACCTTGGCACCCGGAGCGATGCCGGTGATGCCCAGGTTGTTGTTCTGTACCGCTGCCGCGATCCCCGCAACGTGCGTGCCGTGCCAGGAACTGTTCTCCTTCGGGCACCCGTTGAACGTGGCCGGATGCGCAGTCTTGTCGGCATCGTCCACCCAATCGCCTGGGTCTGCAGGATCCGGGTCGCGGCCGTCGCCGTCGTTGGCCACGATCGGGTCGGTCACGAAGTCGTAGCCGGGAAGGGTCTGTCCGGCAAGGTCGGGGTGCGCGGTGATTCCAGAGTCGATGATGGCGATCACCGCTCCGGTACCGGTGGTCAGGCTCCAGGCCGCTTGCGGGTTTGCGCCGCTGACGGGCTCGGTGAGCGACCATTGCTGGCCGTAGTTCGTGTCGTTGGTGTCGGGCTGCGCGCGGCTGTCCAGACCAACGTCGGCGATGCCGGGCTGCTGCTGGAGTTGCTGGGCTGCGGCGTTTGCCTCGGACAGGCGCAGATCCACCGCCACGCTGGTCACCCCGGGCGCCACCGGCGCGCGGGATGTGTCCTGGCCGACGACTGCTTCGACTGCCTGCTGGGCCTGGGCCGCAGAGGTTCCCGGCTCCCGGGTCACGACCAGTCCCACGACGATCGGTCGCCGGATCGTCCTGGGCGTCGCGCCGGCGCGGACAGTGGCGAACCGACAACCAAGCCGCTGATCGCCGCGAGGAGGACAACTCCATACACCCGTCCAGGCTACGGGTTGGCCGCACGACAGGTTTGTCAATGTCCAGGGCGCGAACGCAAAGACCTCGATCCACAGCCGTTAGAGTTTCGGACATCCGTTAGAGCAAATCGTGCCGATTGTCCGTTTTGCCCTCTAACCGCTGTCCGTAGGTCTAACGGATGCGGGGCAGTGCCAGAAGCGGGAACCGTCCTCGGCCTGCGGCCTCGTTCTCCCAAGTCCATGGCACATGGTGTCCGGGGCGGGAACCGTCCTCGGCCTGCGGCCTCGTCCTCCCAAATCCATGGCCCATGGGCACTGAGGTCTCCGGGTCCTGACGGACCTGGAGACCTCAGTGCCCGGGGCGGGATTTGAACCCGCACGTCTTGCGACCCTCGGGTTTAAGCCGAGTGCGTCTGCCAGTTCCGCCACCCGGGCCGGCGGCTTTCAGCCTGTCATAGATACACCTTGCGACGGTGCACAGCCGATGCCGAGGCGACCCGGTCCAGGAACAGGAAGCCGTCCAGATGGTCGATCTCGTGCTGGAGTGCGCGAGCTTCGAAGGCATCGGTCTCGATAGTGACTTCGGCGCCTGTTCCCGGCAGCAGCCCGGCCATCACCAATCGCGTCGCGCGCTTCACGTCGCCGGTGAAGTCCGGCACCGACATGCAACCTTCGCGGGCCTTCTCATTGCGGCTGGCTGAGACGACGACCGGGTTGACGAGTACGAAGCGGCCGTGACACGTGCGGGTCTTGGGATGGGCGCTGACATCGAGGCTGAACACCCGCCACCCCACGCCCACCTGATTCGCAGCCAATCCGACGCAGCCCGGCGACACCGCCATCGTGGCCAGCAGATCCGCGGCCAGTTGCACAACATCGGGATCGACCGGGTCCACCTCCGAACATCGCGTGGATAGCACGGGCTCCGGCGCGGTGACGACGGGCCGCACGACTCCCGGCGGCAGGTCGAGCTCGATCACAAAACGTCCGTCTCCGCCGGGATCACTGTGACCTCAACCCCGACCTGCGTCCCTACCTCGGCCAGCGCGGCGCGCAGTTGTTCCTCCTGCGTCCCGGGCGGGAAGTCGGCCTCTGCGATGACCACGAACAGGCCGCCGCCCAGCCGTGTCTGCAGGTCGGTGATGTTGCCGTCGAAGGAGGCGATGGCTGCGGTGATCGCCGACACGATGCCCACTCGATCGGCACCGTGCACGCTGATGACGTACGGCACTGCACTGCCCGCCGACGCCGGCCGCTCCGCCACCTCGAAGACAGTGACCACTAGTTCGTCGGATTCCAGGAACGCGAGATCGGCCGCGACCGCCGCCGGTTGCGCTTCACTGCCCACGACCAGGGTCCACGCGAAGAAGCCGCCCAGCAGGGTCATGCTGGAGTCCTCTACGTTCGCGTCGCGCAGGGCCAGTGCCGCCGTGACGTCGGCGATGATGCCCGGCCGGTCGTGGCCGAGGACGGTGATTGCCAACAGTGCCATGCGTTCGATTATCGCGTGCTTGCTCCCAGACCCAGCACGATCCCGTCCAGGATGTCGTGCTCGCTGACGACCACCTCACCGAACCCGCCGGAAGCCACGATCCTGTCCAGGATCAATGCCCCGCCGGCGATCACGTCCGCCCGCCCCGGGTGCATCACCGGCTCCGCCGCCCGCTCGTCACGGGTCGCCGCCAGTAGGTCGTGGGTCACCCGGTGCACATCCTGAGCCGCGATGCGACTGCCGTGGATCACGCGTGAGTCGTATTCGGGCAAGCCCATGGCCAGCGCCGCGACAGTGGTGACCGATCCGGCCAGACCGATCAGGTGGTCGGCTCCTGCGAAGTGCGTGGCGTCTTGTGCCCGCGCGATCCCGGCGTCGATGTCATGGGTGGCGGCGGCGATCTCGGTGGCGGCTGGCGGGTCGCTGCGCAGGTGCCGCTCGGTCATCCGCACACAGCCCACATCCACGCTCAGAGCGGCGTCCACGTCCTCGCTGCCGACGACGAACTCAGTGGAACCACCACCGATGTCCACAACGGCAACCGTCCCCGGAATGTCCAGCACGCAGCGCGCACCGACGAAGCTCAGATGCGCCTCCTCAGCACCACTGATGACCTCCGGCGGCTGTCCCAGCCGGGCCACCACGCCTGCCACGAACTCGTCGGCGTTCTCGGCGTCGCGGGAGGCAGATGTGGCGACCATGCGTACTGCCTGAACACCTGCGGCCTTGATCTGGTCGGCGTAGTCCTGGACCCCGGCCCAGGCGCGCTCTAAAGCCTCGGGAGCCAGCCGGCCAGTGACGTCCACGCCCTCTCCGAGCCGGACCACGCGCATAGTCCGCACGACATCGCGCACCTGACCGTCCTCGACATCGGCGATGAGCAGGCGCAGCGAGTTCGTCCCGCAGTCGATGGCTGCTGCCCTCATGGCATCTCCACACACTTGGTTCGGTCCACGTCTTCCAGCATCGCCAGTGCCTCGTCGCCCAATGGATTGACCCCCGGACCTTCGGCCAAGGCGTGGGCGACCAGCACATGCAGGCATTTCACCCGGTCCGGCATTCCGCCAGCCGAGATGCCCTCGATCTCGGCGACCTCTCCGAAGCGACGTCGGGCAGCGAGGTACTGCTCGTGCGCCCGGCGATAATGGGCCGCCAGGTCAGGGTCCTCGGTAAGCCGCTCTTGCATCCGTGCCATCACACCGTCGGACTCCAGCGTCGAGATGGCGGCGTTGAGACGGGGACAGGACAGGTAGTAGAGGGTCGGAAACGGCGTGCCGTCCGACAGTCGCGGTGCGGTGGCCACCACGTCGGGCAGGCCGCACGGGCAACGGGAAGCCACCGTCAGGACATCGCGCGCAGGCCGTCCGAGTTGCCGACTGACCGCAGCGATGTCGGCGTCAACGGGGGGCGTCGGGGCGGACACTGACCACCGTCTCCCCAGCCGGCTGCTGGGCCCGCTGCACCCCACGCAATGCTCGCTCATACCAGGCGGAGTTGTCCTCCAGGTCCTGCTGCAACGGCTGAGCTTCCGGGGCGGTCACCGGCGGGTCGGTCACCACATAGCCGGTCTCCCCCGGGAACTGCAGGTTGAACCGCTCGCGGGCTTGCGCCATCGCGTAGGCGTCATCGGCCCAGTTGTCGGCCTCTTTCTGCAGCGCGTCCACGCGTTCCCGCTGGGCCGCCGTACTCGCCTCGAGCTCGGAGATGACTGAACGCTGATTGAGGAACTCTCGCAGAGGCAGGGCGAGGGTGAGCAGCAGGGCCGCAGCGATGATGACCACCACCGTCAGGCGTCCCGTCGTCAGCCCCGGGCGCTGGGCAGCCCGGATCGTGCTCGTGCGTTCCACCGTTCTACTGTCTCCCATATGCGGGGGTGGGCTGCGCATTGACCCGCCGCGTTACAGCCGATCCGCGTACGCCACCAGCCCGTCGCGTACGTACTCCGAACCTTCCACGCCGCCATAGTTGGCCGCGAACCGCTCGTCGGCGACGTACATCTCCGCCAGCCCACGTAGCGCCTCGGGGCTCACCTCGCCGCCCTGCCAACCAACCCGGATCCACGCGGCATGGCGAGCCGCGATCTGCTGCACCTCATCGCTGTCCGGGGCCAGTCCTGCCTCGCGGGCCTGCTCCCACGCAGCGGCGATGGCCTTGTGCTCGTCCATGAAGCCCTGCTTGTCGTCGTCGGTCAGTCCCCGCCACCAGCGGTCCCCGTCGGCCCAGGCTTGCTCCCCCCAGCGCTGCTCGACCTCCTGCTTGTACTGCGAGTTGTCGAATCCGTCGAACATGTCCTGCGGCATGATCTCCTCCTTATCGGTCAGTGCGGCGATCGTGCGCTCCACGCTGGCGAGTTGCCGCGCCAGTAGTTCCGCACGTTCCCGCAGTTGCACTGCGTGCTCACGCAAGGCCGCCACATCGTCGACCTGGCCTGCCATCACGTCGGCGATCTCCGGCAGTCCGAGCCCGAGATCGCGCAAAAGCAGGATCCGCTGCAGTCGCACCAGATCCTCGCGGGTATAGGCCCGGTAACCGTTGCCCGCGCGCCCAGCCGGAAGCAGGCCGATGTCGTCGTAGTGCCGCAGCGTGCGGCTCGAGACACCTGCCGCCTGTGCGACCTGCTGGATGCTGAACACACCTGCACGCTAAACGTTGCCGCAGCGGCAAGGTCAAGGACTATTCCACGGTCACGGACTTGGCCAAATTCCGGGGCTGGTCGACGTCGTGGCCCTTGGCTGTTGCCAATTCGCAGGCGAAGACCTGCAGCGGAACGGTGGTCACCAGCGGTTGCATCAGGGTCGGCACTGCAGGCACCGAGATGACACGGTCCGCGTACGGCTCGACCGCGTCGTCGCCCTCCTCGGCGATGACGATCGTGAACGCGCCGCGGGCCCGGATCTCCTGAAGGTTGGACACCATCTTCTCGTGCAGGAGACTGCGGCCCTGCGGACTGGGCATCACACAAATCACCGGAAGGTCGTCCTCGATCAGCGCGATCGGCCCGTGCTTCAACTCGCCGGCCGCGAAGCCTTCCGCGTGCATGTAGGCGAGTTCCTTGAGCTTCAGCGCGCCTTCCAGCGCCACCGGGAAACCGACATGCCGACCGAGGAACAGCACCGATCCCGCATCCTTGAGTTCCCGGGCCAGCTCTCGCACGCCGTCCATCGTGTCCAGCACCCGGTCGATCTTGTTAGGCATGCTGGCCAGGTCGCTGACCAGACCGCGGATCTCGTCGCCGAACAGATTGTGCCGCACCTGCCCGAGGTACATCCCGAACAGGTGCACGGCGACCAACTGTGTGAGGAAGGCCTTCGTCGAGGCGACCGCGATCTCCGGACCGGCATAGGTGTAGAGCGCGCCGTCGGACTCCCGCGGGATCGTGGCGCCCTGCGTGTTGCAGATGCTCAATACCCGCGAACCCTGCTCGCGGGCGTGCCGCACTGCCATCAGCGTGTCCATGGTCTCGCCGGACTGCGAGATCGCCACGACCAGCGTCTGCCGGTCCAGGATCGGGTCGCGGTAGCGGAACTCGCTGGCCAGTTCCACCTCGACGGGGATCCGGGTCCAGTGCTCGATCGCGTACTTGCCGACCATCCCCGCGTGATACGCCGTGCCGCACGCGACGATCACGATCTTGTCGACCTCGCGCAGCTCTGCGTCGGAGAGATTGAGACCGTCCAGGACGAGTTCGTTGTCCTCGGTGATCCGGCCCAAGAGCGTGTCCGCAACGGCCTTCGGCTGCTCGGCGATCTCCTTGAGCATGAACAGGTCGTAGCCACCCTTCTCAGCCGCACTGGCGTCCCAGGTGACCTCGAACTCGGTGCCCGTGGCGGCGTTGCCCTCGAAGTCGCTGACCGTCACGCCCTCCCGGGTGATGGTGATGACCTGGTCCTGACCGAGCTCCATCGCGTACTTCGTGTGCGCGATGAACGCCGATACGTCAGAAGCCAGGAACGTCTCACCTTCGCCCAATCCCACGACCAGCGGCGAGTTGCGGCGGGCGCCGACCAGCTCCTCGGGATCGTCGGCGGACGCGGCGACCAACGTGAACGCACCGCGCAGCCGGCGGCAGGTGCGCTGCATGGCTTCTGTGAGATTGCCTGAACTGCGCAGCTGCTGGGCCAGCAGGTGGGCGGCCACCTCGGTGTCGGTCTCGCTGAGGAACGTGACCCCATCGCCCTGTAGTTCCTCGCGCAGTTCGGCGAAGTTCTCGATGATCCCGTTGTGGATGACGGCCAGCCTGCCGTCCTCGCTCAGATGCGGGTGGGCGTTGATGTCATTTGGTGCGCCGTGCGTGGCCCAGCGAGTGTGTCCGATGCCGACCGTCGTCTCGGCCAGCGGCACCTCGTCCAGGGCCTTCTCGAGGTTGATGAGCTTGCCCGCGCGCTTGCGCGACTGCACGCCGGAGCCGGTGACCACGGCGACCCCCGCCGAGTCGTACCCGCGGTACTCCAGCCGCCGCAGCCCGTCGATGACGACCTGCGTGGCGTCCTGATTGCCCACGTATCCGACGATTCCGCACATATCCACAACGGTAGCCGTCGCGGGCGGTTCGCCGTCGTACCCCCGGCGTCGACTAGAGCCACCGACACCCAAGGAGGCACGAATGTGCGAGATGTGCGACGACCCGACCCTGACCCCCGCAGACATGCGAGCTCGAACCCTGGCCATGATCGACGATCATGGCTGGCTGGTCCAGTACGTCGAAGCCGGAGACGGTGAGCCCGCCTTCGCCTACACGGTCGGGCTCACCGGCCAGGGTCTGCCGGAACTCCATGTGGTCGGCCTGCCCATTCGGATCGCCCACGACCTTCTCAATCGCGCCGCCCTGCTCTGGCAGATCAACGAGCTCCGCCTGGGTCAGACCATCGCCGCCGAGGATCTGGTGTTCCGACTCGTGCCGCACATCGGCCCTGACGAACTCTTCGTCGCCCGCGACTTCTACGGCAGCAAGGTCCGTGTGGTCGATCTGCGGAGAGTTCGGTTATGACCGCAGCATCTCCTCGAGCCGGGCGAAACTGGTCTCCATGCCGTCGACCATGCCGGTGGCCAGCACCATGTCGCGGACCTCCGCACTCGGGTACTCGACGAGCAGCGTCATGAGCGTCGCGCCGTCCTCCTCGATCAACGTCAAGTCGTTGACGGTCGACGGGTAGTCGGTGTCGGTCATGTGCTCAGTCATCACAGCCCGAAAAGGCGGGTCCACGAGCAGGACTTCGCCGTCGAAACCGAACGGCTCGCCCTCCGTGCCCGCTTCCGGGGACCAGCCGTTGCGGTACCTGCCGCCTGGACGCAGGTCCAACTCGCACACGGGCATGGTCCAGCCGTCCGGACCCAGCAGCCAGCGCTGCATGAGTTCCGGGGTCGTGTAGGCCTTCCAGACGAGGTCGCGCGGGGCGTCGAACAACCGCGTGAACCGCACCCGCTGGTCGTCCAGGATCTCGGTCTGGGTGCCCTTGCCCTGCGCGAATTCCCGCAGGCCCTGCAGCACGGAGTCGAGCTGGTTGATGGCCATAGTGGCTCCTTCGACCATGCCCATCTTGGTGAGCTGCTCGAGGTCCTCCAGCGACGTGAACCACGTCGTGTTGGTCAGCTGGGAACCGGAATCGGTCGGCGTGAACGAGAAGCCGGTGCGCATCGTCGGCATGTTCGGGTCGATGCTGCCGTCCTTGCTGGCGAACGCGTCGAGCACCTCGAAGGAGTTCTTGGGATCGATGTTCAGAAACTCCCAGCGGCCGTGCGCCTGCTCACCCTTGGGCGAGGTCATGTGGTAGTTCGCGACCCCACCGACGGTGAAGTCGTGGGCCGTAAAGGTCGCCGGCCAGGAGGGCGGACCCCAGAACCGATCCAGTTGACGCGGGTCGGTGAAGGCGTGCCACAGCCGATCGATGGGCACTCCGAATTCGGCCACGAGGGTCATCGTCAGCGCTTCTGGGTCAGTGGTCACAGATGTCACGGGCATGTCATTCTCCTTCGAACATTTCATCGAGTCGCTGGACGCGGGCGCGCCAGAGGTTTTCGTAGTCGGCGAGCAGGTTGCGTGCCCGCTCGAGGGTTTCCGGGTCGGCGTGTACCAGTCGCTGTCGGCCGCTGACCTGTTTGTGGATCAGACCTGCGGACTCCAGCACCGCGACGTGCTTCTGCACGGCAGCGAAGGACATGTCGTACGCCGCCGCCAACTCAGAGACCGAAGCCTGCCCGAGCAGCGTTCGCCGGACGATGTCCCGCCGGGTCGCATCAGCCAACGCATGGAAGATGCGATCCACTTCTGCATCACTCATTTGTACAACCATTTGGTTGTACGTTATCCACCAATTGAGGGCCCGTCAAGACCCTCTTCGAAGATCTCGTTCTACACATACACACACATGTGTAGAAAACGCTTGATCTTGTCGTACACGTGTTCTACGATGGAGGTACCCGAGGAGGTGACATGCCGGTTCCCAGCCACCCTGATCTGCGCTCAGCAGTCGCTGCGCTGCCCCCGGGCCACCCTTCGACCTGGACTGTGGAGCAGGCGCGGGAAGGGCATCCCGGCCCTGCTGGCGATGCGCGAACCAAGCTGGACGCCTGGACCTCGGCCGCGATCGCCACCTTCGACGCCGGCGACGGGGCTCGGGCAGATGGGCATCGCACGACCGGGGACTGGCTGGGCAAGACCACCCGGATCTCAAATCCCGGGGCTGAGGTGCACACCGCGCGGGACCTGCGCGATGCGCTGCCGTTGACCGCTGCGGCGCTGGAGGCCGGACTGATCAGTGCCGAGCAGGTGCGGGTGATCCGGCGGGCGCGCCGGGTTTTCGACGACTTCACCGAGATCGAGGAAACACTCGTCGAGTACGCCAAGATCTCCACCGCCAAGCAGCTGCGCACCCTCGTCGACGTGATGATCCAGCAGTACGCCCCCGACGGCTCCGACGAGGATGCCGAGAAGGCCCGGGACAAACGCGAGCTCTACCTGATCGCAAGGCCTGGAGGGCTGGTGGCACCTCAAGGGCCTGCTGGACCCTGCCACCGGCGAGAAGTTGAAGGCCGCACTCGACGTGTTCAGCGACCCGTGCGGGCCGGACGACGACCGGGGCGCCCCCGCCCGCCGGGTTGACGGGTTGCTGGAGATGGCCGAGCGGGCGATGGACCCCCGCTCGGTCGGTCACGGCCACGTCACCATCACCCTCACCCCGGAAGAGGCCGAATCGAAACTGGGCGTGACCTGGCCGTCCGGGTCGCTGGCCTCCCGCACCGACCTCGCCCTGCACGCCTGCAGCGCTGAGGTGTCGTATGTGGTCGGCCACAAAACCGACGTCGCCTGGCAGCCGCTGGCCGTCGGCTTCGCCGCAACGGTTCGCCACACCCGCCCAACGCCGCGCCCTGATCGCCCGGGACGGCAACACCTGCGCCCACCCCGGCTGCACCGTCCAGGCCTGGCGGACCGTGGCCCACCACATCATCCCGTGGGATGAGGGTGGTCCGACTGACCTGTCGAATTTGGTCCTGCTTTGTCGGTACCACCATCGGCAAGTCCACTACGGCCGGCTCAAAGTCGTCTTCAAAGAGGGCCGGGCCACCACCGCACCCGGACCCCGCGCACCACCCTGACCCGCCCGGGCTGCAGATCCCCGACGCCTGAGGGTACAAGCGACTGGGTGAGCCTCACGAAGGTCAAAAGAGTGCCGACATCCCGGACACCAATCAGGCAGGTCCGGAACGTCGGCCACACAATCTCAGCCGGTGGTGACACCCGCGGGCTGCGCACCCAGCTGCGTCAGCAGGTCCTTGAGCGCCGCCTCTTCATTGGCCGCCACTGGACTGGTGGACCGAACCTCCCGCAGCGCGGTGTCGATCTTGTCATCAACCCTGGTCCAGGCGGCCTTGTCCCGGCGCTGCAGGGTGGCCGCGGCTTGGTCCCAGGCCGTCTCAAGGTCGGTGATCCGCGATGTTGCCTGCGACTGCTGCCCGCCCTGCACATAGGTCAGCGTGTCTTGCGTGATGACGACGAACTGCGAGACGTCACCCAGTGGGGCGGCCGGGAAGTCACCTTGCACCTGCGAGGCCGACAGCGCCGCAGCCGAGTTGAGCTGGTTGCTGCGAACGACGTAGAACGTGCTGCCGGCGATGACGAACAGTGCAATGACGACGACGGTCTGGATCATCGCCGAACGACGGGACTGCAAGTGGTGGTGCGGCGCCGTCTCGGGCTCGTCGAGGGCTGCCCTTTCCAGAGGATCGTCGGGCACCGGGATCACATCGGGCTTGCGGATCGACAGGTATGCGACGGTGGCCAGAATGGCCGTGAGGAAGATGACACTCGTGATCGTCACTCCCAGACCTAGCCCGCCAGCGCTCTTCGGCTGCGCCAAGAAGTCACCGATGGAGGCACCCAGCGGCCGAGTGAGGATGTAGGCGATCCAGAACGCGAGGACCGCGTTGAGCCCGAGCCGCCAGGCGATCGTCGTTGCCCCGATCAGCACCGCACACAGGACACCGGTCCAGAAGTAGCCGACGCCCAGATCCTCGGAGATGAGGTCGCCGACGGCGGTGCCCAGCGCGAACGTGACCAGGATGGCCAGCCAGTAGAACGCCTCCCGGCGACGGGTGTAGATGGAATGGATCGACAGCGTCTTCTCACTCGCGTACCACGCCGCGAAGACCGCACCCAGCAGCAGTGAGAACACGACCGTGCTCACCTGGAGAGGAACCCCGAGGGAGTCGGTGAGGTTGTCGGTGACGAGGGTGCCGAAGACGCTGACGAAGACGACGGTCAGCCAGTAGACGCCGGCCACGTAGCGCCGCAGCGACATCTGCACGGTCAGGGCCACAGCGAGCAGGACCCCGGTGAGGATCGAGGTGGCCGTCAGCCCCCAGTTCATATTGACGTTCAGGAAGTCGGCGGCGGACTCCCCCACCGTCGTACAGAGGATCTTGATGATCCAGAAGAAGATGGTTACTTCAGGGACTTTGTTCAGAACCCGCTGGCTCAGAACAGGCACCTTGGTTTCAACAGCAGTCATGACGGCGACTCTGACGCAATCTCGCTGAGAGGATGCTGAGAGGCGAAACGACCGTTCTCAGCGTGTTCTCAGGAACGCTGAGCGACACTTCACATCGGCCCGGAGCGAGGGAAGTCATGCGAGTCCTTGTCGTCGACGACGAGAAGCATCTTGCTGCTGCTATCCGGCGCGGCTTGGAGGCCGAGGGCTTCGGCGTCGACGAGGTGCACAACGGCCCAGACGCTTTGTGGGCTGGAAATCACCAGACCTACGACCTGATCATTCTGGATCTCATGCTGCCGGGTTTGAGTGGTTACCGCGTCCTCGAGCAGCTGCGCGGGGCAGGCGTCTGGACCCCCGTGTTGATGCTGACCGCGAAAGACGGGGAATATGACCAAGCCGACGCCCTGGACATGGGGGCCGACGACTACCTCACCAAACCGTTCAGTTTCGTCGTCCTGCTGGCCCGCATCCGCGCCCTCCTTCGACGGATCCCCGCGGAACGGCCGCCGGAGCTGGTCGTGGGCGACCTCGTCCTCGACCCGGCGACCAGGACGGTCACGCGTCGTGGCACACCCATCGAACTGACCCCTCGTGAGTACGCCCTGCTGGAGTACCTCATGCGCAACGCAGGCACCGTTCTCACCAAGGCGCAGTTACTCGACCATGTATGGGACCCCCACTTCGAAGGCCCGTTGAACGTCGTAGAGGTGTACGTCGGATATCTGCGGAGGAAGGTCGATGTCCCGTTCGGGGTGCAGACGATCAAGACGGTGCGGGGGTTCGGCTACACACTCGACGCGAGTGGGAACCTCATGACGACCTGAGCGCCGCCGAGGTCGCTGTCATGTAGCTCGACCTCGCCGCCGTGGCGTTGCACGATCTCCCGCACAATGGCCAGACCGAGGCCAGTTCCACCGTCGTCGCGCGCCCGGTGCTCATCAAGGCGCACGAAGCGGTCGAACACCTCCTGTCGCCGGTCCTCGGGAATGCCAGGCCCGTCATCCTCCACGCGCACCACGGCCCGGTCCCCGGCAGTTGTGACCGTGAGGAGTACCTGTTGCCGCGCGAAGCGGGCCGCGTTCTCCGCCAGGTTGGCGACGGCTCGAGTGAGCTGGCCGGGGTCGCCCAGCACGCGTGCAGGATCTGCGCGGACCTGCACCTGCAGATCAGATGCGTCTCGAAGGCGGGCGGCCTGCGCACGGACGACGTCATCGAGGTCGACGTCCACCTCTCGCAGGCCACCGGGCGTATCCGCCATGCGCGCCAACAGCAGCAGGTCGGAGACGAGTTGCCCGAGTCGATGCACATCGTCGGTCACGCTGTCGAGGTCCGCCGGGGAGAGACCGGCGCCAGTGCGCTGGGCGACTTCGAGTGTGGTCTGCAGAGCCGCAACAGGACTGCGCAACTCATGGCTCGCGTCGGCCACGAACTGCCGCTGCGAGCTCATGGCGTGATCGAGGTCGGCAAGCATGTGATTCATCGTCAAAGCCAACCGTCGGATCTCATCCTTGGCTGGCGGCACCGGAACGCGTTCGGACAAGTCGGCCACGCTGATGTCCTCGACGCGAGTGCGGATGCTGCGCACGCTGGACAGAGAGTTTCCCACCGCCAGCCAGGTGGCGACGCCCACAGCGATCAGCAGCAACGGCCCGATCGCACCCAAGGCGATCAGCACCGTCCGCAGTGTGCGTTCCACCGGCTCCAGGGATTGCGCTGCGAGGATGGTCAAACGACCCGACCGGGACTCCGCAGGCACACTGGCCACCACATACGGCTGCCCGTCGATGCTCACCCCGGAGGCGGCCTGACCCGCTGGCACGAGCAGCGGCGCCCGGCCATCAGCGTCTGGCGATGACACGAGCACCTGTCCGGCTGAGTCGACGACCTGAAGGAGCGTGTCAGTTCCGGTCTCCTGGCGGACGGCGGCTGACGCTGCATCGAGATCGTCGCCGGCCAGAGCCGCCGTCTGCTCCGCGCGCTCCATGGTCGACGACTGCACATCGGCCGCGAGAGTCCGGTCGAGAACGACGTAGACGCCCAGGCTCAGCAGGACGAGGGCCGCTGCCACGACCAGGACGGCCACGAGTGTCGATCGCGCCTGCACTCCCCAGCGCCGCACGTATCCCCGCTAGAGCGACAAGTGGTCGCGGACGGTCTGCGCCAGCGACTGCGCAACCCCGGTCGCGGTGGCTTCGTCCTGCGCCTCGACCATGACCCGGACCAGCGGTTCCGTGCCCGACTTACGCAGCAGGACCCTGCCGCTGTCAGAGAGTTGCTCCTGCGCAGCGCTCACAGCGTCTGACACGGCTCCACACGTTTCGAGGGCGTTCTTGTCGACGCCGGAAACGTTCACGAGGACCTGCGGCAGCCGGCGCATCACACCGGCCAGCTCCGCCAGCGAGGCTCCTGTAGCGACCATGCGGTTCATCACCTGCAGGGCGGTCAGCAAGCCGTCGCCGGTGGTGGCATGCTCGGTCATCACGACATGGCCGCTCTGCTCGCCCCCGAGCACGTAACCCGAGGCGAGCATGGCCTCCAGCACGTACCGGTCCCCCACCGCTGTCTCGACCACGGAAATGGACTCCCGCTGCATCGCCTGCTTGAAACCGAGGTTGGCCATGACGGTGGCCACGACCGTGTCGTGCGCCAAACGTCCGGCGTCGCGCATGGCCAGCGCGATGATGGCCATCAACTGGTCACCGTCCACCAGGGCACCGGACGCGTCGACGGCCAGGCACCGATCGGCGTCGCCGTCGTGTCCTATTCCCAGATCCGCGCCGTGCTCGACGACCGCCTTCTGGAGGTCACCAAGATGTGTGGAACCGCAGTCCCGGTTGATGTTGTAGCCGTCGGGTGCGCAGTGGATCGCGATGACCTCCGCCCCAGCCTCCCGGTAGGTCAGCGGGGCCACCTGGCTGGCAGCACCATTGGCACCGTCCACGACGACCTTCAGACCCGACAAGGAGTCCACAGTCGTCAGCAGATGCGCGACGTACTCGTCGGCACCCTCGGAATCCGAACTGATCCGCCCGACCGCGTCACCCACGGGGCGCTGCCATTCCTCGCCCATCCGGGCTTCGATCTGGGCCTCGATCTCGTCAGCCAGCTTGTTGCCCTCGGCGTTGAAGAACTTGATGCCGTTGTCCGGCATGGCGTTGTGCGACGCAGACAGCATCACCCCGAGATCGGCGGAGCGGGTCTTCGTCAGATACGCGACGGCCGGGGTGGGCAGAACCCCCACGTCCCACACATCGACGCCGGCGCTGGCCAAACCAGCAGCGACCGCGGACTGCAGGAACTCGCCACTGGCCCGCGGGTCACGCCCGACGATGGCACTGCGGCGCTGGCCGACTTCGGAGAGGATATGCGCGGCTGACACCGACAGGTCCAGTGCCAACTCCGCGGTCACATCGCGGTTCGCCAACCCCCGCACCCCATCGGTGCCGAACAGCGCCCCCACAGGCTCAGCGCTTGCTGTACTGCGGAGCCTTACGGGCCTTCTTGAGTCCGTACTTCTTGCGCTCGACCACGCGCGGGTCGCGGGTGAGGAAGCCGGCCTTCTTGAGCTCGGGACGGTAGTCCTCGGCGTCGATCTCCACCAGCGCCCGGGCGATGCCCAGGCGCAGGGCGCCGGCCTGACCGCCGGGGCCGCCACCGTGCAGCCGCGCTGTCACGTCGTACTGGCCGTCAAGGCCGAGGACGCGGAAGGGCTCGGTGACGATCTGCTGGTGGACCTTGTTGGGGAAGTACACCTCGAGGTCGCGGCCGTTGATCTTCCACTGGCCGGAGCCGGGGGTCACACGCACACGAGCCACGGCCTGCTTGCGACGGCCCGTGCCGCCGCCGGGACGGTTGACCGCCTGGCGCGTCGTCGCGACCGGGGTCTCGGTGGTCAGGGTCTCAGTCACAGGTAGTCCTTCCTGATGCGCTACTGCGCGACCTGGGTGATGTCGTAGGGCACCGGCTGCTGCGCGGCGTGCGGGTGCTCGGCACCGGCGTACACCTTCAGCTTGCGGATCTGCTTCTTGCCCAGCTTGTTGTGCGGGAGCATGCCGGCCACGGCCTTCTCGATCACCCGGCGCGGGTTCTTCTCCAGCAGGTCCCCGTAGGTGGTGGACTTCAGCCCGCCCGGGAAGCCGGAGTGCCGGTGGTCGAGCTTCTGCTCGGCCTTGGCGCCGCTCAGCGCGACCTTCTCGGCGTTGATCACGATGACGAAGTCACCAGTGTCCACGTGCGGCGCGAACGTCGGCTTGTGCTTGCCGCGCAGCAAGGTGGCAGCGTGGGTGGCCAGACGACCGAGGACGACATCCTGGGCGTCGATGACGTGCCACTGACGCGTGACCTCGTCGGCTTTCGGGGTGAACGTACGCACGACTTCCTACCTTGATACCTGATGAGCTGTTGCGCTGCCGTGCGGTTGAACACGCACATAGCGGCACATGACCTCTATCAGAGTACCCCACGCCCCAGCGGGCGAATCATCCGGTCACTCGTAGTACTGGACCCCGTCCGCGTCCATCGTCACGCGGGTACCCGACTCACCGGCCATGATCGCCGACAGGTTTTCCAGCGCGCCGATGACCGCGACCTTGCCGGACCGCGCGAACGCGACAGCGGCGTCCACCTTCGGTCCCATCGAACCCGCCGGGAAGTCGAATTCTGACAGTGCGTACGGGTTGGCGCTTGCGATGGCCTTCTGATCCGGCGTGCCGTAGTCGACGAACACGGCCTCGGCATCGGTGGCGATGACCAGCATGTCGGCCTCGATGTCCCGGGCCAGCACCATGGACGAGAAGTCCTTGTCGATGACCGCCTCGACACCGACCAGTTCGCGGGTCCCCTTCTTGTACATCGTCGGGATGCCGCCACCGCCGGTGCAGACCACGACCGCGCCCTTCTCCAAACACCACTCGACCGGCCGCACCTGGAAGATGCGCTGCGGCATCGGGGACGCCACAACCCGGCGCCACTTGTCGCCGTCCTGCTTGACCGTCCAGCCCTTCTCCTCGGCCAGCCGCTTGGCGTCCGCCTCGTCGTACACCGGTCCGACGAACTTCGTCGGGTTGGAGAACGCCGGGTCATCGGCGTCCACCTCGGTCATGGTCAGCAGGGTGGCCAGTGGCTTGCTGAAGGGCAGTAGGTTGCCGAGCTCCTGCTCGATGAAGTAGCCGATCATGCCTTCGGTCTGGGCCCCCAGCACATCGAACGGGTAGGTCGACTCCTCGTTGTACGAAGACGCCTGCAGGGACAGCAGACCGACCTGCGGGCCGTTGCCGTGCGACACCACCAGCTCGTGGTCCATCGCGACCGGCGCCAGCGCCTCGCACGCGATCCTCACATTGGCACGCTGGCTCTCGACGGTCATCGGCTCGCCGCGCTTCTGCAGGGCGTTTCCACCCAAGGCAACCACAACTCGCATTTACTGCCTCCTGGCTCGATGGTGTGGCATCAGCCTTTCACGGCGCAGGCCGATGTCGCATCTCCACGATCATCGTTCGACCGGACGCAGCGGATCGTTGTTCGGGGTCAGGTAGTCCGCGATCAACCCCAGCGCTGCATTCGTCACATTGCCGTCCTCGGTGGTCTTGCGCCCCCGCGTCCCCATCAGGGCCACAGCAATCCTGCGCTGCGGGAACCACGCCACATTGCCCATGTAGCCGTTGAAGTACGGGTTCTGCCGGCGCCATCCGTTGCCCGCCACCAGTCCCTGCGCGAAGTGGATCCGACCCGTTACCGGCGGGTACCGGCGCACGAGGTCGCGGCGGGAGGCGGCTGGCAGGGTGCGGCCGGACAGAACCTGCCGCGCGATCCCCGCCACATCGTCGATCGTGGCGGTCGCCAGCATCCCGTTGCCCAGACCCCAGGACGGGGACCAGCCGGTGGACTCCTCGAAGAACCCTCGTTCCGGGGTGTAGGCGCTCAGCGCGGGACCAGGAATGGGGGCGAGTCGTGAGAACCGCAGATCGATGTCGCCGAGGACCTCCCGCAGATGGGCCTTCAAGCTCTTCTCGGGGGCGACGGCCCGCACGATCCGACCCAGCAACAGGTAGTTCGTATGGGCGTAAGAGAAGCAGGTGCCGGGTTCACACGCGAACCCCCTGCCCAGCGCGATCCGCTGCAACTGGGCCTGCGTCCACTTACGGAAGGGGTTGCGGTATAGGGCGTCGACGAAGTCCTGGTTGCCCTGAATCCAGTCCCGGTAGCCCGAGGTGTTGTTCATCAACTGCCGCACCGTCACCAGCCGGGCCCGCGGCACGTCGAGCCACCGGGAGATGGGGTCGTTCAGGCGCAGCCGGCCTTCATCGCGCAGTTTGTACACGACCGTCGTGAGCACCGGGATGGTCATCGACCCGATCCGGAAGCGCATCGCAGGGGTCGCCGGAACGCCAACCTGGGAACGGCCGAAGCCACGCCGGACCACGGTGCGTCCGCCGACGTCCACACGGGCGATCAGCGACATCAGCTTTGCGTCCCGCCGCTGGTCGGCCAGCACCCGGTTCAGGTGCCTGGTCACCTCAGCCGGCGTCCGACAACCATCAGCAGTACTGATCCTGCCTGCCGGGCAGGGCTGTGCGGCCGCGGGGCTGCCGAGCAGCGTCGCCAGCACGACAAGGGGCAGCAACAGTTTCCTCACGTGGACCTCCCCCGGAAACGCCGGGCTCGTTGGGCTTGGGAAGCCAATTCTTGATCGGGTGGGTACGCCACTTCTACCAGAGCCAGTCCGTGCGCCGGGGCGATGGTGAATCTGGGTACCCGTTGCGCGGCCTGCAGGATTCCGGCCAGTTCGTCCGCGTCCAGGCGGCCCTCACCCACTGCCAGTAGCGCGCCCACGATGGAACGCACCATCGAGTGGCAGAACGCGTCGGCCCGGATGGCGATCTCGATCAGGCGGGGGTCGCGCGGGTCGTTGCGACGCGCGACTCCGAGTTCCAGCACGGTCCGTACGGAGCTGGCCTCGGGCCGGCGCCTTGCAGAACGCGGCGAAGTCGTGCTCGCCGATCAGGCGCTGCGCGGCGTCGTGCATGGACTCGCTGTCGAGCCCGCGCCGCCAGACCCACACACCGCCCCGGGCCCGCGGGTCGAGCAGCCCGGAGTCGGAGATCAGGTAGACGTACTGCCGGCTCAACGCGCTGAACCGGGCATCGAACCCATCGGGAGCTGGCCCGGCGGCCCGAATGCGCACATCGTCGGCGAGCACGGCGTTGAGGCGGCGCTGGGTTTGGTCCGGCCACTGTTCGACATCCACATGGCATACCTGCCCCAGCGCATGGACGCCGGTGTCGGTGCGGCCGGCCACGACAACCCTTGCTTCAGACACTCGCAACACCTGCTCGAGGGCGGCTTCCAGATCCCCCTGCACGGTCCGCCGGCCGGGCTGCTTGGCCCATCCGGAGAATCCGGCGCCGTCGTAGGCGAGGTCGAGCCGGATGCGCATGGGAACGACCTTGCCAGACACCGCTCGCACCTAGAAGCGACCGGCTGCGTGGACTCGGCGCCAGTGTCGGATCTGGTCACAAACTGACGCGTCGGGCCGCATAACGCACGAGCAGCCCGCCGTGATCGCGACGGGCTGCTCGTGCGTTTGCCGCTTACTCGGCCGGCTTCGCCTCGGCCTCGGGGGTTTCCTCGACCTCTTCGGCCTCGGGGGTCTCGACGACCTCCTCGACCTCTTCCACGACCGGCGCAGCAGCAGCCTGCTCACGGGCGGCCCGCTTGGCGGCGGACTCGGCCTCGGTGACCACGGCCTCGGCCATCGGCTCCACGAGCTCGATCACGGCCATGGGCGCGTTGTCACCCTTGCGGTTGCCGATCTTGGTGATCCGCGTGTAACCGCCCGGACGTCCCGCGTAGGACGGGCCGATCTCGGTGAACAACTCGTGCACGACGGCCTTGTCCCGGATCACGGTCATCACCCGGCGTCGGGCGTGCAGGTCACCGCGCTTGGCGAACGTGACCATCCGGTCGGCCAGCGGGCTCAGCCGCTTGGCCTTCGCCTCGGTCGTGGTGATGCGGCCGTGCTGGAACAGGGCGGTGGCCAGGTTGGCCAGCATCAACCGCTCGTGGGCGGGTCCGCCACCCAGGCGGGGTCCCTTCGACGGCTGTGGCATCGGATTCTCCTCGTTCTCGAACAGCTCTCAGAGCTGCTCGTCCTCTGCGTAACTTTGGTCGTCCTCGGCGTAGAACGTCACGGCCTGCGACGGGTCGAACCCGGCGGGGCTGTCCTTGAGGTTCAGGCCCAGACCGGCCAGGGCGTCCTTGACCTCGTCGATCGACTTCTGCCCGAAGTTGCGGATGTCCATCAGGTCGGCCTCGCTGCGGGTCAGCAGCTCACCGATGGTGTGCACGCCTTCGCGCTTGAGGCAGTTGTAGGACCGGACCGACAGGTTCAGGGCCTCGATCGGCTGGCTGAACTGCTCGGCCATGTAGGTGTCGACCTCGGACGGTCCGAGTTCCAGACCCTCGGCCGCGGCGTTGAGGTCGCGGGCCAGACCGAACAACTCGACCAGCGTCTTGCCGGCGCTGGCGACGGCGTCGCGGGCACGAATGCTCGGCTTGGTCTCGACGTCGACGATCAGCCGGTCGAAGTCGGTGCGCTGCTCGACACGAGTGGCCTCCACCTTGTAGGTGACCTTCAGCACCGGCGAGTAGATGGCGTCGACCAGGATCCGGCCGGCCTCCTTCTCGACCATGGAACCGGTGGTCGCCGGGACATAGCCACGGCCGCGCTCGACGGTGAACTCCATCGACAGGCTGGCACCGTCGCCGAGGGTGGCCAGGTGCAGCGACGGGTTGTGCACCTCGACGCCACCGGGAACCTCGATGTCAGCGGCGGTCACCGCACCGGGGCCGCTGGCCCGCAGATACATGCTCACCGGCTCGTCGAGCTCGGTGCTGACCACGATCTGCTTGACGTTCAGGACGAATTCGGTGACGTCCTCGGTCATGCCGGGAACGGTGCTGAACTCGTGCTGCACACCGTCGATGCGGATGCTGGTCACAGCCGCCCCTGGGATGGAGGACAGCAGGGTCCGGCGCAGGCTGTTGCCCAGCGTGTAGCCGAAGCCGGGCTCGAGCGGCTCGAGCACGAACCGGGAACGGGTGTCGGAGACGAACTCCTCGGTCAGGACAGGCCGACTGGCGATCTGCACTTGTGTTCTTCCTCTCTTGGGCGACCGCTATATGACGCCCTAGGGGTGGGTTACTTGCTGTAAAGCTCGACGATCAACTGCTCCTGCACGAGCGTGTCGATCTGCTCACGCGTCGGCAGGCTGTGCACCAGCACCCGGAAGTGGCTGGGGATGACCTCCAGCCACGCCGGGACCTCGCGCTCGCCGGCCTCGGCGTGCGCCACGATGAACGGGGTCATCTCGCGGCTCTTGTTGCGCACCTCGACGATGTCGTTGGGCGAAACTCGGTAGCTGGGGATGTCGACCTTCTTGCCGTTCACAGTGATGTGACCGTGGCGCACCAGCTGGCGGGCCATGTCGCGGCTCTTGGCCAGACCCGCGCGGTACACGACGTTGTCCAAGCGGCTCTCGAGGATGGTCAGCAGGTTCTCACCGGTCTTGCCGGACTGCCGGTTGGCCTCTTCGTAGTAGCCACGGAACTGCTTCTCGAGCACTCCGTAGATGCGCGCGCACTTCTGCTTCTCGCGCTTCTGCAGCAAGTACTCGCTCTCCTTGGTGCGGTTACGGCCGTGCTGGCCGGGCGGGTAAGGCCGCTTCTCGACCGGGCACGCCGGCGAGTCGCACTTCGCACCCTTGAGGAACAGTTTGGTCTTCTCGCGGCGGCAGCGCTTGCAGTCCGCGCCGGTGTAACGTGCCATGTTCTCAACTCCTGCTCAAACCCGGCGCCGCTTGGGCGGGCGGCAGCCGTTGTGGGGGACGGGGGTCACGTCCTGGATGGTGCCCACCTCAAGACCGGTGGCCTGCAGCGAGCGGATCGCCGTCTCACGGCCGGACCCGGGACCCTTGACGAACACATCAACCTTGCGCATGCCGTGGTCCATCGCCCGGCGGGCGGCGGACTCGGCGGCCATCTGCGCGGCGTAGGGGGTCGACTTACGCGAACCCTTGAAGCCGACCTGGCCGCTGGACGACCAGGCGACGACCGCACCTTGCGGATCGGTGATGCTGACGATGGTGTTGTTGAACGTGCTCTTGATGTGAGCGTGCCCGTAGGCGACGTTCTTCTTCTCTTTGCGACGGGGCTTCTTCGCGCCCTTCTGCGGTGCCATTACTTGCCAACCTTCTTCTTGCCGGCGACGGTCTTGCGCTTGCCCTTACGGGTGCGGGCGTTGGTGTGCGTGCGCTGTCCGCGGACCGGCAGGCCGCGACGGTGCCGGATCCCCTGGTAAGACCCGATCTCCACCTTGCGGCGGATGTCGGCCTGCACCTCGCGGCGCAGGTCACCCTCGGTCTGGTAGTTGGCCTCGATGTAGTCGCGCAGTGCGATCGCGTCGGCCTCGGACAGGTCGCGGACCCGGGTGTTCGGGTCGACGCCGGTAGCGGCAAGGGCCTGCTGGGCGCGGGAACGGCCCACCCCAAAGATGTAAGTCAGGCCGATCTCCACGCGCTTCTCGCGCGGCAGGTCGACCCCGACGATGCGTGCCATAGGGCTTGTCTTCTCCTACGTTGTGCGAAGGTATGTCGGCGTCATCGGTCCCACCGCCCTGGTGGGTCCCCAGCCTTCACGTCCGGGGGTGGCGTCTGGCAGCCCTATGGCTAGGAGCGCCAGGTTCGGATGACGTCGGGTACCAGGGGTCAGCCCTGGCGCTGCTTGTGGCGAGGGTTCTCGCAGATCACCATGACGCGACCGTTGCGACGAATCACCTTGCACTTGTCGCAGATCTTCTTGACGCTCGGCTGAACCTTCATGCTGACTTCGAATTCCTCACTTGTACCGGTAGACGATGCGTCCCCGGGTCAAGTCGTAGGGCGAGAGCTCCACGACCACGCGGTCATCCGGAAGGATCCGGATGTAGTGCATCCGCATCTTCCCCGAGATGTGGGCAAGGACCTTGTGGCCGTTGTCCAGTTCGACCCGGAACATGGCATTGGGCAAAGACTCGATGATCGTGCCTTCGAGCTCGATCGCGTCGTCCTTCTTGCCCATGCGGGAACCGTGACCTTCTTCTCGGGTTTTGTGACGCAGACATGCTGTTACTGCAGTCCTTGCTGTTCAAGTGTAGGACATGGTCTTGTGGACCGACTAGGGGGGCCTGATCAGGCCATTTCGGTCACTTTCCGGTCACCACGTGACCCCAGAGTGACCGAAACCCGCTAGTCAGCCAGCGCGGAAACCCCGTCGCCAAGTTCCGCCCGTCCCCCGTCGCGCGCCGTCAGCACCCACGGCCCGGTCTCTGTGACTGCGACCGTGTGCTCCCAATGCGCGGCCAACGACCCGTCGAGAGTGACCACAGTCCAGTCGTCGTCCAACGTGGTGTTGGCCGGCGAGCCCAGCGTGATCATCGGCTCGACCGCGACCACAACGCCGGGCACGAGCTGCGGCCCCCGGCCGGCCGGACCGACATTGGGCACGTCCGGGTCCATGTGCATCTCGGTACCGATCCCGTGCCCGACGTACTCGCGCACGATGCCGTAGTCATGAGCGGCGCCCCGCACGGTGCGCTCGACCGCGGCGCCGATGTCGCTCAGCCGGGCACCCGGCCGAGCATGGGCCAGACCGTGCCACAACGCCGAGCGGGTGACATCCGACAACTGCGCAGCGCCGCGTCCGACATGCCCCACGGCAACGGTGACTGCCGCATCGCCATGCCAGCCATCCAGAATCGCCCCGCAGTCGACACTGACCAACGACCCCTCGTGGATCGCGTGGTCGTTCGGGATGCCATGCACGATCGCGTTGTCGATGCTCACGCAGATGCTGGCCGGATACCCGTGATAGCCCAGGAACGACGGAATCGCCCCGGCACCGCGAATCACTTCTTCGGCAATGGCGTCCAACTGCTGCCCGGTGACACCAGGTTCCACCGCTGCGACCACCGCGTCCAGCGCGTCGGCCACGACCAAACCGGCCGCCCGCATCAACTCGATCTGGGCCGGCGTCTTCAGTTGCAGCGCGGGCCGGCGCCGGAACATCAGGACTCCAGCGTGGCCAGCAGGCGCTTGGTGACCTCGTCCATGGTGCCCATCCCGTCGACCTTCACGAGCAGGCCCTTTTCGGAGTACACCGCGACCAGCGGCTCGGTCTGCTCGGCGTAGACATCCATGCGCCGGCGGATGACCTCTTCGGTGTCGTCGGCGCGGCCCTGCTCCTGCGCGCGGTTCAGTAGTCGGGCCACGACCTCGTCGGTGTCAGCGGTGATTTCGATGACCTTGTCGAGTTGCGTACCCAGACTGCTCAGGATGCCGTCCAGCTCGCCGACCTGGGCCAGGGTGCGCGGGTAACCGTCCAGGATGAACCCGTTCGCGGCGTCCGCTTCGGCCAGCCGCGAAGCGACCATCGAGTTCGTCACCTCGTCGGGCACGTACTCGCCGGCCTCCATGTAGCGCTTGGCTTCCAGGCCCAGCGGCGTACCCGCAGCCAGGTTCGCCCGGAAGATCTCACCGGTCGAGATGTGCGGCACGCCCAAAGAGTCAGCGATCTTGACGGCCTGCGTGCCCTTGCCCGCTCCGGGCGGTCCCATGAGAACGATTCGCATCAGCGCAAGAACCCTTCGTAGCTACGTTGCTGCAGTTGTGCCTCGATCTGTTTCACCGTATCCAGGCCGACACCCACCATGATCAGCAGCGACGTGCCACCGAAGATGAATCTCTGCCCGACGCCCAATGCCCCGAACGCATAGAGCGGGATGATCGCGATGATCGCCAGATAGATCGAGCCCGGGAACGTCAGCCGGCTCAGCACGTAACTGAGGTACTGCTCGGTGGGCTTGCCGGCCCGGATGCCGGGGATGAAGCCGCCGTACTTCTTCATGTTGTCGCTGACCTCGACCGGGTTGAACGTGATCGAGACGTAGAAGTACGCGAAGAAGATGATCATCGCGATGTAGAACAGCACGTACAGCGGCTCGGTGCCCTTGCTCAGATTGCGCTGGATCCAGATTCCCCAGTCGGAGTTCGTGTTCCCGCTGACCGTCGCGAGCAGCTGTGGGATGTACAGCAACGAGGACGCGAAGATGACCGGGATCACACCCGCCATGTTGACCTTCAGCGGGATGTACGTACTCGCTCCGCCCATCAGCCGGGAACCGACCATCTTCTTGGCGTACTGCACAGGGATCCGGCGCTGCGCCTGCTCCACGTAGACCACCGCGCCGATGATGACCACACCGACGGCCAGGGTCATGACCAGGACGAACGCGCCGCGGGTGGTGTAGATCTCGTAGAACTGTCCGGGCATGCCGGCGATGATCGACACGAAGATGAGCAGCGACATACCGTTGCCGACGCCACGGTCGGTGATGAGCTCTCCGAACCACATCAGAACGGCGGCACCGGCGGTCATGCACAGGACCATCGTCAGGATCAGCGGGACCGACTGGTTCGGGATCAGGTTCTGGTCACAGCCCTGGAACAACTGCCCCGGCGTGCGGGCCAACGAGATGAACGCGGTGGCCTGCAGGACCGACAGCGCGATCGTCAAGTAGCGCGTGTACTGCGTCATCTTGGCCTGACCGGACTGACCTTCTTTGCGCAGCGCCTCCAGCCGCGGGATCACCACGGTCAGCAGCTGGATGATGATGCTGGCCGTGATGTAGGGCATGATGCCCAGCGCAAAGACGCTCAGTTGCAGCAGCGCACCACCGCTGAACAGGTTGATCAGGCCGTAGAACGAGTTGCCTTGCACCAGCGAGAGGCAGTCACGGATCGCGGTGGAGTCCACGCCCGGTGTGGGGACCGTGGCGCCGACGCGGTAGATCGCGATCAGGCCCAGCGTGAACAGGATCTTATTGCGCAGGTCCGGGGTACGGAACGCTGCTGCGAACTGCGATAGCAAAGATCCTCCTCGCGCGGTGAAGCGCATGCGAAATCAGGCGGTACTGCCCCTGAGGGTAGCAAGGGCGGTGAGCTCGGCGGCGCGGCAGCCGCGACGGCCATGCGCGCGCATTTAACATTGTTTGTGACCGACGCAGAAGCGGCCGTGGTTAACGGTGTTGAACTGGGACAGGGCGCACAACGGCAGGTGGCTCCGTCAGGCGGGTCGAACCCCTCGTACTGCGCGCTCGAAGGATAACTTCTATACCTTTTCAGCACAGTCGCGGGTATCGTGATGCCTGATGTCAGCCTTCGAGTTCGACCCCGCCAAGAGCGCGGCCAACCTGGCCAAGCACGGGATCGACTTCGTAGCCGGACAGGAACTCTGGTCCGACCCCGCCGCTATCGAAGCACCGGCCCGCACCGAAGGCGAACCGCGGTACCTCGTGGTGGGTCGGATCGGGCAGACTGCCTGGGCTGCAATCATCACCTACCGCGGGGAGAGCATCCGCATCATCTCGATCAGACCGGCCCGCCAGGAGGAGGTCGCCAGATATGAAGACAACTGAACTCGACAAGCGCTTCGACGCGGGCGAGGACGTCAGCGACGTCATCGCCTGGGACTCCGCACGCCGGATCAACCAAGAACCTCGGCGGGTCAACGTCGACTTCCCGGCATGGATGGTCAGCTCCATGGACCGGGAGGCCGACCGCCTCGGCATCTCCAGGCAAGCCCTGATCAAGGTGTGGATCGCCGAGCGCCTGGAACGCAAAGCAGGCTGACGCTGCCCCCATTCGCAAACCTCGAGCCGATGCCCGGAAACGCCATTTCGCTCAGGGACCTGGTCTCGGCCCGGGTCATTGGGCTTAGTCGAAAAGGGCCGCCGGGTTCACCCAGCGGCCCTTCGCGAAACGAATCTCAGACGGTAACCGACCCGCCCGCAGCCTCGATCTTGCTCTTGGCCGAAGCCGACGCAGCGTCCACACCGGTGACCTGCACTGCGACGGAGATGTCGCCGTTGCCGAGCACCTTGACGGGCTTGTTCTTCCGGACCGCGCCCTTGGCGACCAGCGACTCCTTGGTCACCTCGCCTCCTTGCGGGAACAGGGTCTGCAGCTGGGCCAGGTTGACGACCTGGAACTCGACCTTGTTCGGGCTTTTGAAGCCACGCAGCTTGGGCAGCCGCATGTGCAGCGGGGTCTGACCACCCTCGAACGAGGCGCGGATGTTGTTGCGGGCCTTTGCGCCCTTCGTGCCGCGGCCGGCGGTCTTGCCCTTCGACGCCTCACCGCGACCCTTGCGGGTCTTGGCGGTCTTGGCGCCGGGTGCCGGACGCAGGTGATGCACCTTGAGCGTCATGTCATTCACTCTCCTCAACCGACACCAGGTGGATGACGGTGTTGACCATGCCCCGCAACTCGGGACGGTCCTCGATCTCAACGGTCTGCCCGATCTTGCGCAGGCCCAGCGACTTCAGCGTCGCGCGCTGGTTCGCCGTGCCGCCGATCGGCGAGCGGGTCTGGGTCACTTTCAGCGTTGCCATGACCTCAGGCCCCCTGTCCGGCGGACTGGGCACGCAGCAGCGCGGCCGGCGCGACGTCCTCCAGCGGCAGACCGCGGCGGGCGGCCACCTCCTCGGGACGCTCGAGCTCCTGCAGGGCCTTGACGGTCGCGCGCACGATGTTCAGCGCGTTGTCCGACCCCAGCGACTTGCTCAGCACGTCGTGGACGCCGGCGCACTCCAGCACGGCACGCACCGGACCACCGGCGATGACACCGGTACCCGGCGACGCCGGACGCAGCAGCACAACCCCGGCACTGTCCTCACCGGTGATGGGGTGCGGGATCGTGCCCTGGATACGCGGGACCTTGAAGAAGTGCTTCTTGGCTTCCTCGACGCCCTTGGCGATCGCGGCCGGCACCTCCTTGGCCTTGCCGTAGCCGACACCGACCATGCCGTCGCCGTCGCCCACGACCACCAGCGCGGTGAAGCTGAACCGGCGGCCACCCTTGACGACCTTGGCGACGCGGTTGATGGTCACCACGCGCTCGATGTACTGCGACTTCTCTGCGCCTCGGCCGCCGTCGCGACGGTCCCGGCCCGAACGATTCTGATTCATGCTTCTCCTAGAACTCCAGGCCGGCTTCGCGGGCACCGTCGGCGACTGCGGCGATGCGACCGTGGTAGCGGTTGCCGCCGCGGTCGAACACCACCTTGGAAATGCCGGCGGCCTTCGCCCGGTCGCCGAGCAGCTTGCCGACGCGCTGCGGCCTTGGCGGTCTTGTCGCCCTCGGCGGCACGCACGTCGGCCTCCATCGTCGACGCGGAGGCCAGCGTGTGGCCCTTCGCGTCGTCGACGATCTGCGCCTCGATGTGCCGGGTGGACCGGAACACCACCAGACGCGGCCGCTCGGCAGTGCCGGTGACCTTCTTGCGCACTCGGGAGTGCCGGCGGCTGCGGGCGACTGAACGCTTGGAGCCCGAGCCGAGCTTGGTGATGACGTTGCTCATTACTTACCTGCCTTCCCGGCCTTGCGGCGAATGACCTCGCCGGAGTACCGGATGCCCTTGGCCTTGTACGGGTCGGGCTTGCGCAGCTTGCGGATGTTCGCAGCCACCTCGCCGACCAACTGCTTGTCGGTGCCCGACACGGTGAACTTCGTGGGGCCCTCGACCTGGTAAACGTGATGCCCTCCGGGGCGTCGACCTGCACCGGGTGGCTGAAGCCCAGCGAGAACTCCAGGCCCTGACCCTTGGGGACCACGCGGTAACCGGTACCGGAGATCTCCAGGGTCTTGCTGTAGCCCTCGGTCACACCGGTCACCATGTTGGCGATCAGCGTGCGGCTCAAGCCGTGCAGCGACTTGCTGCGGCGCTCGTCGTTGGGGCGGGTCACCTCGATCTCACCGGCGTCGTTGCGGCTCGACCACGATCGGCTCGGAGACCGCGTGAGGTTCAGAGTGCCCTTCGGGCCCTTCACGGTGACGGTCCTGACCCGCGATGTCGACGGTGACGCCGGCTGGGCACGGGAACGGGATTCTTACCAATGCGCGACATGTCAGGCCTCCGTTACCAGACGTAGGCGAGGACTTCCCCGCCCACGCCCTTCTGACTCGGCCTGTCGGTCGGTCAGCAGACCCGACGAGGTGGAGATGATCGCGATGCCCAGACCACCGAGCACCCGCGGCATGTCGCCACGCTTGGCGTAGACCCGCAGACCCGGGCTTGCTCACCCGGCGCACACCGGAGATGGAACGCTCGCGGTTCGGCCCGTACTTGAGGTCGACGATGAGCGTGCGGCCCACCGTGGCGTCCTCGGTGCGCACGTCCGCGACGTAGCCCTCGGACTTGAGGATCGTTGGCGATCCCCTCTTTGATCTTCGAGTGCGGCATCGCCACCTCATCGTGGTGCGCCGCACTGGCGTTGCGCAGACGGGTCAACATGTCTGCGATCGGGTCGGTCATGCTCATTGTCGGTCTACTTCTTTCTCGCCGTGGTTTCCGTGCGGACCTGCGGCGGTTCGGGGTCGGTGGCTACCAGGAGCTCTTGGTCACGCCGGGCAGTTCGCCGCGGTGGGCCATCTCCCGCAAGCAGATCGCGGCACAGCCCGAACTTGCGGTAGACGGAGTGCGGCCGGCCACACCGGCGTGCAGCGGGTGTAGGCGCGCACCTTGAACTTCGGCTTCTTGCTGCGACTTCTCGATCAGTGCCTTCTTGGCCATATCAGCTCTCCTTGAACGGCATGCCGAGCAGCGTGAGCAGCGCGCGGCCGCCCTCGTCGTCGGTCGCGCTGGTCACGATGGTCACGTCCATGCCGCGGCGGCGGTCGATGTTGTCCTGATCGACCTCGGGGAACATGACCTGCTCCGTGAGGCCGAAGGTGTAGTTGCCCCGGCCGTCGAACTGCCGCGGCGACAGGCCGCGGAAGTCACGGATGCGGGGCAGCGCCACCGACATCAGCCGGTCCAGGAACTCCCACATCCGGTCGCCGCGCAGGGTGGTGTGCGCACCGATCGGCTGACCCTCGCGCAGCTTGAACTGCGCGATGGACTTGCGGGCCTTGGTGACCTGCGGCTTCTGGCCGGTGATGGTGGCCAGGTCGCGCGACGGCACCGTCGATCAGCTTGCTGTCGCGGGCGGCGTCACCGACACCCATGTTCACCACGACCTTGGTCACCGTGGGCACCTGCATGACGTTGGTCCAGGCCGAGCTGCTCGCTTGCAGCGCCGCCTTGATCTCGTCGTTGTACCGCTGCTTCATGCGCGGTCCGGTCGTTCGCAGTCGCGGTGCTCATGCGATGTCCTTACCTGTCCGGCGGGCCACTCGCACCCGCCGCGTTCGCTTCGTAGGTCGTGCCATCGGCGCGGCGCTTCTCCACCGGACTCGCGGCGCGAACCCACGCGGGTCGCCTTGCCGTCCTCGTCCACGAGCATCACGTTGGAGACGTGGATCGGGGCCTCGGTGTGGATCAGACCGCCGGTCTTGGCGCCCCGGTCCCCCTGGCCCGACCTTGGTCGTGCTTCACGACGCGGTTGACACCCTCGACGATCACCCGCTGCGTTGTCCGGGTCGACGACCAGCACGCTGGCCGGTCGTGCCCTTGTCCTTGCCGGCGATCACCTGGACGGTGTCGCCCTTGCGGATCTTCACGCGCTGCCATCACAGCACCTCCGGTGCCAGCGAGATGATCTTCATGAACTTCTTGTCGCGCAGTTCGCGGCCGACCGGGCCGAAGATGCGGGTTCCGCGCGGCTCGCCGTCACCCTTGAGGATGACTGCGGCGTTCTCGTCGAAGCGGATGTAGCGAGCCGTCGGGACGGCGCTTCTGCTTGGTGGTGCGCACCACCACTGCCTTCACGACCTCGCCCTTCTTGGCCGAGCCGCCGGGGATCGCGTCCTTGACGGTGGCGACGATGACGTCACCGATGCCGGCGTAGCGCCGGCCCGAACCGCCGAGCACGCGGATGCACAGCAGCTCCTTGGCGCCGGTGTTGTCGGCGACCCGCAGGCGGGACTCCTGCTGGATCATGATTACTTCGCCTTCTCCAGGATCTGCACGACCCGCCACCGCTTGGTGGCAGAGGTCGGGCGGGTCTCCATGAGCTCGACGCGGTCACCCACGCCACACTCGTTGTTCTCGTCGTGTGCCTTCAGCCGGCTGGTGCGCCGCACGACCTTGCCGTACAGCGGGTGCTTGAACCGGTCCTCGACGGCGACCACGACGGTCTTGTCCATCTTGTCGCTGACCACCAGGCCCTGACAGGACCTTGCGGAACCCGCGCGACTGCGCGGTCTCTTCAGCGGCGGCTTGCTCACTCATGCCACGACCTCGTCATTCGTAATGCCCAGCTCGCGCTCACGCATGATCGTGTAGATGCGAGCGATGTCCTTCTTGACCGCACGCAGGCGGCCGTGGTTCTCCAACTGGCCGGTGGCGGACTGGAACCGGAGGTTGAACAGCTCCTCCTTGTTCTCCTTCAGCCGGGCCACGAGGTCGTCGTTGCTCAGCAGCCGCAACTCCTCGGTCTTCGGTCGCAGGCATCAGTCCTCACTCACTTCGCGCCGCACGATCTTGCACTTCATCGGCAGCTTGTGGGCTGCGCGCTGCAGTGCCTCCTGCGCGATCATGCTCGTTGGGGTAGGTCAGCTCGAACATGACCCGACCCGGCTTGACGTTGGCGACCCACCACTCCGGCGAGCCCTTGCCGGAACCCATGCGGGTCTCGGCCGGCTTCTTGGTCAGCGGACGGTCCGGGTAGATGTTGATCCAGACCTTGCCGCCACGCTTGATGTGGCGGGTCATCGCGATACGCGCCGCCTCGATCTGCCGGTTCGTCACGTAGGCCGGCTCGACCGCCTGCAGGCCCCAGTCGCCGAACGCGACCTTGGTGCCGCCCTTGGCCGTTACCGCTGCGCTTCGGGTGGTGCTGCTTGCGGTGCTTCACTCTGCGGGGAATCAACATGTCAGGCCTCCGCTCGGCAGCCGGGGTCTCGGCGGGCGCCTCGGCAGCAGGCCGGAGCCTCCCGCTCCGTGTTGCGAGCGCCGCGGTCACCACGGTCGCCACGGTCCCCGCGGTCGCGGTCACCACGGCCACTCGCGGTCACGGCGGCCACGGCCCGGCGAACCGGAACGCTGCAGGCGCGCCTGGCGCTGCTGCTCGCGCTCGGCCCGGTCGGTCGAGACCTCACCGTGGTAGATCCACACCTTGACGCCGATGCGGCCGAAGGTGGTGCGCGCCTCGTAGAACCCGAAGTCGATGTCCGCGCGCAGCGTGTGCAGCGGGACCCGGCCCTCGCGGTAGAACTCGGTGCGGCTCATCTCCGCGCCGCCGAGGCGGCCGGAGACCTGCACCCGGATGCCCTGCGCGCCGGCGCGCTGCGCGGACTGCATGCCCTTGCGCATCGCGCGCCGGAAGGAGACGCGGCTGGACAGCTGCTCAGCGATGCCCTGGGCGACGAGCTGGGCGTCGACCTCGGGGTTCTTCACCTCGAGGATGTTCAGCTGCACCTGCTTGCCCGTGAGCTTCTCGAGCTCGGCACGCAGGCGCTCGGCCTCGGCACCCTTGCGGCCGATCACGATGCCCGGGCGCGCGGTGTGGATGTAGATGATGACCCGGTCACGGGTGCGCTCGATCTCCACCTTGGAGATGCCTGCGCGCTCCATGCCCTCGGACAGCAGCCGACGGATCTTGACGTCCTCGGCCACGTAGTCGGCGTAACGCTGACCGGGCTTCGTGCTGTCGGTGAACCAGCGGGTCACGTATTCGCTCGTGACACCGAGCCGGAAACCGTGCGGGTGTACTTTCTGACCCACTGGCTCACCTCCTTCCCTTCGGTCGCGGCCGCTGTACGCGACGCGACGACCACTGTGATGTGACTGGTGCGCTTGCGGATGCGGCTCGCCGATCCACGCGCCCGCGGGCGGAAGCGCTTCATGGTCGGACCCTCATCGACGTAGATCTCGGACACGAACAGGTCGTTCGGGTCGAGACTGTGGTTGTTCGTGGCGTTGGCGATGGCGCTGTCGAGCACCTTGCCCACCGGCTCGCTGGCGGCCTGCGGCGCGAACCGCAGAATCGCCTGCGCCTCGTCCGTCGGCAGACCCCGGATGAGGTCGACCACCCGACGCGCCTTCATGGGCGTCACGCGCACGTAGCGTGCACAGGCCCTGGCTTCCATCGCTATACCTGCCTTCTTCGTTCTCGTATGTCTTCGATCAGCGGCCGCGCTTGGCCTTGCGGTCTTCCTTGACGTGACCCTTGAAGGTCCGCGTCGGGGCGAACTCGCCGAGCTTGTGTCCGACCATGTTCTCGGTGATGAACACCGGGACGTGCTTGCGGCCGTCGTGCACCGCGAGCGTGTGGCCCAGCATCGCCGGGACGATCATCGAACGGCGCGACCAGGTCTTGATGACCGCCTTGCTGCCCTTGTCGTTCTGCTCCTCCACCTTCTTCATGAGGTGCGTGTCGACGAAGGGACCCTTCTTCAAACTGCGTGGCATCTATCCGTTCCCTCAGCGCTTCTTGCCGGTGCTTGCGGCGGCGGACGATGAACTTGTCGCTCGGCTTCTTCTTGGCCGCGCGTGCGACCCTCGGGCTTGCCCTTCGGGTTCACCGGGTGGCGACCACCGGAGGTCTTGCCCTCACCACCACCGTGCGGGTGGTCCACCGGGTTCATGGCCACACCACGCACGGTCGGGCGCTTGCCCTTCCAGCGCGTTGCGGCCGGCCTTGCCCCAGTTGATGTTGGACTGCTCGGCGTTGCCGACCTCGCCGACCGTCGCGCGGCAGCGCAGGTCGACGTTGCGGATCTCGCCGGACGGCATACGCAGCTGGGCGTAGGGGCCGTCCTTGGCCACCAGCTGCACGCTGGCTCCCGCCGAGCGGGCGATCTTCGCGCCGCCGCCGGGCCGCAGCTCGACGGCGTGGATGACCGTGCCCGTCGGGATGTAGCGCAGCGGCAGGTTGTTGCCGGGCTTGATGTCGGCACCCTGGCCGGTCTCGACCCGGTCGCCCTGCTTGAGGTTGTGCGGGCGCCAGGATGTAGCGCTTCTCGCCGTCGGCGTAGTGCAGCAGCGCGATCCGGCTGGTGCGGTTCGGGTCGTACTCGATGTGCGCGACCTTGGCCGGCACGCCGTCCTTGTCCGCCCGCCGGAAGTCGATCACCCGGTAGGCGCGCTTGTGCCCGCCGCCCTGGTGCCGGGTCGTGATGCGCCCGGTGTTGTTGCGGCCACCCTTCTTGCGGCAGCGGCTTGACCAGCGACTTCTCCGGCGTGGACCGGGTCACCTCGGCGAAGTCGGCGACGCTGGAACCGCGGCGGGCCGCGGTCGTCGGCTTGTACTTACGAATTCCCATGTACTGTATCCCTCAGCTCACCGGTCCGCCGAAGATGTCGATGCGGTCACCCTGCGGCCACGGTCACGACGGCCCGCTTGGAAGCGGCGCGGTGCCCGAATCCGGCCCGGGTGCGCACGCGCTTGCCCGCGCGGTTGAGAGTGTTCACACCGGTCACCTTCACGCCGAACACCTGCTCGACGGCGATCTTGATCTCGGTCTTGTTCGCGTCCGGCCGCACCAGGAACGTGTACTTGTTCTCGTCGAGCAGCCCGTAGGACTTCTCCGAGATCACCGGTCCCAGCAGGACGTCGCGGGGGTCTGCGATCCTCATGCGGACTCCTCCTCGGTCTCAATGGCCTCTGCCGCTGCGGCCGCCGCTGCTTCCGCCTCGTCCGGAAGTGGCCGTCGCCTTGGCCGACCCACCCGTGCGCGGTCCCGACAGGAACTGCGTCCAGGGCGGCCTGGGTGAACACGACGTCGTCGTTGATCGAGCACGTCGTAGGTGTTCAGCTGGTCCGGGGACAGCAGGTGCACCTCGGTGGCGTTGCGCAGCGACTTCCAGGTCAGGTCGTCGGAGCGCTCGCGCGACGAGCAGCACGGCTGCCGCGTCAGTCACAGCCCGCAGCGCGGTCAGCGCAGACTTCGTCGAGGGGGTGTCCCCGTCGATCAGGCCGGTGATGACGTGCACCCGGCCGGCGCGGGCCCGGTCCGACAAGGCACCGCGCAGGGCGGCGGCCTTCATCTTCTTGGGCGTCTTCTGGGTGTAGGTGCGCGGCGTGCGGGCCGTGCACCACGCCACCGCCGGCGAATTGCGGAGCGCGGGTCGAACCCTGCCGGGCGCGGCCGGTGCCCTTCTGCCGGTACGGCTTGCGGCCACCACCGGCGACCTCGGCGCGGGTCTTGACCTTGTGCGTGCCCTGCCGCGCAGCTGCTAGCTGGGCCACCACGACCTGGTGGATCAGCGGGACGTTGGTCTGCACGTTGAACACCTCGGCGGGCAGCTCGACGGAGCCGGCAGCCTCACCGGACGGCGTTCTTGATGTCAATCGCGGTCATGGTCAGGCTCCCTTCGCGGCGTCGCGGATGCAGCACCAGCGAACCCGTCGGACCCGGGCACAGCGCCCTTGACCAGGATCAGGTTGCGTCTCGGCGTCGACGGAGTGCACGGTCAAGTCCGGCAGTGGTGACGCGGTCGGACCCCATACGTCCGGCCATGCGCAGCCCCTTGAACACCCGGCCCGGGGTGGCGCAGCCACCGATCGAACCCGGCGAGCGGTGCTTGCGGTGCACACCGTGCGAGGCGCGCAGTCCGTGGAAGCCGTGCCGCTTCATCACACCGGCGATACCCTTGCCCTTGCTGGTGCCGGTCACGTCGACGACGGCACCGGCCTCGAACACGTCGGCCGTCAGTTCCTGGCCCAGCGTGTACTCGCGAGGCGTCGTCGGTGCGCAGCTCCACCACGTGCCGGCGCGGCGTGACGCCGGCCTTCGCGAAGTGGCCGCCGTCGGGCTTGTTGACCTTGCGCGGGTCGATGGCGCCGAACGCGAGCTGCACGGCGGAGTAGCCGTCGGTCTCGGGGGTGCGGACCTGCGTGACCACGTTGGGGCCGGCTTCGATGACGGTGACCGGCACGATCCGTGCTGTTCTCATCCCATACCTGGGTCATGCCGAGCTTGGTGCCCAGCAGCCCTTTGCGAGTTGTCGTCTTCATTGTGGGTGCGCCTGTCCTACAGCTTGATCTCGATCTCGACACCGGCCGGGCAGGTCGAGCTTCATCAGCGAGTCCACGGTCTTCGGGGTCGGGTCGAGGATGTCGATGAGTCGTTTGTGCGTGCGCATCTCGAAGTGCTCGCGGCTGTCCTTGTACTTGTGCGGCGAGCGGATGACGCAGTACACGTTCTTCTCCGTCGGCAGCGGCACAGGACCGGCGACCTTGGCGCCGGTGCGCGAAACCGTGTCCACGATGGTCTTCGCCCACTTGTCGATGACCTCGTGGTCGTAGGCCTTGAGCCTGATGCGGATCTTCTGTCCCGCCATGGCGCGTGTCTTCCCTCTTCTGCTTGCCGACTGTCGTTCGTGAAGTCCCGGCCGGGGGTGCGCGGACGCACCCCGGCCGAGGGTAGTAGCTGGTACTACTTGTTGATCTTGGTGACCCGGCCGGCGCCGACGGTGCGGCCACCTTCCCGGATCGCGAACCGAAGGCCCTCTTCCATGGCGATCGGCTGGATCAGCTGCACCGACATCTCGGTGTTGTCACCGGGCATCACCATCTCGGTGCCCTCGGGCAGCGTCACCACGCCGGTCACGTCGGTGGTGCGGAAGTAGAACTGCGGGCGGTAGTTGTTGAAGAACGGCGTGTGCCGGCCACCCTCGTCCTTGCTCAGGATGTAGACCTGACCCTCGAACTCGGTGTGCGGGGTCACGCTGCCGGGCTTGCAGACCACCATGCCGCGCTCCACGTCCTCGCGCTTGGTGCCACGAAGCAGCAGTCCGACGTTCTCGCCGGCCTGGCCCTCATCGAGCAGCTTGCGGAACATCTCGACGCCGGTCACGGTCGTGCTTCTGCGAGTCGTCGCGGATGCCGATCAGCTCGACCTCCTCGTTGACCTTGACGATGCCGCGCTCGATCCGGCCGGTCACCACGGTGCCGCGGCCGGTGATCGTGAACACGTCCTCGACGGGCATGAGGAACGGCTTGTCGATCTCGCGCTCCGGGGTCGGGATGAACTCGTCGACCGCGTTCATGAGCTCGATGATCGACTCGCCCCACTTCTCGTCGCCGTTCATGCGCCGGGAAGGCAGCGACCTGCACCACGGGGATGTCGTCGCCGGGGAACTCGTAGGTGCTCAGCAGTTCGCGCACCTCCATCTCGACGAGCTCGAGGATCTCCTCGTCGTCGACCATGTCGCACTTGTTCAGGGCCACGACGATGCTCGGCACGCCGACCTGGCGGGCGAGCAGCACGTGCTCCTTGGTCTGCGGCATCGGGCCGTCAGTCGCGGCGACCACCAGGATCGCGCCGTCCATCTGCGCGGCACCGGTGATCATGTTCTTGATGTAGTCCGCGTGACCCGGGCAGTCCACGTGGGCGTAGTGCCGGGCCTCGGTCTGGTACTCGACGTGAGCGATCGAGATCGTGATACCACGCTGACGCTCCTCCGGGGCCTTGTCGATCATGTCGAAAGGCGTGAAGGGGTTCAGGTCGGGGTACTTGTCGTGCAGCACCTTGGTGATCGCCGCGGTCAGCGTCGTCTTGCCGTGGTCGATGTGACCGATGGTGCCGATGTTGACGTGGGGCTTCGTCCGCTCGAACTTCGCCTTCGCCACTGCGGTCCTCCTATTGATTCTGGACTGACGGCCTGCTCCGGGTCGGGGCTGGGCCTTCTTCTTCGGTTATTCCGTTGTGGTGGGGTGTCTCAAACCTCGAGACGGTGACGTTCGGGACTATTCCCCGCGCGCCTTGGCAATGATCTCCTCGGCCACGTTGTTGGGAACCTGGGCGTAGGAGTCGAACTGCATGCTGTAACTCGCGCGCCCCTGGGTCTTGCTCCGGAGATCTCCGACGTAGCCGAACATCTCCGACAGGGGGACGAGAGCTTTGACGACGCGGGCGCCCATCCGCTCCTCCATGGCCTGGATCTGGCCACGGCGGGAGTTGAGGTCACCGATCACGTCACCCATGAAGTCGTCCGGAGTCGTGACCTCGACGGCCATCATCGGCTCCAGCAACACGGGCTTCGCCTTGCGCGCGGCCTCCTTGAAGGCCATCGACCCGGCGATCTTGAACGCCAGCTCCGAGGAGTCGACGTCGTGGTAGGCACCGTCGATCAGCGTCACCTTCAGGTCGACCATCGGGTAGCCGGCGAGCACGCCGGTCTCCATGGCCTCGCTGGCAGCCGGCGTCCACGCTCGGGATGTACTCGCGCGGGATGCGACCACCGGTGATCTTGTTGACGAACTCGTAGCCGTTCTCCGCCTTGTCCTCGGACTCCGAGTCGGCGTTGGGCTCCAGGGCGATGATCACGCGGCCGAACTGCCCGGAACCACCGGTCTGCTTCTTGTGGGTGTACTCCTGACCTTCGCGACCGGCGAGGGTGACGGTCTCGCGGTAGGCCACCTGCGGCTTGCCGACGTTGGCCTCCACCCGGAACTCCCGGCGCATACGGTCGACGAGCACCTCGAGGTGCAGCTCGCCCATGCCGGCGATGATCGTCTGGCCGGTCTCCTCGTCGGAGTGGACGCGGAAGGTGGGGTCCTCCTCCGCCAGCCGCTGGATCGCAGTGGCCAGCTTGTCCTGGTCGCCCTTGGTCTTGGGCTCGATCGCGACCTCGATGACCGGGGCTGGGAACGTCATGGACTCCAGCACGATCGGGTTGGCCGGGTCGCACAGCGTCTCACCGGTGGTGGTGTCTTTCAGACCCATCACAGCGACGATCTCGCCAGCGCCGACGCTCGGCGATCTCCTCACGCTTGTTGGCGTGCATCCGGTAGATCTTGCCGATCCGCTCCTTGCGGTCCTTCACGCTGTTCAGCACCTGGGTGCCGGAGTTGAGGACACCGGAGTAGATGCGGATGAAGGTCAGCTTGCCCAGGTGCGGGTCGGCCGCGATCTTGAACGCCAGGGCCGCGAACGGCTCGTCGTCACTGGGCTTGCGCTCCAACTCGACCGACTCGTCGCCGGGCTTGTAGCCGGTGACCGCGTGCACGTCCAGCGGCGTCGGCAGGTAGGCAACGACGGCGTCGAGCATGGGCTGCACGCCCTTGTTCTTGAACGCCGAGCCGGTCAGCACCGGGGTGAGCTTGCCGGCGATGGTCGCGCGGCGGATGCCGGCCTGGATCTGCTCCTCGCTGGGCTCCTCGCCCTCGAGGTACATGTGCATGATGTCGTCGTCGGCCTCGGCCAGCGTCTCGATCAGCTTCTCGCGCCACTCGGCGGCTTGGTCGGCCATGTCGGCGGGGATGTCCTCGAGGACGTAGTCCTCACCCATCTGGGTCTCACCGCGCCACATCATGGCCTTCATCCGCACCAGGTCGATCAGGCCGATGAAGTCGGCCTCGGCACCGATCGGCAGCTGCAGCACGAGCGGAGTCGCGCCCAGCCGGCTGACGATGGTGTCGACGCAGAAGAAGAAGTCGGCACCGGTGCGGTCGAGCTTGTTGACGAAGCAGATGCGGGGGACGCCGTACTTGTCGGCCTGGCGCCACACGGTCTCCGACTGCGGCTCCACACCGGCCACACCGTCGAACACCGCGACCGCACCATCGAGCACGCGCAGCGAGCGCTCCACCTCGACGGTGAAGTCGACGTGGCCAGGGGTGTCGATGATGTTGATCTGCGTGCCCTTCCACTCACAGGTGGTGGCCGCAGAGGTGATGGTGATGCCGCGCTCCTGCTCCTGCTCCATCCAGTCCATCGTGGCTGCGCCGTCGTGGACCTCACCGATCTTGTAGTTGATGCCGGTGTAGAAGAGGATGCGTTCGGTGGTCGTGGTCTTGCCGGCATCGATGTGGGCCATGATGCCGATGTTGCGTACGTTGCTGAGGTCTGCCATAAGTCGTGTTTCCTACCAGCGGTAGTGCGCGAAGGCCTTGTTGGCCTCCGCCATTTTGTGGGTGTCCTCACGCTTCTTGACGCTCGCGCCCAGGCCGTTGCTGGCGTCGAGCAGCTCGTTGGTGAGGCGCTCTGTCATGGTCTTCTCGCGGCGCTGCCGGGCGTAAGTCACCAGCCAGCGCAGGGCGAGGGTGTTGGCGCGGCCGGACTTGCACCTCGACCGGCACCTGGTAGGTCGCACCGCCGACGCGGCGGCTCTTGACCTCCAGCGTGGGCCGGATGTTGTCCAGCGCGCGCTTCAGGGTGATCAGCGGGTCCTGGCCCGACTTCTCCCGGCAGCCTTCGAGGGCGCCGTAGACGATCGACTCAGCCGTGCTCTTCTTGCCGTCGAGCAGAACCTTGTTGACCAGCGAGGTCACCAGCGCGGACTGGTAGACCGGGTCGACGACGACAGGCCGCTTTCCAGCGGGTCCCTTGCGAGGCATCAGCCCTTCTCCTTCTTCGCGCCGTACCGGCTACGAGCCTGCTTGCGGTTCTTCACGCCCTGGGTGTCCAGCGCACCGCGCACGACCTTGTAGCGCACACCGGGCAGGTCCTTCACACGACCACCACGCACCAGCACGATCGAGTGCTCCTGCAGGTTGTGCCCGACGCCGGGGATGTAGGCGGTGACCTCGATGCCGCTGGTCAGCCGCACACGGGCGACCTTGCGCAGCGCGGAGTTCGGCTTCTTCGGCGTGGTCGTGTAGACACGGGTGCAGACCCCGCGGCGCTGGGGGCTGCCCTTGAGCGCAGGGGTCTTGTTCTTCGCGACCTTGTCCTGCCGGCCCTTGCGGACCAACTGCTGGATCGTGGGCACTACGTCTCGCTCTCGTTCGATCGCTTGGCTTCGGCTGGCACCGGGTGGTACCCATGTCCGTTTCGTCCGGTTCCTCCGACCCCCGCGGTCGGGCGTGTCGCGGACTTCTCCGCGCCATCGACCGACCAGATCGAAGGTGGTTGCTAGTTCCAGCGCGAGCCGCGCTCGAACCCGCCGCGTTAAGCGGTTAGGGGCTCGAAGGGACTAACTGCGGTGTCCGGACGTCCCAGACACAACTCAAAACGATACCGGATGGGCTTCCGGGGGGTCAAAGGGGGTACCGGAGGGCACAGCGTGATCTTCGTTACGTTGCCCCTCGCTTTGTGAGCCACGAACCAGAAACTGGTCTGGGAGTCACAAAACCTTCAGCCCAGCAGCGACAGGATCGCTTCGGTCGGGCCGAAGCTCGGGAAGTCAGTCGGGAAGTCGCTGGGGGTGCTGTTGGCCGCGAAGATCGTCACGATGACCAAGAAAACGCCGAACAGGACCATCAGCACGATGTTCAACCAGGCGATGATCTTGGCGGCCGTGACCATTCCGGAACCGTCGAGCCACCCGTTGGAGGCGGCGATGGCGTTCTTGGCCTTGCTCGCGAACACTAGGGCCACGATCGCCAAGATCACGGGGCAAACCACCCACGACAGGATCGCCAGCACCAACGCGACGACGGCGTCGGATGCGGTCTGCCGCGCTGGCGGGTACTGCGGGCCGTAGCCAGGCGGTTGGTACTGCGGACCGTTACCGGGGGGAGGCGGCGGGGGCTGGGTCATGGCACAACCCTAGCGAGGGCCCACCCTCGGATCCAATCCTCGCCAGTTGCGGGTATCCGATCAGGGGGCCGCGCGGTGGTGCGCCACCCAATGCAGCGCGATGGCCGCGGCGACCGAGGCGTTCAAGGACTCCGTGACCGAGGTCATCGGGATCGACACCACCAGGTCGCAATTCCGGGCGACCAGCGGCGAAAGCCCGCGGCCCTCTGCTCCGACCACGATGGCCAGGCCACCGTCGGACAACTGGGCCAGGTCGGTCAGCGTGGAGTCGGCGTCGGCATCGAGACCGGCGCAGAAACTGCCCGCGTCCTTGAGTTGCTGCAACGTCTGGGACACATTGCCGATCTGACACACCGGCAGCCGGGCCAAGGCACCCGCCGAGGTCCGCCAGGCGGCCGCCGTCACGGGCGCTGCACGTCGCTGCGGGATGAGCAATGCGGTCGCGCCGAAGGCAGCCGCCGAACGGGCCACCGCGCCAAGATTGCGAGGGTCGGTGACCTGGTCGAGCACCACCCACAACGGATTCTGGGTGCCGATCAGATCGCCGAGGTCGGCATATGTGAAGGGCGCGGCAATCAGCACGAGACCCTGGTGGACCACGTCAGCGGCCGCGGCATCCAATTCCGACTTCGGCACCTCCCGCACGGTCAAGCCCTGATCGGCGGCCAGCGAGACCGCTTCAGCCAAGCGGTCGTCGAGCTCGATCCGGGTCTGCACCAGCAACGCCTCGGCGGGAGTGCGGGCACGCAGCGCCTCGACGACCGGGTTGCGGCCGGCGACGACATCGGCGCGCGGGCTCGGCTTGCGGCTGACGGGACGTTTCTGGGCGGCCCGTTCCTTGCGGGCCGCCGGATGCCCGACCCGGTCCTTGGCCGCGGGCGTGGGCCCCTTGCCCTCCAGGCCCTTGCGGCGCTGGCCGCCGGACCCGACCGAGGCGCCCTTCTTGGACCCGGGATTGCGGCGAGCGCCGGGCCGCTTCGAGTTACCCGCCATCGCGCAACGACCAGGTCGGACCGTCGGCACTGTCGGCGATCTGCACGCCGGCTGCGGCCAGCCGGTCACGGATGGCGTCGGCCTGCGCCCAGTCCTTGTCGGCACGGGCCTGCTGACGGGCGGCGAGCTGATCGGCGACCAACGCATCGAGCGCGGACACGGCGCGGTCATCACCACCCGCGTCGACCCAGGGTTCTTCCAGCGGGTTGATCCCCAGCACCGAGCACATCGCGCTGACCTGCTCCCAGGCCATGCGGATGGTTACGTCGTCGGTCGCGGCATTGCCCGCCCGCACGGTGTCGAAGATGACCGCCACCGCTGCCGGCACGCCCAGGTCGTCGTCCATCGCGGCCACGAACGCCGGTGGGCAGGCACTGGCCTGTGCGGGCGGCAACGGGGGGCCGGCGTGCTTGTCCAGGAACGCGGCGATCCTGCGGAAACCCACGGCCGACTCGACGACGGACTCGTAGGAGAACTCGATCGTCGAGCGGTAGTGCGCGGCGGCCAGGTGATACCGCAACTCGACCGGTCGCACCTGCTTCAACACCTCGTCGACGGCCAGCGCGTTGCCCAGTGACTTACCCATCTTCTGCCCGGCGGCGGTCACCCAGGAGTTGTGCATCCAATAGCGCGCGAACGCATCACCACCGGCTCGTGATTGCGCGAGTTCGTTCTCGTGGTGGGGGAAGATCAGGTCGATCCCACCGCCGTGGATGTCGAACTGCCGGCCCAGGTAGTACGTGGCCATGGCCGAGCACTCGACGTGCCACCCCGGCCGGCCCGGTCCCCACGGCGAGTCCCACGCGGGCTCACCGGGCTTGGCCGCTTTCCACACAGCGAAGTCGCGGGGATCCTGCTTGCGCGGGTCGTCGGCGGAATCGGCCGCGGGCTGCAGGTCGTCGACCTTCTGCCGGGACAGCTGTCCGTACTCGGGGTAGGACGTCACCGGAGAAGTACACGTCCCCACCGACCGCGTAGGCGCGACCCTGGTCCACGAGCCGGCCGATCAGTTCCAGCATCTGCGGGATATGACCGGTGGCGCGGGGTTCGATGGTGGGCGGCAAGCATCCCAGGATGTCGTAGGCACGGCTGAACTCACGCTCGTAGTGCTGCGCCACCGCCCACCAGGGCCGGCCTTCGGTCTGCGCCTTGGCCAGGATCTTGTCGTCGATGTCGGTGACGTTGCGGCACAACGTCACGTCGTAGCCACTGGCCTGCAACCAGCGCGTGAGGACGTCGAACACCACACCGGGACGCAGGTGCCCGACGTGCGGCGCTGCCTGCACTGTGGCCCCGCAGTAGTACACCGAGACCGCACCGGGTCGGATCGGCGTGAACTCGCGCACCGAGCGGGTCCCGGTGTCGTAGATCTGCAAGGTCATTCGTCCAGCGTATCGACAGGCCGAACGAGCGCCGTGGCGATCGCCGCCACGCCCTCCCCGCGGCCCGTGAGGCCCAGGCCGTCAGTGGTGGTGGCCGACAGGTGCACGGGGCAACCGGCGGCCTGGGTCAGCACCGCTGCGGCCTCCGCACGGCGAGGTCCGATCCGCGGCGCATTGCCGATCACCTGCACGCCGACATTGACCGGTTCGAAACCGTTGTTACGCAGATGAGCCGCTGTCTCCCGCAGGATCGTCGTGCCGGCGGCACCCTTCCACTCCGGCCGGTCGGTGCCGATCAAACCACCGAGGTCGCCGAGTCCGGAGGCGTTGAGCAGGGCATCAGCACAGGCGTGGGCGACCACATCGCCGTCGGAGTGCCCAGCCAGGGCCAGGGTGTCGGGCCATTCCAGCCCGGCAACATGGGCCGGCGGTTCCGCGCCGAAAGCGTGGACATCGGTGCCGATGCCGATCCGGTAGGTCACGGGGCCTCCTGCAGGGCGCGGGCCATCAGCCAGGTCGAACGGCGTGGTGATCTTGAATGCGTGATCGGACCCCTCGACAACGTGGACGGGCACCCCGAGTTGCTCCATCAGCATCGCGTCGTCGGTGACGTCGGAGGACTGGGCGTCGTGAGCCGCGCGCAGTTGTGCCACCTGAAAACCCTGCGGTGTCTGCACCGCCACCAGTTCCGCGCGGTCCAGCGATTCCACGACCACGCCGTCGTGCATGCGCTTGATCGTGTCCGTCACGGGCAGCGCCGGCACGACTGCGACCGCACCGGCCTGCAATGCCGCGATCACCCGCTCAAAGACCGCCGCCGGTGCGAACGGCCGGGCCGCGTCGTGTACGAGAACAGCCGTGGTGGCCGGGTCCAGCGCGTCCAGTCCGGCCCGCACCGATGCGTCGCGGGTGGCACCTCCGGCAACCACATTGACGTCGGGCAGCGGTCCGATTCCTGGAGGTGCGACGACCACGATCTGAGTCAGTTCCGGGATCTGTGCCGCAGTCTGCAGGCAGTGACCGATGAGAGTGTCACCGGCCACCCGGACCAGCGCTTTGGGCACATCCGCACCGAGCCGCTGACCGCTGCCGGCCGCCACCAGGATCAGCCCGATCACGCCGACACCAGCCGCCCGAACACCAGCCGCCCGTGGCTGGTGGTGGTGACCGACGTCAGTTCCACCCGCACCGTGTCACCGATTCGGTCGTCGGCGCGCTGCACGATGACCATGGTCCCGTCCGGCAGGTGACCGATCGCCTGACCCGCTTCCTTGCCGGCTCGCGCTAGATGCACGTCCACCCGGTCGCCGGAGCGTACCGGCGCAGCCATCGCCGTGGCCAGTGCGTGCAGATTCAGCACGGTCACCCCGGCCAGGGAGGCGGCGTCGGCGAGGTGCTGGTCAAGGGTGAGCAGGGCCACCTTGCGCTGTAGGCAGATCTGCACGAGTTTGGCGTCGACCTCGGCCACCCCGACCGGGTCGTCCGGGACAACCTCCACTGGCAGTTCGGATCGCAGTCTGAGCAGGACGTCCAGGCCGCGGCGGCCGCGTGCCCGCCGGCCCTCCTCGGCGCTGTCCGCCAGGCCCTGCAACTCGTCGACGACCGGCTGCGGGACGAGCAAGGTGCCGGAAAGAAAGCCACTGCGGGCGACCTGCAGGATCCGGCCGTCGATGGCCACCGAGGTGTCCAGAACCTTGGGCCCCCAGCCCGGCGACGCGCGATCATCGCCCATCGCGCCGCCTCGGGTGCGTGCGATACGGAAACCGGTCATGCCCCCGACGACGACCAGGAACGCGAACAGCGGCGCAATCAGCGCGGCGGGTCCGAGTAGGAACAGCGGCCAGGCGACCAGACTCACTCCGGCCATGCCGACCACCGATCCCACGAATCCGGCGATGACCTCCTCGGGCGGCAAAGCGCTGAGCCGGTGTTCCTGGCGGGCGATGCCACGCATGACGATCCGGCCGATGATGCCGCCCACGGAGTATCCGACGCCGGCACCGACGATGATGCCCAGCGCCGTGATCCCGAACGTGCCCAGCGTCAGGTCCGGGTTGGCCGCCTGCATCCGGCTGCCTACCTCGTAGCCGAGCACTGCGCCGAAGACGACGAGCAGCATCCGCAGGGCTTCCGCCCCGACATCGGGAACCCTCGTCAGGTGTGGCACGCGTCCAGACTAGGGGAGTTGGACAGCGAGGCGTTCGTCAGCGAAAAGCTGGGCCTTAGGAGGCGAGCACCTCGTCGAGGATGATCTCGGCCTTGTCCTCGTTGGTGTGCTCGGCCAGAGCCAGTTCACTCACCAGGATCTGCCGGGCGCGGGCAAGCATGCGCTTCTCGCCGGCGGACAGGCCACGGTCCTGGTCCCGGCGCCACAGGTCGCGGACGACCTCGGCCACCTTGATGACATCACCGGAGGCGAGTTTCTCCACGTTGGCCTTGTACCGCCGCGACCAGTTGGTCGGCTCCTCGGTATAAGGCTGGCGCAGAACGGAGAAGACCCGCTCGAGGCCTTCGGAGTTCACAACGTCGCGCACACCGACGAGATCGACATTGTCGCTCGGTACGCGAACGACGAGATCGCCCTGGTCGATGCGCAGTACGAGGTACTCACGCTCTTCGCCTTTGATGACGCGTTGCTCGATACTCTCGATGCGGGCTGCGCCGTGATGCGGGTACACAACTGTGTCGCCGACGGAAAATGCCATGTGAGAAGGTGCCCCTTTCCGTGGGCTCCATCGTAACACGGGGTTTCAGGCGGGTAAGGCTTGCGTAAGAAGTGCCGGGCGGACCCGCCGCAGCCTTCTGCACATCTGGCGGTGCCGCTCGGATAGGCTGCGCTCGACGCACTCGTCATTGGGAGGAACCGATGTCCGTCGCCACTCGCCGGATGGCCGCCGTCGCCGCCGCCGCTGTCCTGGTCCCCTCGCTGGGCGGCTGCTGGTCGGGTTTCCAGTCCGGCACATCCCAGCAGGCCAATCAGGCTGTGGGCAACGGCGCCAACCTGGCAACCGGTGACATCGAGGTCCGCGGCGCCACCTGGGTGCGCAATGTGGCCAACCCCAACGAGGCCACCCTTGTCGCGACGTTCCTCAACAACGGCGACGCGCCGGACTCGCTGACCAAGGTCGAGATCGAGCCGGTCTCCCGGATGGGCATCACCGGCGGGGCGATCGAGGTGCCCGTCAAAGGCACTGTACGCACCGGCTACTTCAGCCCGAACTTCATCAACGCCTTCGAGTTCAAGGCCTTCCCCTCGGCGTTCGTGCGGACCACGTTCACGTTCCAGAACGCCGGCACGGTCACCGGTGACGTGCTGACCGTCCCCAACACCGGGCAGTACGCCGGGGTGGTCGTGTCGGTGACCGACCAGCAGAAACTGCTGGAACTGGCGCAGCAGGGCAGCGCAAGTGCGAGCCCGTCGCCGACCGCGGACACCGGCAAGAAGGCCGGCCAGAACGCGGGCTGACAGCCGTTGGAGTTGCGCGCTGTTGTCTCCCGGGTGAATCCAAATCCGTTAGCACTGTGGGCATCGGTGAGCATTCAGGGCGCCAAAAACCCGTCCACAGCGCTAACCGATGACCGGAATGCTCACGGATCGGCCGAGGAGGGCGCGCGAGATCTCGGCTAGCCACAGCGGGATTTCCTAGCCAACCTCGAGCTTGTACCCCAGCCCCCGCACCGTGACCAGCACGCTCGGTTCGGCCGGATTCGGCTCGATCTTGGTGCGCAGTCGCTTGACGTGCACGTCCAGCGTCTTGGTGTCCCCCACGTAGTCCGACCCCCAGACCCGGTCGATCAACTGTCCGCGCGTGAGCACCCGGCCGGCATTGCGCATCAGCACCTCGAGCAACTCGAACTCCTTGAGCGGTAGCTTCACGGCTTGACCTGCCACAGTCACCACGTGCCGGTCGACGTCCATGGTGATGTTGCCGGCGGTCAGCGCGGACTCCGAAGAAGCGGCCGGCTCCGGTCCCCGACGGCGCATGACCGCCCTGATGCGGGCGACGAGTTCGCGGGATGAGAAAGGCTTGGTGACGTAGTCGTCGGCACCGAGTTCCAGGCCGACGACCTTGTCGATCTCGGAGTCCTTGGCGGTGACCATGATGATCGGCACCTGCGACACGTTGCGGATCTGCCGGCAGACCTCGGTGCCCGGAATTCCGGGCAGCATGATGTCGAGCAGCACGATGTCCGCCCCCTCGCGTTCGAAGGTCTCGACAGCTGCATGACCGTCCGCGGCCACGGACACGTCGAACCCCTCCTTGCGCAGCATGAAGGACAGCGCGTCGCTGAACGACTGCTCGTCCTCCACCACCAGAATCCTGCTCATGCCGTGCTTTCCTCCTCGATGACGGTGGGCGTGGGCACCACCAGTTGGTCGTCGGTGAACGGCGGCAAGCGCAGGGTGAATGTGCTGCCCTCCCCCAGGACACTCCACACCCCCACTTCACCCCCGTGGTTCTCCGCGACGTGCTTGACGATCGACAGACCCAAACCGGTACCGCCGGTGACCCGCGAGCGGGCCTGGTCGACGCGGTAGAAGCGTTCGAAGACCCGTTGCAGCTCGGTCTCCGGGATGCCCATCCCCTGGTCCGTGACGGCGATCTCGACCACGTCATTGACCAGCCGGGTCGTCACTGCGACCTGGGTTCCGCGGGGGCTGTAGTTCACCGCGTTGGACAGCAGGTTGCGCAGTGCCGTCACCAGTTGTGACTCCATCCCCAGCACGATCAGGTCCCGGGTCCCGCCTACGACGAGCTCGATCTGGGAATTCTGCGCCAACTGCCGCACTGCGTCCACGGCTTCACTGACCACGGCGTCCACGCTCACCGGGATGGCGTCCTTGAGCGGGTCGGTGCCCTGCAGGCGGCTGAGGTCGATCAGGTCTCCCACCAGCGCGGACAGCCGGCCGGACTCGGCCTCCATGCGGCCGGCGAAGTGACGCACCGCCTCGGGTTCGTCGGCAGAGCTCAGCACGGCTTCGGCCAGCAGGCTCAGGGCGCCGATCGGGGTCTTCAGTTCGTGACTGACGTTGGCCACGAAATCGCGGCGGACGGCATCCACGCGCTGGGCCTCGGAGAGGTCCTCGGCCAGCACCAGCACCCGGTCGGCGCCGAGTGGCGCCACGCGCAGACGCAGCGTGACCAGTCCCTTGCCCATCGGGGGACGGCGCACGGTCGTCTCGTGCTCGCGGATGATCCCGTCCCGGCGGACGTCGGCGATCATGGCGGTGATCTCGGGGACGACGATGCGGCCATCGCGGATCAGGGTCATCGCAAGGGCGTGGCTGGACACCCGGATCGGGGTCCCGTTCGGATCCACGACGATCGACGCTTCCGGCAAAGCGGAAAGGACTTGCTCCACCTCGGCACCGCCGATGCCGGCATCCGCCTCGGCTCCGGGTTCGGGTTCGGAGGCGGGCCGGCGCCGGAACCCGAGCATGCCGACCAGAGCGCCGCTTGCGGCGAGCACGACCAGCGACACTGGGTTCACACGACAAACATACGGACACCAGTCCGACCAGGGTCGCAACCTGCGTAGGACGCCACGCTCTTCCCCTACTGTTCACCTTTGGTTTGCACCGAGGAAGCACCCCTGCCGCCAAGTGCACTTAGCGTGATCCGCGATGCGCACAGCCCTGGACACCCGCACTGCCGCACTGGACGCGGCCCAAGCCGCGCTGGGCGATCACGTCCGGCAGCTCGTCGCGGCTGCAACGGCGGCCGCACTGCACGCGGACCTGTCTGGTGCCCAGTCGGTGATCAGTGACGTTCTGGACGTCACGGACAGAGTGGATCTGCTCACCCAGGACATCGTGGACGTCGTAGCCGGGCGGCACATGGCCGAACGTGACCTGCGGGCACTGTTGGGCAGTGGCCGGATCGTCGGTTCACTGCACCAGATCGCGTGCCTGGCCGGGCAGATCGCCAAAGCCACCCGCCGGGCCTATCCGCGTGCAGTGGTTCCCGCCGAAGTTGCGGGGCTGGTCAGCGATCTCGGCGCGGTCAGCGATCGCATGCTGGAAATCGCTGTAGCGGCCGTCGCGCTGCGCGACACCACTGCTGCGCAGGGAATGGTGGAACAGGATCGGCAGGTGGATCGTCTGCACCAGGAGATGCTGGTCATCGGCCGCTCCCGGGCCTGGCCGCACCCGGTCTATGTCGCCATGGAACTCACCTCGATCTGCCGGGACTACCAGCGCATCGCCGCGCACGCGGTGGATGTCGCCGTGACCGTCACCGCCGCCGGCCCCACGCGCCCGGCAGTGCCGCACGTGCGTTGATCCGCGCTGGAGACGGCAGCTCGACGTGCGAGTCGCTGCGAGGCCGACGTGTCGTTCACCTTCCGTTCACCTGTGCGTATACTCGGGTTCAGATCGGGGAAAGGTGTCGTCATGACCGAGATGCGCATGACCTGGACCGTGGAGTGGGACCCGGCCGGGCGGCAGTACCTGAAAGCAACCTGGCTGTCGACGGTGACCCCGCAGCCACTGCCGCTGGCTTCCTGAGCAACCTGGCCCGGCACGACGCCGGACCACCGGGGAGAATGTAGCCATGCACCGTGCGGGCCGTGTGGCGATGATCTCCATGCACACCTCACCGTTGGCCATGCCCGGTAGTGGCGACGCAGGCGGCATGAACGTGTACGTGCTGGAGGTCGCCAAGCACTTGGCGGTCAGCGGGACCGAGGTCGAGATCTTCACCCGAGCCACCTCCAGCGAGCAACCGCCGCGGGTTTCTGTGACCGAGGGGGTGACGGTGCATCATGTACCCGCCGGCCCCTACGAGGGCTTGCGCAAGGAGCAGTTGCCGGCGCAATTGTGCGCGTTCACGGCAGCGGTGCTACGGGCAGAGGCACACCGTCCCGAGGGGTACTACGACCTCGTGCATTCGCATTACTGGCTGTCCGGCCAGGTCGGCTGGGTGGCCTCGGAACGATGGCAGATCCCGCTGGTGCACAGCATGCACACGATGGCCAAAGTGAAGAACCTCGCGCTGGCGGCCGGGGACGATCCCGAGCCTTATGAGCGGGTGCTGGGCGAGGAGCAGGTGGTCGCCGCCGCCGACATGCTCATCGCCAACACCGAAACCGAGGCCGACGACCTGGTGACGCTCTACCAAGCCGACCCCGAACGCATCGCCGTCGCGCTGCCGGGGGTCGATCTGCAGACGTTCTCCCCCGGGCCGGTGCAGCCTGGCCGACAGCGGCTCGGAGTCGAACAGGACGACATCCTCGTGCTCTTCGTCGGACGGATTCAGCCGTTGAAAGCACCCGATGTTCTGGTCGCCGCCACCCATCGGATGTTGATGCGACGTCCGGAGTTGCGCCCCCGGCTGAAAGTGGTCATCAACGGCGGACTGTCCGGATCTGGCTTCGACAGATCCGGCCACCTGCCTCAACTGATTGCGGATCTGGGAATGCAGGACGTGATCCGGCTGATGCCGCCCGTGCCGCGCGATGAGCTCGCGGATCTGTACCGCGCCGCCGACGTCGTTGTTGTGCCCAGTTACTCGGAGTCCTTCGGGCTGGTCGCGGTGGAGGCGCAGGCCTGCGGGGTGCCGGTCGTGGCCAGTCGCGTTGGTGGGCTCACAACGGCAGTGGGTGACGGCGGCGTCCTGGTCGCGGGTCATGACCCCGACGACTTTGCAAGTGCCATCGAATCGGTGGTCCTGCAGCCGGCCACTCGGCAGCGGATGTCCGTGCTGGCGCGCCGTCACGCCGAGAAGTTCAGCTGGGCAGCCACCGCACAGGCGACCCGGGAGGCGTACGACGAGGCTCTGGCCCAGCGACCGCTGCTGTTGCGCAGGTACGCATGATCGAGGCCATCACCGAGTGGATCGACGCCAGTGGGCTCGACCACGAGCAGACCGACCAGGCGATCACCGTCGTGCTGCCGGGCGAGCGCAAACTGCGCACGACGTGTGCTCTGGTGCCGGGCCCGCATTCCTTGAGCATCAATGCCTTCGTCGCCCGCCACCCGGACGAGAACGTCGCCGGGGTGCATCGTTGGCTGCTGGAGCGCAACCGGAAGTTGTTCGGGATCGCCTACGCCATCGACCAACTCGGCGACATCTACCTGGTGGGCAGGCTTCCGGCCGCGACGGTGACGGTTGACGTGCTCGACCAGGTCCTGGGCGCGGTGCTGGCCGAAGCCGATGGCTCGTTCAATCACATCCTGGAGCTCGGCTTCCGGTCCAGCATCGAGCGGGAATGGCGTTGGCGGTTGTCCCGCGGCGAGTCCACCGCGAACCTGGCCGCGTTCGAGCATCTACGGCCGGACGACATCGGTTAGCGGGAATGCTGCCGTGAGGGTGGATGGCCGTCGGGGGCTAACGTCGGCAGCGAAGCGGCCTCGCTAGGTTGGAAGCCATGAGCACCCTGATCCTTCTGCGCCACGGCGAGAGCGAATGGAACGCACTGAACCAGTTCACCGGCTGGGTCGACGTCGACCTCACCGAGAAGGGGGTCGCCGAGGGCGGCAAAGCCGGGGCACTCCTGGCCGAATCCGGAATCCTGCCGGAGGTCGCTCATACCTCCGTACTGCGCCGGGCGATCCGCACCACGAACCTCGCTCTCGATGGCTGCGACCGGCACTGGATCCCGGTGCGACGCTCCTGGCGGCTCAACGAGCGGCACTACGGCGCCCTGCAGGGTAAGAACAAGAAGCAGACCCTCGAGGAGTTCGGCGAGGAGCAGTTCATGCTCTGGCGCCGCTCCTACGACACCCCACCGCCGCCGATCGCGGCCGACGACCAGTACTCGCAGTTCGACGACGCGCGCTACGCCGCACTGCCCCCGGAGATCCGCCCGCTGACCGAGTGCCTCAAGGACGTCGTGGTCAGGATGCTGCCCTACTGGTATGACGCGGTGGTGCCCGACCTGCGCACCTACGGCACGGTGCTGATCGGCGCGCATGGGAACTCGCTGCGGGCCTTGGTCAAGCACTTGGACGGCATCTCAGACGCCGACATCGCCGGGCTGAACATCCCCACCGGAATCCCGCTGGTCTACGAACTGGGCGAAGACCTGATGCCGCTGTCGGCTGGGCGCTATCTGGACCCCGAGGCAGCCGCAAGCGCAGCTGCAGCAGTGGCCAACCAAGGGAAGTCCTGAGGACTACTCTAGGGAGTAGACCGATCAAGGAGTTGTCATGAGCAGGCAATTCGGAGACCGCCCCGGCGACGAAGTCGTAGCGCAACTGTGGGGCGAGTTGAGCCGGGAACTCGGCACCGACGGGCCGGAGTTCACCGAGATCCGCAACGGGGAGGATCACCGGGTCGGGCACCTGATCTCCCAGGACGAAGAGGACGGCGCCGACCGCACCGGCGAGGAGATCGCCTGGGACAGCCACGACACCCACGATCTGTCTGCGGAAGAGTCCGCGATGCACTACGAGGAGGACGGCGGCGAGGAAGAGTCACTGTCCGAAGACGTACTGCACGACCTGGAAGGCTTCGACGCCTGAGCGAACGCTCTGGTGAGTTGGGTGCGTGCCTGACTCGAAGCCGGGCGGCTGCACGCCCTACAGGGGGCTCACGTCGTGGAACTGATACCAGTAGACGAACGCCACCGCGAGGATCACCAGCGGGTAGGCGATCCGCGCGAACCGGTTCAGTGCCCGGACCGAAGCCAGCCGCCGTTCGTCGTTCCACTGCCGGCCGATCAGTGTGACGATCGCGGTCGCCGCAGCCAGTGCGATGAAGACGTAGTACGCCCATTCGATGGCCACGGTGTAGTCGACGTCGGGCAAGGAACTGGTGACGGTGTTGAGCATCACGGCCCCGGTCAGGATGCCGGTCACCGCCATCGAGATCCGTGAGGTGTGGTCCTTCAACGGCAGCCACAGACTGATGTAGACCACGATCGACAGCAGGATCAGCGGCAGCAGGTTCTTGACCAGGAAGCTCGACACATCGCGGCGGATCTCGACGTTCGAGGCGAACACCGAGTACGTCACACCCGAGGTCCCGGCAATGAAGTACGGGTCGCCCAGCGCGGAGGTGTTGCCCACGCTGCTCGGGAAGAAGTTGACGTAGTACGCCTCCCAGTTCGGGATGGCGTCGATGGTCGATCCGGCATCCACGCCGCTCTCCAGCCGCTGCGACTGGGTCTGCAGCAGCAGATCCTCGTCCGGGAAGTAGCTGAGCCGGGCCGCGGGCAGGCTGCGGTGCTGCAACAGGATCGGCAGCTCCTGGCGGTCGAACGGGAACTGCCGGAAGTTGAACTGCCCCTTGAACTCGCCGGCCACCCGGTACAGCGCATAGGTCTGTCCGGCAACCGTCTGCAGCCGCTGCGGCTCGCCGAGCGCCCAGCGAGCTGTCGACCGCGTTGGTGAAGACGACGTCGGCCGGATCGTCCTTGTCCTCGGCGTACTTGAACCAGATGAAGAAGTCGGCGAAGTACGTTTGGGAGGCCACGTCCAGTTCATCGACTTGGTTGTAGTTGATGCCCACGGCGACGATCTGCTGGAGCGTGTAGACGGTATCGAGGAAGCGCACCGCCTCCCCAGCAGCGATCTCCTCGTTCTCGCTGGCTCCGGCCGAGGGCGAGTACGGGGCCAGCTGGATCGGGGCGCTCTCGATCGTCAGTTCACCGTTGGGGGCGATGCGGCCGCTCTCCATGCCCACGGGGCGTTCGGCGGAGTCGCTGTCGTCGAAGTAGATGTCCCCGGTCAGGCCGTCCAGGCTGGTCTCCGGGCTGCGCGCGTGATCGAACCGGTCGCGGATGGCCGTGCGCTGGGCGGCCACGCCGGCGCCGGTGTCGATCCCGGCGATGGACTCCGCGAAGGCATTGACCGCGTCATAGGTCAACGGGGAGGCCCATGAGGGCTGGTATCCGTAGTACTCCGAGAAGTCGTGGACGAACCGCACGGCTTCGCCGGTCAGCGCACCCCGCGTCAAGGGGCTTGCCGCAAGGGCTCGGTTGACCGTCCCGGCCTTGCCCTCGGCCAAGGGCGCGAAGAAGTCGCGCAGTGCCAACGAGTCACTGCCTACCAGCGTTGGGGCCACGCCCACTGCCTCCAGCGCCGGACCCAGCGCGGAGATCGCCGGGTCGTCCACCATCAACACGATCGGCCCTGGCTTGTCGACGACGGTGACGCTCGTGACGATCCGGTCGATGGTCGCCTGGTCCTTAACGTCACCGGCCGGGATCTCGACCTGGGCCTGGATCTGGTCACCGGCCCGCTTCATGGCCGAGACATAGCCATCGCGCAACGTGGTGCCGTAGGCGCTGTCGTCGTAGACCACGATCGATGCCGGCGCCTTGAGCACCTGGGAGACGTACGCCGCGATCCCCTCGCCCTGGGTGGCGTTGTCGAAGACGGTGCGGAAGTACCAGGGGTTGCCCTTCGTCACCGCGTCGGCGGTCGCCGTGGCGGTGATGACCGGGATGCCGGCCTGCGCGTAGATCGGTCCGGCTGCCTGTGACGTCGAGCTGAGCTGGTGGCCGACCACTCCCACAAAACGGTCGTCGGCGGCGATCTGCTTGGCCACTTCCGCGGCTGTGGCCGGGTCGTCGTTGTCGGAGAAGTACTGGACGGCCAGTGGGTGAGTGCCGACCTTGCCACTGCTGTTCCATTCGTCCACCGCCCAGTTGACGGTGTCCATGATCTCCCGCGACGTCGCCTTGTCGCCCTGGTCGTCGGACACGACGACCGCGAGGTACACGGGGCTTTTCGCCCTATTGTTGGCCGCCCAGAAGACCAGGCCCAGGACGGCCAGGACGGCCAACGCGATCGCCCCGAAGCGCAACTTCCGGCGCCGCCGTTGCCGGACGAGTTCGGGCACGTAGTCCTGCACGAACTCCGGGGGCTCAGGGTCGACCAGGGACGTCAGTTCCGGCGGTGGCTGCTGCTTGACCCCGCGCAGCGGTCCGAGAGCGGCATTGGCCTCGTGCAGCGGATTGACGTCGCGGGCGCGCTCGAGACAGAACTTCTTCTCCTCGTCGCTGTCGGCGACCGCGGCGAACCACAACCAGGCCAGTTCGTAGTCAGCGTCAGTGCTCAGCGCCTCTGCGAGCAATTGCCGGCCACCGGCGATGTCCCCGGAGTTGATGGCCGTAATGGCTTGGCGGGTGCGTTCAGCAGCGGTGACCTTCTCGGCCATTTCTCTCCCTGATCCTCGGCTCACATAGGCCATCGGCAGCAGGAATGATCTACTGGAGTCACTTGCACTCTCAAGGGCAGAGTGCTAACAATGGCTCTAGCACTCTCAGCGGGAGAGTGCTAACACCGAATGCAGGTGAGGCCACCTGTTCTCCCCGGGACGTGACCGGTGGGGCAGCGGCCGTCCGTCGCGGGCACCGGGCATTCATCAACCCACCTTCGGGAGGAATCACAACCGATGGCGAAAATCATCGCTTTCGACGAGGAAGCACGCCGGGCGCTTGAGCGCGGCATGAACACCCTCGCCGACGCAGTCCGGGTCACCTTGGGGCCGAAGGGCCGCAACGTCGTGCTGGAGAAGAAGTGGGGCGCCCCCACCATCACCAACGACGGTGTGTCCATCGCCAAGGAGATCGAGCTGGAGGACCCCTACGAGAAGATCGGCGCCGAGCTGGTCAAGGAGGTCGCCAAGAAGACTGACGACGTCGCTGGTGACGGAACCACCACCGCGACCGTCCTGGCCCAGGCGCTGGTGCGCGAGGGCCTGCGCAACGTGGCCGCTGGGTCGAACCCGATGGCCCTGAAGCGCGGCATCGAGCAGGCCGTGGAGGCGATCTCCACCCAGCTGCTCGAGATGGCCAAGGAGGTCGAGACCAAGGAGCAGATCGCGGCTACCGCATCCATCTCCGCGGCCGACCCGCAGATCGGCGAGATCATCGCCGAGGCCATGGACAAGGTGGGCAAGGAAGGTGTCATCACCGTCGAGGAGAGCCAGACCTTCGGCCTCGAGCTCGAGCTCACCGAGGGCATGCGCTTCGACAAGGGCTACATCTCCCCCTACTTCGTGACCGACCCGGAGCGCATGGAGGCCGTGCTCGAGGACCCCTACATCCTCATCGCGAACTCCAAGATCTCGGCGGTCAAGGACCTGCTGCCGATCCTGGAGAAGGTCATGCAGGCCGGCAAGCCGCTGGCGATCATCGCCGAGGACCTCGAGGGTGAGGCCCTGGCGACCATCGTGGTGAACAAGATCCGTGGCACGTTCAAGAGCGTCGCGGTGAAGGCACCCGGCTTCGGCGACCGCCGCAAGGCCATGCTGCAGGACATCGCGATCCTCACCGGCGGTCAGGTGATCTCCGAGGAGGTCGGCCTGAAGCTGGAGAGCGTCGGGATCGAGCTGCTGGGCCGCGCCCGCAAGGTCGTGGTGACCAAGGACGAGACCACGATCGTCGAGGGTTCCGGTGACCCGGACCAGATCGCCGGTCGGGTCAACCAGATCCGCGCCGAGATCGACAACTCCGACAGCGACTACGACCGCGAGAAGCTGCAGGAGCGGCTCGCGAAGCTGGCCGGCGGCGTTGCCGTCATCAAGGCCGGTGCCGCGACCGAGGTCGAGCTCAAGGAGCGCAAGCACCGCATCGAGGACGCGGTGCGCAACGCCAAGGCTGCTGTCGAGGAGGGCATCGTCGCCGGTGGTGGCGTCGCTCTTCTGCAGGCCAGCCAGGCCGCGTTCGAGAAGCTCGAGCTCGACGGTGAGGCTGCCGTGGGCGCCAACATCGTGAAGGTTGCGGTGGAGGCCCCGCTCAAGCAGATCGCGGTCAACGCCGGTCTTGAGGGCGGCGTCGTGGCGGAGAAGGTGCGCCACCTCGACCCCGGTTTCGGCCTGAACGCCGCGACCGGCGACTACGTCGACCTCATCGACGCCGGGATCATCGACCCGGCCAAGGTGACCCGGTCGGCGCTGCAGAACGCCGCCAGCATCGCGGCGCTGTTCCTCACCACCGAGGCCGTCGTGGCCGACAAGCCCGAGAAGGCCGCTCCGGCCGCCCCGGGTGCCGGTGACATGGGGGGCATGGACTTCTAGTCCTGATCCACGCGTTGGGGTCGGTCCACTACGGGCCGGCCCCTTCGTCGTGTCCGGCCCAAGCGGCGGGCGGCTCAGCGGCGCATCGACGCCAGCGCCAGCATCGCCCCGGCCCCCTTGCGCAGTTCCGGATGCGCAGCGGCGATCTTGCCCGAGGTGATCTCGATCTCGCGGGCGTCGTAGCCCGAGGCCTCCAGGACCTTCATGCGGCTGAACGCCGCGCCGTATCGGTCGGGGGGCATGGTGTCGAAGACGAGGTACTCCAACGCCTCCCTGATCCGGCGCGCTGCATGGCCGTCGCCGAAGGGATTGCGGATTGCCGTCATGGCGGATCGGGCCGCGGGGTCGGACAACAGCTTCAGGCTGACCTCCCGGATGCGGTCGGTATCGCTGCCCACGAGGATCAGCGCACCGGCCTCCACGCCCTCGGGCCGCTCGGATTCTTCCCGGGCCACCAGGACTGGCGTTCCGACGCTGGGAGCCTCCTCCTGCACGCCGCCGGAGTCACTGATCGCCAGCGTCGCCCGCTGCAACAGGCGTGCGAACGGGATGTAGTCCATCGGCTCGGTGAGCACAACGTTCGGGGTGCCGCCGAGAATCCCGTACACGTCGTCGCGCACCTTGGGGTTCGGGTGGACCGGCCACACCACGACCAGGTCCGGGCGCTCCAGGGCGATCTGCCGTACTGCGGCAGCGATGCGCTGGATCGGGGCGCCGAGGTTCTCGCGGCGATGCGCGGTGACGACCAGCAGGGGCACGTCGAGTTGATCCAGCCGGGCCAGGCGTGGGTCCGGCCATTCCTGATGCAGATCAGCCGCCCAGTGCAGAGCGTCGATGCCGGTGTTGCCTGTGACGAAGACACGCTCCGGGTCCACTCCCTCGCGGATGAGGTTGGCCTGGTTGGCCGGGGTCGGTGCCAAGTGAAATGCCGCCATGCGGGAGATCAACTGACGGTTCAGCTCCTCCGGGAACGGGGACAGGATGTCGCGGGTACGCAGTCCGGCTTCGACGTGCACGACCGGCAGTTTGCAGCCCATCGACGCCAGCGCGGCGGCCATCGCTGAGGTGGTGTCGCCGTGCACCAGTGTGAGCGCCGGGTACGGGTTGCCGGAGTTCTCCGCCGCACCGAACAACCGCGGGCGGGAGCGCCGCTCCGGTCCGCCCCGCAGCATCAGCAGCAGGTCGTCGAATGCAGCCACACAATCGCGCACTAGGCCGTTGATCGTGTTGCCGGTACCGCCGATCTCCAGGTTGACGTCGGCTTCAATTCCCGCGGCGCGCAGAATCGGCGCCACCAGATCGGCATGCTGGCCGGTGTTGACCACGTACGGCTGGAGCAACTCCGAGGACTGCAGCGCCTGGACGACGGGCAGCATCTTGATGGCCTCGGGGCGAGTACCCATGACGACCAGGCAGCGCACCCGGTCGTCAGTGTCCGGCCCCGGACGTACCGCGAACGAAGTCATACCCCACCATCGGCATCGCCGCACCGCGTCTTGATCGACAAGCCCTCATCCACTGGGCACCTACTGCCGAAGAAGAAGACATGAGGTCGGGTCTCGGATGCGCCGTCGCGGGTCTTGTGTGCCTGACGTTCGCAGCCGGCGGGCCGGCACAGGCAGCCACCCTGACCGACGGTGACACCTACGGATCTTGGCGGGTCGTCTTCGCCGGCTACGGCTCCGTGACTGCCACTCCGTCGAAGCTCACCCTGCAACCCGCGGTCGCGACCACCGCGGACACGACGCATGCCGCCCTCGTGGTCGGCACGTCGCAGACGAACGTCCGGTTGAAGACCCGGGTCACGCTCAACGCTCAACTGCGCACGGGCTCGTCCGCCAATCCGTGGGAAACCGGCTGGCTGGTCACGCGCTACCAGGACCCTGAGCATTTCTACTACGTGGCGCTGAAGACCAACGGCTGGGAACTCGGCAAGCGCGATCCGGCGTACCCGGGCGGGCAGCGCTTCCTCGCGACTGGCGACAGTCCGGCTGCGGAGGAGGGAGCCTCACAACAGGTGGTGCTCACTGCTTCCGGGAACAAGATCTCAGTCCGCATCGACGGCGAGGCGGTGGCCACGTTCACCGACACCCAACGGCCGTACCGCAGCGGAGCCGTCGGCTTCTACGCCGAGGACGCTGCGGTCACGTTCGACAAGATCAGCGTCGCGTCGCTGTAGACGAGTCCAGCGATGACCGCGACGCTAGTCAGCCCCAGACGATGGCACGTGCTGCTTGCGCTGCTGGTCGCCGCCGTGAGCGTGCTGCCAGGCAATGCCAGCCCGGGCAGCCACGGCCCCGTTCCCCTACACGCTGTCTGTGCAAGGCGGGTACGGCAGCGCAGAGGTCGTGGTGCCGGTTCCGGAGGGCACCGCGCCGATCCGACTGCGCGGGACCATCGACTCCAGTTACAGCACTCCCGGCGACTTGGTGATCACGGTCAACGGCAGGCGCGCCGCGTCGGTTCCGGCCGTCGGCGGTGGTCCGTTGACCGTCGACCTCGCTGCCTCGGACGTCGTCGACGGTGGCATCACCATCGGTCTGCGCGCGGCTCTGCAGCCGCACCAGGACTGCTGGCAGGACGATCAGGCGGTCGCCACGCTGACGGACCCGGTGCTGCGGCTGGATGCCGACCCGCCGGCCCCCACGACCATCGCCGAGTTCCTCGCTGCGGGCTCGCCTGCCTACGTGATCGCAGTACCGTCCCAGCCAACCCCGGCCGAGCAGCAGGCCGGCCTGGACGCCGTGCTGGCACTGCGGCACCTCTTCCCGGATCAGACCTCAGTGACACTGGTTACCACCGACGATCCACAGCCGACATCTCCGCGCAGCCGCACGTTGGTTGTCACCGAGAACGGCACCGGGGGTAACAGCTTGGCGGTGCAGGACGGCCGCCTGCTGGTCAGCGGGGATGCCGCGGAACTGCCGGCTGCCGCGATCTCGCTGGCTGATCCCAACACCGGTCTGCTCGACCTGGCTTCGGTCACCGATCTGCCCGGCACCGCTGCCTACGACCCGGTGACCGACACCGCCAGCTTCGCGCGATTGGGCATCTCTGACCTGGCGGTATCCGGCATCGGCCGGGTGGCACAGACGGTGCCGCTGGCGCAGGCGTGGTTCGGCGCGCCGGTCAAGCAGCTGATCGTCGACCTGCAAGCCACCGCCACACCGGTGCTGGCGGGTCAGCAGGGCCGCGTGAATGTGCTGTGGAACGACGAACTGATCGCCTCCCAGACCCTGACCACGGACTCCCGCGTCGGGCTGCGCTTCACTGTGTCCGCTCTTGCAATTGCGCAATGTGAATGATCTGACACTGGAGTTGCAATACCAGCCCGCCGGCGGTGACTGCCGGACCGTACCTTTGCCGGGCAAGGTCGAGGTCGACGTGGACAACAGCACCATCACGCCGACTTTCGGCGCCTCCGTGGGACCAGGCTTCCAGCGTTTCCCGCAGTCATTCGGCGCCGAGATCCCGGTCGCCGTGGTCGGTTCGGTGACGCAGGCACTGCCGAACATTGCCAGCCTGCTCGCCGCGGCCACGGCCAGCAGCCCGCAACAGTACGTGGTGACGTTGGCAGATGTTGCCGATCTGCCTGATGGCGGTGTCGCCGCGGGCGTCACGGCAGAGCAGGCCGATGCCTTTGGCGCTCCCTTGCCATCGGACACCCACGAGTTCGCCGCCGGACAGTCCGGTGACTACGCGGCCTTGCAGGCCTTTCAGAGCGGCCAGCGCGACCTGATCGTCCTCTCCGATCAGCCCGCCGAACCAGCGCAGATTCTGGCCACGTGGCCCACGGCTGCGGGCTGGTCGACGCTGACCGGGCAGGTGTACGTCACGTCCGGCGGTCTGCCAGAGGCCTTCGAGACCCCCAGCACAGCGCCGGACAAGCAGACGCCGCAACTCATCGCCGCGGGCGTGACCAGTGCCGTCCTGCTTATGGCACTGGCGCTGTGGCTGTGGCGTCGGCCCAAGCGAGGCTGACATGACACTGTGGGACTGGATCGTCTTTGCCGTCTACTACGTGTCGTTCGTGGCCATCATGATCGGCTACGTCTGGACGATCGTGCTCTACATCTCCGGCGGTCGCTATCTGCGCACACTGCGTGCGCGGCCCCCCGGTAACGAGGCCGACTACCTGTGGGTGTTCCTCGTTCCGGCCCTCAACGAAGGGGTCACGATTGCCGACAGCGTGGCCCGCTTACGCGCCGTGCGGGCGACCCACAAGGTGATCTTGGTCATCAACGACGGTTCCGACGACAACACCGAGGAGGTGCTGGCGGGGTTGGCCGGTCCGGACCTGGCCGTACTCACGCGGGCACCGCCCAACGCACGCGTGGGCAAAGCAGCCGCCTTGAACGCCGCCTTCGAGCGCGTCCGCTCCGAAGTGCTGCCGCACCATCCGGAGTTTCCGGACGAACGAGTGATCTTCGGCATCGTCGACGCCGACGGCAGGCTGGCCGCGGACGCGCCGGCCGCAGTCGCCCGGCACTTCGACGATCCAGCAGTCGGCGGCGTTCAAGTGCACGTGCACATCTACAACCAGTCAAGCTGGCTGACCCGCATGCAGGCCCTGGAATTCATGATCTTCGGCGGCTTGTTCCAGGTGGGCCGGTCCTACTGGGGGACGGCCTTTTTGGGCGGCAACGGGCAGTTCAACCGGCTGACCGCGCTGGCTGACGTGGCGGGCCAAGAGGGACCGTGGTCGCACTACCTGACCGAGGACCAGGAACTGGGCCTGCGGTGCCTGTCCGCCGGCTGGCGCGGCGAGCACGAGCCGGACACCCAGGTGGCTCAGCAGGGACTCAACAACGTGCGGAAGCTGTACCGGCAGCGCGCCCGCTGGTTCCAGGGCAACCTGCAGGTGCTGGGCGACGTGCGTCGTCTGCATTCCCGGGAGCTGTACGGGATCCGGCGACTGGACACCGCCATCTCGCTGCTGCTGCCGGTCCTGCAGAGCATCGTCGGCTTGGCGTTGTTACTGGCGATCGTCCTCGCGCTGTTCTTCGGGGTTCCCTACCTGCCATGGGGGTCACCGCTGTTGCTGCTCTTCTACATCCAGCTGTCCGTCGGCCCGACGTTCCTCGGCGTGATGGTTCTCGCACGCGGGCGTGGTGGCGCAGGCGTCGGTCGGGTGCTCGCTGCCATGCTGCCGTACCTGTTGTACACATGGCTCATGTGGCCGGTCGTGGCGATCGGCATGTGGAAGCAGTTCCGCGGGAACGCCACGTGGGCCAAGACCGAGCGGGAGGCGGTCAGCGAGCCAGCGCCGGCCTGAACTCTGCGACGCTGGGCGTGGATCCCGCCACTGCGTGACCGTATTCACGCCCAGCCCGCCGTGGCCAGGGCAGAATCGGACCATGACCGAACCGATGCCCCGTTTCCCCGACGGTTTCCTGTGGGGAACGGCCACGTCCTCCTACCAGATCGAAGGGTCGCCGGACGCCGACGGAAAGGGCCCGTCGATCTGGGACACGTTCAGCGCACCTGCCTGGGAAGATCGCGACTGGTGAAACCGGGGATGTGGCCTGCGACCACTACCGGCGCTGCCCGACTCCGACCTCGACCTGCTCACCGAGGTGGGCTGCAACGCCTACCGGTTCTCGATCTCCTGGCCGCGGATCCTGCCCGAAGGGACGGGTCAGGTGGAATCGCGCGGGCTGGACTTCTACGACCGGCTGGTCGACGGCCTGCTCGCCCGCGGTGTCGCGGCCTTCCCGACGCTGTACCACTGGGACCTGCCGCAGGCATTGCAGGACGCGGGCGGCTGGTTGAGCCGCGGCACGGCCGAAGCCTTCGGTGACTACGCACGCGATCGTCGCCGAGCGGATCGGCGACCGGGTCAGCGCCTTCATCACTCTCAATGAACCGGCGGTGCACACGTCGCTGGGACATGTGCTCGGCACGCATGCGCCCGGCTTATGGGAACTGGACCGCGTCTACTGGGTGATCCACCATCAACTGCTCGGGCACGGCTTGGCCGTGCGAGCGATCCGCGACACGTGCGGCAAGCCGGTCGGACTGACGAACAACCACCCGCCCGTGCTGCCGCAGAACTCCGACTCGCGCGACGACATCGTGGCCGCCGAACGCATGGACATGCTGTTCAACCGCCAGTACCTGGACCCGGTGCTGCTCGGGCGCAATCCGGCGCGACGTCCAGGACGTCTACGGGCCGCTGGCACCCGACGTCATCCAGGACGGCGACTTGGACATCATCGGCACGCCCATGGATTTCCTGGGGGTGAACTACTACAGCCCGCAATGGGTGAAGGCGGGTGGGCCCGACAATCCGCTCGGGTTCGAACTCGTCGACCCGCCCGCGGAGTATCCGCGCACTGCGTTCGACTGGCCGGTCGTCCCGGAGGCGTTCACCGATCTGCTGTTGCGGCTGAAGTCGGACTACGCGCACAGGCTGCCACCGATCTACATCACGGAGAACGGCACGTCCTGGCCCGAGCCCGTCCATGACCAGTTCCGCATCGACTACCTCGCCGGCCACGTGCGGTCGGTGGCCCGTGCCATGGCCGAAGGTATGGACATCCGCGGCTTCTTCTGCTGGTCGCTGATGGACAACTTCGAGTGGGCGGAAGGCACCAAGCAGCGGTTCGGACTCGTGCACGTCGACTTCGACAGTCAGCAGCGAACCGTGCGGGACTCCGGACGCTGGTACGCCGAACTTGCAGCCGGACGACTGAGCATGTGAATGGGCCCCGGTCTGGTGCCAGGCCGGGGCCCATTCGACGAAGGCGGGCGAGGGAGGCGACGCCGCGCCTTCTAGATGAGGCGGAAGACCAGAGATCGTGCCTGCAGGCTCAACTGGGCCGCCTCGGTACCGTTCGAGCCGTGCAGTTCCTCGAGCACGTCCTGAAGGTCGTCGAGGTCCTGTGGCGGCTGCGAAAAGCGGGGGGTGACATAGGGCAGGAATTCCGCCGACAGCCAGGCGATCAGGCGCTGGCATTCCGGCACAGCCGTGTAGCCGTCGTCGGCGGCGGCGACCACTTCGAGGACGAGGCGGTCGGCGGTGTCGTTGAGTTCCTGGCGCATGTCACGGACGTCCTCAATCTGCGGAACTGCGCGGACAGTCTTCTCGTCGACCATGGGGCCCACCTCCTCGTGTCGTGACCAAATCGTGACCTTTGGCTCATTCGAGCATGGCGCCTGCGCGTTGTGTCTAGCCCTAAGGAAGTACTGATTAATGCTGTGTCCTGCGCGGAACGTGGCTGAGCCATGATTAATCAGTGGTTCTCGGCCAAGTGGATGATGTCTGCGCGGGCGGCGAAAAACGGTTTGGGTGCCTAACCCGACCTTGGATGGCACGTCAGACACCGAAACCGGGCCTAGAGATCGGCAGCGTCCAGAATCCGGTAGGCGTAGCCCTGCTCGGCGAGGAATCGCTGCCGGTGCGCGGCGAAGTCGGCGTCGACGGTGTCCCGGGTGACCACGGTGTAGAAGTGGGCCGTCGCGCCGTCGTGCTTGGGCCGCAGCACCCGGCCCAGCCGCTGCGCCTCCTCCTGACGGGAACCGAACGTGCCCGACACCTGGATCGCCACCCGCGCTTCCGGCAGGTCGACCGAGAAGTTGGCCACCTTGCTCACGACCAGCACCCGCACCTCGCCGGCCCGGAAGGCGTCGAACAGCTCCTGCCGCCGGCGCACCGGCGTCTTGCCCGTGATCAGCGGGGCGTCGAGGTCGGCAGCTAGGTCGTCGAGCTGGTCGAGGTACTGCCCGATCACCAGGATCTGGTCGTCGGGGTGAGACGCAATGAGTTGCTCGACCACTTGCGGTCTTGACGGGGGCGGCCGCGGCCAGGCGATAGCGGTCCTCGGGTTCGGCCAGCGCATAGGCCATCCGTTCGGACTCCTCGAGGCTCACCCGGATCTCGCAACAGTCCGCCGGCGCGATGTACCCCTGCGCCTCGATGTCCTTCCACGGCGCGTCGAACCGTTTCGGCCCGATCAGGCGAGAACACGTCGGACTCCCGGCCGTCCTCGCGGACCAGCGTGGCGGTCAGCCCGATGCCGGCGCCGGCTCTGGATGTCGGCGGTGAAGCGGAACACGGGCGCGGGCAGCAGGTGCACCTCGTCGTAGAGGATCAGGCCCCAGTTGCGGGCATCGAAGAGTTCGAGGTGGGCGTACACGCCCTTCCGCTTGGACGTCAGGATCTGGTAGGTCGCGATCGTGACCGGCCGGATCTCCTTGGACTGTCCGCTGTACTCGCCGATCTCGTCCTCTGTCAGGGTCGTCCGTGGCCAGCAGCTCGGATCGCCACTGCCGCGCCGCGACGGTGTTCGTGACCAGGATCAGCGTGGTCGCCTGCGCCATCGCCATGGCCGCGGCACCCACTATCGTCTTGCCCGCGCCACAGGGCAGCACTACGACGCCCGAACCGCCGTGGTAGGCGTTCTCCGCAGCCTGCCGCTGGTAGTCGCGCAACACCCAGCCCTGCTCGCGTAAAGCGATGGGGTGCGCCTCGCCGTCGACGTAGCCGGCCAGGTCCTCGGCGGGCCAGCCGATCGCCAGCAGCGCCTGCTTCAACCGGCCGCGTTCGCTGGGATGCACCGCCACGGTGTCGTCGTCGATGTGGGCACCGAGCATGCCGCCGGTCTTCTTGTGCCGCAGGACCTCGGCCAGCACGGCGCGATCGTGGCTGACCAGCACCAGCCCGTGCGCGGGGTGGTTGTGCAATTCCAGGCGGCCGTAGCGCGCTACCGTCTCGGTCACATCCAGCAGCAGCGCCGGACTGATCGGGAAGCGCGAGTAGCGGACCAGCGTGTCGACGATCTGCTCGGCGTCATGCCCGGCGGCACGGGCGTTCCACAGACCGAGCTTGGTCAGCCGGTAGGTGTGCACGTGCTCCGGTGAGCGCTCGAGTTCGGCGAACACCGCGATCTCGCGGCGGCAGGCTTCGGCCTGCGGATGGTCGATCTCCAGCAGCAGCGTGTGGTCGCTCTGGACGATCAGCGGGCCATCGGTCATGCGGCATCCCCCAACGCGGCGATCCGGGACAGTGGAACGGTGATGGTGCGCCCTGCCGACAGGCTCCAGCCGGACAGCATTCCGGCACGCAGTTCGAAGGGCTCCACCAAGTGGGTCAACGTCGCACCCCCGTCGTGGAATTCCAGCCAGAGGGCTTGCGCTTGGGCGACCGCCTGCTGACAACGGGCCGCCACCGTGACGGGGTCGACGGGGTGCAGCGGCGGTGGTTCCTCGGTCACCTGCTCATCCCCCACGAGCCGGGCCACCAACCGGTCGACCGCAGCCGGGTCGTGACTGGTGGAGCGCGGGTATTCCAACGGCGTGCCGGGTTGGGCTGCATTGCTGGTCTCCACCGACACTCCTGCGGCCTGCAACCGCTCGCGCAGGACGTCGAGTGGTTCCTCGGAGGCGAACGTCCCGTCCGCGATCTCCTGCAGACCGAGGTCACGCAAGGTGGGTGCGTCGTCGGCTGTTGCCCGCACCAGGGAGGCGGCCCAGATCCGGACCGGCTGCACACGGGCCGCATCTCGCACCAAGTACTCCAGCGATTGCGGCAACGGGGTGCGACTGGCAGCAGCCAAGTCGGCCAGCACCTGCTGCGGGTCGCGCGTGCCGATCGCGGAACGCAGCAACGCCGGATCGATCCTGTGCATGGTGACCGGCCCCCAGGACTCCAGCCGGGAGATGTCGTGCAGCAACGCCCAGGTTGCGCTGTCGAGGTTCAGCGGCGCAATGACCGTGAGGTCCGGTTGCACGATCAGCGCTTGCTGTGCCGCCTCCGGCAGCCGGACTTGGTCGATGCCATCCGGTAAGAGGCCCAAGGCGTGCGTCGGGATGGCGCCCACCAGCAACCCGAGCCGTTCGAGTTCGGCCGCGAACTCGGGACTCTGGGCAGCCGCATCTGCCATGCGGGGCCGTTGCCATGTGATGTGCGCTCGCAATGCCTCGGTCGTGATGCGCCCGGCCGGCCATGCCTGCAAGACGTTGCGGCGATGCAATGCCGTACGGGCCTGACCAGCGGTGGTCACGGCGCCGAGTTCGTCAGGGCGGCAGCGCAGCAACGGGCGATCGCTGTCCAGCCAGGGTTCGATCAGCAGGCGCCACATCTGCGCAGGTGCCGCGGCCAGCCACGCCCGGGCGGCCGAGGTGGGCCGGACCTCACTGTCGGCACCTCCGACGAGCCCGGCAACTGCGGCGAGTTCCAACCAGCAGACCAGGTCGTCGTAGGGCACGCCCATGGTCACGGCGCGTTCGGTCAGTGCTCGCCGGCCCACGCCACGCGCGGGGTTCCACGGTGCGGGCACCTTCGCGAGTTCACTGAGCAGGTACCGGACACCGGCCAGCGGCGCCCACATCCCCTCGGCGGGCGCGGGATCGACCTGCGGCAGGGGTTCGGGCGGGGTGTCCGGCGGCAAGTAGCGGCCCTCCCGCAGGATCAGCGCCACTTCCCGCGGGACGATGTGCTGCTCACCACGGGTGATCGTCAGTGGGTTGGCCGCGGTGGACACCGGCGACTCCCAGATCAGGTAACGCAGGCGATCCGGGTCCATGTCCAACGCGGCCTGCCGCACGGCTTCGGGGTCGGGTTGGGTGTGGCCGGCTGGGCCGAGCCCACACGGGTAAGGCCCGAACGCCTGCTGCGCAGCCCGCACGATCCGGAACGTCGGACCGCCCCACAGCAGCCCACGGCTCCACAATTCCTCGACGATCTCCGGCTCCCCAACCTGCTCGGCCGTGGCCTCGTGCAGGCAGGCGAACACCTCCAGCACCCGCAGGTCCACCGTGGTCAGCGACTGCATGGCCTCCAGCACGCTCGCATCGTCCGCGGCGCGCCGGGCCAGTTCCGACACGTCGGCCGGCCAGGGGTGCAGCAAGTCCGGACGGCTGCTGAGCAACCGTCGAAGTTGGCCCGCGCTGCGGGCACGCAGATCGTCGGCCAGGGAGCGGGGAGCGCGCGCAGAACCCATCCGCACTACGTTACGTACATGACCCCAGCGGCCGCTAATCCGGACCCCGTCGAGGGGCTCTTGGCGGACTTGGCGTCCTACCCCGGCTTGCTGATCGCGTTCTCCGCAGGCGTGGATTCAGCCTTTCTGCTGGCTGCCGCGCTGCGTGCCCTGCCGCCCGAGCGGGTGCTGGCAGTCACCGCCGTGAGCCCGTCTCTTCCTGCGGCCGAACTCACCTACGCCCGGGAATTCGCCGCCGGGCTGGGCGCGCGGCACCTGGAAGTGGAGACCGACGAGATGAGTCGGGACGGCTACCGGGAGAACAGCACCTCGCGCTGCTACTTCTGCAAGGCCGAGTTGCTGGACGTGGTCAGTGAGTTGTTGTCTGAACTCCCCGCCGGGTCACGCGTGGCCACGGGCACGAACGCCGACGACTTGGTAGCCGGCTTCCGGCCCGGCATCCGCGCTGCCGCCGAGCGCGGCGCCGTCACGCCGCTGGCAGGTTTGACCAAGGACCAGATCCGGGCCACGGCGCTGGCCTGGGGGCTATCGGTGTGGGACAAGCCGCAGGCCGCCTGCCTGTCCAGCCGGGTGGGTTATGGCATCCAGATCTCGCCGAGGCGGTTGGCGCGAGTGGAGGCCGCAGAAAGCGCACTACGAGCCGTCGTCGAGCCGGTCGGGGTACGCAACCTGCGAGTACGTGACCTCGGCGACGTCGCGCGGATCGAGGTGGACCACACGGCCCTGCGCGTCGGGGGGTGGCAGGATGCCGCATGTGCGGCGGTGCGCGCGGCCGGCTTCGCTGAGGTGGAGATCGACCCGCGCGGATTCAGGTCCGGGTCGATGAATGAGGGGCAGCGATCGCCGACCTGACGATCTTGCGGCGCCGCCGGGATTGCAGCCACAGCCAGAACAGCAGCAGCGCAAACCCGACCCCGCTGAGCATCGCGAGGAACCACAGCACCGGGACCACCGGCGCGCTGTCGACCACGAGTCGCAGGAGCACAAGCAGGGTGGTCAGGACGCCGGCACCGAAGATGACCAGACCGATGGTGACGCCGCGGGACCGCATGCGTCCAGGCTACTCGGCGGACAGAACGGTGGATCGGGGCCACATACGGCCCTCTTTCACGCGTTTGTGGAGGCCGCTCGCACAGACGCGTGGATCGGGGTCACATCTGGCCCACATCCACACGTTTGTCCACGAACAAGCATTGAGCGCTGGTCGCTACCAGCCCATCCCCATCCCCGAGTTCACCATTGGCCCGGCCGACGCCAGCGGGATCCAGCGCGCTCTGCGCCCGCAGCCAGATCGCCTCTCCCGTCGGCATCCGGGTCAGATGCAGCGTGAGGTCGGTGTTGACGAACAGCAGGTCCCGGGGGCTGGCCACCGCTGAGATTCCGCTGGCCGAGTCCGCAACGATGGCCAGGTGGTCCAGCGGGTCGGTGGGTTCGCCCTCGACCAGATCCACCAGCAATTGGGTCCAGACTGTCGCGGGTCCGGGCTGCTCGAACGCACCGTCGACCCAGGACCACGCAATGGCATCCAAGTACCCGGCGTGCCACCCAGCCGCGCGCGCCATCGGGCTGCCCGTCGCAGCCGGCGCCTGCGCAACCGGCGTCGCGGCGACAACGTCCTTGGCCTGGCGCAGCAGCCAGGCCGTGAGTCGCATCAGCGGCCGTTCGGGGGCGTCGGCCGCAGCCAGACTCGCCTGAACGAGCGCGACCTTGCGCCCCGGCCGCAGGATTTCCGAAGTGACCAGGAGATCGGCGACGGGAACCGGCGCGAAGATGTCGTAACTCAACCGAGCCGGCAGCCCGGGCAGTTCCCGGACCGCCCGCAGCAACAGCGCCGCTGGCGGTCCGGCGTGCTGCAGGCCTTCCTGCCAGGGTCCGTTGGTATGCGGGGTCGAGCGGACGCGGGTCGCGTCGAGTCGCTGGTAGAACGCCTCGGTCAATTCAGACTGCCCAGGCCGGACCGATCTCGTCCTGCACCAGCCGTTCCTTGTCGTCCAGCGGCGCGAAGGCACCGGCGACGGCGGCCAGCGTGGCCTCGTACAGGTCGTCGATCTCCCAGCCGGCTTCGGTCGCCAACAGGTACATCTCATTGCTCAAGGTCGTGCCGCTCATCAGCCGGTTGTCGGTGTTGATCGTGACGGCGAACTGCAGGTCGTTGAGCACGCTGATCGGGTGCTCGGCGATGGACGCCGCGATCCCGGTCTGCAGGTTCGAGCTCGGGCACACCTCCAGCGGGATCTGCCGGTCCAGCACGTACTGCGCAACCCAGCCCAGGTCGGCCTCGTCGTCATCGAGCACGATGTCCTCGATGATCCGCACACCATGACCGAGCCGTTCCGGGGCACATGTGGCCAGCGCGTCGGCAATGCTGGACACACCCGCGGCTTCCCCGGCGTGGATCGTGTAGCGGCACATGTTCGCACGCAGTTTCGCGAACGGATCAGTGAACAGCGACGCCGGGAAGCCATCCTCAGGCCCCGCGATGTCCATACCCACGACGCCGTCCTCGCGCAACGCCACCACTAGGTCGGCGACCTCGTCGCCGCGGTTGGACTGCCGCATGGCGCACAGCAGCGTGTTGACGGTGATCCGGTCGTTGTCGAAGCCTTCCAGCGCGGCTTCCACCGCTTGGGCCATCGTCAGACCGCCCGCGGTGAGCAGCTCGGGAGCGAAACGGACCTCCGCGTACACCACGCCATCGTCAGCCAGGTCCTCAGCGCATTCGGCCGCCACCCGCCGGATCGCTTCCTCGGTCTGCATTACCGACACGGTGTGCTCGAACGTCTCGAGGTAACGCACGAGCGATCCGCTGTCGGCGGCATCCACGAACCAGTGCCCGAGTTCCTCGGCGTCACGGGTCGGTAATGCGTAGCCGATCTCGGCCGCCAAATCGATCACGGTCTGCGGCCGCAACCCACCGTCGAGATGGTCGTGCAGCAGAACCTTGGGCAGCGCGCGGATCTCCTCGAGGTGCATACCTCGATCCTCTCAGACGCTGCTGTCCGGGCCAGCAGGGTTCTGTCGCGAAGTGGTCGCGACACGCCGAAGGTAACGACGACAGCGCGACAATTCAGCGGTCGAGGTCAGCCGGCCCGAACGCACTGGGCAGCAGGGCATCCAGCGTGGTGATGCCGTCCGGGTGGTCGATCTGCAGCTCCGGCCCGCCGAACTCGTACAGCAACTGCCGGCAGCGGCCACACGGCATGAGCAGATTGCCCTCACCGTCCACGCAGCTGAACGCCACCAGCCGCCCACCGCCGGTCATCCGCAGCGCCCCGACCAGCGTGCACTCGGCGCACAAGGTCAGGCCGTAGGAGGCGTTCTCGACGTTGCAGCCGGAGACGATGCGGCCGTCGTCGACCAGCGCCGCCGCCCCGACCGGGAACTTCGAGTAGGGCACGTAACAGTGGTCCAGTGAACGCCGCGCTTCGGCGCGTAGCGCCTCCCAGTCCGTCATGACTTCCGGTACGGGATGCCGTCAGCCGCCGGCGCCCGCACCTTCCCGACCAAGCCGGCCACGGCCAGCAGCGTCGCAAGATAGGGAGTCATCAGCATGAACTCACTCGGGATCGGTGTACCGATGATGCTCAGCACACTCTGCAGGTTGTCGGCGAAGCCGAAGAACAGCGCGGCCGCCAGCGCACCCAGCGGCTTCCAGCGGCCGAAGATGACAGCGGCCAGCGCGATGAAGCCCTTGCCCGCGGTCATCTCCTTGCCGAACGCGCCGACCGAGGCGACCGTGAAGAACGCACCGCCCAGCCCGGCCACGAGCCCGCCCAGCATCACGTTGCGGAACCGCACGCTGTTGACCTTGATGCCAACGGTGTCGGCGGCAGTCGGGTGCTCGCCCACCGCGCGGACCCGCAGGCCCCACTTCGTGCGGAACAGCGCGATGTTGATGACGATCACCACGACGTACATCAGGTAGACCACGATGTTCTGGTTGAACAGGATCGGCCCGATGATCGGGATGTCGCTCAGTACCGGAATCGGCATCGGTGAGAACGTGGGCGGCGAGTTCCAGGTTTCCTGGTTGGGCGAGAGCAGCCGGCTGTACAGGAAGGACGTCAGTCCGACTGCCAGCACGTTGAGCACCACGCCCAGGATGACCTGGTCCACGAAGTACTTGATCGCGAACACCGCGAGCAGCAGCCCGATGAACAGTCCACCGAGTGGCGCGGCGATCAGGCCCAGGTAGGCGTTCTGGGTCAGACTCGCGACCACCGCCGCCACGAAGGCGCCGGTGAGCAACTGTCCCTCGATCGCGATGTTGATGACACCAGATCGTTCACACAGGATGCCGGACATCGCACCGAACACCAGCGGCACCGCCAGCAGCAGCGAACCCTGCAGCAGGCCCACCAGGTTGATCGTGGCGCCGGCCACTGCCCAGGACAGGAAGCCGAGCACGAAGAAGATGCCGAACAACGTGGCGTAGGGCCACAACGCGGCCTTCTCGCGGCGTGCCGCGACCAGCGAACCGACGGCGGCGAGCAGAGCTAGCGCGCTGAACACGATCGCGCTGAGCTTGGCCGGCAAGGTGACGTCGGGAATCGCGATCGCCTCGTCGCCCAATGTCAGTTGGAACGTGACCTGTTCGCCAGACTTGGTCAGCAGGCCGAACACCACGATGGCCAGGATTCCCAGGCCAATCATGACCTTCACCAGGCGTGGCGTCGGCGGGACGATGTGCACCTCGGGCAGCGCCTCGGGCGCCGGGGCTTCGGCAGTCGCGCTCATCCGTTCCATCCCTTCGCGGCCTCCATGAATCCGCCGCGGCCCGTCTCGGGCAGGCGGAACACCGATCTCACCAACGGTGGTGCGGCGATGAACAACACGATCAGCGCCTGGATCACCAGGACGATGTCGATGGGCGTGCCGGTGGCGGTCTGCATGTTCAGACCACCGGCGCGCAAACCACCGAACAGCAGACCGGCAGCTACTACACCCCACGGATTCGCCCGGCCCAACAGCGCCACGGTGATGGCATCGAAGCCGATGCCAGCGGAGATACCGCCGGTCAACGACTTCTCTGTACCCAACACCTGCGCGCTACCGGCCAGTCCCGCCAGACCACCGGCGATGAGCATGACCAGCAAGTACATGCGCGACACGTTCATGCCTGCCGTGCGCGCGGCACTGGCGTTCGCACCCACCGCGCGGAACTGGAAGCCCAGCGTCGACTTGTTCAGCAGCCACGCCACACCCGCGGCACAGGCGATCGCCACCAGGATGCCGGCGTGGACCCGCCACTGGTCGACGAACGTCGGGTACTCGGCGGTCTCCTTGACCGGCGGGCTGATCGGGTCCTGCCGGCCCTCCCGCAGGAACAGCGGCTTGGTCAGCAGCCACGCCACGAGATAGGTCGCGATCCAGTTCAGCATGATCGTGGTGATGACCTCATGGGCCCCGGTCTTGGCCTTGAGGAAACCGGCGATGCCACCCCACAAGGCACCTCCGACGAACGCCCCGAGCACTGCCAGCAGCAGGTGGATGCCCCACGGCAGTGTGAACTGGAAGCCGATGAAGGACGCGAAGATCGCACCGAGGATGATCTGGCCCTCGGCGCCGATGTTGAACAGCCCGGCTCGGAAGGCCAGCGCCACCGACAGGCCGCCCAGGATCAGCGGGGTCGCAAACGTGATCGTCTCGCTCAGCGGGTTCAGCGCGCCGACCAGCGTGTCGGCTTCGGGATTGAACAGCATGCCGGTCAGCAGGGCCTTGTAGGCCTCGCTGACCGACGTCCACACCGCGCTGATGGTGTCCATGGGTTGCGCGAAGAAGTACTTGCTGGCGGCCTGGACGGCGGGGTCGGACAGCGCGATGAAGAAGGCGCCGATGATCAGCGCCATGACGATCGAGAGGAACGTGATACCGGCGGTGCCGCTCATCGCCGCGCGGAAGCGGTTGGGCCGCTTCGGTTCGCGTCTCGGCGGGCGGGTCGCGGTTGCGGTGTCACTCATTGGTCACTCCCGCCATCAGCAGACCCATCTGGTCACGTGAGGTGTCGGGCCCGACGACCCCGATGATCGCCCCTCGGTACATCACCGCGATGCGATCGCTCAATGCGTAGATCTCGTCGAGCTCGCTGCTGATGATCAGCACCGCTGCTCCCTTCTCCCGCTCCTCGACCAGGCGTTTGTGCAGGAACTCGATGGACCCGACGTCCACACCACGAGTGGGCTGCGAGGCGACCAGGACCTTGACCACCCGGGAGATCTCCCGGGCCATCACGACCTTCTGCTTGTTACCGCCCGACAGTGAGGACACCAGAGCGTTGGCGCCCTGCGTGCGGACGTCGAACTCCTCGATCAGCGTGGTGGCGTTGTCGTCGATCACCGACTTCTTCAGCACGCCTCCGGAGGAGAACGGCGGGTGCACGACCTGGTCGAGCACGAGGTTCTCGGTGACGGTGAACGAACTGATCAGGCCGTCGTGCTCGCGGTCCTCCGGGACGTATCCGAGCCCGGAGTCCAGGATCTCGCGCGGGCTGCGGCCGGTCATCTCCTCGCCGGCCACCGTGATCGAGCCCTGCACCTCGCCTTCGAATAGGCCGGTGAGGACCTGCGCCAATTCAGTCTGTCCATTGCCCTGCACACCGGCGACCCCGAGGATCTCCCCGGCCCGGACCTCGAAGTTCAGATCGCGCAGGATCGGCCGGGCTTCCAGGTCGGCAGCGCTGACCTCCTTGACGACAAGCACCGGCTCGCCCGGGTTACCCGGCGGCTTCTCGACGGTGAGGCTGACCTCGCGGCCGACCATCATGCCCGCGAGTTCGGCCTGGGTGGCGTCCGGCGTGGCCTCCCCCACGACCTTGCCGCGGCGGATCACCACGATCCGGTCGGCGGCCGCGCGCACCTCGCGCAGCTTGTGGGAGATGAAGACGATGCTGGTGCCCTTGGACTTCAGGTCCCGCATGATTTCCAGCAGTTCGTCGGTCTCCTGCGGGGTGAGCACCGCGGTCGGCTCGTCGAGGATGAGCACGCCGGCGTCGCGCACCAGGGCCTTGATGATCTCGACTCGCTGCTGGACGCCGACCGGGAGATCCTCGACCAGGGCATCGGGGTCGACGTGCAAGTTGTAAGCGCTGGAGACCCGGCGCACCTCCTCGCGGGCGGTGTCCAAGTCCAGGAATGCGCCCTTGGTGTGCTCGTGACCGAGCATCACGTTCTCGGCCACCGTGAAGGGCGGGATGAGCATGAAGTGCTGGTGAACCATGCCGATGCCGGCCGCCATCGCGTCACCGGGACCGTCGAATGTCTGCTGGACATCGTCGATGAACATCTGGCCGGAGGTCGGTTGCAGCAGACCGTAGACGACGTTCATGAGCGTGCTCTTGCCGGCGCCATTCTCACCGAGCAGCGCGACGATCTCGCCCGGGTTGACGGTCAGCGAGATGTCCTCGTTTGCGGCGAAGTCACCGAACTTCTTGGTGATGTCGCGGAGTTCGAGCTTCACGGGCGGCCTCTCTGGTTAGAAATGCGTGAGGGGCCCACGCGCTATGCCTGGGCCCCTCACGTGACTCACGTCAGCTGGCGGAATCCGTCGGCTGGTTCGGCGAGGTGACCTCGATCGAACCGTCGATGATCCCCTGCCGGATCTGCTCGAGCTGGTCCTTCAGCTCCTGCGGAACCTGGCCCTCGAAGTCGTGGAACGGCGCCAGGCCGGTCCCCTCGTTCTCCAGCGTCCCGATGTACTCCTTGTTGGAGAAGTTGCCGTCGATCGTCTCGCCGATGGTGTCCTTCACGGCGACGTCGATCTTCTTGAGCACCGAGGTCAGGAACACGTCCTTGTACTGCGGTGCCGACTCGTAGCCGTCACTGTCGACCCAGATGATGTCGGCCTTACCGGTCGACTGGGCTTCCTTGGCTGCACCCAGACCCACGGGACCGGCCACCGGGAAGATGATGTCCGCACCCTGCTGGATGAAGTTCTTGGCCAGCTGCTGGCCCTTGGCCTGGTCATCGAAGCCACCGGCGAAGGAACCCGAGTCAGGCTTGTTCTGGTCCCAGCCCAGCACCTCGACCTGCTTGCCGTTCTGCTCGTTGTAGTACTGCACGCCCTCCCAGTAACCATCCATGAAGGAGGTCACCGACGGGATCGCCAGGCCACCGAACGTTGCGACCTTGCCGGTCTGGCTCATGCCAGCGGCCAGGTAACCGGCCAGGAACGAGGACTGCGCGGTGTTGAACACCAGGCCCTTCATGTTGTCGATCGCGGGGTCGCTGGCAGCGTCCACGATCGCGAACTTCTCTTCAGCGTTCTGCTTCGCGGCCTTCTTCGTGGCGTCCTCCATCAGGAAGCCGACCGTGATGATGATGCCGCAGTCGTCGTTGACCAGCGCATTGATGTTGGGCTCGTAGTCGGTCTGGCTCTTCGACTCCAGGAACTTCTGCTGGATGCCGAACTCGGCGACCGCGTCCTGCACACCCTTGTAGGCGTTGGCGTTGAACGAGCGGTCATCGATGCCACCGGCGTCGGAAACCATGCAGGCGAGGAAGTCGCTACTACCCGAGGCAGCAGGGGATGCGCTGCTGCCACTGTCCGACGGGGCACTGCCACACGCGGCCAGTGTCATCGCAGCTGCCGCACCGAACGCGGCAAGACGCAGTTTCTTCATGTGTGTCCTTTCACTGAAACTCCCTTCCGACCTTACGCAACGCTTACAGTCGGTGTCCGGCAGACTCGCCGCTGAATTTCCCCGAAACGCAGGAGTATGCTTCGGGTTCCGCCGGGTAGCGCTCGGACTTCACGTCATCCGTTAGACCTTGCACCATCGGTTAGAGGGCAAACCGGACTAAACCGGGCAAATCGATCTAACGGATGGGCGAAGGTCTCACCGATGACGTGACGACCGGAGACCAAACCGACACTGGCAGGTGCCTCAACGCGCGCGCCCACTAGCATGCAAACGTAACCACCGCTTAGGAGGTACCAGTGCCCAGCGCTTCCGTCGGCACGCTCTACCGAGGTCACGAGGGGATGTGGACCTGGGTCGCGCACCGGATCACCGGCGTGGCCGTCTTCTTCTTCCTGCTCGTGCACGTTCTGGACACCGCGCTCGTGCGGGTGTCGCCTAACGCGTACGACCTGGTGATCGCCAGCTACAAGACGCCGATCGTCAACCTGCTCGAGGTCGGCCTGGTCGGGGCGGTCCTGTTCCACGCTCTCAACGGGATCCGGATCATCTTGGTGGACTTCTGGAGCAAGGGTCCTCGCCTGCAGCGCCAGATGACCTGGGCGATCGTCGGGATTTGGGTCGTGCTGATGATCCCGGGTGCCTACTTCATGCTGCTGCACACCGTCGAGAGCCTGTTCGGGAGCACCTCATGAGCGCGCCGGCACTGAACGTCCCCCAGTCCGCCCGTTCCGGTGGCCGCACGAACTACGAGATGTGGTCCTGGGTCTTCATGCGGGTCTCCGGCATCGTGCTGGTGTTCCTGGTGCTGGGCCACCTGCTGATCATGAACATCCTGGACGGCGGCGTGCAGCGGATCAACTTCGCGTTCGTGGCCGGCCGCTGGAGCAGCCCGTTCTGGCAGATCTGGGATCTGCTGCAGTTGTGGCTGGCGATGATCCACGGCGCCAACGGTCTGCGCACGATCATCAACGACTACTCCGAGCGCGACCAGACCCGGTTCTGGCTCAAGGCCGCACTGCTCACCGCGACCGTCTTCACGATTGCGCTGGGCACGCTCGTGATCTTCACCTTCGACCCCAACATCAGCTAAGGCGAATCAATGCAGACTCACCGCTTCGACGTCGTGATCGTGGGCGCCGGTGGCGCCGGTATGCGCGCTGCCCTGGAGTCCAGCACCCGGGCCCGCACGGCGGTCCTGACCAAGCTCTACCCGACCCGCTCCCACACCGGCGCCGCGCAGGGCGGCATGTGCGCCGCGCTGGCCAACGTGGAAGAGGACAACTGGGAGTGGCACACCTTCGACACGATCAAGGGCGGTGACTACCTGGTCGACCAGGACGCCGCCGAGATCATGTGCAAGGAGGCCATCGACGCGGTCATCGACCTCGAGAAGATGGGCCTGCCGTTCAACCGCACGCCCGAGGGTCGTATCGACCAGCGCCGCTTCGGCGGCCACACCCGCAACCACGGCGAGGCTGCCGTGCGGCGGGCCTGTTACGCCGCCGACCGCACTGGTCACATGATCCTGCAGACGCTGTACCAGAACTGCCTCAAGCAGGACGTGGAGTTCTACAACGAGTTCTACGTGCTGGACCTGGTGCTTACCGAGGACGGCCAGCGCACAGCGGGTGTGGTGGCCTACGAACTGGCCACCGGCGAGATCCACGTGTTCAACGCCAAGTCGGTGGTGTTCGCCACCGGCGGTTTCGGCAAGGTCTACAAGACCACTTCCAACGCCCACACGCTGACCGGCGACGGCATGGGCATCATCTGGCGCAAGGGCCTGCCGCTGGAGGACATGGAGTTCTACCAGTTCCACCCGACCGGCCTGGCCGGGCTCGGCGTGCTGCTCACCGAGGGTGCCCGCGGCGAGGGCGGCATCCTGCGCAACAAGGACGGCGAGCGCTTCATGGAGCGCTACGCGCCCACCATCAAGGACCTGGCACCGCGCGACATGGTCGCCCGGGCGATGGTGCAGGAGGTGCGCGAGGGCCGCGGTGCCGGGCCGGACGCGGACTACGTCTACCTCGACCTCACCCACCTGCCGGCCGAGCAGATCGAGACCAAGCTGCCGGACATCACCGAGTTCGCCCGCACCTACCTGGGCGTGGACCCGATCACCGAACTGGTGCCGGTGTTCCCGACCGCGCACTACGCGATGGGCGGCATCCCGACCAATATCGAGACCGAGGTGCTGCGCGACAACGAGACGGTCGTGCCTGGTCTGTACGCGGCCGGCGAGTGTGCGTGCGTGAGTGTCCACGGCGCCAACCGTTTGGGCACGAACTCGCTGCTGGACATCAACGTCTTCGGCCGCCGCGCGGGGATCGCCGCTGCGGAGTACGCCGTGGGTGCCGAGTTGCCGGAGTTGCCGGCCGACCCGCAGGTCTTCGTCGAGGAGCTCGTCACCGGGCTGCGGGAGTCCACGGGCAGCGAGCGCGTGGGCGAGATTCGCAAGGCCATGCAGGAGACCATGGACATGAACGCCCAGGTCTACCGCACCGAGACCACGCTGAAGCAGGCGCTGGCCGACGTGCAGGAACTGCAGCGGCGCTTCCGCAACGTGGCCATCCACGACAAGGGCCAGCGCTACAACACCGAGCTGCTGGAGGCGATCGAGCTCGGGTTCCTGCTCGACCTCGCCGAGGTGCTCGTGACCGGCGCTCTGGAGCGCAAGGAGTCCCGCGGCGGTCACGCCCGCGAGGACTACCAGGCGCGCGACGACGTGAACTTCATGCGCCACACCATGGCCTACCGGCACGTCGATGACACCGGTCAGGCCACTGTCCGGCTGGACTACAAGCCGGTCATCGTCACCCGTTACCAGCCGATGGAGCGTAAGTACTGATGGCACGCACCGATCGAGGCTCGCCTGCCGGTCACCGTTCAAGATCGCGCGCTACATCCCGCGAGACTCGACGAGGCGCCCGCACTGACGAGGAGTACTCGCTCGAGGCGCTGCCGACCGACCGGGTGCTGACGATCCTGCAGCGGATCAAGGACGAGCAGGACGGCACGCTGACGTTCCGTCGCTCCTGCGCTCACGGCATCTGCGGCTCCGACGCCATGCGGATCAACGGTCGCAACCGGCTGGCCTGCAAGACGCTGATCAAGGACCTGAACATCAAGAAGCCGATCGTCGTCGAGGCGATCAAGGGTCTGCCGCTGGAGAAGGACCTCGTGGTCGACATGGAGCCCTTCTTCGCAGGCCTACCAGGACGTGATGCCGTTCCTGTTGCCCGCCGGGCACGAGCCGGCCAAGGAGCGCCTGCAGTCTGCCGAGGACCGGGCGATCTTCGACGACACCACCAAGTGCATCCTGTGCGCGGCTTGCACCACCAGTCTGCCCGGTGTTCTGGAGCGACGGGCAGTACTTCGGCCCGCAGGCGATCGTGGGCGCGCACCGGTTCATCTTCGACTCCCGCGACGCCGGCACCGACCTGCGCCTGGACATCCTGAACAGCAAGGAGGGCGTGTGGCGCTGCCGCACCACCTTCAACTGCACCGAGGCCTGCCCGCGTGGCATCGAGGTGACCAAGGCGATTCAGGAAGTCAAGCGCGCGTTGATGTTCCGCAAGGGCTGACGCCGGTCAGGGCTTTGTGACCGACAGACCAGAAACTGGTCGCTGGCTCACAAAGCCCCCGGTGTTACCGGCTAGACCACGCCCCCGTGCTCCGGGTGCAACGGCGACTCCGCGTGTTCGTGCTCCAGCGGCCGGTAGGTGTAGAAGAACGTGCACCCGTCCGGACCCACCTCGGTCACGGCGTGCGCAACCGTAGGCGGGATGTAGACGTAGGATCCTGGCCCCACGTGCTTGCCGACCATCGTGGCCTCCCCGCTCAGCACCCAGATGTGGTGGTGAGCGGCATGGTGGACGTGCTCGGGATTCTCGTGCCCGGCGTCGACCTTCATCAGACCCAGGGTCGTGTCTCCGGACTGCCACAGGACCTTCTGGTGCACTCCAGGCATGGTGGTCGTCCAGGGCATTCCCTCGATGTCCACACTCGTCGCCACAAGCAGCTTGCCCAGGTCATCGCGCATGTCGTCCACCCCTTCGTCTGACACCCCTACCCTACGGGAGAACGCCGGGCGTTTCGCTGCCGTTCATCCACCCGGGCCGACCGTACGCTGACCTTGATGCGTACCTTGTTTCGGCTGATTGCCGCCTCCGCGCTCCTGCTGCTGGCAGCCGCCCCCGCTGCCGCCGAGGACGTCGTCCCCTCACCCACGCCCACGGCTGCCGAGGGCGTGACGGTGCCCGACTTCGCGACGAAATCGTGGATCCTCGTGGATGCCGAGTCCGGGGACATCCTGGCGGGGCAGAACTACGACGGGCAGCGGCCGATGGCGTCCACGATCAAGACCCTCACGTCGCTGACCCTGCTGCCCCGGCTGCAATACGACAGCGTGTACGAGGCCCAGCCGCAGGAGACGCTGACTGAAGGCGCCCACGTCGGGGTGCTCGCCGGGAACACCTACACGGTGGACCAGCTGTTCCACGGGATGTTGATGCGCAGCGGGAACGACGCCGCGGTCGCGCTGGCTGATGCGTACGGCTACCAGCGCACGATCGACGCGATGAACGCCGAGGCACAGCGGGTAGGGGCGACCAGCACGGTGGCCAAGTCTCCCAACGGCCTCGATCAGCCGGGACAGGTCACCACAGCCAAGGACCTCGCCCAGATCTACCGAGTCGCAATCCAGGATCCGCGGCTGCAAGAGATCCTCACCGCCAAGCAGGCCGAGTTCCCGGCCAAGTCACCGGAGGACCCGACCCAGCCCCGCACCACGTTCACGATCTACAACCACGACACTCTGCTGGACTCCGACTATCCCGGTTTCATGGGTGGCAAGAGCGGCTTCACCAGCCAGGCCGGGCGCACCTACGTCGCTGGGGCGGACCGGGACGGACACCGCTACGTCGTGGCGCTGCTCGGCATCGGCGGGGGGACCACGCAGACAGCCAGGCAGGTGTTCGACTGGGCGTTCCAGAACGCTGACTCGCTGCAGCCGGTCGGTGAACTGCCGGAGGTCGGCGACGAGGTGGACATCACCCCAGTGGCGGCAGCGAGCGCGCCCTCGGACTTGGCACCGATGCCGTTGGACGAGGCCACTCAAGCCGAGATGACCACCATTGCCCAGACCGCCCAGCAGGTCGCCGTGCAGGCAGGTTCGGTGTCGATGCCGGACGTGAACCAGGTCGCGTCGGACGCCCAGGCCGCCGCCGGGCAGGTGGTGACCGTGACCGGTGCCGTCCCGGCGGCCGATCAGGTCGGAGCAGGTGCCGACGCGGTGGTCGCTGGTCTGACCCAGTCCCCGTTTGCGGGCACCACCACCGAAGCCGCAGCCGGCCTCTCGCGGATTGCTCGCCACTCTGGTAGTCGGCTTGCTCAAGGCGTTCCTGTGGTTGCTGCTACTGCTCGGGATCGCGGTGGTGCTGCTGCGGATTCGCGCCGTGCGCCGGCAGAAGGCCCGGCGGGAAGCCGCCATGCGCCGGCGTGCCGAGCGGGAGCGGGAACCAGCTCGCTTGCCCTAGTGCATGCATTGTGGCTGCCCGGGTAGTTGATCATATGGGCGATGATCCGGTCGTCACTGATCCCGACTTGTACTCGGTGGTGTTCGAGAACGACCGCGTGCGGGTCCTTAGTTACGCCGACCGGCCGGGTGATCAGACTCATCCGCACCACCACCCGGACAGTGTGATGATCACCATGTCCTCCTTCCAGCGACGGTTGCGGCACGGCGAGCAGCAGACGGATGTCGCGCTCGAGGCGGGTCAAGTGCGGTGGCTGGACGCGCAGGAGCATTCCGGGGAGAACATCGGCGATACGGCAACTTCGGTCTTGTTCATCGAGTTGAAGGAACCGGGCCCGGCGGCACCACCTCGGCTCGGGCCCGTCTGACGCCGCAGCGCCGCGGACCACAAACGATGGCTATGGCCGGTTCATCGCGGATGGGGGCCGCCGGTCACTGCAGCGAGAACTCGCGCAGTGGCCCCCAATGGCCGCTGGGCTCTTGTTCGTACAGCGTGATGCAGTCGGCGGTGAACGTGGCCTGGTACTCGGCCAGCGCGTCCTGCGCCAGTGTCAGCATCGTCTCGGACACGTCGTGGGCCACGGTCACGTGCGGGTGGTACGGGAACCGCAACGAACGCGCCAACGGCCCGGAGCGGACATCGGCTTCCAGCGTCCCGATCTGTTCACCGCCGCTGGCAACGCGCACGTAGACCACCGGTGACAGCGGGCGGAACGTGCCCGTGCCAGCGAGCACGATGGGGAAGGCGCCGTGCCGTTCCGCAACCCCGGCAAGGTGCTGCTCAACCGCTGCGACATCAGACACATTCGTCGGCGGCAGCAGGGTCACATGGGCCTGGATCAGATGTGCTGCTGGATCGCCGAACCGGTCCCGCCATCCTTCGAGCTCGTCGGCGAACGGCCGCGGAATTGCGATGGCGACTCCGATGTTGCGCTTCACCCCAAGCCTGCTTGCAGCCCCATCGCTGCGTAAGCCGCCCGGACATTGGGTTGGGCCGCCTCCCGCGCGCGCTGTCCCCCGCGAGCGATAAGCCGGTCGAGTTCGGCCGGGTCTGCGAGCAGTTCCTGGGTCCGCGTGGCGATTGGCTCGACCACCGCCACCACGGCATCGGCGGCGGCGACCTTCAACGGCCCGTACATGCCACCGGCGTACTCCTGCTCGACCTCGGCCACCGGGCGATCCGTGGCCGCACCCAGGATCGTCAGCAGGTTCGACACCCCCGGCTTGTTGATCGGGTCGTAGCGGACCTCGGTCTCGGAGTCGGTGACCGCGGACTTGATCTTCTTGGCCATGCGCTTCGCATCGTCGAGCAGGAAGACGCAACCGCCCGGCACCGACTTGCTCATTTTCGAGGTCGGGTCCTGCAGGTCCAGAATCTTTGCGGTGTCCTTGACGATGTAGGGCTCAGGCACGACGAACGTCTCGCCGTACCGGCCGTTGAACCGCTCGGCAAGGTCCCGCGTGAGTTCGAGGTGCTGCCGCTGGTCCTCCCCCACCGGCACGTACTGCGCCTGGTAGACCAAGATGTCGGCGGCCTGTAGGCACGGGTAGGTGAACAGGCCCACCGAGGCGCCGGATGCGCCCTCCCGGGCCATCTTGTCTTTGAACTGGGTCATGCGGGACGCCTCGCCGTAACCGGTCAGGCACATCATCAACCAGGCGAGTTGGTTGTGCTGGGGCACGTCGCTTTGCACGAACAGCGTGGCCCGTTCCAGGTCGAGTCCCATTGCCACGAGCTGCGCGAAGGAGGCTCGCGTTCGCTGGCGCTGCTGTTCCGGATCCACGGTGACCGTGATGGCGTGCAGATCGGCCACCATGTAGAACGCTTCCTCGTTCTGCAGCGCCACCCAATGCCGCAGCGCACCGAAGTAGTTACCGATGTGGAACGACTCGCTGGTGGGCTGGATGCCGGACAGGATGCGGGGCATGTGTCTATTCTGTCGGGCCGCTGATAGGCGACGCAGGACCGGGTTACGGACACCACCTAATGCCGTCGGGCGTCCGCGACGATACCTGCCATATGAGGGTGCCGGCCGGTGAGTGAGATGCGCTGGGGCCGGTATCCAGGTCCTGTCTGGACACTGATCGCCTGGGCTGTGCTCAACGGGCTCAACCTTCTGTTCGCCATCACGTTCCCGGCCAACGGCAAGCATCCAGATGTCGGTCACCGTCGGCACAGTGGTGTACGCGGCGTTCGTCACGGTGCTGCTGCTCGCGATGGCCGACCGGACCCCGATGTGGTTGGTCTGGGCGATCCTGAGCGGTGCCGTCGTCAGTTCCACGCTGCTCATCTACGGCGCCGTCACGCCGCTGGGCGGAGCCCTGTTCGCCCTCCCCTACATCGTCTACACCTCCTACGCGGCCCTGTGGGGATCTCGCAAGCTGGCCCTGGCCTACCTTGTGGCCGCAGCGGTTGCGTATCTGGCGGTTCTGCAGGCGCGGCACGCACTGCCGCAGATGCTGGTCTCCTGGCTGGTGATCATGTCGATCTGCACCGGCTTGGTTCTCCTGCTCAGCCAGTTGGTGTCGGATCTGCGGCGACTGGCGACCACCGACCCACTCACGGGATTGCTCAACCGGCAGGGGCTGACGACACTGCTGGAACTCAGCCCCCAGCAAGGCCGTCGCACGCAGCCCCGGACAGTCATCGTCTTCGACTTGGACCGGTTCAAGCGCGTGAACGACACGGCCGGTCACCTCGCCGGGGATGCCGTGCTGGCCGGCTTCGCCGAGGCACTGCAAGCCTCCGCCCGGTCCGACGACATCCTGGCCCGGACGGGAGGGGACGAGTTCATGGCAGTGTTGCCGTTGTCGGGCGAAGCGCAGGTCGGCCGGTTCGTCCAGCGGGTGCGCGAAGCCACACCCACGCCGTTCTCCTACGGCGCCGCCGAGTGGCCGCCGGAGATCAGCTACGACGAGGTCACCGCGCGGGCCGATGAGCGGATGTACGGGGCGAAGCGAAACCGCGCGGGCTAGTCCTCGGTGGCGACTACCGGTGCAAGCACCACCAGCACCTTGGCGATCCGGCGACCGTCCATGTCCGTCACCGTGAGCGTGTTGGCGTCCAGTTCAACAGTGTCGCCCTTCTCCGGCAACCTGCCGAGCGCGGCGACCATGTATCCGGCGACCGTCTCATACGGACCATCAGGCAACTCCAAGCCGACGTCCTCGGCGAAGTCGTCGAGGCTGAGCAGCCCGTCCACTTCCGCCTCGCCTCCGGGGCGGAATGTGGTCGTGTCCCGCAGGTCGAACTCGTCACGGATGTCACCCACGAGCTCTTCAACCAAATCCTCGAGCGTGACGATGCCAGCCGTTCCGCCGTACTCGTCCACGACGATCGCGAGATGACTGCCCGCGTCGCGCATCTCTTGCATCGCCGGCAGGATCGCCTTGCTGTCCGGGAAGCGCAGCACCGGACGCACGAGCCGTTCCACCCGCAGCGAGCGGCGGGAGATCTCGGGATCCAGCAGATCGCGGACATGGACGAACCCGATCACGTCGTCCGCGCTGCCTTCCACCACCGGGTAGCGGGAGTGCGGCATCTCGCGGACCTTGGCCACGGCCTTCGCCACTGGGACGTCCGCGTCCAGGAACTCGACCTCGGTGCGCGGGACCATGACCTCGGCCAACTCGCGGCCGCCGGCGCTGATGACATCGTCGATGAGCTCGCGCTCCTCAGTACTCAGGGACTCTTGGGCTGCCACCAAACCGCGCAGTTCCTCGCCCGAGATCCCTTCCTTGGACGCCTTCGGATCCCCGCCCAGCAGCCTGACCACCGCATTCGTCGACAGGGACAGCAGCCAGATGAACGGCCGGAAGATGCGCGCGATCGTGTCGACCGGGCGGGCGACTGCCAGTGAGATGGCGTCCGAACGCTGCAACGCGAGTCGCTTCGGCACCAACTCACCGAAGACCAGAGTCACGTAAGTGATGGCCAGCGTGACTATCAGGAACGCGGTCGTCGGGGCGGCGCGTTCGGACAGGCCGAGATCGATCAGCCAGGGAGTGATCAACGGTTCTATCCGGGAAGCGCCGAAACCGGCTGAGAGCACTGCGGCCAGGGTGACCCCGACCTGCACTGCCGCGAGGAACCGGTTCGGATCATGCACCAAGTTGCGCAACCGGCGCCCGCGGGTTCCCTGAGTCTGGGCCAGGTGGTCGACCTGGCTCTCCCGCAGGCTGATGAGCGCCGCCTCGGCGCCCACGAAGAAGCTGCCGATGATGGTGAACAGCAGCACCACGCCGATGTCGACCAGCAGTTCCTTCACCAGACCAGGGTAATCAGAGACCGCGGGTGGACCTCAGCTCAGCAATCGCCCGCACTTACACCCGTACACCATTCGACTGTGGGCGTTCAGCCCGTGCGTTTGCCGGGTGGTCCGCGGCCTTGGATGAGGATCGGGATGCCGTCGTCGCCCATGATCACGTTGAAGTAGCCGAGGTGCAGGTCGTGGTGGCAGCGGGCGCACAGCAGGACCAGATTTCGCAGGTCGGTCAAACCTCCGTCTTTCCAGTGGATGATGTGGTGGGCTTCGGTATATCGGGGTGGTTTCCCGCACCGCACGCAGCCCTTGTCGCGGGCTTTCAGCGCCGTCCACTGGTCTTTGCTGGCCCGCCGGGCGGTGCGGGCCAACTGTAGTGGTTCGAAACCCTTCGGCCGGTTGATCCCGAAGATCACCGACATCGCCACGCGAGCAGGACAGCAGGTCGAAGGTGTCCGGGCCCAGCACGTTGCCGTCTTCCAGGGCGGCCTGAAACCCGTCGGGCAGCCCGTCGATGTCGACCAGAACGGTCAGCCCGGACACCCCCAACGGTGAGCGGTTGGCCCGGGCCAGCGAGATCACATCATCCAGGGCGTCGGCGCGGCGCTGCTTCGGGCCGCGGGGGTCGTCGGCACCCTCTTTGGCCATCAAGGGTTGCAGCAGGTCGTTGAGCTTGTTCCCGGTGATCGCGTCCAGCAGCCCGTCGAGTTTCCACATGCCGTCCTGACGTTCATTCAGCGACACCCCACGCTTCTCACGCTGGGCGAGGTGGTCGAGGTCCGCGCCTTCCGGGATGGACTGGGTGATGAGCACGTCCAGCAGCCGGCGCAGTTCGTGGGAGTCCACCTGGGAGGCGATCTCGACCAGCCACGGCTCGTTGGAGGGGAAGTCCTCGATCCTTGGTGCGGCATGCTGTAAGGCCAGCACCTGCCGGGTCCCGATCGCGCCAGCCCGATATGCCTCGGCCACCGCGGGCAGGTCGCGGAGTGCCCGGCCGGTGGCAACCATCCCGGACCCGACCGAAGGGGTGGTGTTCAACGCCGCCGCGACCATCGTCCCGGTCGTGCCGGCGCACAACACCTGCGAGGCCTTGCGGGTATCAGCCTCGGCGGCCACTGTCGTCAGCCAGGCTTCGAGTTGGTTGACCAGCCGCCCGGCGACCCCGATTGACCCGGCCAGCTCCTCCAGGCTCAACTCGGTCGGGTCCGGCAGCTGATCGACCGTGAGCTCGCCGATCTGGTCCAGCAGCTTCGGATGTTCGGTGGGCAGCGACTCCCGGATCCGGGCACGCCGATGCGCATTGTGAGAGATCTCCAACGACACGACACACCCCCAAACCCAGAAGAAGAAAGAGAAGAAGGGCAGGCCCCGACTGCCACTCTCAGAATGGCAGGAGGGTCTGACAAAACCGGGTCAGCGCAATCCACAGGACCTCGCTCCCACAACCCAACGTAAGCGGCGGGCACGACACACCACGAACGCTGTCGACGGCGCTCGAAAACGAGGCCATAGCGGCGGTTGAAAACGGGGCCACCCAGACAGATTGGGTGGATGATCTCAGTGGAAGATTGGGCGTTGATCCGGCGGCTTGTCGCCGATGGCGTTTCGAAGCGGCAGGTGGCTCGGGACTTGGGGATCGGCCGGGCCACGGTCGACCGGGCGGTCGCCTCTGACCGTCCCCCGAAGTATGAGCGACCGCCGGTGGTGCCCTCGTTCACGCCGTTCGAGGCGCGGGTGCGGGCGCTGCTGGCCGAGCATCCGGAGATGCCGGCCTCGGTGATCGCTGAACGAGTCGGGTGGGGCGGGTCGGAACGGTGGTTCCGACAGAACGTCGCTGGTTTGCGCCCGGACTATCGCCGGATCGACCCGTGCGATCGGATCGTGTGGTCGCCCGGCGACGCGGCGCAGTGTGATCTGTGGTTCCCGCCGCGCAAGATCCCGCTGGAGGACGGCACCGCCCGGCTGCTGCCAACGCTGGTGATGACCTGCGCGCATTCCCGGTTCACGTTGGGCCGGATGATCCCGACCCGTAAGACCGAGGATCTGCTGCTGGGAATGTAGGAGCTGCTGGGACAGCTGGGCCGGGTGCCACGTCGGCTGATCTGGGACAACGAGGCAGGCATCGGGTGAGGGAAACGGTTCGCGGCCGGGGTGTCGGTGTTCATGGGCACCCTGGCCAGCAAACTCGTGCTGCTACCCCCGAACGACCCGGAGTCCAAAGGGCTGGTGGAGCGGCGCAACGGCTGGTTCGAAACCTCGTTCATGCCCGGCCGGGACTTCAACTCACCGGATGATTTCAACACCCAGTTCGCCGACTGGCTTGCGATCGCGAACACCCGGACGGTGCGTACGCTCAAGGCCCGCCCGGTCGACCTGCTGGATGCCGACCGGGCCGGGATGCTCCGGTTGCCGCCGGTGCCGCTGCACCTGGGCTGGCATCACAGCATCCGGCTACCGAGGGACTACTACGTGCGCCTGGACTCGTCGGACTACTCGGTGGACCCGGCGGTGATCGGGCGGATCGTGGATGTGCACGCCGATCTGGACCGGGTCCGGGTCCGTGCCGATGGCCGGCTGATCGCCGACCACGGGCGGGTCTGGGCACGCGGGATGACTGTCACCGACCCGGCCCACGTCGCAGCGGCGAAGGTGCTGCGCCAGCAGTTCCAAACACCCCGGGCCACCGGCGGTGACCAGGATCTGTTCCGTGACCTGGCCGACTACGACCGAGCCTTCGGCCTTGCTGACGGGCAGGTGTCCTGATGACCCCGCCCACCGACACCGACAAGCAGATCCGCTACCTGGCCGCCGCACTGAAAGCACCACGGATCACCCAGGCCGCGGCCCGGCTGGCCGACCAGGCCCGCGACGCCAGCTGGACGTTCGAGGACTACCTGGCCGCGGTCCTGGACCGCGAAGTCTCAGCGCGTAACGCCTCCGGCGCCCAGCTGCGCATCCGCGCCGCCGGATTCGGAGCGGTCAAAACGTTGGAAGAGTTCGACTTCGACGCCCAACCCGCCGTCCGAGCCCAGATCGCCGCGCTGGCCTCCGGCGGGTTCCTCACCGAGGCCCGTAACGTCGTGCTGCTCGGCCCACCCGGCACCGGAAAGACCCACCTGGCCACCGCACTCGGGGTGGCCGCGGCCCGCCACGGCCACCGGGTGCTGTTCGCCACCGCCACCGACTGGATCACCCGCCTGACCGACGCCCACCGGGTAGGCCGGCTGTCGGCGGAACTAGCCCGGCTGCGCCGCTACGCCCTGATCATCATCGACGAGGTCGGCTACCTGCCCTTCGAACAAGACGCCGCGAACCTGTTCTTCCAACTTGTGTCATCCCGCTACGAACACGCCTCCCTGATCCTCACTTCCAACCTGCCGTTCAGTGGCTGGGGAACCGTGTTCGGAGACCAGGCCGTCGCCGCCGCCATGATCGACCGGATCGTGCACCACGCCGACGTCCTCACCCTCAAAGGAGCCAGCTACCGACTCCGCAGCGCAGGCATCGACAGCCTCCCCAGCGTCAGAACCCAAGACCAGGCAAACTAGACACACAACAACAACGTGGCCCCAATTCCGACTGCCACATTGGCCCCGTTTTCAGCCGCCGCCGACAAACGCAGAGACCCAGATGTGACGCCTCGTGGTGGCCACACATCCCACGGTGATCGGGGGGCGAATCCATCGCCTGGGCACATGACGCTGCACCGGGTTACCCTGAGCACTCCGTCTACCAAGGAGCCGGTATGCCCGTACTGCTCAACCCCTACATTCAATTCCGCGACAGCGCCCGCCAGGCAATGGAGTTCTACCAGTCGGTGTTCGGCGGCGAGCTCACGATGAGCACATTCGGGGAGTCCGGCATGGATTCCAGCGCGCCTGCGGACGGCATCATGCACGCCATGCTCGTGGCCGAGAATCTGGCACTCATGGCCTCCGACACCCCACCCGGCATGGAGTACGAAGAGGGAGCCCAGATTTCCATCTCGCTGTCAGGCGACGACGATGACACCCTACGTGGCTATTGGGAGAAGCTCTCGACATCCGGCCAGACGCTGGTGCCGCTGGAGGTCGCGCCATGGGGCGATGCGTTCGGCATGTGCATCGACGGCAATGGTGTGAAGTGGATGGTCAACATCGCCGGCCAGCCAGCCGACTAGTCGCGCTCGAGCTCAACCACCACTGGCGCGTGGTCGCTCCAGCGTTCGGCGTAACTCGGCGCGCGGCCCACGGTGAAACTGCGGCACGAGGCCGCAATCTCGGGTGAGGCAAGCACGCAGTCGATCCGCCAGCCGGCGTCGTTGTCGAACGCCTTCCCGCGCCAACTCCACCACGTGTATCCCGCGTCGCAGCCGAGGTCGACCCAGCCCAGTTCCTCGTACCAGTGCGTCAGATACGCCCGCTCCGACTCCAGGAACCCGGCCTTGCCGATGTTCCCCTTCCAGTTCTTGATGTCAGCCTCGGTGTGAGCGACGTTGAGGTCCCCACACACCAACGCCCGGTCGTGCTGCTCCATCCACTTGCCCATGGCATCGAGGAAGCGGTGCTTGTCGTCCTGAATAGGAGTGTCCGCCTGACCCGCGTGCACGTAAACGCATGCGACGTCGAGGTCCCCGATGCGAACGGCGAGCCAGCGGCCCTCATCGTCGGCACAACCGAGGTCCGCAGTGATCTCCAGCGGCTCGCGAGCAAGGATGGCGACCCCGGCGTGCCCGGCGCGCTGGCCCGACGGGCGGTGGGCCACGTGCCAGCCGTCGAAGGCGTCACCCAGCGCAGCCGCCAACTGCTCGTCGGATCGCCCGCACCTCCTGCAGGCAGATCACGTCGGCGTTCTGCGCGGCGAGCCATTCCAGCCCGCCGCGGCGCGACCGCAGCCCGGATGCCGTTGACGTTGGCGCTGACCAGCCGCATCAGGCCATAGCGGCTTGCAGGTTCTCGTCGATCGCGGCCAGGAACTCCTGCGTGGTCAGGAAGGACTGGTCCGGCCCGACGAGCAGCGCGAGGTCCTTGGTCATCTTGCCGCTCTCGACGGTCTCGATGCAGACCCGCTCCAGCGTCTCGCGCGAAGTTAGTCACCTCCGGGCGTACCGTCCAGCTTGCCGCGGTGGGCCAAGCCTTGGGTCCACGCGAAGATCGACTGGCGACCGGGTTAGTCGACGTCGGGTTGCCCTGCTGGTGCTGGCGGTAGTGCCGGGTCACCGTGCCGTGCGCGGCCTCGGCCTCGACGGTCTTGCCGTCCGGGGTCATCAGGACGCGAGGTCATCAGGCCGAGCGAGCCGAAGCCCTGCGCGACCGTGTCGGACTGCACGTCACCGTCGTAGTTCTTGCAGGCCCAGACGTAGCCGCCCTCCCACTTCATGGCAGCGGCCACCATGTCGTCGATCAGCCGGTGCTCGTACGTGATGCCAGCGGCCTCGAACTCGTCTTTGAACTCGGTCTCGAAGACCTCGGCGAAGATGTCCTTGAACTGCCCGTCGTAGGCCTTCAGGATCGTGTTCTTCGTGGACAGGTACACCGGGTAGTTGCGGCTCAACCCGTAGCGCATCGATGCCCGCGCGAAGTCGCGGATCGAGTCGTCGAGGTTGTACATCCCCATGGCGACACCGCCGCCCGGGAAGTCGTAGACGTCGAACTCCATCGGCTCGGAACCGTCGGCCGGCGTGTAGGTCAGCGTCAGCGTGCCCGGGCCGGGGACCTTGAAGTCGGTGGCCCGGTACTGGTCGCCGAACGCGTGACGGCCGACGACGATCGGCTTGGTCCAGCCGGGCACCAGCCGCGGGATGTTGCTGATGATGATCGGCTCGCGGAAGATGACGCCGCCCAGGATGTTGCGGATCGTGCCGTTGGGCGAGCGCCACATCTTCTTGAGCCCGAACTCCTCGACGCGGGCCTCGTCCGGAGTGATCGTCGCGCACTTGACGCCGACCCCGTACTTCTTGATCGCCTCGGCCGAATCGATCGTGATCTGGTCGTCGGTGGCGTCGCGGCTCTCGATGCCCAGGTCGTAGTACTTCAGGTCCACGTCCAGGTACGGCAGGATCAGCTGGTCCTTGATGAAGTCCCAGATGATGCGGGTCATCTCGTCGCCGTCGAGTTCGACGACCGGGTTCGCAACCTTGATCTTCGCCATGACTTAGAGACCCTGCACGTCGGCCTGCTTGGCGCGGACGGCCTCGGCGGCCTCCTTCAGCCCTGCCAGCTCGGTCTCGGTCAGGTCGGTCTCGACGATTCGGCGCACGCCCTCGCGACCGATCTCGGCCTCGCACTCCGAGGTACACCCCGGAGATGCCGTACTCGCCGTCGACCCAAGCGCACACCGGCATCACCTGACCGCTGTCCTCGATCACGGCCTTCGCCATGCGGGCGGCCGCGGCGGACGGCGCGTAGTAGGCGCTGACCCGGTCTTGAGCAGTGCCACGACCTCAGCACCACCGTTGCGGGTACGGACCACGAGCTCCTCGATCTCGTCCGCGCTGAGGAAGTCCGTCAGCGGCTGACCGTCGACCGTGCAACGCGATGGCACCGGCACCATGGTGTCGCCGTGGCTGCCCAGGGTCAGTGTCGCCACGCTGGCGATCGGCTTGCCGAGCTTCTCAGCGACGAAGTTGGCTGAAGCGGGCGGTGTCGAGCATGCCGGCTTGGCCGATCACGCGGTTGTGCGGGAAGCCCGTAGCCAACTGGGTCAGCGCGGTCATCTCGTCCAGCGGGTTACGCACCACGATCACCACGGCGTTCGGCGCGTGCTGGGCGACGTTCTCGGCGACCTGGCGCACGATCTTCGCGTTCGTCTCGATGAGGTCCATGCGGCTCATGCCGGGCTTGCGGGGCAGGCCGGCGGTGATGACCACGATGTCCGAGCCGGTGATCGCCTCGTAGCCCGAGCCGTCCAGGCCGGTGGTCTGGCCGATCACCTTCGTCTCGAAGCCCTCGACCGGGCGGGACTGGTTCATGTCCAGGGCCAGGCCCTCGGCCTTGCCCTCCACGATGTCGGTCAGGACGACTTCGTCGAAGACGTTGTACTCCGCCAGTCGCATGGCCGTGGTCGACCCGTAGAAACCTGCTCCGACAACCGTGACTTTTCCAGCCATGACTCACCTTTCGCGTTCGTGATTCGGCCCGCAGTCAAGGGTATCGAACCGGTCCGACGTGCTTGGGGGCGGCTTTGGGAAGCACTGACGAAGGCTGTGTCCGGCCCGAGAAGCGGCTGAGGATGCCCGATGCAAGCCACCCATCGTGGGTCATGGCCGCGCTTTGGCCCGAGATGTGCGGTGACGCAGATCGCGCTCTCGGGCGCGGTTACTTGATCAACAGCAGGGTGGCGGCCATGGCAGCGGCCAGCGCGGCGAAACCACAGGCGTCGAGGACCCGGGTGCGGGACGCCAGCAGGCCGGCACCCCTTCCGGGCAGCACCAAGCGCAACAACGCGGCCACGCCAAACGCCACGATCAGGGCGACCACACCTTGCTGAAGCAATCCGGTAGCGATCAGACCCAAGCCCACGAGTCCCACGGCGAGGACCACCAGGAAGGGCCAGCGGCGGGGCTTGGACGGCAGAGTCGCGATCTCGACGGTTGCCGGAGAAGCCGATCCGACGAGGTACTCGTCGCCGGACGCGGTGCTCATGAGGGTAACGGTAGCCCCCAGATTCGGTGAACGTCACCTCACCGCGCCGTTAACGGCGATCAGGCCTGCTCGGCCATCTCCACCACGTTGACCAGCAGCATCGCGCGGGTCATCGGGCCCACCCCGCCGGGCATCGGCGCGACGTGGCCGGCGACGTCCAGGACGTCAGGCGCAACGTCGCCGACGAGGCCGGCATCGGTTCGGGTGATTCCGACGTCGAGGACCGCGGCGCCCGGCTTGACCATGTCAGCGGTCAGCAGACCGGGCACGCCGGCGGCCACCACGACGATGTCAGCTTGCCGGGTGAAGACTCCGAAGTCCGGCGTCCCGGTGTGGCACAGCGTCACCGTGGCGTTCTCTGACTTACGCGTGAGCAGAAGCCCGAGCGGGCGGCCAACCGTGACGCCACGGCCGATGACCACCACGTGACGACGGGCGATCGGCACGTCGTAGCGGCGCAGTAGTTCGACGATGCCGCGGGGCGTGCAGGGCAGCGGCGCGGATTCGTTCAGGACCAAACGACCGAGGCTCATGGGATGCAGGCCGTCGGCATCCTTGGCCGGGTCGATGGCCGCCAGCGCGGCGCCTTGATCCAGACCAGCGGGCAATGGAAGTTGCACGATGTAGCCGGTGCAGGCCGGGTCCTCGTTGAGGTTGTGCAGTGCGGCTTCCACCTCGGCCTGCGTGGCAGTGGCCGGCAGATCCACGCGAATCGAGTTCACCCCGATCTCCGCGCAGTCCTTGTGCTTGCCTGCCGACGTAGGCATGGCTGCCAGGGTCATCCCCCACCAGCACGGTGCCCAGCCCCGGCGTGATGCCACGCTGCTTCAGCACTGCAACGCGTTGCGCAAGTTCCGCGCGGATGGCAGCCGCCGTCGCCTTGCCGTCCAGGATCACCGCTGTCATGTGCTCGATTCTCGCAGCGTCCCGCGACCAGCAACGTCCCAGGTATCGCACGACGCGCCGCCATGAACGCCGCCTGAGTGACACCGACGCACGTAGCCGCCCGTCTACCGCTCTCAACTGCGTCGGACTCTCACAACGGCACCCGTGGCACGGGCTTGGCGCCGTCGTCAGTGGAAGAAGTGCCGCACCCCGGTGAAGTACATCGCAACCCCGGCTGCGCGGGCGGCAGCGACCACTTCCTCGTCGCGCACAGAACCACCGGGCTGTACCACCGCCTTGACGCCCGCAGCCAGCAGCACTTCGAGTCCGTCCGGGAACGGGAAGAAGGCGTCGGAGGCAGCAACCGCACCCTGCGCCCGCTCCTCACCGGCGCGTGCCACCGCCAGCCGGGCGGAATCCACCCGGTTGACCTGGCCCATGCCGATGCCCACCGCAGCCTCGCTCCTTGGCCAGCAGAATCGCGTTGCTCTTGACCGCCCGGCAGGCGCGCCAGGCGAACGCGAGATCGGCGCAGCGTCGTCTCGTCGGCGGGCTCGCCCGCGGCCAGCGTCCATTGCGCGGGATCGTCACCGGGGGCGTCGATGCGGTCCGCGCCCTGCATGAGCATCCCGCCGGAGATGAAACGCACCTCCGCACCCGCCTGTGCGCGGGACCGGCTTGCAGCAGGCGCAGGTTCTTCTTCTGCCGCAGCACGTCCAGCGCCTCGGACGTGAACGACGGCGCGATGATCACCTCGAGGAAGATCTCGGCCATGGCGGCTGCGGCGTCGGCGTCCACCTCCCGGTTGACTGCGACGACTCCGCCGATACGCAGAGACCGGATCGGTGTCGAACGCCGCGCGGTATGCGCTGAGCAGGTCCGCACCCACCGCGATGCCGCAGGGATTGGCGTGCTTGATGATCGCGGCGGCCGGCTCGCTCGAAGTCCCAGGCCGTGCGGTGGGCGGCGTCGCCGTCGACGAAGTTGTTGTAGGACATCTGCTTGCCGTGCAGCTGTTCGGCGTGGGCCAGGCCCGTCGGCGTGCTCGTTGATGTACAGCGCCGCCTGCTGGTGCGGGTTCTCGCCGTAGCGCAGGACCTCGGCGCGCTGCCAGGTAGCGGCGACCCAGGCGGGCAGCGTGCGTCGGACTGGCATCGATGGCGCCCAGCCAGGACGCCACAGCAACGTCGTACTCGGCAGTGTGGCGGAAGGCCTTGACCGCGAGCTCCCGGCGCTGCGCGTCGCTGAACCCCTCACCCGAGCGAACCACGGCGACGACGTCGGCGTAGTCCGCTGGACTGACCACGACCGCGGTGTTCGCGTGGTTCTTGGCGGCGGCGCGCACCATGGCCGGCCCACCGATGTCGATCTGCTCGATGCAGTCCTCAACCCCGGCGCCGCTGGCAACGGTGTCACTGAAGGGGTACAGGTTGGCAACCACCAAGTCCACGCCGGTGATGCCGTGCTCGTCCAGCGTGGCCCGGTGTTCGGCCTTGCGCCGGTCGGCCAGGATGCCGCCGTGGATGCGCGGGTGCAGGGTCTTGACCCGGCCGTCCAGAATCTCCGGGAAGCCCGTCACCTCCGCGACCTGGGTGACCGGCACTCCGGCGGCTGCGATGGTCGCCGCGGTGGAGCCGGTCGACACGATCTCCACGCCGGCCGCGTGTAACACCGCCGCCAGGTCGGTCACGCCGGTCTTGTCGTACACCGAGATCAGGGCGCGTTTCATAGCTCCACCTTCCGTCCGTCCACCGTGATTGCGTCGCGCACCAAGCGGTTCACGACCGCGGGCAGGAGTTGCCATTCGGCGGTCTTGATCCGTTCGTGCAGGGTCTCTTCGTCGTCATCAGGTTCGACCGGCACTGCCTGCTGGGCGATGATCGGCCCGGTGTCCACGCCGGCGTCGACGAGGTGGACAGTGCAGCCGGTGACCTTGACCCCGTAGGCCAGGGCATCGCGCACCGCATGGGCACCCGGGAACGCAGGCAGCAGTGCAGGATGGCTGTTCGCAACGCGCTGCGGGAAACGCTCGAGGAATACCGGCGCGAGGATCCGCATGAAGCCTGCGGATACGACCCAGTCGGGGCTGAAACCCGCCACCGTGTCGGCCAGCGCGGCGCTCCATGCCGCCCGGTCTGCATGATCGGCCGGAGCGACGATCCGGGTCGGAATACCGGCCTTGTGGGCGCGCTCAAGCCCCGCTGCCTCCCGGTCGGCCACCACCACCGCGATGTCATACGCGCGGGCCGGGTCGTCGATCAGTGACTGCAGAAGCGTGCCGGAACCGGAGATCAGAACTGCGACGGTCGGCACACGGACGATCCTAGGCGGGGACGTCCTCATCAACGGCCGAGGGTTCGCCTTCCGTGAGGTCCACCGTGGCCCGGTGTCCCCATCGGCGCCAGGCCCAGGTGAAGGCAACATCGCCGGCGATGCCCAGCGCCACCGCGCCCAGCAGCACGGGGATGAGCACCGGCGGCGGGCCGAGCAGATCCAGCCGGCCATCGCCGAGCCGCCCGGTCGAGATGAACCACCACAGGTCTACGACGATGAGCAGCACCGCGAGCGCGACGCCGCGCACCTGCCACCAGGCACGGCGAGTGGTCGCCGGTCCGGCGATGCGGTTGAGCACGAGGCCAGCGGCGACCGGGATGACCGCACCGATTAGCCAGGCCGGGTTCGCGGTGACGGGCAGCACGTTCAGCCCGAGCATGTCGACCGGGGCGCCGAGCGGCTGCAGCGGGGTGACAGGGACCCCGCCGACCTGGATACCGGCACCAAGCACGAAGGACAGGCACCACAACAGGGCCGCGGGCAGATACCCCAGCCACGCCACGAACAGGGCAATGCCGCCGACAGCGCCTGGCCGGATCTCCTGCACGGTCGCGGTGAGGGCCGAGTAGCCGGCGATGGTCGCGACGATCATCGCGACGCAGGCGCCGAGCACCAAGACGGCGAATGCGGCCACTGCCGGGCGTGCCAGTTGCCAGGTCCGCTCCATCGCCCCCCGAAGCAAACCCGCCCGCCACAGGATGGCGGTGAACGAGACCAGGAAAGCGATCAGGCCGGCATGCAGGAACGCCCGCATCGGAATCGCAGCGGCGCTGGACATCGTGCCGTAGAGCGCAGCCAACAGGGCCACCACCGCATACGTTGTAGCCAGCGCAGCAGCTGCCACAGCCGCCGACTTCACGTACGCCACGGCTGCTCGATGCGCCAGCCAGCGACCTGCCGCCCACAGCGTGACTCCTGGGAAGACCACCCAGGCCCAGGGCATCAGCGTCCAGACACCTGTGCCGACGCGGAACGGGGTTCCGTGGCCGGCCAGCCAGACGTCGGCGCCCACCCGCAGCGCGGTGTCGGATGCCGACTCACCGGCGGCGAAGATCCACACGACCAGCGTGAGCACGACCGTGATCACCAGACCGGTCAGCGAAGCCCACAGCCCTGCGGCAACCCCTGCCACCGGGACCGGCAGCGGGCCCGAACGCCACATGGTGCGCACAGCCTTCGCGGGCTGGGCCCAGCCGGAGCGGGGGGATTTGATCCGATCGGCTTCGCGAGGGGTTGTCCGGCGGTTCCGCGGCCTCGTTCGGCTGGCCGGACCGCGGGAATGACTCACGAGGTCTAGGTTCGCATCCGATCGCCAATGGCGGGGGCGGTACACGCCGAAAGGGGCTTGCCTAGCCTGGTGATATGTCGACCGTTGCCGTGGTTCTCACCGGAGCGGCCGCCCGCGGCGCGTTCCAGGCAGGTGCGTTGGCCACCCTGTTGCCGGCGCTGGAGACCCAGGGTCTTACTCCGACGATCCTGCTGGGAACGTCCGCCGGCGCCATCAATGCCGCGCTGTACGGGTCGTTCGCGCACTTGCCGACCGAGCAGGCCTCTTCCGAACTCCTGCGGGTCTGGGGTGCGATGGGGGCCGGCAACGTCATTCGGCCGCCGTTGCTGTCCCTGATCGGGGATGGCCTGCGTTTCTTGCCCGGGGCTCTCTTCGGCATCGGGCACGGGATCGTGTCCCTGTTCGACACCGCGCCACTGCAGCGCACTGCCACGGAGGTTCTCGACACTGGGCAGATCGCCGCCAATGTGGCCTCCGGTGTGCTCGATGCCGTGGGCGTGGCCGCGACCCGGGTGCCCCCGACCGATACGGTTCCCAGCGGCCCGGACGATACAGTCGCGCACTGGCACATTGCCCACGCCCACAGCGTGCTGTTCCTCGACACCACGCTCGACGCCTCGCAGGTCGCCGATCCATCCCGGGCACTGCGGCTCGCCCCAGGTCCGGTGCAGGCTGATCAGGTGCTGGCCAGCAGCGCCATTCCGGTTGCTTTCCCGCCGATCAAGGTGAGTGGACCGTTCGAGGGCTGGTACTTGGACGGTGGCATCCGGCTGAACGCACCGCTGCGCCCGGCCGTTGCCCTTGGGGCGGATCACCTGGTCGTGGTGTCGGCCCATGCGACGGCCTACCCGCAGGTGTACCCGAGCGGTGTGGGAGAACAGCCGGACGTCCTCGACGCCGCGGCGCTCACTTTGCAGGCGGTCATGGCCGACCGCGTGATCGAGGACCTTGCCGAGATCCGCACCCGCAACCGGTGGCTGGGGCAGGGCGCCGATCTGTGCACCTCGGGCGGCCGGGACCTGCACCCCGTCTCGCTGCTGGAGGTCTCCCCGGAACCGGGCGTACTGGCCGAATTGGCCACCGAGGTCCTGGGCAACAACCGGTTCGATCCGCAGGCCGCGGCTTTGCAGCGCGTACTGCGGGGACTGGGCGACGGGCCCGGTGAGATGGAACTGCTCAGTTACGCCTACTTCGACGCGGAGTACTTCCGTCGCCAGTTCGACGTCGGACGGCAAGCCGCCGAGCGTGCGTTGGCTGTGGGGTGGGAGCTTCCCTGACCTGATCGGTGAGCATTCCGTGCGTCCAAAACCCGCCCGCGCTGCTCACGGATGCCCGGGATGCTAACGGATCAGTTAAGCCCCGCGACGATCTCGTGGACCAGTTTCGCGGCTTGCGCCGGGGTCTTGCCCACACGCACACCGGCGGCCTCCAGGGCCTCGGCCTTGGCCGCAGCCGTACCCGACGAGCCCGACACGATGGCGCCGGCGTGGCCCATGGTCTTGCCCTCGGGCGCGGTGAAGCCGGCCACGTAGCCCACGACCGGCTTGGTCACGTTGTCCTTGATGAACGCTGCCGCCCGCTCCTCGGCGTCGCCACCGATCTCACCGATCATGATGATGACCTCGGTATCCGGGTCCTCCTCGAACGCCGCGAGGCAGTCGATGTGGGTGGTCCCGATGACCGGGTCGCCGCCGATGCCCACAGCAGTGGTGAAGCCGATGTCGCGGCACTCGAACATCATCTGGTAAGTCAGCGTGCCGGACTTCGACACCAGGCCGATCCGGCCAGGACCGCTGATGTCGGCGGGGATGATGCCCGCATTGGACTTCCCGGGGCTGATCAGTCCGGGGCAGTTCGGGCCCACGATGCGCGTGGTGCCGGCGTTCTGCGCGTAGGTGAAGAACGACGCGGTGTCGTGTACCGGCACGCCCTCGGTGATCACGACCGCCAGCGGTACCTGGGCGTCCACGACGTCGATGACCGCACCCTTGGTGAACTTGGGCGGCACGAAGACAGCAGACACGTTGGCGCCGGTCGCGTCGACCGCTTCCTGCACGGAGTTGAACACCGGGATGATCGTGCCGTCGGCGTCGACGGTCTGGCCGCCCTTGCCGGGCGTCACGCCGGCCACGATGTTCGTGCCGCCGGCCACCATCCGGCGGGTGTGCTTGCCACCCTCCGAGCCGGTGATGCCCTGCACCAGAACGCGGGAGTTCTCGTCGAGGTAGATCGCCATTTGTACGTTCCTCCCTTACCGCGCGGCCAGCTCGGCGACGCGCGCCGCGGCCTCGTCCATGGTGTCGACCAGTTCGATGACGTCGTGCTCGGCCTCGTCGAGGATCCGGCGGCCCTCGGCGGCGTTGTTGCCGTCCAGCCGGCACACGAGGGGCTTGTCGACGACGTCGCCGCGGTCGGCCAGCATCTGCATGGCCTGCACGATCCCGTTAGCCACCGCGTCACAGGCGGTGATGCCGCCGAAGACATTGACGAAGACGCTCTTGACCTCGGGGTCACCCAGGATGATCTCCAGGCCGTCGGCCATGACCTGCGCGCTCGCGCCACCGCCGATGTCCAGGAAGTTCGCGGGCTTGACGCCGCCGAACTCCTCACCGGCGTAGGCCACGACGTCCAGCGTGCTCATGACCAGGCCGGCACCGTTGCCGATGATGCCCACCTCGCCGGACAGCTTGACGTAGTTCAGGCCCTTCTCCTTGGCCTTGAGCTCCAGCGGGTCCGTTGCGCCGATGTCGACCAGCGCCTCGTGGTCCGCGTGCCGGAAGTCGGCGTTGTCGTCCAGCGTGACCTTGCCGTCCAGCGCCATGACTTTGCCGTCCGGGGTCTTCACCAGCGGGTTGACCTCGACCAGCGTGGCGTCCTCCTTGACGAAGACGTCCCACAGCTTCACGAGCACGTCGGCGACCTGGTCGGCCACGTCGGCAGGGAACTTGGCCTCGGCCACGATCTCAGCGGCCTTCGCGGCGTCGACACCCTGGATCGGGTCGATGGCGACCTTCGCGAGCGCTTCCGGCTTGGTGGCGGCCACTTCCTCGATGTCCATGCCGCCCTCGACGCTGGCCATGGCCAGGAAGTTGCGGTTCGCGCGGTCGAGCAGGAAGGAGACGTAGTACTCCTCGGCGATGTCCGCCGCGCCTGTGATCAGCACCTTCTGGACGATGTGGCCCTTGATGTCCAGCCCGAGGATGGCCTCGGCCTTCGCTTGCGCATCAGCGGGGTTCTCGGCCAGCTTCACGCCGCCGGCCTTGCCGCGGCCGCCGGTCTTAACCTGAGCCTTGACCACGACCAGACCGCCGATCCGCTCGGCGGCGCCTGCGGCCGCGGCCGCATCGGTGACCACCTCGCCGGACTGGGTCGGGACGCCGTGCGCGGCGAACAGTTCCTTCGCCTGGTACTCGTACAGATCCATCAGCACCACCTTGTGTCTAGGGCCCTGTGGCTGACGCTACTGCAACGTCCGAGCGGATGATCGACGCGGGTCCGCGTTCGAAACTTGGCCGGCAACCTGTTTCGAGGCCCTCCGTGGCCAGGTTCTGACGGCTGACGCGCCCGTCAAGGCCCCCAAACCGGCGTGTCGCGTTCGGAACCTGGCCGAATGAGATGCGGCCGGCCAGCTTTCGAACGCTGGACGCGGTAATAAACCCAGGGGAATCGGCGTTTTCGCCCGCATTCGGAGCCCCGCGTCGGCTACTTTCCCCTTATGCCCGAATGTCCCGAGGACCAGGCGCCGTCACGCCTGGAACGGGCCAGGAAGACCACCGCTTCGGCAAAGAAGTCGCTGTTCAACCTGTCCGGGGCCAAAGGGGTCGCCATGGAGGCGGCTTTCCTGGCCACCCATGTCGCGATGTACCCGTTTGGGCTGGTGGAGGACAAGTACCGGCACGCCGAGCACCGGCACACCCTCGAAGGCCTGCCGCCCGTGCAGCGCGGATTGATCATCGGCGACGTCGAGGCAGCCGGGACGCCGATCATCCTGATCCACGGCATCATCGACAACCACACCGTCTTCGCGTTCCTGCGCCGGGCACTGAACCGGCGGGGCTTCGGCCGGGTCATCACGCTGAACTACTCCCCGCTGTCCGACGACATCCCGCGGGTCGCCCGCCGGCTCAAGAGCCTGGTCGAGAAAGTGCGCCGGGAAACCGGGTACGAGCGCGTCCACGTAATCGGCCACTCGATGGGTGGGGTCGTGGCGCGCTACTACGTGCAGTGCCTGGGCGGTGATCAGCGGGTGCACACCCTGGTCACATTGGGTTCCCCGCACGACGGCACGATGCCGGCCTACCTAGTGCCGCACTCCGTGGTGAAGCAGATGCGGCCGGACAGCCCGATCGTGCGCGAGCTGAACGCGCCGTCACCGGGCTGCCGCACCCGGATGGTCGCCTTCTGGTCGGACCTGGATCAGATGATCATCCCCAAGCGCAACGCCCGGATCGTGCACCCGGACCTCAACGCCCGCAACGTCTTCGTGCGCGGGGTGGGGCACATGTCGTTCCCGGTCGACGGTCGGGTCGTCCACGAGATCTGCACGACCCTGGCACAACTCGACCCTGACGGTTCCACCCTGGTACGCGGGACCACACCAATCGGCAGCAGCACGGGCAAGGTTGCGCCGGAACCTGCTCCTACGCGGCGGCAGCGCCCAGCTGCCAGTCGCTGATCACAGGAACGCGGCCGGGTCCTTCTGCGTGTCACCCTTGATGACCTCGAAGTGCAGGTGCGGGCCCGTGGAGTTGCCGGTCGTGCCGACCGCGCCGATCCGCTGACCACGCAGGACTTCGTCGCCCTTGCTCACTGATGCACTGGACAGGTGCGCGTACAGCGTCTTCACGCCGTTGGCGTGCTTGATGACCAAGTGGTTGCCGTACGCACCGCCCCAGCCGGACTCGACGACGGTCCCGGCCAGCGCCGAGAACACGGGAGTACCGGTGGGCGCGGCGAAATCCAGTCCTGTGTGGTACCCGCTGGCCCAACCACCGGGCTGGCCGAAGCGGGCGCTGAACTTGTAGTTCGTGGTCGGCGTGAACATCGGGCCACTGCTGCGCTGGGCCCGGGCGGCGGCCCGCTTGGCCTGCTGCACCTCGATCTGCTTGGCCTTGACGGCTGCCGTGCCGAGGTCGTCAACCACGCCTGGCATCACCGGCGCGGCCGCTACCGGCTCCACCGCTTCTTCCGTGGCGAGCACCGCGTCGAAGCCGGCGGGCAGGTCCACGGCGTGACTGGCTGAGACAGCTCCGAGCAACAGTGCGCTGCTGGCGGCCAGCACGCTGCCGGCCTGGATCGATTCGCGAACGGTTGGCACGTCACTCACCCCTCAGGAACGGGCGGGGGTCGAACTTCTTGCCGTGCTTGGAACGGACTTCGAAGTGCAGGTGCGGCCCGGTGGTGTTGCCGGTGGCGCCCACCTTGCCGATCTTCTGCCCGCTGTGGACCTTCTTGCCCTTCCTGGTCTTGATCTTGGCCATGTGGGCGTAGAGGCTGCGTTTGCCGCTGGCGTGCTTGATGATCACGGCCTTGCCGTACGCGCCTGCGTAACCCGCGAAGATCACCTTGCCGTCGGCGACCGCATCGATCCGGGTGCCGCGGGGGGCAGCGAAGTCAAGCCCCGTGTGACGACCGCTGGACCAGTAGCGGCCCCGCTGGTTGAACTTCGCGGATAGCCGGTAGTTCGTGGTCGGCAGTTCGGTGAAGACCGCCTGCGCCTTGCTGGCGCGGTGGTCCGAGGCGGCGAGGGCGGGCGTAGTGGGGGCGATGAGCACGGCCGCCACACCCATACCGACGAGGGGCGTGAACTTCTTCATAGTTCAAGGGATGCTCAATTCTGGGGTGCCCCAATCTGGGCATATCCGGCATTACGGGCATTTCGCCCGTGAACCATGCCACGCTGGTGTGGCCCGCACCACCTCGAAGCGCAGATGAGATAGGCGACGCACGTGGCGCCTCTGCGTCTTAGACCTTCTCGACGGGGGCGTAGCGCAACAGCAACCTCTTCACACCCTCGCTGCCGAAGTCGATGTGCGCCTCGGCCTTGTCCGCCTCGCCAGTCGTCGACACCACAGTTCCTAGACCGAATTTCGGGTGCAGAACGGTATCCCCGGCCGTGAGGTCCACCACCGGTCCGGCAGCCCGGCGGGCAGTGCCGGCGACAGCAGCCAGCGCAGGTGCGGCACCTCGGCCACCCGCCGACGGCCGTCGGCTCAGATCGCGGCCGGTCCGGCGCCAGTCGATCAGGGATGCGGGAAGTTCCTCGAGGAACCTGCTCGGTGGGTTCATCTGCGGGGTGCCGAACTGCAGGCGGCTGGCCGCGCGGCTGATGTACAGGCGCTTGCGGGCCCGGGTCACGCCGACGTAGGCCAGACGTCGCTCCTCCTGCATCTCCACCGGGTCGTCCAGCGAGCGCTGGTGCGGGAAGATCCCCTCCTCGAGCCCGGTGAGGAACACGGCGTCGAACTCCAAGCCCTTGGCGGTGTGCAGCGTCATCAGCGTGACCAGCCCGCCGGCATGCTCGGGCACCTCGTCGGCCTCCGCGACCAACGCGACACGCTCCAGGAAGTCCGCCAGCGTGCCGTCGGCGTTGTCGTTCATGAACTCCCGGGCCACGGACGTGAGTTCGGCAAGGTTCTCCAGCCGGGCCTCGTCCTGTGGGTCGTTGCTGGCTTGCAGTTCCGCGACCAGCCCGGACTGCTCCAGCACCGCCTCGACCATGTCCTCGGTGTCCGCGCCGGAGTCGAGCAGCATCCGCAGTTCGTCCAGCATCACCAGGAAGCCGCCGATCCGGGTCTCGGCGCGCGGGCCGATCCCGGTTTCCGGCGCCCGTCGCAGGGCCTGCTCGAACGTCAACTGCTGCTTGGTGGCGAAGGCAGTCACCTGCTCGACGGTGCGATCGCCCAGTCCCCGTTTGGGAACGTTCAAGATCCGGGTCAGCGCCACGTCGTCCTCGGGGTTGGCGACCACGCGCAGATACGCCAGGGCGTCGCGCACTTCTTTGCGCTCGTAGAACCGGACGTTGCCGACGATGCGGTAGCGCAAGCCGGAGCGCAGCAGCACCTCTTCCAGCGGGCGGGATTGCGCGTGGGTGCGGTAGAAGACCGCAATCTCGCCGGCATCCCACCCGTCGGCGGTGAGCTTCGAGATCTCGCCGACCACGAACGCGGCCTCGTCCCGGTCGTCGTCGGCGACGTAGCCGGTGAGCAGATCACCGTCGCCCGCGTCGGTCCACAGCCGCTTCTCGCGACGCTGCGTGTTGTGGGCGATGAGCGCGTTCGCCGCCGACAGGATCGTCTGCGTCGAGCGGTAGTTCTGTTCCAGCAGCACGACTTCAGCACCTGGGAAGTCCTTCTCGAACTCGTGGATGTTGCGCACGTCGGCACCGCGGAACGCGTAGATCGACTGGTCGGAGTCGCCCACGACACACAGCTCCGCGGGATCCAGGCCCAGCTCCGCGCCGCCCACGAGTTTGCGCACGAGTTGGTATTGCGCGTGGTTGGTGTCCTGGTACTCGTCGATGAGGACGTGCCCGAACATGCGGTGGTAGTAAGCGGCCACCTCGTCGAACAGCGAGAGCACCGCGACGCTGTTGCCGATCAGGTCGTCGAAGTCCATGGCCCCGGCCCGCTGCATGCGCTCGGTGTAGCGGCGGTAGACGTCGGCGAGCACTTCTTGCGCCTCGGTTTCCGGCGTGAACGACTCGTGGTCGATCAGTTCGTTCTTCAACGCCGAAACCTGGTGGGCCAGGCCGCGGGGTCGGTAGCGCTTGGGATCGAGGTCGAGTTCCTTGGAGATCTGGGTGAACATCCGGCGCTGGTCGTCGGTGTCGTAGATGGAGAACGAACTCGGGTAGCCCAAGTGGTGGGCCTGCCGGCGCAGGATTCGCACGCAAGCGCTGTGGAACGTCGAGACCCACATGCGCTGTCCGACCGGGCCGACTAGCGCGGTGACCCGCTCCTTCATCTCGGCAGCGGCCTTGTTCGTGAACGTGATCGCGAGGATCTCCGACGGGATGGCCTGCTGTGTGTCGAGCAGGTGGGCGATGCGCCGCGTCAACACCCGGGTCTTGCCCGAACCCGCGCCCGCGACGACCAGCAGCGGGCCACCGCGATGGGCGACGGCGGCGGCTTGCTGGGGGTTGAGGTCGGAAAGCAGGTCGTTCACTGGCTTCACTCTAGGTGGGGGTCCGGACAACCCAACCGAGGGTTGCGTCGTTGCCTGGCCGCCGGCTCGAGAGTTGCGCGGTTGCCGGTTAGGGAAGCACTGATAAACGCTGTTCCGAGCGAAACGCGGCTGAGGGTGCGAGATGCAAGCCCCACATCGTGGGTCATAGCAGCGCTATGGCGCTAGATGTGGGGCGAAGCAGATTGCGCGCTCAGGCACGTTGCAGCCGGGAGATGGTTAATCAGTGGTTCCTTAACGGCCCTCAAATGGGCAACCGGGCGCCTCTCGGTTACCGGACTACTTGATGACCCCCACCAGCCGCACGGACGCGGTCCCCTTGGGCGCGTCACCGGCGACGTGGATGACCTTGTCGTCGGCCAAGGTCACCATGACCAGATCGGTGTTGGACCGTCCCGTACGAACATCCACGCTGCGCGTTCCCGGCCGGTCACCGCTACCCCACACCGTCACGCCGCCGGCCTTCTTCGCCCCCTTGGTGGTCACCGCGAGAACAACGGCACGGGCACTGGCGGGACCTGTGAGGGTCTGGGTTTTACCCGTCTTCACGACGCCGAGATCACTGCCAGCCGGCGCCAGCCGGCCACCATCAGCTTGCGGTGAGGTGATCCAGCCGCCGATCGCGACAGTGACCGAAGCCGGCGCCTTTGATGTATTGGTCAACCCGACCTGCCCGTCGGAGAGCCGTGCGAACACGTTGGCGCTGTGCTCCGCGGAACTCACGTCGACGGTGTCCGCCCGGGTCTTCGCGCCGGGGGCCGTGACCCGGATGTGGCCAGCCGAACTCCCCACGGCATTGAGCGTGAGAGCAGCGCCGGTTGCCGTCTTGGGAGCATCCGGCAACGCCACGGGAACCGTCTGGCCGGCCGGGATCTGCACTGTCGCGGCGACTTTTGTGGGGACAGGCTGCCAAGTCCCAGTGCGACCGGTCGCAGCCGCGGCGCTTGAGCGGGCGAAGTAGCCCAGAACGTCCACGGCGACCCGGGCGTGACCGGCGACGGTGGACAGCCAGATGCGGCCGGTGTCGGAGACCGGGACGATCGACGTGGCGGCCGAGGCTCCGTTCATGCCCAACGACACAACCCGCGGCCCGTTCATTCCTGGACTACCGGCGGCGGTGATCCAGCCCGGCGCATTGGACGCGTAGGCCGTCACCCGCACGGCCACCGCCTGGACCCCGGTCTTCGGCACGCCCTTGCGGCCGGTGATCTGGATCGGCAGGCTGCGGTCGTCACCGGACCAGCGGCGCTGCTGCAGGTAACACCCGGCGTCGCCCTTCTTCCGGCCGTCGAATACGCGCGCCGCCGTGATCGGCACGAAGGCCGCGGAGGCGGTCAGTTTCCGCGCGCTGCCCGACACCCGGGCGATGGGACAGGCCGTGTCGACCACCGGCGTTCCGTCCCAGTACGAGGTGCGCGCCGCAGCCCCATCCCAGGTCATCGAGAAGTGCACGTGGTTGCGGTGGCAGTCGGTGTCGTCGCCGGCCGCCGGGCGGTTGTAGCAGCCGCGCAACTCCGTCCAGCCGCGTTTGGTGTCGTAGGCCCGCCACATCTCGTTGGCCCACCCGATGTACATGATCCCGAGCCGGCGCGCGTTGGCAGCCGGCGTACCGTCCGGCCCAGGCGCGGTCACCCAGTCCACGAAGGCCTGGGCCTGCGCCTTCTCCTCGGGGTTGCGGAAGTCGACCATCCAGTCGACGGCGCGCCCCTCTTTGTGTTCACTGATCGTGTCCTGGTCGCACGCGCGACTGATCCCGATCGTGGCCGCGCCGTAGGTGTCGAGCAGCAATTGCCGCAGCGCCAACGCACCGGGCCGCGGCGTCGGGTCGCAGGTCGTCATGCCTTCGTACTCGACCGGGGCGTCCAGAACGGTCGGATAAGGCCGGTCCGGAGGAAGTTGAGGGGCAGGGACGGGGGCCGGGGCCGCCTGGGCCGGAGCCGTGATCAGAACTGCGATCAGCGCCGACAGCAGGGGAAGCAGGCGTTGCTGTACCACCCGAGGCACCTTGCCAGTGGCATTTCTGCAACCCGGGCATGTCGCGGGCTCAAAAAGGTCACGAAACGGTCACGAAGCAGCCGTAAGTCAACATTTCGTTGTCCGGATTGTCTTTCCGCTCGGATCGATAGGAAAGAGACACGCCGCGGTCGGGGTCGATGGCCCGGCGTGTTGGCTCAAGCGATATGCAATTCCGGACACTAATCGACGGCGGCGTGCACTACTCCCACTCGATCGTGCCCGGCGGCTTGCTGGTCACGTCCAGCACGACCCGGTTGACCGCCGGCACCTCGTTGGTGATCCGCGTACTGATGGTCGCGATCACCTCGTGCGGCAGCCGCGACCAGTCCGCGGTCATGGCGTCCTCGCTGCTCACCGGGCGCAACACGACCGGGTGGCCGTACGTGCGGCCGTCACCCTGCACCCCGACGCTGCGCACGCCGGCCAGCAGCACGACCGGGAACTGCCAGACGGAACGGTCCAGACCCGCCGCGCTGAGTTCCGCCCGGGCGATGGCATCGGCCTGTCGCAGCATCTCCAGATTCTCCTCGGTGACCTCGCCGACGATCCGGATCGCCAGGCCGGGCCCCGGGAACGGATGGCGCCAGACCATCTCCTCGGGCAGGCCCAGCGCGGTCCCCACCGCCCGCACCTCGTCCTTGAAGAGGTCACGCAGCGGTTCCACGAGTTCGAATTCGAGATCCTCGGGCAGTCCACCCACGTTGTGGTGGCTCTTGATGTTCGCCGTGCCCGTGCCCCCGCCGGACTCGACGACATCGGGGTAAAGCGTCCCCTGCACGAGGAACTGCACGTCGCCGCCGGCCACCACATCAGCGGCAGCGGCCTCGAAGACCCGGATGAACTCCCGGCCGATGATCTTGCGCTTCTGCTCAGGATCCGTCACCCCGGCCAGCGCATCGAGGAAGCGCTTGCGGGCATCCACGACCACCAGATGCGCCCCGGTGGCGGCGACGAAATCGCGCTCGACCTGCTCCACCTCGCCCTGCCGCAGCAAGCCGTGGTCGACGAACACACAGGTCAGCCGGTCGCCGATCGCCCGCTGCACGAGCGCCGCGGCCACGGCGGAATCGACCCCACCAGACAACCCACAGATCGCCCGGCCCTCCCCCACCTGGGCCGCGATCGTCTCGACCTGGGCGTCGATGACCCCCTCGGTCGACCAGTTCGGGGTCAGCCCGGCGATGTCGTAGAGGAACCGCTGCAGGATCGCCTGCCCGTGGTCGGTGTGTACGACCTCGGGGTGGAACTGCACACCGGCGAGCCGGCGCTCGGAGTCCACGAAGGCAGCCACCGGGGTCGCCGTCGGTACTGGCAACGACCTCACAACCAGCGGGCGCCTCGACCACCGCATCGCCGTGCGACATCCAGACCGACTGGTCGGCGGGTTGCCCGGCAAACAGCACACTCTGCCGGGTCTGCAGCGGCGGTGCGGCCGTACTCCGCGCAGGCCCGTCTTGTCGACCCGGCCGCCAAGGGCGTCAGCCATCACTTGGAAGCCGTAGCAGATGCCGAACGCCGGCACGTCTGCCTGCAGCAGAGCGGCGTCAAAGCTCGGTGCGTCGTCCACGTACACGCTGGCGGGCCCGCCGGACAGGATGATGGCCAAGGGCTGCTTGGCCAGGATCTGCTCGGCCGTCCAGGTGTGTGGGACCACCTCGGAGTACAGGTGTGCTTCGCGCACGCGGCGGGCGATGAGTTGGGCGTACTGGGCGCCGAAGTCGACCACCAGGACCGGGCGGGGGTTCATGCGCCAAGTCTAGGTAACAGCTCTCAAGCCCCCGCCGACCTCCGCGCAACTTCCGCCCGCGAACGGAAGTTTCAGCCGTGCGGCTCCAAGCCCAGCGCTAAGCGACCCGCGGGCGTCATCCGGCCCTCGCGCTCGAGTGCGGCCACGATCCGCAGGTTGCGCTCGGAGGCCGTTCCGACCGTACGACGCGGGGTGAAGCGCTGCAGGTAGGAATCGGCGTCGTACGCACGTCGCTTGCTCTCGCTCCACCCGAAGGCCAGACCGGCCTCGAGCAGTTCGTCAAACGTGATGCTCTGCAGGGCGCTGGCGCTGCGACCCACTCGAACCCACACGCCGGCGCTCGTGGCGTGGTGTTGCCGCAGCCAGGCCCACAGTTCGTCGCGAGTGCGGAACTGCACGATCTCTTCACTCACCTAGTCACAGTAGGCGGACGGCATGTCTGGCCGGGCGTTCGCGACGCGCCGCAACGGTTACCCGAGTGAGCGAATAGGAAATAGCCGTGATATATTCCCGAGTAAGTGGATAGTAATAGCGACTTTTGGAGGATGTACATGACCATCACCCTGCGACGCAAGCTTCGTCAGCGCCGCCGCGGCCGTCGCCGTGGTCGGGTCTCTGGCAGCCTGCTCCTCAGGCGATGCCGAGCAGGCGTCGGCCAGCGGCAGTCCGGCTGCCTCGGTGAAGACCGTGCGACTCGGGTTCTTCCCGAACCTGACCCACGCCCCCGCCCTGATCGGCCTGCAGGAGGGCTACTTCAAGAACGCGCTGCAAGGAGCAGGGCATCAGCGTCACCCCGACCGCGTTCAATGCCGGCCCGGATGCGGTGAACGCCCTGTTCGCCGACCAGCTCGATATCAGCTACATCGGCCCGAACCCGACCATCAGCGCCTACACGCAGTCCAAGGGTGAGGCGATCAAGGTCATCTCCGGCGCCGCGTCCGGCGGGGCCGCGCTCGTGGTGAGCAAGGACATCAACAGTCGCCGCGGACCTCAAGGGCAAGACGCTGGCCACGCCGCAGCTGGGCAACACCCAGGACGTGGCCCTGCGCTACTGGCTCAAGGAGCAGGGGCTGACCGCGACCACCGAGGGCGGCGGCGACGTGTCGATCAAGCCGCAGGCCAACGCCGACGGTCTCACCGCTTTCTCGACCGGCCAGATACAGGGCGCCTGGGTGCCCGAGCCGTGGGTGAGTGAATACGTAGCCAAGGGCGCCAAGGTCCTGGTCGAACGAGAAGGACCTGTGGCCCGACGGGCAAGTTCGTCACCACCAACATCGTGGTGCGCACGAAGTTCCTCGAGGAGAACCCGGACATCGTCGAGGCGGTCCTGACCGGGCACGTCGAGGCGTTGCAGGAGATCCAGGACGATCCGGCCGAAGGCCAAGGCGGACGTGCAGGCCTCGCTGCAGAGCCTGACGGGCTCCACGCTGGACGAGAACATCATCGACAGCGCCTGGAAGCAGGTGGACTTCACCGCCGACCCGCTGCCCAGCACGCTGGTGAGCAGCGCGCAGCACGCGGTCGACGTCGGTCTGCTCGACCAGGCGCGAGATCGACGACGCGGGCGGGCTGCCCGGCGACCTCGTACGACCTCGACCCTGGTCAACAAGGTGCTGACCAAGGCCGGCCGGCCGGAGGTCAAGCAGTGACTATGACTCGGCTAGAAGTCGCTGGCACAGTCGACGCTGCAGACCCGTGCACGGCGTGCGCTCGGAAGGTCTTCGATCTCCGACGAAGAGCCGCACCGCGCGCGCCTGCACGGCGCCGATCTGGACCTGTCCGCCGCGGCGAGTTCGTCGCGGTGGTCGGTGCACTCCGGCTGCGGCAAGACGCACGCTTGCTGAACATCGTCGCCGGCCTCGATCACTCCCACCTCCGGCGAGTGTCGACGGTCTTCGGCACCGACCGCACTGATGTTCCAGGACGCGACCCTGTTGCCGTGGCTGACCACCCGGCAGAACGTGGAACTGGCGCTTCGAAGCTGCGCGGCGTGCCGCCGCCGAGCCGCGCCGGGCTGAGGCGGACGAACTGCTGCAGGTTGTGCGCCTCGATCGACGCCGGCGACCCAGCGCCCGCACGAGTTGTCCGGCGGCATGCGCCAGCGCGTGAACCTCGCGCGGTGCCTGGCCCAGAACGCCGACGATCGTGCTGATGGACGAACCGCTCGGCGCGCTGGATGCCATGACCCGTGACCTGCTGCACGACGAGATCGAGCGGATCGTGACCGAGCGCGACCTGACCGTCATGTTCGTCACCCACAACATGCGCGAGGCCGTTCGGCTCGGCGACCGCGTGGTGCTGATGGCCTACGGCAAGCGTCGTGCACGAGCAGATCGTGGATCTGCCGCACCCGCGCGTGATGGACTCCGCCGCCGATGGCCGACCCGCGCCGGCGACCTGACCAAACGACTGCACGGAGGCCGGCGTGATGGCGACCGATGCCACCGCCTGACCCCCGTGGTCGACGTTCTGCCCGAGCCCGCAGTACGGCGAGCTCCTTGGCTCTCCACGGCTGTGGGCCTGGTCCTGGCCGAAGACTGCTGGCCATCGCTGCTGGTGCTCGGTCGTCTGGCAGGTCGTGGTCTGGTCCGGCTGGCGCCCCGAGCTACGTGCTGCCCGGCTCCTTCCGCCACGCTCGCAGGCGTTCTTCGAGATGCTCACCGGCGCACCGCGGTTCTGGAGTTCGCTGGTCACCACCATGACTCAGGGCCGATCATCGGGCTTCGCGCTGGCGTTGCTGATCGGCACGATCATCGGCATCCTCACCGCCCGTATCCGGCCACTGCGGCTGGCGGTCGGATCGCTGATCACCGGTCTGCAGACCATGCCCAGCATCGCCTGGTTCCCGTTGGCCATCTTGCTGTTCGGCATCAACGAGTCAGGCGATTCATGTTCGTCGTCGATTCTGGGGGCCGCGCCGAGCATCGCCAACGGCGTCATCTCCGGTATCGACAACGTCCCGCCGAGCTTCTCGGCGGTTGGGCAAGGTGCTCGGGGCCGGTCCCGATGCAGTTGTACCGCGACATCATCCTGCCCGCGGCCTTGCCCACCTACGTCGAGCGGCCTGACCCAGGGCTGGGCGTTCGCCTGGCGTTCCCTGATGGCCGGTGAGTTGCTGGTCATCATCGCCGAGAAGCCGTCGCTGGGTTCGAGCCTGGAGTTCTTCCGGCAGCTCAACAAGACCCCGGAGCTGCTGGCCACCATGCTGGCGATCCTGATCATCGGCATGATCGTCGACGGAGTGTTCTCGTCGGCGGCTCGCAAGCTGAGGCAGCGTCGTGGTCTTGCAACCTGACCTTGCGATGGCCGGTGGTGGCATTGTCCGCCGCAAACGCGACAATGCCACCATGCAGATCTCCGCACGGGTCGATTACGCACTGCGGGCGCTGGCCGAGCTTGCTGTCGCCTGGCAGGAGAACCCCACCCAACTGCAGAAGGGCGATGTGCTCGCCGCGCGGCAGGACATACCAGCGCGCTTCCTCGAAGGCATCCTCGGGCAACTGCGCAAAGCCGGAATCGTGTTCAGCCAACGGGGCGCCGAGGGCGGCTACCGGCTGGCCCGGGCACCGGAGGAGATCAGCATCGCGGACATCATCCGCGTGCTCGACGGACCATTGGGCGCGGTCCGCAGCGAGGCCCCGGAGGACGCCACCTACGTCGGGCCTGCGGCGCACCTGCGGGTGGTCTGGGTCGCGACCCGGGCTGCCCTGCGGTCGGTACTCGAGCAGACGACGCTGGCCGACGTGGTCGCCGGCCGCACGACGCCGAACATCGACACGCTGCTGCAGACGCCGGGAGCGTGGGACCGGCGCTGACCCGTTGGGTTTTGTTGCGACGTTGCCCTCGCTGTCGCGTTGTTGTCGCGACACGCCGTGAACCACCCCGGGTTTGATGCGCAGTCAATTCTTGTCAGAGAGAGGATTGCGGTCATGACTGGAAGATTCACCGAGGCGGAGCGGGCCAGGGCGGTGCGGTTGTACCGGGAGAACCGGCCTCGTTTCGACTCCAAGATGCAGGCGTTGCGGGCTGTGGCCGATCAGGTCGGCTGCAGTGCTGAGGCGGTTCGGGGTTGGGAAGAGCAGGACCGGGTCGATGCCGGGCAACTGGATGGGGTGCCCAGCGAGGTCGCCGCGGAACTGCGCACCCTGCGCAAGCAGAATGCGGAGCTGGCGCAGGAGCTGGAGATCGTGAAGGCTGCAGCGACTTTCTTCGCGCGGGAGTGCGACCCGCCACGGATGTGATTTGCTCGTTCATCGAGCAGCACAGGGACCGTTACGGGGTCGTACCGATCTGCCGAGTGCTGACCAAGCACAACGCGCCGATCGCCCCACGGACCTTCTACGCCTGGACTGTTCGGGCAGCATCGAAGCGAGCACTGTGGGACGCGGTGATCGTCGGGCTGTTGGCCGGCTACTACGCCCCGGCCGACGGCCGGCCCCGACCGGAATCGCTGTACGGGGCCAGGAAGATGCACGCCCATCTGCAGCGGCAGGGCATCCCGGTGGCCCGCTGCACGGTGGAACGGCTGATGGCCGCCCACGGCTGGCAGGGGGTCAGGCGCACCAAGAAGGTGCGCACCACGATCGCTGACCCGCACGCCGCCCGGGCCAAGGACCTGGTCGACCGGCAGTTCGCGGTACCGGCCCCGGACCGGCTGTGGGTGGCTGATTTCACCTATGTGCGCCTGGACTGTGGACGGTTCGCCTACGCGGCGTTCGTGATCGATGCCTTCGCCGACCGGATCGTGGGCTGGCATGCCGCATCCCGGGCCGACGCCCTGATGGTCATCACCGCGGTCAGCAACGCGGTCGCCGCCCGGGCCCGGGAAGGCCGACAGGTGACCGGGGTGATCGCCCATAACGACGCCGGCACCCAGTACACGTCGTTGGCGTTCGGGGCCGAGCTGGCCGAGCACGGTTTGCTGCCCTCGATCGGCAGCGTCGGTGACGCGTTCGACAACGCCCTGGCCGAAACGATCATCGGTCTATACAAGACCGAATGCATTCGGTCCGACTCCCCGTTCCGTGACGGGCCACTGAACACCACGACCGACGTCGAACGGCTCACCGCCGCCTACGTCCACTGGTTCAACACCGAACGGCTGCTACATCGCATCGGTCTTGTCCCGCCAGACGAGGCCGAGCAGGCCTACTATGAAGCAGCCGACCAACCGGTCAGCGCACAAAACTAAAGTGCGCACCGAACCCGGGGCGATTCACCGAGATTAGCGACAACAACGCAACAAAACCCTCGCTCAGCGCACCTCGACGATCGGCAACCGCAACGCCGCCGGCGCCGAATCCGGAACGATGGCTTCCTTCGGCGCGACCGGGGAGATCCGCTCGTACGGCTGGTCCTGGGTAGGACGCAGATCGGACTCGCCCTTGTTCGGCCACATGGCCATCGCGCGTTCGGCCTGGGCGGTGATGGTCAGCGACGGGTTCACGCCCAGGTTCGCCGAAACCGCCGCGCCGTCCACCACGTGCAAGCCAGGGTGGCCGTAGACGCGGTGATACGGATCGATCACACCAGTCTTCGCCGAATCCCCGATCACTGCGCCACCGACGAAGTGCGCGGTCATCGGAGCGCTGACCAGGTCACCGATCGTGCCACCGGGAATGCCGCCGATCCGCTTGGCCAGCAAACGGGCCGCCTCGTTGCCGGCCGGGATCCAGGTCGGGTTCGGCTCGCCCGGACCCTGCTTGGACGTCAAGCGGAACCCGAACCGCCCGCGCTTCCCGGACACCGTCAGCGAGTTGTCCACCGACTGCATGACCAGCAGGATGATGCTGCGCTCGCTCCAGCCACGCAGGTTCACCATCTGCAGGAAGTTCGACCGCTCCTTGATCAGCTCCCGCACCCACGTCTTCCAGCGCGGTTCCCCGTCGATCTCGTCGGTCATCGCGGTCTGCAGCAAGCCCATCATGTTCGAGCCCTTGCCGTAACGCACCGGCTCGATGTGGGTGTGCGGCTCCGGGTAGAAGCTCGACGTGATGGCCACGCCCTGGGTGTAGTCACGCGAACGGTCCTTGGTGATGGCGCCCAGCAGGGACTCGGAGTTCGACCGGGACAGCTCGCCCAGTGTCGAGGACAGGTTGGGCAGCCGGCCGGTGTCCTTCATCGCGTGCAGCAGGCGCTGGGTGTTGTACGCACCTGCGGCCATAACGACCTGCTTGGCGAGGATCCGACGCCGGCCCTTTTTGCGCGACCCCGTCCGCTTGACGTCGATCGCGAACCCCTCACCGAACTGCTCGAGCCCGGTCACGGTGGTCATCGGCTGGATCTCCGCACCAGCGCTCTCGGCGAGGTACAGGTAGTTCTTGACCAAGCGTGTTCTTGGCGTTGTGCCGGCAACCGGTCATGCACTCACCGCACTCGATGCACCCGGTGCGCTGCGGCCCCCGGCCACCGAAGAACGGGTCTGGCGCGTCCACACCGGGTCCGTCGCCGAAGTACACACCGACCGGGGTGAGCGTGAATGTGTCACCGACGCCCATCTCCTCGGCCACGGCCTTCAGCTCAACGTCGGCCGGGGTCATCGTCGGGTTCTGCACTACGCCAAGCATGCGCTTGGCCTGGTCATAGTACGGCGCGAGTTCGGACTGCCAGTCCGTGATGTGCGCCCACTGCTTGTCCTTGAAGAACGGCTCCGGCGGCACGTACAGGGTGTTCGCGTACACCAGCGAACCGCCGCCCACGCCCGCGCCGGCCAGGATGATGGCGTCGGGCAGCATGTGGATGCGCTGCACGCCGTAGCACCCCAGCGCGGGTGCCCACAGGAAGTCCTTGGTGCGCCAGGAGGTCTTCGGGAGATCGGCGTCGTCCAGGCGGCGGCCGGCCTCGATGACCAGCACCCGGTAGCCCTTCTCGGTCAGTCGCAGCGCGGCGACGGAACCGCCGAAGCCGGAACCGATGATCGCGACGTCGTAGTCGAATTCAGCCATCAGGACATCCCCATCTTCTTCATAAGTGCCAGCGACGAGATCATGAAGTCGCTCCACTTCTCGTCACTCATACCCAACTGCGGACCGATCACGAGCAGCCGCTGCACGGCCACCGTCTGCGACTCGGTGTACTTCAACAACCCCTGGCTGCCGTGCCGGCGACCCAGCCCCGACGCTCCCATACCGCCCATCGGCGCTGCGGTGGTCCCCCAGGCCGAAGCGTAGCCCTCGTTGACGTTGACCGTGCCCGCGCGCAAACGGGCTCCGACCTTGCGGCCATGGGCGGTGTCCTTGGTGAGGATCGAGGCATTGAGACCGTATTCGGTGTCGTTGGCCCGCTCGATCGCCTCCTCGTCGTTGCTGCACCTTGTAGACGCTGACGACTGGGCCGAACGTCTCGGTGATGCAGGCGCGCATGTCCTTGGTGACGCCCTCCAGCACAGTGGGCTCGAAGAACAGCGGACCGATGTCCGGTCGCGGTTTGCCGCCGACCAGTGCGGTGGCACCCTTGGCCAGCGCGTCCTCGACGTGATCGGTGACGGTGTCGAACTGCTTCTGGCTGATCAGCGAGCCCATGTCCGAACCCCACGCCACGTCGGCGTGCATGCGCATGTTGCGGATCCGGTTGAGGAACGCCTCCAAGAACGCGTCGTACACCTTCTCGTTGATGTACATGCGCTCCATCGAGATGCACAACTGCCCCGAGTTGCTGAAGCAGGCCCGCACGGCGATCTCACTGGCGCGGTCGATGTCCGCATCGGCCAGCACCAGCATGGCGTTCTTGCCGCCGAGTTCCATCGAGCAGTCGATGAGCGCCCGCCCACATTGCTCGGCCAGCTCCCGGCCAACTGCGGTGGAACCGGTGAACATCAGGTAGTCGGACTGCTCGACCATGCGCGGGCCGATTCGCGCCCCAGGCCCGAAGACGACCTGCAGCAGACCCTCCGGCAGCCCTGCCTCGCGCAGCAAGCGCACCGCCCACAGCGCGGTCAATGGGGTCTGCGAGTCGGGCTTGAGCACGACGGCGTTGCCGGCCAGCAGCGCCGGGATCGCATCGGAGACGGCCAGGGTCAGCGGGTAGTTCCACGGCGCCACGATCCCCACGACACCCTTCGGATGCCGGATCTCCTGCACTTTGGTCAGCCCGGGCAGAACCCCGCGGTGCCGCAGTGACTTGAGCAAGCCCGGTGCAACCTGTGCGTAGTGGCGCGCGGTGAGCAGCACGTCCATGAACTCCTCGGACGCGTGGATGCGGGCCTTGCCGTTCTCCAACTGCACAAGGTCGAGGGTGGTCGTGCGGTGTTCGAGCATGATGTCGTGGAAGCGCAGGATCACCCGCGCCCGCTCTTTGGGCGTCCACTGTGCCCAGCGCTGCTGCGCGCGGCGGGCGGTTTCGAAGGCTAGTGCCACGTCCTCGTCGGTGCTGATCGGAACGTCGGCAAGGGGTTCCAGCGTGAACGGCGAGGTCGAGGTCAGCGTCTCGGCGTTCGGCCCGGCGACGACCTGTGCGACCAGGGCTGCAACGTCGATCCCGGCCACCTGTGAGGGTGCCGGATGCGCGGTGACGGTCATGGCGTCACCATAAACCGTTCCCAAGATCGCGGCCCAGGGAATCACCTGATCAGGCGCAGGTTCGCTGCGTGGCGTCATCGGGGTTCTGGCACACGGCGCATCGGTGGATAAGGCCGAATCAACCCAACGCGGCCAGGGTCGTGGGCGCGGTAGCCAGCGCGGCGGTCTGCTCCTCGACCACGGCTGGGTCCCAGCCGCAATGCGAAATCAGCACCTCCCCGACCCGGCGAGCCGCCGCCCGGCCCCCGTCGCCGCACTCGAGAGCCACACGAGTGCGGCGCACCAGGATGTCGGCCAGAGTCGTGGCCGCCTCCCGCTCGACTGCGGTGATGGCCTCGGCCAGCAGGTAGCCGGAACCGGGATCCACCCGACCAGCCAGGACCGGGTCGGATCCGATGAGTTCCAGCACGGACTCGCTGTGACCACCGTGGCGGCGGAGCAAGCCCTCCATGATGTCCACCGGCAGCCCGGCGCCCGCGGCCAATGCCTCGCGCTGCGCCCACAGTTGTTCGAAGCCCTCGGCACCCACCAGCGGGATGGTGTCCGTGGTGCAGGCAACGGCCGGGAACTGCCCTTCTTCGAGTACCGCGTCGACCGCATCCTTGGCCATCACCCGGTAGGTCGTGTACTTGCCGCCGGCGATCGCGAGCAGCCCGGGCACGGGGTTGAACACGACGTGCTCGCGGGACAGGCTGGCGGTGGCGGTCGTCCCCTGCTCGGTGACCAGCGGCCGCACCCCGGCGTAGACACCCAGCACGTCCGGACGGGACAGCGGACGGTCGAACCAGCGGTTGGCCTGCCCGATCAGGTAGTCCACGTCGTCGGTGTCAGGCCGGACCTCGCCCGGGTCCTCGACGAACTCGGTGTCGGTGGTGCCGATCAGCCAGCGCCGGCCCCACGGCAGGGCGAACAGCACGCTGGTCGGCGTGCGGGCGATCAGTGCACAGGTGGAGACGAACGCCGAGCGGTCCACCACCAGGTGGGTGCCCTTGCTGGGCCGCAGCACCGGTTCGTGCGCTGGATCGGCCATCGTGAGCAACGCGTCGGTCCAGGGTCCGACCGCGCCCAGCACGACCTTGGCGTGCGCGTCGATCGTGACGCCGTCCACGCGGACCTGCGCGCCGATCACCCGCTCCCCGTCGCGCAGCAGTCCGACCACCGGGGCGTTCGGCACGACCCCCGCGCCGTATCCGGCCGCGGTCCGGGCGACCGCAACGGTGTGCCGGGCGTCGTCGATCTGGGCGTCGTGGAACCGCACCGCGCTGTGGAAGGCATCGGACTTCATGCCAGGGGCCATGCCCAGCACTGCACCCTTTGCTCAAAGCCCGCGGCCGCGGCATCGTTCCGCCGTAGGCGCCCAGCCGGCTCAGGGTGTCGTACAACGCGATCCCGGCACCGGTATACGGCCGCTCCCACTGCCGGGTCACCGGGAACAGGAATGGCACCGGATGGACCAGGTGCGGAGCCAGGCGATCGAGCAGCAGACCGCGCTCGGTCAGCGCCTCGTGCACCAGGCCGAACTCGAACTGTTCGAGGTACCGCAGACCGCCGTGAGCCAACCGCGATGAGCGACTTGACGTACCGCTGGCGATGTCGGACTGCTCCACCAGCACCGCGTCCAAGCCCCGGACCGCGGCATCGAGCAGTGCCCCACAGCCCACCACCCCGCCACCGACGATGAGAACGTCCAAGGGCTGCTCGGCGGAGCGACGCAAACGAGCGACCGCATCGCCCCGAGTGCCCGCATTGAGGCTGGTGTTGGGCTCCACCCTGCCACGGTATCGCCAGCGCCGCGGCCATCGCAGTCGGCAGACTGCCCACTGCCGGCGACCGACTACCGGACGACGACCGTGTGATTGAAGCCCGCATCACTTACCCTGAAAGGCATGCTCCCCGGTGCCACGTGGCTGATCGCTGCCGCCTTGGTCGCACCGGTCGCACGTCGCGGGCCTGAGTACGGGGGCCGCAGCCGACGACGCAGTTGTGGATCCGAGCGTCTCGCCCAGTGAGAGCCCATCGCCGGTCGAGAGCATCCCCGTCACGCCGACCCCGACGATTGCACCGGAGCTGGCGATGGAGACGCAGCTCTCGGCATTAGGCATCCCGACCGGAGTGGTGGATGGCATCGTGAGCCCGGGGACGAAGCGGGGCATGTGCGTATTCCGGGATCTCACGGGGCAGAAGGCCACTCGCAAGTTGCCCACGCCCGAGTTGATGCAGCAGATCTCGACGACCACGGAACTGCCCCAGCTTCCGCGCAAACTGCGCTCGGTCAAGGCGCTGGTCAGCCTGACCTGCCAAGCGGCCTACATCACGGACGGAACCGGCACGATCCTGCGGGTGCTGTCCGTGAGCACGGGCAAGGACAACGGCGTCCACCGCACCCGGCCCGGCTTCAAGCGCGTGTACTACAAGGTCAACGCCTGGCAGCGCAGCACGTTGTATCCGGAACCCGACGGCCGCCCTGGGTTGTACCGGCCGATCTATTTCGACCGCGGCATCGCGTTTCACGGAGTGCGCAAGCCCGTCCGCACCTACCCGCAGTCGCACGCCTGCGTGCGTACCTGGCCCGCGGATCAAGACTGGCTGTGGAACAAGTTGAAGGTGCGTGACCGAGTGTTCGTTTATGGCGACTACTGGCGCGGACATTCGGCATCGTTGGGTGGGTACGGCAAGGTCTGACGGGCGCGTTTTGTTGCGTTGTCGTCGTCTAACCTCGGCGTGTCGCGTCGACTTCGCGACAAAACCTCAGTGCGAGCGCACCATCTCCACGCGCTGGAAACTCTTGCTGTCGGTGTAACCACACAGCGCGATCGATCGGCGCAGCGCCCCGGCCAGGTTCATGGTGCCGTCACTGACGTGCGAGGGGCCGTGCACGACCTCCTGCCACGTCCCGACGGTCGGGAACTCGACCACCTCACCGCGGGGCAGTTCCTTGTGAGTCGCTTCCATGCCCCAGTGCTTGCCCAGCGCCCGGCGCTTCTTGCGCCCGGGCCAGTGGCGATCCGACCATCGCGGCATCAGCGCCACATGCAATGGCCTTCACGATGTCTCCGCTTCGCCCCATCGCCCCGTCGGCGACGACGTGCACGTATCGCCCGCCCGACTCGTCAAGGTAGTCGCGCCGGGCGGCGGCCACGTCGGCGATCGCGCTGGCCATCGGAACCCGCACGCCGAGCACGTCAGCCGTGGTGTGGCTGGCGCCGCCACCGAAACCGACCAGGACGCCCGCGGCCCCGGCCCGCATGAGATGCAGAGCGGACTGGTACGTGGCGACGCCGCCCACCAGCACCGGCACGTCGAGTTCGTAGATGAACTGCTTGAGATTCAGCGGCTCGTTGCCCGCACTCACATGCTCGGCGCTCACCGTGGTGCCGCGGATCACGAAGACGTCGACGCCAGCCTCGATGACGTACCGAAACAGGTCGTGGGTCTTCTGCGGGGACAACGAACCGGCCACCGTGATGTTGGCCTCGCGCATCTGCGCCACCCGCTGCCCGATCAGTTCGGGCTTGATCGGCTCGGCGTACAGCCGCTGCAACAGCGGAACTGCCTCTTCGCGGCCGGCCGCCCGGATCTGGGCGAACGCGTCGGACGGGTCCTCGTAGCGGGTCCAGAGGCCTTCGAGATTGAGCACACCCAGGCCGCCCGCCGCGCCCATCGTGATCGCGGATTCGGGGGACATGATCGAGTCCATCGGTGCGGCCACCAGCGGAAGGTCGAAGGAGTACGCGTCGATCTGCCAGGTGAGATCGACCGACTCCGGGTCGCGGGTGCGCCGGTGCGGGGCAACCGCCACGTCGTCGAAGGAGAACCCGGCGCGCGCCGACTTGGACAGTCCGATCACGATGTCACTCACGGGGCACAAGCGTACGGCAGTGCCGATCCGGGTGCGGCCAATGCGTTTGGGCCCGTTTGTTCACTTCTGGCTCGGACGCTTCGCAGGCAAAGTGAACGAACGGGCCAGAAGGGCGATGCGGCTCAGCGGCGGTGGTAGTTCGGCGCCTCGACCGTCATCTGGATGTCGTGCGGGTGGCTTTCCTTCAGGCCCGCAGCCGTGATCCGTACGAAACGGCCGTTGGCGTGCAACTGCTCCACCGTCGCCGCCCCGCTGTAGCCCATGGCTGCACGCAAGCCACCGATCAACTGGTGGGCGACCAGCGCCACCTTGCCCTGGTAAGGAACTTGTCCCTCGATCCCCTCGGGGACCAGTTTGTCGTCGCTGAGCACGTCGTCCTGGAAGTAGCGGTCCTTGGAGTAGGACTTCGCCTCGCCCCGGCTTTGCATAGCCCCCAGCGAACCCATGCCGCGGTACTGCTTGAACTGCTTGCCGTTGACGAAGACGACATCGCCGGGCGACTCCTCGCAGCCGGCCAGCAACGAGCCCAGCATCACGCTGTCCGCGCCCGCGACCAGCGCCTTGGCGATGTCCCCGCTGTACTGCAGCCCACCGTCGGCGATGACCGGCACACCGCGAGCACGCGCCACCTTCGACACCTCGTGGATGGCCGTGATCTGCGGAACGCCCACTCCGGCGACCACGCGAGTGGTGCAGATCGAACCGGGCCCGACCCCGACCTTGACCGCATCCGCGCCCGCGTCGGCAAGCGCGGCCGCGGCTTCTGCAGTCGCGATGTTGCCGCCGACCACGTCGATCTCGGTCTCGCGCTTCAGCCGGGCCACCATCTCGACCACAGCCCGGCTGTGTCCGTGCGCGGTGTCCACAACCACGAAGTCCACGCCCGCATCGACCAGCGTCATGGCCCGCTTGTACGAGTCATCCCCGACTCCGACAGCAGCGCCCACGACCAGCCGGCCGGCGGAGTCCTTGGTGGCCTCCGGGTACGCCTCGCTCTTGAGGAAGTCCTTGACGGTGATCAGGCCACGCACCCGGTTGTCGTCGTCGACCAGCGGCAGTTTCTCGATCTTGTGCTGGCGAAGCAGGGCCAGCGCATCTTCCGGTGCGATCCCGAGGTGTCCGGTCACCAGCGGCGCCGGCGTCATGATCCGGTGCACGGGAACGGAGCGGTCCTCCTCGAAGCGCATGTCGCGGTTCGTCACAATGCCCAGCAGCCGGCCCGCAGCGTCCACCACCGGCAGCCCTGAGATGCGATACCGACGGCACATCGCGTCGACTTCGGCCAGCGTGTCGTCCGGCCCGCAGGTGACGGGATTGCTGACCATGCCTGCCTCGGAGCGCTTGACCATGTCGACCTGCAGCGCCTGGTCCTCGATGGAGGTGTTGCGGTGCAGCACCCCGACGCCGCCGATCCGGGCCATGGCCACAGCCATCCGGGCCTCGGTGACGGTGTCCATGGCACTGCTCAGAAGCGGCACGCGCAGGCGCAGATTGCGGGTGACGGGAGTCGACGTGTCAACCTCGCTGGGAACCACGTCGGAGGCGGCTGGCACGAGCAGGACGTCGTCGAAAGTCAGGCCGAACGGTGCGAATGGGTCAGTGGTGGCGGACTCCATGCAACAACGTTACGTCACTGCAAAGACCCTGGCCGCAATGCACTTTCGATTCCGCGCTTCACGTGATGAGACCGGCCCGCAGTCCCACGGCCACCGCCTGCGCGCGATCCGCGGCGTTGAGCTTGCGGAACAGCCGCCGGGCGTGGGTCTTGATGGTGTCCTCGGACAGGTAGAGCTCCCGGCCGATCTCGCCGTTGGACAAGCCCCGCGACATGCCGTCCAGCACCTGGGTCTCCCGCTCGGACAGCCGGTACTCCATGGTGGTGGTCAGGTGTGGACGGTCCCCGGCCCCCACATGGTGGATCGCCAGACCCATCTCGAGCCGGTTGGCGTCCTTGCTGATGTAGCCGGCAGCGCCGTTGGCGACTGCGGTCGCCACGGTCTGCGGGTCGTCGTTGGCCGTGAGCATCACGATGCGTACGCCGGGGTCGCTGTGCAGCAGCCGGCGGGCGCATTCCAGACCGCTCATCCCGGGCATCCTCACATCGAGCAGCACCAGATCGGGGCGCTCCACGGAGTACCGGGCGAGCGCCTCCTCGCCACTGCTTGCCATGCTGACCGCGTCCACATCCGGCAGGCCGCGGACAATGCGCCGCAGGCCGTCCCGCACCGCTGGGGCGTCATCCACGATGAGCACGGTGGTCACGATCCTGCCTCTCACATGCTTGTTGCTGACATTCCCCCTATCGGCGTACTTCTGGTTGGCCTTGAACGGGGCCAGGGTAGGTCAGGATTGCCCAGTTGCGGAGGCCGCCTGATGCAGCGCCCGGATGTCGGCGCGCTCGTCCCAGCGGGCGGCCAGCTGCCCGCTCAACCCGCGCCGCAGTTGCGCGGTGATGGTGCTGGCCTGCTTGGCATGTTCCTGGGCAGCCTTCGGGTCGCTGGCCTGCAACAGCGCCGCAAGCACCGCGTGGGTGGGCCAGGCCACGGCCTGGAACCCCATCGAGGAACTGAGCATCACGGCACGACGCAACGTCGGCAACGCCGCAGCCGGGTCCCCGGACTCGATCTGCGTCACGCCGGTGAACAGCAGGCTCTTGGCCACGTGCCGCGGCGCGGTGGCAGCTTCGGCGGCAGCCAGTGCCAGCGCCGCATGGTCAGCAGCTTCGCCTGCCCGCTCTTGCAGCAATGCGACCTCGCAACGTACCCACTCCACCCGCACGCGGTGCCGCCACCAAGTGGGGGCCGTGACCGGATCTGCACTTACGCGTTCCAGAAGTGACCCGGCTTGGGCCAGAGTCGAAGCAGCCGAAGCCGCATCCTGCAGGCCGACGGCGTCAGCCGAAAGCCCGGTCAAGGCCTCGATGGCCGCACCCGGAGTGGCGGCAGCTGACATGGCTTGCCGGTCGGCGAGCAGCGCGAGGTCGTGCACCCCGATCTGGCGCAGCAGGCTGCCGCGCAGCGACCGGGCCATCGAGAACTCGGGCGTGCCCTGCGGGATCAGCTCGACCAGTTCCAGTGCCTCCCCGTAACGCCCACAGGCGCCGAGCGCGACCCCATGCAACCACCGCGCGTAGACCTGCGCATGGTCGTCCAGAGAGGTCAGGCCCTCGAGCAATGGCACGGCTTCCGCGATCGGTCCGTGGAACACCGCCCATTGGGCTTGTTCCAGTCCCGGATGCATGGCCATGGCTCCACAGTACGGGCGGAGATGGCGTAGTCGCCGGGCACGGACGAGTGGTGCGACGCCGACTCAGACGTGGCTGCGGACGAAGTTGACGGCCTGTCCGAGGTCGTGCAGGTGCGGCCAGGGGGCGCTGGTGTCCCAGGCCGGGCCGGCCACCGCCAGCGCGGGTTTCGGGCGCAGCCCGGGCAACTCCACGAAACCCTGCAGGTCCGCGTTCTCCGGTAACTGCGCCCATAGCACGACCACCGCTGGGTGCAACCGGCGTACCGCATCGCCCAGCGCCTTGCGCGGGGTGCGGGCAGTCAGCAACTCCACCCCGATCCCGCATTCGGCCAAGGCGGTCCGTAACGCGTGCAGCGGCAGGACGTGTTGCTCTTCGGCGGTGGCGGCCAGGAGCACCCCGTCCCTGCGCACTGGGGCATCGGTGACCAGGCCCGCGGTGATCGCGTCGGACAGCAGGTGTTCCACCTCCACCCCGATCTGATGGCACTCCCACTGCTCGCCCGCCCGCTGCAGCACAGGCCGGATCAGGTCTTGCCAGGCGACCAGGGCACCGTGCGCCCGCACCGTCTCGGCGACCATCGCCGCGCAGCGCTGCCCGTCCAACGCGCAGGCGGCCTCCCACATCGCGCGAACGCGTGCGGGCCCGACGGACGCTGCCGTACGGTCCTGGTGCTCGACCGGGGTGATCGTGGCGTTGCGGACCTCCGCGGCCGCCTGCGCCACCGGCACTCCGGAGCGCACCAGACGCTGCATGGCAACCAGCCGATCGATGTCGGCGGGTGTGTAGCGGCGGTGGGCGCCCTCACTGCGGGCTGACGGCTCGATGCCGTAACGGTGAGCCCAGGTGCGCAACGTGGCTGGCGAGATGCCCAGTTGCCGGGCAACCGCGCCCGCTGAGAGGGCCACCGACGACTTGGTCACCCGTCGAGTCTCGCGTGTGTGGACTGCCCCCGCACATTTTCACGCAGCGCTTACACAAAACCGGCATTGATGTTCACGTCTTGTGCATTGGATGTTGATGACTGAACAAAGTCGTTCAGACGACCTCTTGACACGGTTTTGAAACGTTATTACGGTGGCAGAAACCGACGTAAGGGATGAACATGGCAGAGCTCTCCCGGCTTCCCGGAACCAACACCGACCACTGGGACTGGCAGATGCACGCGGCCTGCCGCGGCGAGCAGTCCGCGGTCTTCTTCCACCCCGAGGGCGAGCGCGGCGCCGCCCGGGTGGTCCGCACGAACCGCGCCAAGGCGATCTGCGCGCAGTGCCCGGTGCGGCAGGCGTGCCTCGACCACGCGGTGGCCGTGCGTGAGCCCTACGGGATCTGGGGCGGCCTGGGCGAGGACGAACTCGCCGAGTTGTACCAGCAACGCAAACTCGACATCGCCGTTTAGACATCCACCCGCGGTCGTGTCGGACCCTCCCCCGCGCGACCCACGAAGGCCCCGGACCCACCATCCGGGGCCTTCGCTCTCGCTGTCGAGCCGGGGGAAGACTGCACGAAGGGCTGGTGGCCCCTCGCCACCAACAGGCGACCCAGTAATCGAAGCGCGATGTATCGGCCGCGCTGCGGTGGGTTCTGGTCATCCTCCCGCCACTGCATGACCGCATCATGACCAGAACCCCGACAGTGCCCGGCTGACCGCAACAGTCTCGGTACCGGCCCGGTTTGCGGTGCCAAGCAAAGAAAGGGCGCCGGACCCACGTGGGATCCGGCGCCCTTTCGCGTCTAACTAGTGCGTGTGACCGTGGTGGTGGCTGTGACCGTGACCGTGGTCGTGGTCCTCGGCCTCCTCCTCGGGCTTCTCGACAACCAGCGCCTCGGTGGTCAGCAGCATCGCCGCGATCGAACCGGCGTGCTCGACGGCTGACCGGGTGACCTTGACGGGGTCGATGACCCCGGCGCCGATCAGGTCGCCGTACTCACCGGTGGCCGCGTCGTAACCCTGCCCCAGCGGCAACTCTGCGACCTTACTGGCCACGACGTCGCCGGACTCGCCGGCGTTCTTCGCGATCCAGTACAGCGGTGATGTCAGCGCCTGCCGCACGATCCGGAAGCCGGCCCGCTCGTCGTCGTCTTCGGCGGCCGAGTCGTCCAGCGCCTGCCCGGCGTGGATCAGGACCGTGCCGCCACCGGCGACGATGCCCTCTTCCAGTGCCGCGCGGGTGGCTGCGACAGCATCCTCGACGCGGTGCTTCTTCTCCTTGAGCTCTACCTCGGTGTAAGCGCCGACCTGGATCACGCAGACCCCACCGACCAGCTTCGCCAGCCGCTCCTTGAGCTTCTCGCGGTCCCAGTCGGAGTCGGTCGCGTCGATTTCGGACTTCAACTGCTCGATGCGCGCGGCGATGTCGGTGTCCGAACCCTTGCCGTCCACGATCGTGGTGTCGTCCTTGGTGATCACGACGCGGTGGGCGCTACCCAGCACGTCGAGGTCGACCTGGTCGAGCTTCATCCCCAGTTCGGCGCTGACCACCTGACCGCCGGTCAGGATCGCCATGTCCTGCAGCATCGCCTTGCGGCGGTCGCCGAAGGCCGGTGCCTTGACAGCGGCAGAAGCGAACGTGCCGCGGATCTTGTTGACGACCAGCGCGGACAGTGCCTCGCCTTCGACGTCCTCGGCGACAACCACCAGCGGCTTGCCGGTCTGCACGACCTTCTCCAGTAGCGGCAGGAACTCGGCCAGCGCTCCGACCTTGCCCTGCACAAGCAGCAGGTAGGGGTCGTCCAGCACGGCTTCCATGCGCTCGGTGTCGGTGACGAAGTAGGGCGAGATGTAGCCCTTGTCGAACTGCATGCCCTCGGTGAAGTCCATGGACAGCTCGGTGGTGGACGCTTCCTCCACGGTGATCACACCGTCGGCGCCGACCTTGTCGAACGCGTCGGCGATCAGCTGACCGATCTCCGGGGACTGGGCGCTGATGGTGGCGACCTGCGCGGTCTCCTCGGTGCCCTCGACGGGCCGGGCAGCGTCGGCCAGGAACGCAGACACCTGCGCAGTGGCCTTGTCGATGCCGCGCTTGACGCCCATCGGGGAAGCACCGGCGACCACGAGCCGGATGCCTTCGGAGACCATCGCCTGCGCGAGCACGGTTGCGGTGGTGGTGCCGTCGCCGGCGACGTCGTTGGTCTTGGTGGCGACCTCTTTGACCAGCTGCACGCCGAGGTTCTCGTACGGGTCGGTCACCTCGATCTCACGGGCGATGGTCACGCCGTCGTTGGTGATGGTGGGAGCGCCCCACGACTTGTCGAGCACGACGTTGCGCCCCTTGGGACCGATGGTCACGCGCACGGCGTCGGCGAGGGTGTTGACCCCCCGCTCCAGCGCCTTGCGGGCATCGGAGTCGAATTCCACGATTTTGGCCATTGGTTTCCTTTTCTCATCACGCGAAAGGCCCCCGGCACCCCGGCCGGGGGTCCGAGGGCCTGTCGCGGTTTGGGACTACTTCTCGACGACGGCCAGCACGTCGCGGGCCGACAGGATGAGGTAGTCCTCACCCTCGAACTTGATCTCGGTGCCTCCGTACTTGGAGTACACGACGACGTCCCCGACGGCGATGTCCATCGGGATGCGCTTCTCGCCGTCCTCGTCGAACCGGCCCGGACCCACCGCGAGGACCTTGCCCTCCTGCGGCTTCTCCTTGGCCGTGTCCGGGATGACCAGGCCAGAGGCCGTGGTCTGCTCTGCGTCCAGCGGCTGCACGAGGATGCGGTCCTCGAGCGGCTTGATGGCGACCGACACGGTCTACCTCCCCTTTGTTGGGTATTCGTTGACAAGTGCTTCACTGGCCTTGGCTGCTGCGAGCGTCGCGGTCCCACAGACTGCTTGTAGCCGGTTAGCACTCCCAGCGGGTGAGTGCTAACTCTGAACATAATCGGGATTAGCACTGTCGTCAAGAGAGTGCTAATCCCTAGGATCGCGCCGCAACACTGGCGGTCCCCAGCCACGTGTGCGGCGCTCCGGCGAAGCACCAGCCAAGCTTGGGTGCCTTACCGCTGATCCACAACGCCGGCACGCGCTTGTCGCCACGGGTCGACCCGGCCAGCGAGAAGCACGCGTTGCGTTGCAAGACCTCGGGGTCGGCAATGAAGGCTGCGAGTCCCTCCTCGATCGTGACCGGCAGCCGGCCCCGGTCGCGGATCGCCGGCACCGCATCCCGCGGTGGGACGTTCAGGTATTCAGTGCCGGACTCGAACCCGCTGATCAGGTACGGCCGGTCGCGGGGCACGTCCTCGTCGACGGGGTGGTACCTGGCGGGATCCTCGAAGTTGCGATCGAGGATGCCGGTCGCCTTACCCCCGGGCAGGGTCAGCCGCACGATGATCTGGTCGAACGGCAGCCCCGGCAGGACGAGGACGCCGTCACCGTCGGGAAGATCGACACCGGCGACGTCGAAGCCGAGATCCAGGTACTTCTTGAGCTGTTCGGCGGTCTCCACGAAACTCCCCAACGCCGACGCCGGGGGCGAGCATTCCCCAGTGGTCGCGCGAGCGGTGGCACACTTCGGCGGTGAGAGGTTGACGAGAACCGACGAGGCGGCGATGAACGAAGGCGAGATTGACTGGCTGGCGAGCCCAGCAGGCCAAGCCACCATTGAGGCGCTGCGCGGCGTTGACCCGCTGCGGGCTCGCGCACAGTTCCCCGATCTGTCCGCCGACCAGGTGGCAGCCGCCCTCACGCAGGCTCGACACAAACCCGCTGGCTTTCCGCTGCGATTGGTCACCGCCGACGGCATCCAGCAAGCGACACCGCTGGCGGTCGCGAAACGGCGGGCGACTCGCTTGGCCCAGGACCGATGCGGCCGTCGTCGACGCGGGCTGTGGGATCGGGCTGGATGCCTGGGCCTTCGCACAAGCGGGCCTGCGCGTGACCGCGTTCGAGCGCGATCCGCAGACGGCGGCCGTAGCGCGGGCCAACGGCGTCGACGTGCGGATCGGCGACATCACCACAGCCGAACTGCCCGACCTGCCCATCTACGTGGATCCGGCCCGCCGGCGTGCCCACCAGGACGTCACAGGCCGGCCGCTGCGGGTGCGCGACCCAAAACAGTGGTCACCCCCGTGGTCCTGGGTGCGTGCCCACGCCGCGATCGCACGCGTGGCACCGGGCTTCCGGGGCGTACCCGAGGGCGCCGAATGGCATTGCAGTTCCATCGCCCGCAGCCTGGTGGACGCCACCATCTGGACGCCGCCGCGGGCTCAGGTCGACCGTCGGGCGAGTGTGCTGCACCACAGCGTTTGGCACGAGCTCACCGGACCGGCTGCGGCCGTCGACAGTGGCCAGGCACTGGACTACCTGCTCGACCCGGATCCGGCGATCGTGCGCGCCGGGCTGGTCAGCAACGCCGCGCAGGAGTGCGCGGGAACCCTGATCGACCCGCAACTGGCCTTCGTCACCAGCAACCAGCAGCCGGCCGGATGGTTGGGCCGGGGGATGCAAATCCTCGACGAAGTCCCGCTCAAGCAGGCCCGTGCTGCGTGCCGGTCGCACGGCCTGGAGCGGGTCACCGTCTGGAGCCGGGGATTCAACCGACCACCTGATGTCGGCCTGCCGCAGGGTCAGGAGGGCATCGTGGCCGCCGCCAGGCTCGGGCCGCACAGGGTGGCCCGAGCCTGGGTCGGCGTTCCTACGGCTTGACCTTCCAGGACTTGCGCCAGCTGTTGGGCCGCCAGGTGTCGCGCTGCCCCTTCTTCGGCGTGGCCCGGGCGATGACTGTCACCTTGACCGTCTGGAATCCAGTCGTGTGGACCGTGACCTTGCCGTTGTCGGATACCGACGTCCGGCAGAACCTGACCTCACCAGCCGCACCCGTGCCGGCCGCGGTGCAGAACGCCCGCACCGACACCTTGCCGTGCTTGTTCGTCTTGACGCTCTTGACCAGCACAACGCTGTCTCGGGCACCGAGGCTCACCGGCTGACCTTTGACCTTCTTGGCGTGGATCGGCAGCTTCTTGCGCTTCGCCGGCTTCGCTTTGCCCTGCTGCACCCATTGCACCGTCGCAGAGGCGGACAGCTGCCCGAAACTGCTTGTGATGGTGTCGGTGCCTTTGGCAGTGCTCGTGTAGCAGAACGGCGTCTGCCCGTTGGCGTCTGTCAGTCCGGTGGTGCTGGAGGAGTTGACCCCGGACAACGCCAGATTCACGTTGATGCCAGCCAGCGGTTGCCCGTTCTTGTCGGTCGCAGTCGTCGTGACACACGCCTGGTTGCCCACGACCACCTGCTGCGAAGGCGGTGTGATGCTCAAGGCCGTGAGGTCATTGATCGCCGCAAACGCCGCGCCGCCCGGGTACCCGTAGGAGTCGTCCTGGTCGAAGCCGTAGACGTAGATGCCGAAGCCGTTGGGCGACGACATCGTGTGACTGCCGGCCGTCAGATCCAACTGCGCGCTGGAGAACGACGTCCCCGGGATCGGCGTGAACTCGCCACCCGGAACGGCCGCACCGTCCAGCGTCACGTTGCCCACTTCGGTCGTGGGCGTGACCACGTTGACGAAGTTGGCGCGGAACCCTGTTGCCGGCGTGGCGAACGTGTACTGGCTGAGGAACTGCTCAGCAGGCGTCACCAACATCATGAACGGGTCACTGGTCACTCCGTCGTACGTCGTGCCATTGGAGTACTGCGCGAGCAGCACTGGCTTCGTCGCGCTGACCACTGACGATCCGTCGATGATCTGCTGGTGGAACTGACCGCGGTTGAGCGTCGCGACCTCGGTGCCGTTCACCGAAACCTTGGTGTCGTCCGCGGAGGCGAGCACCCGGAACGTGTCACCGTTCTTGCGGGTCTTCAGCGGCGCCGTCAGGAAACTCTGGCCCCAGGTCCCAGTCGGTGGGATCTGTTCGACGACGTGGTCGCAGTAGGACGTCGAGTTGGTGGGGATGTTCGCGCAGTTGTGTCCGCCGTACACCGAGACTGGCGCGCTGCTGCTCACCGCGGTTCCACTGAGATCACCGGCGTTGGACGAGACCGGCAGGGCTTCACCCTTGTTCAGCGTCACTGTCTGCGTGGAACCCGCGGTGACTCCCGCTGTGGTATTGGCCGACGGCGTGTAGGAGACGCTGGTGCCGTCCTGCGTGGCCAGGATCGCCAATTCGGAGGGGCCGTTACCCCCACCACCGGGTCCCTGCCAGCCGAGCACAAGGTACTCGGAGCGGAGGACATCGGTGGGTAGCGCGAGGAACGCATCCGTCGTGAATTGGATGCGGTTGAGTCCGTAGACACTGACCTCAGCGGCGGATGTGACGTGGATGCCCAGATTCTGCTTGTCACCGCTATTGCCCTGGTTGAGCTGCGCCTCCGGCGGGATACTCACGCTGGTCACGGCGCCGTTGGTGGTGGTGAACGGCTGTGAGAAAGCGAGCCCGGGGATCGAAACCTCGCCGCTGGTGGGGGAAGGCGAACTGATGAACAGCGTCAACTGCGGCGTCTGTACGTAGTTCTGCGGGAAGGTGATCCAGAAGTCCTTGCCCAGACTGTCCGGGCGTTCGGCGGCGGTTGCGGGGGAACCACCGATCAGTGTTGCGAGTGTGAGGGATATGGCTGCAGCGCCCGCCAGCCATCGTGATCGAGTTCCCATATCGGCTCCCATGGAACGCGGTCCGGGCCCGGACCTGCAGCGAAAAATACGCTGATCGGGTGATAAGTGTCAAGGGACATTGGTTTCTGCCCAGTGGCGGACAGGAAACCTGCCCGGTGGCGGTCACGAGTTTTGCCCGGTGATGGCCATGGGTTCTGCACGGTGGGGCCATCACGGTCGGGTCGGTTAGGGCAGGGGCATCACCCCTTGGCCGGCGAGGGCTTGGGTGAGGCGGACGCTGTCGCCGCTGGTTTGGCAGACGTGGGCGTGGTGCAGTAGCCGGTCGACGGTGGCGGTGGCCAGCGTTTTGGGCATGAGCTCGTCGAAGCCGGAGGGGTGCAGGTTCGAGCGAGATCGCGATGGAGCGTTTCTCGTAGGCGGCGTCGACGAGGCGGTAGAGGCCTTCGGCGGCGTCGGTGGCCACCGGGAGCAGCCCGATGTCGTCGACGATGACGAGTTCGGCTTTGAGTAGCCGGGTGATGGCTTTGGCGACGGTGTCGTCGGCGCGGTGCCGGCGCAGCAGCACGCCGAGGTCTTCCAGGCGTAGCCAGGCCACGTGCAGCCCGGCCTCGACGGCCTGCTGGCCCGAGGGCTTCGAGCAGGAACGTCTTGCCGGTGCCCGACGGCCCGCAGACGACCAGGTTCTCGCGGCGGTGCACCCATTCCAGGGTGCGCAGCGCCTGCTGGGTCGGGGCCGGGATCGAGCTGGCGTCGGGGTTCCAGGCGTCGAAGGTTTTGCCGGTGGGGAACCCGGCCGCGGCCCGGCGGGTGGCCAGCGCGGAGCGTTCCCGGCCGGTGACCTCTTCGGCCAGCAGCACCCGCAGGACCTCGGCGGGGTCCCAGCGTTGGGCCTTCGCGGTCGCCAGCACCTCCGGGGCGGCTTTGCGCATGTGGGGCAGCCGCATCCGGTGCCAGCAGCCCGGCGCAGTTCGGCGGGCAGCGGCCGGGGCCGGCGCCCACCGATCTCGGGGGTCGCTGGTGGTGATCATGACCGGCCTCCTTCCGGCTGGTGGCTGGCCCAGGGCGGCCCAGGCGGTGGTGCCCTGGGTCAGGCTGGCCTGCTCACCTGCGCTGCCGGGTCCCGGACGCCGGGCCGGGTGGCGCGGTGGTCCAGGATCGAGGCCAGATCGGTCTCGGCGAACCGGCCGTGCACCGCGGCGTGCCCGAGCGCGGCGTCGACCTCGCCGGTGCCGAACAGCCCGGCCAGTTCCACCGCCTGGGCCATCTTCACCCGGATCCGGGTGGTGCCGGCCTCGGCAGCCTCGGTCAGCCACAGACCGGCGCCCGGTCCGATCGCCAGGAACGCCAGCTCCGCGGCGTCGCGCGGGCGTGGCGTGCGGTCCAGCGCGCCTTCGGGTGCGGGCGGGAAATGCGCGTCGTCGACCCGGGGGCTGCCCGGGGCCGCGCGCAGGTGCCGGGCGACCTCCACCGGGCCGTGCGTCACCGAGGTGGGTGATCACGACCTGCTCACCGTCCCCGGCCCCGTGCACCCGCACCCAGACCGTGGCGCCGAGCAGCTGGTGGGGCACCGAGTACTGCCCGGACTCGAAACTGACCATCGGGGTGTTGGCCGGCGACCCTGCCGGGTGAGCGCCGTACCCGGCGGTGAACGCCACGTCGGGCAGCCGGTGCAGACGTTGCCGCTCCTCGGCCAGCATGTCCACCGGGCGGCGTCGCGTGACCCGGTGCACCCGGGCGTTCACCTGCGTCGCAGAACGACGCGCAGGCCGCCTCCAACGCCGCGAACGAGGCGTACTCGCTCCAGCAGGTTCGCGTCCGTGGGGACCAGGTCGGCCTTGGCCAGCTTCACCGTGCGACTCACTGCCGCCCTTGCTGGCCGGGTCGGCGGGCAGGCACGTCTTGATGCTCACCGAGTAGTGCCCGGCGAACGCCAGCATCGCCCGGTTACGCACCGGGATCCCGGCGACGTGCTCGACCGTGACGGTCTTCTCGTTGTCGGTCAGCACATACGTCGGCGCCCCACCCAGGCGGCGCAGGGTGACGTCCAGGGCGGCGAACACACTCGGCAGGGTCTTGTCCCGCAGCGGCAGCACCACCCGAAACCGTGACCAGGCCAGCCACGCGCAGAACAACACCGTCTTGACCCCGTCGATCACCGGGCCGTCACCGAAGTCGTACTGCAACCACAGGCCCGGCTCGGTGACCCACGGCCGGTGCACCCGCACCCGCCCCAGACCGGTAGGCGGCCTTCACCGCCGCGACCGCCCGCCGGGTCGTGCGCTCGCGAACCCGTGAACCCCAACGCGAGCAGCTTGTCGTGCACCACGATCGGCGCGGATCTTGCCCTCCGACTGCTGCACCCAGGCCTCCACCTGCGGCAGAAACGCGTCGATCAGCATCGGCCGTGCCACCCGCGGCCGGCCGACCAGCCCCGCATCCCGGCGGGCCACATACGCGGCCACCGTGTGATGCGAACACCCCGCCAACTCCGCGGCATCTCGAAACGACCCCGTCAGGTCGTACGCTTCCAGAATTTCCATGATCTCCTCGGCAGACTTCACTTGTTCCCTCCTCGGGGGCTCGAACGCTTCGCAACGTCCAGCCGACCCGAGGAGGGGACCCAAACCCAGCAAGGCTCCAGGTCAACGAAAGATGTGTCGTGCAGATCCCATGGCCACCACTGGGCAGTTCTCATGACCGCCAGCGGGCAACTTCATGACCGTCTACGGGCAGTTTCCCGTGGCCGCTGTCAATAAGCAGCACCCCCGAACTAATGAGTATGAACCGCTATCTGACCGACCTCGTCACTGACCGTGTGGGACATTTCCGGCACATGCGCCTAATTGCTGACTTTGCGTGACATGCATCGCGCACCGCCACATCGATACGGCGATTACCGTGGTGAGGCATGGGAATGCGGGAACTCGTCGCAGCGTCAGTCACTGCTGGACTTCTCGCGATGGGTCTGCTCG
>JBAOIN010000015.1:0-49339 GCA_037045455.1 Candidatus Nanopelagicales bacterium | reverse complement strand
CTGCTGGCCACCTCATCCATGTCCCGCAGCCGCTCGAAACCGGCCGGGCAATCGATCCCGGCTTCGGCGAACACCGCGCGACTGCCGGACTTACTGCCCAGGTGGTCGAGGTCCGGGGGGTTGCCCAGCAGCGGGACACCGAGTTCGTCGGACAACTGGCGTTCGCGTTCGGTCGTGTTCATACACACGATGCCGCCTGCGACGCACGAGCGGAGGACCTCGCGGATCTCTCGCAGCCGGGCGGGTCGCTCCATCAACTTCTCGGTCAAGGAGCGCGGAGACCGGTCGTCGCAGGTGACCATGGTCAGCCGGGGCCGGGAGTGCACGACCGGTACCCCCGGGATGAGGTCGAGGTAGTACTCGACGATCTCCTCGGCGATCGGGGCGCTGGAGCAGAACACCACCTGCAAGTTGGGAGCGGTCAGTTGCAGCAGCATCGCCAGCAGGCGTTCCTCGTAGTGCTCGACCCCGAGCACGTTCTGCAGCAGTTCTTGGTCGAACGTCATGCTCGGCACGACCACCAGGCAATAGCGCGCGTCGTCACCGGCCCGGGCCAGCTCCGCCAGCTCCAGGATCTCGACGTCCACGTGCCGGTCCACGCGATCAGGCTAGCGGCGCAATCGGCTATGGCTAAACGGTTCTGCCCATTCCGGCCTCGCGCGTTCGAAAGCTGGCCGTATCCCCGCGCGCCGACCTCCTTCTGCCAGGTTTGGACGCCCAAGTGCCCGATATGAGCCGGTTTGTCGTTGCTCTGGCCGTCACAACCTGGCCGCGTCGCGATCAGTCGGCCAAGTTTCGAACGCGATCTGTCCTACTCCTGAGCGTTCTCCTGCGCCGCCACCCGGGTCTTGCGGGCGATGTCGGCCAGCGCCGCCCGCCGGGCCGCATCGGCCTCGTAGGCTGCGCGCCGGTCCTTCGAGAACCCTGGCTGGCACTCCTCCCACCACCGCGCCCGGCGGCACCGTCCCCCGCACGACGGCGTTGGCTGCCATCACGCATCCGGAACCTACGAACGTCCCTCGAGTGACGGTGACCTTCGCGCCCAGCCAACAGTCCGGTCCGATCCGCACCGGGCTCTTCACGATGCCCTGGTCCTTGATCGGACGGTTCACGTCGTCGAAGACGTGGTCGAAGTCGCAGATGTACACCCAGTCGGCCACGATGCAGCTGCCGCCGATCTCGATGTCCAGATAGGTGTTGATGGTGTTGTCCCGGCCGAAGACGGTCTTGTCGCCCACCCGCAGCGTCCCCTCGTGCACCCGAAGCCGGTTCTCCTCCCCGACATGCACCCAGCGGCCCAGGATCAACTGCCCGTAGCCCTTGCGGGCGTACAACTCCGCCCGTTTGCCGATGAACACGAACCCCTCCGTGATCACGTGCGGGTTGCGGAACTTGAACCAGAGGAACCGCCAGTACCGCACCAGATACCAGGGCGTCCAGGCCCGGTTACGCACGATCCACCGCAGCGACGCCACCGTGAGGAAGCGGGCGTTGCGGGGATCCCGGCTCACGGCTTGCGCCCGGTCACACTCACGTTGTAGAAGTACTGGGCTGGCACGACGTGACGCATCACCCGGGCGTCGAGCGCGGACAGCCCGAGCCAACTCCAGTACGCGAAGTACGCCCACTTGAAGCCCAGCGCTCCCGGCCTCACGGCCGCCTCAACCGTGCGAATGGGCCAGCCGAACCACGCCGCCGTCAGCTCCTCCGTGACGAAGTGCACATCCACGGCGCCGGCTTTGGCGCAGAGCTGCCGCAACTCGGTCGGGTCGAAGACGTGGATGTCCACCACGGCCTCCAGCACCGCCGCCCGCGAGGACTCGTCAAGCTCCTGGGTGGGCCGGGCGTACTTGTCGCGCAAGCCGGGCAGGTGGGTGATCCGCTTGGCCGCTTCCCACGTCCACTGCGAGAGCTTGCGTGCGATGACGTCGCCCTTGGCAGTCGGCTCCCCCGCGAAGACGAACCGGCCACCCGGCTTGAGCACCCGCAACACCTCGCGCATGGCCTGATCCAAATCGGGGATGTGGTGCAGTACCGCGTGCCCGATGACCAGGTCGAACGTGTCGTCGTCGTAGGGCAAGGTCTCGGCGTCGGCCACGCGGCCCTCGAGTTCGAAACCCAGGTGCTCACCGTTGCGCTTGGCGACCTCGACCATGCCGGGAGACAGATCCGTGACGTGTCCCTCATCCAGCACACCGCCGAGCTTGAGGTTCAGCAGGAAGAAGCCCGTGCCGCAGCCCAGTTCCAGGGCGCTGCTATAGGGCCAGCCGTCTTCGCCCGCGACGTTGCGGAACCGGTCGGTGGCATACGTGATGCAGCGCTCGTCGAACGAGATCGACCACTTCTCGTCATAGGTCTGCGCCTCCCAATCGTGATACAGCACGTTGGCGAGTTTCGGGTCCTGCCAAGCCTGCTCGATCTGCTCGGCCGTCGGTGGCGTCATCTCATCGCCCTTCGAAGCGGGCCTGGCCGGGTCCGGATTCCAGGAACGTCTGCATGCCGATCCGGCGGTCCTCGGTGGCGAACAGGCCGGCGAACTGCTGCCGCTCGATCTCCAAGCCGGTCCGCAGGTCGGTCTCGATGCCACGGTCCACCGACGTCTTGGCCGCTCGCAGCGCCAACGCCGGGCCACCGACATAGATCCGCGCCCACTCCACAGCCGCTTCCAGTACGTCGTCCACGGGCACGACCCGGTCCACCAAACCGATCCGCTCCGCCTCTTCGGCACGCACATGCCGACCGGAGAAGATCAGCTCCTTGGCCCGAGCCGGCCCGACCAAGCGCGGCAGCCGCTGCGTGCCACCGGCGCCGGGGATGATCCCCAGCTGAATCTCCGGCAGCCCCAGCTTGGCGTTGTCAGCGCACACGCGGAAGTCGCAGGCCAGCGCCAGTTCCAGCCCACCGCCGAGCGCATACCCGGTGATCGCGGCGATGGTCGGCTTGCCGATCTCGGCGACGGCAGTGAACGCACCCTGCAGAGCCGACGACCGCTCGATCATCGTGCGGTAGCCCCATTCGGCCATCTCCTTGACGTCGGCGCCGGCAGCGAACACCTTCGGCCCACCGTGGATGACGACCGCGGCCACGTCCGCCCGCTGGTCGCACTCCCGGGCCAGCGCCGCGAACTGCGCCTGAACTTCGGAGTCCAGCGCGTTCATTGGGGGCCGTTGCAGCGTGAGAACCGCCACACCGTCGCTCACATCGAGCCCGACCAGGGTCTGCGGCATGGCCACCGCCTCCTGTTCCTCTGTGCGTAGCACTCGTGCACCTTCGAGTACTACGGCAGGCTAACCTCCTGATGGAGCCCGCCCGCAGACTGGGTTGGAGCTGACAGGAGGACCATGCGCACACCCGAGGGTCTGCCTCCCATGGGATTGCGCCCCGACCCGGACCACCCCGGACGCGCCACCGTGAACTACTTCGCCCCGGCCGCCGAGCGCGTCGAGTTGCAGCTGCTGGACAGCGGCACGCGGCTCGACCTTGCACCGGGCCCGTACGGGCACTGGGTGGCTGAACTGGACGAGCCGAAATCGGGGAGCACCTACGGCTTCCGGGTCACCGGCCCGTGGGAACCCGAGTTCGGCCTGCGGCTCAACCCCGCCAAACTGCTGCTCGACCCCTACGCGCTGGCCTTCACCGGCGAGCTGCAGGTGAACGACGCCATCCACTCCTACCGGATGGACGACCCGGACGAGATCGACGACACCGACAGCGCCCCGTACGTGCCGCACAGCGTGTACGTGCCGCCGCTGGCTGCCACTGCGAACGCCAGGCCCCGGATCCCGTGGGATCGCACCGTCATCTACGAGACCCACGTCAAAGGCTTCACCAAGTTGCACCCGGACGTGCCCGAAGAGCTGCGGGGCACCTACGCGGGCCTCGCCCACCCGGCAGTGGTGGCGTACTTGAAAGATCTCGGCGTCACCAGCATCGAGCTGTTGCCGGTGCACCACTTCGTGCCGGAACCGATGCTGCTAGGCCGCGGAATGACCAACTACTGGGGGTACAACCCCATCGGCTTCTTCGCCCCACACGCCGCCTACGCCGCGAGCGGGCAGCGCGGGGAGCAGATCGCCGAGTTCCGCGACATGGTGGACACGCTGCACGAAGCCGGGCTGGAAGTGCTCGTGGACGTGGTCTACAACCACACGGCCGAAGGCGACCACCTCGGCCCGACGCTGGCCTGGAAGGGTGCGGCCAACGCCGACACGTACTGGATGCTCGAGGGTGGGATGTACGACAATCCGACCGGCTGTGGCAACGCGATCCGGGCGGAGTCGCCCCGCATGGTGGAGTTGATCCTCTCGTCGCTGCGCTACTGGGTGACGGAGTTGCACGTCGACGGCTTCCGCTTCGACCTGGCCTCCACGCTGGCCCGGACCTCGACCATGGTGACCACGTGGGCGCCGGTGCTGTCGGCGATGAGCGCGGACCCGGTGCTGTCCCACGTGAAGCTGATCGCCGAACCGTGGGACATCGGCATCGGCGGCTACCAGGCGGGCAACTTCCCCGGACCCTGGGCGGAGTGGAACGACGTCTTCCGCGGGCACCGTGCGCGACACCTGGCGCTCCATCGGATCGCTGTCCGAACTCGGCGCCCGGCTCACCGGTTCCGCGGACAGGTTCGCGCACAACGGCCGCCGGCCCTACCACTCGGTCAACTTCATCACCGCCCACGACGGGTTCACGCTGCACGACCTCGTCTCCTACAACGACAAGCACAACGAGGCCAACGGCGAGGACAACCAGGACGGCAGCGACGACAACCGCAGTTGGAACGGCGGCGCCGAAGGGCCCACTGACGACGCCGAAGTGCTGGCCAACCGGCGCGCCCGGCAGCGGTCCCTGCTGGCCACCTTGCTGCTCAGCGCCGGGACTCCCATGCTGCTGTCCGGCGACGAGGCCGGACGCACTCAGCAGGGCAACAACAACGTGTACTGCCAGGACAACGAACTGTCGTGGACCGACTGGTCGAAGCCCGACCAGGATCTGGTGGAGTGGACGAAGCTGCTGCTGCAGATCCGCGACCGGTATGCCGTGTTGCGTCCCGATGTCCACCCGTCCCCCGAGGATCTGCAGTGGTTCAACGAGGAGGGGTCCAGCCTCACGGCCGAGCAGTGGAACAACCCCGACGTGCGTGTGGTGCAGGCCATGTTCACCGGGGAACCGTCGGTGCTGCTGTGCCTGAACACCGGACCGGAGACCGTGGCGATGAACTTCCCCTCCCCCGCCCGCGTCGTGCTGGCCAGTGAAGACGTGACACTGGCCGGGGTCGATCCCTCGGCGGGTGTGAAGGTGCCGGGCTATTCCGTGGTGGTGGCCGAGGTGCTCCCGGCGGACTAGCGCGCGTTTTGTTGCGTTGTTGTCACTCTTCTCGGCGTGTCGCGACCACAACGCGACAGCAGGGGCAACTTCGCAACAAACCCGGCCCTCGGCAAGCCCGGGCCGGACCGACTAGCGTTTCAAGCGTGCCCGACATGACCCAAGGCTCCGGCGCCCCCACTCCCGAAGCCGAGACCTACTGGAGTTCACTGCCTTCCCACGACCTGACCCCGCCGCACCTGTTCGACGGCCGTTTCACGGTGCTCGACGTCAGTCCCGTCGTGGAGAGCGGGCGGCGCTGCGTGAAGGCAGCCGTCGGCGAGCTGATCATGGTGGCGTGTACCGCGTTCCGGGAGGGTCACGACGCGCTCGGCGTGGACCTGGTGGCCACCGACAGCGAGGGGCGCAGCGTCCGTAGCGCGATGATCCCGCGCAATAACGGCACTGACGCGTGGGATGGGACGTTCCGGCCCAACACCGAGGGCAAGTGGACGTACAGCATCCACACCTACAGCGACATCCTGGCCACCTGGCGGCACCGGGCCGAAGTGAAGGTGCCAGCCGGTGTCGACGTGGAGCTGGAACTCGAGGAGGGTGCTCGCATCCTCAGCCGCGCCGACGTGCCGGACCAGACCCTGATCACCCGGGCTGTGACCGGGCTGCGCGACACCAGGCTCTCCCCCGCAGCACGCCTGGCCGCCGGCCTGTCCGACTCGCTGTGGAAGATGCTGCGCCAGCACCCCATCCGCGACCTGGAGACCGCATGCGGTCCCTGGCCCGTCTATGTAGACCGACGGCGGGCACTGTTCGGCTCCTGGTACGAGTTCTTCCCGCGCAGCGAAGGCGCGACCCACAATCCCCCGATGTCCGGCACGTTCCGGCAGGCCGCGCACCGCCTGCCGGCGATCGCCGCGATGGGCTTCGACGTCGTCTACCTGCCCCCGATCCACCCGGTCGGGACGGTCAATCGTAAGGGCCCGAACAACACGCTGACTCCCAGCCCGGACGACCCGGGCTCGCCATGGGCGATTGGCTCTGCCGACGGCGGTCACGACACCGTGCATCCCGACCTCGGCACGATCGACGACTTCGACGCTTTCGTCACCGCCACCCGCGACCTGGGGATGGAAGTGGCGCTGGACCTCGCACTGCAGGTCGCCCCCGACCACCCGTGGGCGACCGAAGGCAAGCCATGGTTCACGGTCCGTGCCGACGGCACCATCGCGCTACGCCGAGAACCCGCCAAAGAAGTACCAGGACATCTACCCGCTGTGGTTCGACGGTGACCCGCAAGGCCTCACGGCCGAGGTGCTGCGGATCATCCGGTACTGGATGGACCACGGTGTGCGGATCTTCCGCGTGGACAACCCCCACACCAAGCCAGTGCGGTTCTGGGACAACGTCATCAACGAGATCAAGCGCACCGACCCGGACGTGCTGTTCCTCGCCGAGGCGTTCACCCGGCCGCCCATGATGCGGGCGCTGGCCGAGGTCGGCTTCGACCAGTCCTACACCTACTTCACGTGGCGCAACGAGAAGTGGGAACTCGAGGAGTACCTGCGGGAACTGTCCAGCCATTCCTCGCCCTACATGCGGCCGAACTTCTTCGTCAACACCCCGGACATCCTGCACGCCTACTTGCAGTACGGCGGGCCTGCGGCGTTCTCCATCCGGGCCACGCTGGCCGCGACCACCTCACCGACTTGGGGCGTCTACAGCGGGTTCGAGCTCTTCGAGCACGTCGCGGTGAAGCCAGGAAGTGAGGAGTACCTGGACAGCGAGAAGTACCAGTACCGGCCGCGGGACTGGGACACCGAACCCACGCTGGCGCCGTATCTGACGACCCTGAACCAGATACGCCGTGAACACCCGGCCTTGCAGCAATTGCGGCACATCGTGTTCCACCAGATCGACAGCGACCGCATGCTGGCCTTCAGCAAGCGGGACGGGGACGACACGGTGATCGTGGTCGTGACCTTGGATCCCTTCGGGGCCAGGGAGGCCACGCTGCATCTGGACATGCCGGCCCTGGGTCTGGACTGGCACGATCGGTTCGTGGCGCAGGATCTGATCACCGGTCAGAGTTTCTCCTGGGCGCAGAGCAACTTCGTGCGCCTTGACCCGCATCTCGCATGTGCCCACATCATGTCCGTCCGGCCTGGAGTCATCTGATGATCACTGTCGACACATCTGCCCTGGCCGCCCTCGTGGACGGCACCCACAGCCAGCCGCACTCGGTCCTTGGCGCCCACCCGGACGCCGATGGCGTGACCATACGGGTCCTGCGCCCCGACGCCACCGAGGTGGACGTCGTGGTGGACGGCACCCATCACCCCATGGACCACGAGTACTCCGGGGTCTGGGTCGTGGAACTGCCGGGCAAGGACATCCCGGACTACCGGCTGGCAGTCGCTTACGGCGGTGACAAACTGCCCGCCGACGACCCCTACCGGTTCCTGCCGACACTCGGCGAGGTGGACCTGCACCTGATCAGCGAGGGCCGCCACGAGCAGCTCTGGACGGTGCTCGGCGCCCACGTGCACACCTATGACAGCTTGACCGGCCCGGTGCGCGGCGTGGCGTTCGCGGTGTGGGCGCCCAATGCGCAAGGGGTCCGGGTGGTTGGCGACTTCAACTATTGGAACGGCACGGCCACGCCCATGCGCTCGCTGGGTTCCAGCGGGGTCTGGGAGGTGTTCGTGCCCGAGATCGGCGCGGGCACCCGCTACAAGTACGAGATCATCGGTCGGGACGGTGTGCGCCGGCTCAAGGCCGACCCGATGGCGCAGGCTACGGAGATTCCCCCGGCCACTGCCTCGATCGTCTTCGATTCCCATTACGAGTGGGGCGACGCGCGCTGGCTGGACACGCGCACTGAACGGCCAGCGCACGCCAGCCCGATGAGCATCTACGAGGTGCATTTGGGGTCCTGGCGGCAAGGACTGTCCTACCAGCAGCTGGCCGAGGAACTCGTCGACTACGTGGTCGCGCACGGCTTCACACACGTGGAATTCCTGCCGGTCATGGAGCACCCGTTCGGCGGCTCCTGGGGCTACCAGGTCAGCGCCTACTACGCCCCGACCGCCCGGTTCGGCAACCCCGACGACTTCCGGCATCTCGTCGACGCGCTGCACAAGGCCGGCGTCGGGGTCATCGTCGACTGGGTGCCTGCGCACTTCCCCAAGGACGAGTTCGCGTTGGCCCGCTTCGACGGCACTCCGCTGTACGAGCACTCCGACCCGCGCCGCGGTGAGCATCCGGACTGGGGCACCTACGTCTTCGACTTCGGCCGGCCCGAGGTGCGCAACTTCCTGGTCGCGAATGCCGTCTACTGGTGCGAGCAGTTCCACATCGACGCGCTGCGGGTGGACGCGGTGGCCTCGATGCTCTACCTGGACTACTCGCGCAACGAGGGCGAATGGTCGCCCAATGCCTATGGCGGTCGGGAGAACCTCGACGCCGTGCAGTTCCTGCAGGAGATGAACGCCACGGTCTACCGCCGCTGCCCCGGCGCTTTCACGGTGGCAGAGGAGTCGACGGCGTGGCCGGGCGTCACCCGTGGCACGCACCTCGGCGGCTTGGGCTTCGGGCTGAAGTGGAACATGGGGTGGATGCACGACTCCCTGGACTACGTGTCTCGCGACCCGATCCACCGTCAGTACCACCACGACGAGATGACGTTCGCGCTGGTCTACGCGTGGAGCGAGAACTACGTGCTGCCGATCTCCCACGACGAGGTCGTGCACGGCAAGGGTTCGCTGCTGGGCAAGATGCCCGGCGACCACTGGCGCAAGCGCGCCAACCTGCGTGCGTTCCTGGCCTACATGTGGGCCCACCCGGGTAAGCAGCTGCTGTTCATGGGCAGCGAGTTCGGCCAGGAATCCGAATGGTCGGAGGGCCGCAGCCTGGACTGGTGGCTGCTCGATCAGCCGGACCACGCTGCGCTGACTCGGCTGATCGGGGACCTCAACGCGGAGTACCGCAACAACCCGGCGCTATGGAGCCTGGACACCGAGCCGGCTGGTTTCGAATGGATCGACGCCAACGATGCCAGTGGCAACACGTTCTCCTGGGTGCGCCGCGGGGCCGACGGTGAGTTGCTCGTGTGTGTGGTGAACTTCAGCGCGGTTCCGCATTTCGACTACCGGATCGGTCTGCCCACGGGTGGGACCTGGCGGGAGGTCGTGAACACCGACGCTGCGGACTACGGCGGCAGCGGGGTGGGCAACCTCGGGGCCGTCCATGCAGAGGAGATCCCATGGCACGGTCGGCCGCACAGCGTCACGCTGTCGGTCCCGCCCTTGGGGGCAGTGTGGCTTGTGCCCGAGGACTGAATCCGTCTTTATGCGTCACTTCGGCGGTCGTGACCACAGCGCGACAGCGAGGGCAACGTGGCAGCAAACCCGACTCAGTCCCATTGCGCGTACAACGCGCTGCTGAGGTCCAACGGATCGAGCCCGCGCACCGCTTCGGCAACTCCCGCCCCATCGGGAGCGCCCGTATAGACCAACCGGCCCCGGCCCACGTAGCGCCGCCACTGCTCGGCGAACGCCTGCGCCGCTGACTTGTTCACCCCGAACACGTCGGGGACCGCATGCCACATCACGGCTCGGCCGCGTAGCCGGCGATCGATGAGATATCGCGGGTAGTCCACGGGGCTGATGATCTGCTCAAGTGCTTCGGCGAAACGTAGCGAGAGCGTCGCGTCATCGAGGACAACCGACCACTGACCTCCGGCATCGGGCCTGGCCAGAACGCGCGCGGGATCTACAGCCAGCGTTGCCGCCACCGCCGACCCGAAGGCGATCAACAGCCCGTCCACTCCAACCCGCTTCTCGGCGCGCAGCTCTCGCCATCGCCGCACGAGCCAGGCGCCACCCGCGCCCAGGGCTCCTGTCGCCACCGCTGCGGCCGCAACCCCGGGCGTCGGCGCCTGGGCAGCTGCCGCAGCCACGCCACCGGTGACACCTGCCGCCCCGATCATCGGCGACTGCCATGCCAGGACGTCGGGGAACTGCTGGTTCCGGAGCGCCGACCACAGCGGCCCGGCGAGCCACGACCCGAACCGCGGTTTCCAGGACGTCCCGGTACGGCTGGCCGATCTGCCAGGCCTGCCGGGTGCCGGCGAGATCACCTGCAACGTCCAGCGCCGTCGCGTTGACGGCATCGCGGACCTCGGCGGCCGGTGGCGCGTATGGACTGATCCGGTCGTCGAGGTGCTCGACACCGGCCACGATCCGGCTCGCCGCATCCGGGGCCAGGTAGCCACGGTGCTTGGCAACAAGCCGGCGGTGATCGAGGTCGCCGCGCGGGTGGGCGTCGTCCACGGCTGTCACCGACCAGACGTGGGCCACTTTGTCCGGCCGCTGCGGGTCGTGCCGGATCGCCCGGCCCCGCACCTGCACTACGGCGGTCGACGTGGTTGCCACCGTGAGATCGACCAAGACGTTGACGGCCGGCGCATCCCAGCCCTCGCCGAGCAGACCGCGCGTGCCGACCAGCACGTCCACGTCCCCTGCCTGAAAGGCCCGCGTGATCGCCGGCACCCAGTCCCGCGGCCCCCACGGGCCGACAAGCTGCGCCAGCCCGTCCGGCCGCGGTTCCACCGTCACGCCCGGCTGCTGCAACGCCCGTAGAATTTCCGGCCTGCCACCTACGGAATTCCCAGTCATCAGCACGACCCGCAGATCGGGATTCGCCGCCTGCACCTGCGTCAGTGACTCCCACGCCGAGCCAGCATCCTGGGAAAGCACACTGCGCACGTCCGCGTGCGGCGCGGCTTGGGCGTTCTCGAAATCGGTGAGCACGACCGCTCGCAGATCGTCGCCGCGCACCAACCGTTCCTGCGCGATCACGTACCCCGCCGCCACCGCCTTTGCCGCCGAGCGCGCCAGGACCCGGTCGATCGAGGACTGACCACGCCGCACCCCACGCGTGGTCATGGTCCAGCCGAGGGCCCGCAACCCGGTCCGCAATTGCTCCCACCCGGGCTCGCTCGCCGGAGCCAGAACAGTGCGGCCGTAATCGCCGAGCACAGCCACCCAGTCGTCGACCTGGACCTCCTGCCGGTGCTCGTCGCGCATGCGCGCGCCGTCGGGCAGAGCGCACAGCCCCGCATAGGCCATCCGCAGCACAGCCCGGGCAATATCCGGCCGGGAGCGATCGATGTGCGACCAGCTCACCCCTTCGTGACGCACCCAGGCGGAATCGACGTAGCCGAACAACCCTTGTCTGCGCGAAGTCCGGCGCCGTCACGGCCGCGAGCAGTTCCTGCCAGCGCAGCGCGGACTGTGCAAGGTAGTCCAGCTCGCTGGGCGTCGGTGTGACGAACCAGGGCAGTTCCCGGTAGGGCGCCAGAACCCCGTCGCGGACCAGCGCCGGAGTACTCACCGCATGCAGCACCGGCCCGAACAAGCCCTCCATCAGGTCGGCTTCCTCGGCATTCAGCGCGTCCCGGGGAGTGGCAGTCAAGGCCACCACCACTGCCTGGGCCTGCTTCAGGACATCAGCGAGCAGCGTTCCCCATACCGCAGCTAAGTGATGCGCCTCGTCCAGCACAAGCGTGAACTGGCCATCGCGAAGGCGTTGCACCATCGCGGCGGCCTCGGGGTGCAGCCTTGCGACTGGATCCTTCTCGCTGGCGTCCTCGTCGAACGTGGCCAGCGCCTGGTAGGTAAGCACCGTGACGTCCGCCACCAGTTCCCGGTCATCGGCGACCGACACAGAACCGGCCTGCTGCCACAACTGCAGCCACTGCGACTGGATGGCCGTGTTCGGCACGAGCACCAGGATCTGCCTGCCCAACTCCTGCCCGATCAGGCTGCCTAGCAGGGTCTTGCCGGAGCCGGGCGGCATCACGAAATGGAAGCGGACGGCATCGGCATGCGCCCGAAAAGCGTCGAGTGCGGCCTGCTGATGCGGCCTGGGGGCGGGCAATCTCGCAGCCAGCAACCGCTGCGCCACGTCGCCCATGCCCGCCAGCGTGGCAGAAAGCGTGGCTGCGACACGCGGGTAGAGTCGACGGGTGACCGTTCCGCCCCGCACCCGCGCCGCAGCCCGGTTGGGCCTGCTGACCTCCTCGCTGTCACGACGCATGGGACGCGGCGAAGGCATGGTCATCGGCGGCCGGGTGATCATGCGGCTGTCCCCCAACGCCATCCGCGACCTCGCCCGCGGCCGGGTCGCGGCCCTGGTCAGTGCCACCAACGGCAAGACCTCCACCACCCGCCTGCTGGCCACCGCAGTCGAGCAGGCCGGACCGGTGATCAGCCAGCACACAGGGGCCAACATGACCTCCGGCGTGGTCGTGACCCTGGCGACCGGCGACCCGGACGCGACCGCGGTCCTCGAGGTCGACGAGGCCTACCTGCCGCAGATCTTCCAGGCCACCGCGCCCCGGGTGATCCTGCTCGGCAACCTCAGCCGCGACCAGTTGGACCGCATGAACGAGGTCGCGATGGTCGCCCGCCGTTGGCGAGAGATGCTGATCGGCGCTGAAGCACACGACCGTCGTTGCCAACGCCGACGACCCCTCCATCGTGTGGGCCGCGCGGCACGCCCCGCATGTCATCTGGGTTGCGGCGGGCCAGGTGTGGACGGCCGATTCCGCGGTCTGTCTGGACTGTGGCGCGCTGCTGCGCCGGGACGGCGACGAGTGGGGCTGTCCGCAGTGTGGCTTCGCCCGGCCCACGCCCGAGTGGACCCTGGAATGGACCGGTGAACACGGGATCGTCCATGGCCCTGACGGCGCGACCTACGATCTGCACCTGCAACTGCCCGGGCGCTTCAACGCGGCGAACGGGGCTCTGGCCCTGGTCGCCACGGTTGCGCTGGGACTGGATCCGGCTGAATCCGCCCGCCGCATGGCGACTGTGCAGTCCGTGTCCGGGACGTTACGCCGTGGTCCGGGTCGGGGAGCTCACGATCCGGCTGCTATTGGCCAAGAACCCGGCCGGCTGGACGGAACTGGTCGACGTCATGCCGCCAGCGCCCACGCCGGTCATCGTGACGATCAACTCCAACGCCGCGGATGGCCGCGATCCCTCGTGGTTGTGGGACGTCCCCTTCGAACGGCTGCGCGGTCGCACGGTTGTGGCCACCGGCGACCGCCGCCGGGATCTGGCAGTCCGGCTGCTGCACGCTGGCGTCGATCATGTGGTGATCGAGGATCCGTACGCACCCGGCGCTCCGCTGCCGGACGGCATGCGCGAGTTGGACGTTGTCGATTGCGCGGCCACCTACACCGCCTTCCATCACCTTCGGACCACCGCGGAGCAGCAATGATCACCTTGGTGTCGATCTACCCGACGTTGCTGGGGACCTACGGCGACGGCGGTAACGTCATGGCGCTCAAACACCGGGCCGAGTTGCAGGGCCTGGACGTCGAGGTCGTCACGGTGGAGTCCGGCGAAGCGGTTCCGGAGAGCGGCGACCTGTACGTGATGGGCGGCGGGGAGGACAGCGCCCAGACCGCCGCGTCCAACGCACTGCGGGCCGGCGGCGCAGTCAAGCGGGCCGCCGAGCGCGGCGCCGCGGTGTTCGCGATCTGCGCCGGGTACCAGTTGCTCGGCGAGTACTTCCCGGATGCGACCAGCACACCGACCCCGGGCCTGGGGATCCTCGACGTCCGCACCGACCGGCTGCCCAAACGGGCCGTGGGGGAACTGGCTGCCAGCTGCCCGGGACCCGCTCGACCAGGTGCTCACGGGCTACGAGAACCACGCCGGTGCAACCCACCTCGGTCCCGACGCCACACCCCTGGGAATGGTCAAGGCCGGCATCGGCAACGGTGATGGCAGCGAGGGGGCGCTCAGCGGTCACATCGTGGGCACCTACCTGCACGGTCCCTGCCTTGCCCGCAACCCGCAGATAGCCGACCTGTTGCTGGGCTGGGCAGTCGGGCGGGAACTGCCGTTCATCGAGGAGCCCGAGGTCACGGCCCTGCGCGAGGAACGGTTGCGCACCGTCCTGTCCTAAACGGGTTCTGTCGCGACGTTGCCCGCGCTGTCGCGAAGTCGTCGCGACACGCCGAAGCTAGCGGCGACAACGCGACAATTCACACGGTCAGAACAGCGCGTTCGCCAGTTTCGTGCGGGCGGCGATCACGGCTGGGTCCGCATCGCCGACCAGCGCGAACAGGTCGACCAGCGCACTGCGAGCCGGCCCCTTGTCCGAGGCTGCGCGCACCACCGCCAGCAGCCGCTCGAATGCTGCCTCCGGCTCGCCCCGGGCAACCTCGACGTCGGCAGCCACCGTGGCCAGTTCCAGATCCTGGGGATCGGCGTCCGCGGCGGCGATGGCGGCCTGTGGGTCGACCCCGTCGGTGCGGCGGAACAACGCCACCTGCGCCAGCGCTGCCGATGCCTGCTCGGCGTCCACGACCCGGAGTTGCTCGTACAGGTCGTGTGCCGCGTCGAAGTCGCCGGCCTCGATCGCCTCGGCCGCCTGGTCCCAGCGCGGATCTTCAGCGGGCTCGGCGACAGCTTCGGGAGGCTGCGCGGCCCCCACCGTCCCGGCCACCCCCGCCTGCTGTGCCACGCGCAGCACCTCGTCGATGTACTGGCGGACCTGACTTTCCGGCAACGCGCCCTGGAAAAGCGGCAGCACCTGCCCCTGGATCACCGCAACGACGGTGGGGATGGACTGCACGCGGAACGCCGCGGCGATCCCCTGCTGGGCGTCCACGTCGACCTTGGCCAGGATCCAGCGGCCGGCATCCTCGACCGCCAGCTTCTCCAGAATCGGACTCAGTTGCGTGCACGGCTGGCACCAGGTCGCCCACAGATCCACGACCACCGGCACCACCGAGGACGCGGCGATGACATCGGTCTCGAACGTCGCCTCGGTGACATCCAAGATCACGGAAGCCGCTTGTGGGTCCGCTGCCCGCGCCTGCGCTTTGGCCTGCGCCTCACGGGCTGCCGCAAGGGCACCGAGGTCCACCGCGCCGCGGAAGTGGGAGTTGGGCTGGGTCGTCATGGATTCATTGTGGCTCATGCCCTCGCGACCGGCAGGCGCGTCTAGGATGATCACGATGTCTGAGCATCCCAAGCCGGGACGACCTCGCAGCGCACAGGCGGACGAGGCGATTCTGGCCGCCGCTCGCGAACTTCTGGCTGAAGGTGGTCTGGCCAATCTCACCGTGGAAGGCACCGCTCATCGGGCCGGCGTCGCGAAAACCACCGTGTACCGGCGCTACCCGTCCCGTCTGGACTTGGCCGTCGCGGCTATCGCGGCACTGGTGTCCGATACCCGGCCGTCGGGCGACTCGATCGAGGAGAAGACCACCTCAGGTCTCGGACTGTTCCAGCAGAGTATGCGCGGTCCAGGCGCCCAGGCCGCCTACCTCTCGGTCGCTGCTGCCGCAGCCCAGGATCCGCTGGTGCATGAACGATTCGCCGAAACGGTACTGTCTCCCACCGAGAACAAGTTGCGGATGGACCTGCAGACGGCAATCGACGGCGGAGAGGCTTCACCCGACGTCGACCTCGATTTCCTCCACGACGTGCTGGTCGGCACGCTGCTGCACCGGTTCGTGATCCGTCAGGAACCCATGGACGACACATTTCGGGAACAGTTCACTGCGCTCGTGAGGTTCGTGTACCGCGACCCCCGCTGACCCATGTGAACATGGAGTGGATGCGTCTTTTCACAGTCATCCTCATCTCCCTGCTCGTAGCCGCTGGGGTCCTGCCTGCAGCTGCTCAGGTCGACGACCCCGATGCGGGCGCCAGCCCGAGCGCAAGCCCCAGCGCGAGCCCCAGCCAGAGTCCGCAGCCCGATCCGGTTCCGGCCGTGTATCCGGTGTTCAACTACCCGACGCCGGGCAACCCCGATCCCTCGATCAACAACGAGCTGACCCGGCTGCTCAACGAGGTGCCGGCCGGGGCCCAAGTCTCCGCGGCGCTGTACGTGGTCGCCCCCAACTACCACGTGGTCGACGCGTTGATCGCCGCCCAGCAACGTGGCGCCGGCGTCCGGGTCGTACTCGCCGGCGGAGATCCCGGCAGCCCTTCCGTCGAGACCTACGCGAAACTGGCGCCCGTACTGGGTACGGATCCTTCGGCCGCCTCGTTCGTGGTCCAATGCGCGACGGCGTGCATCTCCAAACTGCCGGACAGCATCAACCACAACAAGTTCGTCGCCATGTCGCAGACGGGAACCATGTCCGACGTCGTCTTCCAGTCCACGGCCAACGTCCGCAGCGACGGTTCCGGTGACGCGGCCTGGAACGCCGCTACGGTCAACAGCGGCGGACCGGGGCTGTACCAGAGCTACCTCACCTACTTCGGCAATCTCGCCGCCCAGACCACCGTCGCTGACAACAACTACTACGCGGTTCAGCCACCGCAAGCCACCGCGACCTGGACCCCGTACTACTACCCGCAGACCGACGGGTTCGACTCGGTGTCACAGACACTCATGCGCGTCGACTGCCGCCTGGCCCCGACCCGCATCGACGTAATGGCGGCGTTCTTCACCCGGCCCAAGGTCCGCAACCGGCTCAACGAGATGGCCGCCGCCGGCTGCACCGTCCGGGTGATCGCCCGCACCGACAGCATCACGCGTGAGTTCTGTGACTCGTTGCAGGCGCCGATCGCGGTGAAGATCTCCGACAAGCCCGCTGCCGACAAGGTGGGCATTCACGGCAAGTACCTCACGATCTCGGGCGGATTCGACGGCACTGCTCGAGAACTCGTCTGGATGGGCAGCGAGAACCTCACCCGCAATGCACTTGTCCAGAATGACGAGACGTTCCTGCTGATCGATCAGCCGCAACTCCTCGGCAGCTTCACCGAGAACTTCCAGCGGATCTGGGACACCGCCTCGCTCACGGCCGGGTGCGGCCGCGCGGGCGGTGTGTCGGAGGAGGAGATCGAGCAGGAGGCCGACGAAGAGATCACCCCGCTGATCAAGGAGCAGCAGCAGGTCAAGCGCAAACTTCCCAAGCGGCTCAAGAAACGCACAGAGCTGAAGTCCACCCGCACGGTGCAGGGTCAGCGGCTGACCACGGTCGTGAAGTGCCGGGTGAAGGGCACACCCCAAAAGCTGAAGAAACGCAAGATCTGCGCGCTCAAGAAGCCGAAGAGCAACCCGACGGTGGTGCTCACACCCAAGCGCAAGAAGCGGCTGTCGGTCCGCATCGTGCAAACCGCCCCCGGCAGCGCCACGTTGCAGAAGTTCAGCCGCAAGGCCACCTACACCTACCGCCGCTGACGGGGCAAGCGACGCCCGCGCGCTACCAACTGCGTCGTTGTCTCACGTCCCTGCTCGGCCGCGATTCTCACCCGGCTCTTACCGTGCACCCGCTCCGCTCTTGATTGCGCGGGTCACAGTGAAACCACATTCGAGAAGGAGCAGCCCATGAAGAACAAGAACCTGTGGACCGCAGTGGGGATCGGTGCCGGCGTCGGCGCCCTGACCATGGGCGCCATCACGTTCGCCAACGCCGAGAACACAACCACACCTAGCCCGAGCACCAGTTCGTCCCCGGCCGGGCCCGCTGACGGCGACAGGGGCATGGGCGGTTCCGGTGAGACGCTGCTGACCGGAACCGAGGCCGACAAAGTCACTGCCGCCGCCCAAGCCGCGGTGCCCGGCGGGACGATCATCCGCGTGGAGACCGACAACGACGGCGTGTACGAAGCCCACATGACCAAGGCCGACGGCACCGAGGTCGTCGTCGCCGTGGACAAGGACTTCAACGTCACCGGTGTGCAGGAGTTTTCCGGTCGCGGCGGTCACGGCGGTCCCGGCATGAACGAGACGCCCCTGACCGGCGCCGACGCCGAGAAGGCCACGAAGGCCGCGCAGGACAAGTTCCCCGGCGGCACGGTGCTGCGCGTCGAGACTGACGCTGACGGCACCTACGAGGCGCACGTGCGCAAGGCCGACGGCACCGAGGTCGAGGTCAAGATGGACAAGGACTTCAACGTGACCGGCGTCGAGGAGCACGGCAACTTCGGCCACGACGATGGTGACGTGGCGCCGACGCCGAGCGCCAGCAGCAACGCCTGATCAACATCAGTGGGTGGGTCGCCGGGTGCGGCCCACCCACTTTTCGCATGCGAAACTAGGCCGGGTGAAGCGTTGGGCTCTTGTGGTGGCGACGGCTGCCACCCTGGTGGGTCTGCTCAGTGGGACCACTGTTCAGGCCGGCAGCCCTCCGCCTGTGGACCCCACGTCCAGCCCCCGCCCCACCGCGAGCAGCCCTCCGGCGTCCGATCCCAAGGCACCCGGAGAGCTGCGCATCGGCCGCGAAGTGCTCTTCAACTACCCGGTCCCCGGTACCGCCGACTTGGCGCTGTCGAACCGTCTCGTGGAACTGATCAACGGGACGCCGCAGGGCGAGCGGATCCTGCTCTCCTTTTTCGTCATCCAGGCCAACCACCCTGTGATCGACGCGCTGCTGGGCGCCTACAGCCGCGGGGTGGACGTGCAGGTGGTGCTGGACAGCGGCGACGGCCAGAAGGCCAAGAAGAACGCCGCGATCGACGCCGCCTTTGCACGGCTGGCCGAGACTTTCGGCAGTTCGACGGGCAATGCCTCATTCGCCAGGCAGTGCAACCGCTCCTGCATCACTGACGAGCCCGCGAGCATCAATCACAACAAGTTCGCCGCTTTCTCCCGCACCGAGAACGCCACTGACGTCGTCTTTCAAGGCACCGGGAATCTGCGCGCAGACGGCAGCGGCGACAGCGCCTACAACGCAGCCGTGGTGATCTACGGCGACGCTGCGACCTACCAGCAGTACGTCGGCTACTTCCAGGACCTCTACTCCGAGCGGCGGGTCAGCAAGGACAACTACGACGGGTACCGCCGGCCGGTCACGTCCGGACCGGTCACGGCGCACTTCTTCCCGCGCACTGACGACAAGGACACGTTGGCCGGCTGGTTGCAGACGGTCAACTGCTCGGCCCAGCCGACGACGGTGCGAGTGATGGCAGCGTTCTTCTCCCGGATCAGTGTGCGAAACACCCTCACCAAACTTGCAAAAGTTGGCTGTGCGGTGCAGGTGCTGGCACGGCAGGAGACCATCACCCGCGACTTCTGCGACCGGCTGGATCCTTCGAAAGTCGCTGTCAAGATCGCGCCGAAACCGACCAAGGACCGGGTCACGATTCACGCGAAGTACGTGCTGGTCAATGGCAACTACGGCGGGCTCAATGACCGCACGATCACGTGGATGGGCAGCCATAACTTCACCGACAACGCGCTTGAACGCAACGACGAGACGTTCGTGGAGTTCAGCGATGCCCAGGTGAACACGGCGTTCGCGGGCAACTGGGACCGGCTATGGAACGACCCGGCGATGAGTGCGGGCTGCGGCCGGGCCGGGGCCAAGGACAACGCGGCCGTCGAGCGCGGCGGTGACACGGAGATCACGAAGATCGCCCGCCGCTCGCAGACCGTCAAGCGGGCGATGCCGAAGATCCTCCGCGAGCGACAGGCGTTGCGCCCGGTCCAGACGGCGCAGGGCCGTAAGTTGCGTGCCACCGCCGTGTGCAAGCCCCTCGGTGCAAAGGGCCGGCCGCACAGGCAGGCCGCCTGCCGCGTGGTCATACGCAAGGGTGTTCCGACGTTGCTACTGGACTCCAAACGCGCACTGCGGGTGCGCGTGACGCAGCGCGCCAAGGGTTCCAAACGACTTCTGCCGTTCACGCGCAGCGCCGATTACCGCTACCGCCCGAAGGCTTCGGCCGCCAGGCGCATCTGAGCATCGGCCAGCGGTGGCTGGCCGGGGGTACTTGGTCTCGAAGGGCGCGGGTCGGTGTCGTAGAGCCGCTGCTCGAAATCTGTCAGTCGCATGACTACCGGCAAGCCCGGGCGGTGCCCGGCCTTGATGAGGTAGCGGCCACGTCCGGGATGCACTCCACCCTCTCGCCAGCGGTGAGCGGCCGACCAGCTCGCCACCAGTTCCTTCTCCTTCTCGGTCAGTGGCACGACCGAGCCAACCGCCTCCAACTCCCGCCGCGGCAGGCCCGACAGCACGACGATTCCACTGCGATCGATGAACCCCATCGCCTTGGCCACATCTGCCGGATCGGGTAGCGCTTCCAGGTCCTGCAGCGAATGCGTGACCATCAGACTGGCGATCCCCCGACTGCGGTTGAGCCGGGTGATGGCGTCGAGATGGTCGACCAGGCCGGGCGCACCGCGCAGCGTCCGCCACAGTTCGTCGATCACCAGCAGCCACCGAGACCCCGGAACGCGCTGGCTCTCGGCTGCCACGGCCGCCCTCCCCCAGGACCAGGCGCAGATCATCGCGGCGGCCAGCACGTGTTCGTCGTCAATCGCCGACAGGTCCACCGCGACCGCCGGCGCCTGCAGGTTCAGCGAGCGCTGTGCCCGACCGTCGAGCACACCCCGCAACGGCCCACGCAGCAACAGGTCCAGTGTCCAGCGCAGTTCCTGGGTGACAGCCTCGTAGGCCGCGGTTGTCGCGACGCCCGCAGCCGCACGCACCTCGCGCGTTGGTTGCTGAATCTCTTCGAGCAGTCCCGACAGAGTTGGGTCGCGCAGCTCGTCCAGCGCGGCTGCCAGCACCACCTGCTCACCGCTGCTCAGCCCCCGGCTTCCGCGCACCAACCCGCACAACGCCATCACCAGCGACAGCCGTTGTCCGCGCACGTCTTGCGGTTCGCCCGGGATGTCGAGCGGGTTGATGCTTCTGCCGCCCCCGATCTGCACAACATCTCCACCCAAGCGCTGCACGAGCGCCGCGTACTCCCCTTTGGGATCGCCCAGCACGACTGGCCTGATGCCGTCCGCCACCATCCCCAGCAACTGCCGCTTCGCGAACGCCGACTTGCCCGTTCCCGGCTGACCCAGTTGGAACATGCCGGGGTTCGTGGTCAGTCCTTCCGTCAGCCAGGCGAACGGGTCGACGTGGACGACCTCGTCCCAGAACAGGTGACGTCCGACAGGGATGCCGGCGCGAGGCGCGCCTGACCCGGCCCCGAACGGAAACAGCGCTGCCGCCGTGGCACTGCTCGCACTGAACCACCGGGTCATGGGACGTAGCCCACTCCCAGCGTGGCGGCGAACGCTGCCGCTTGCTCGCCGTACGCCCGTCGCAACCGCAGCCTCGCCTGTCCTGCGCGGTTGTGCAGATCCGCCGCGGCTTGCTCCAGCGCAGCGTCGTCCGGCGCCGAGGCGGCAGCAAAGACCGTGACATCCACCAGCCCCGAGCCATGCGCCTGCTCGGTGGCCGTCTGTCGCGCCCGTTCGACGTCGAGCCGATCCCGGGCCGTTTCATCGCGCCCGAGCCGTCGCCGGTACTGACTGCGGAACATCGCCGCCTCTGCCTGCCTGTCGACTTCCCGGGCAGCGGCATGGGCGGGCACTGGTGTGAAGACCATGGCCACCCGCTTCGGATATCCCGCCGGCCCGAGCAGGCCCGCCACCACGTGCGGGCCCACCGCCTCGCCCGGGCACTCATCCCAGGCGAAGACTGCCGATGTGAACGCGTCGTGCTGATAGCGATCCCAGGATTCCCGGGTGGCTGTCGGGCGGGCATCGGGCCAGACCACCTGCACACCGCCCATGGGCACGGAGGGGTCGTAGCAGGCGCGCACCCATTGCACGGTCGTCCTCGGCGTTCAACGGGGGCAGAACGTGCATGCCGCAGTTCTCCAGGGCCTGCAGCGAGGCGACCGCATCGCGGAGTTGTCCCGTCGGTGGCTCCCGATCACCATTGCGAAGCGTGACGCTGACCAGCGTCCGGCTGCCCATCTCGGGCTGTTGCGCGGTCAGGATCTCGCCCAGCAGACCCGGCGCCGGCGGCAGCCACCAGCGGCCAGGAGAAGACCGTGACAGTCACATGCAACAGGTCCGGAACGTAGCCCAGGTGTGCCAGCCATTGCCCCCAGCCGGCCACCCAACTGTCCACCACGTCGGGATCAGCGAACTCCAGCCCCTGCGGTTCAACCGGCACAATCGCGGTGGCCGTCCGCCGGGATGTGTCCCGCAGGATCGCCATGTCGGAGCCGACCAGTTCGACCCCAGCCAGGGCATCGGGCAAGTCGAGTTGCGCCGAGCTGCGGTAGTCAACCCCACCGTTGCGGAGCCGGCGCCGCCAACGGACGTGACGACCAGTGACCGCCGCCACCGATTCGCCACGAATCCGGATCAGGGTCAGCGCACCAATGCCCAATGCGGGCACCAGCAACAGCGGCAGAGCAGCCGGTAGGACGAGCACCACAGCCAGCCCGATGATCACCAGGCCGAGGCCTAGCGCGGTCTGCGTTCCGGACAGGCTGCCGATGCCGAAACCGCGCCGCTCCCGCCATCCGCCGTAGGTGCGAACCGAGGTACTCATGCGCCCACCGATGCAATCCGGACCATTGCCGGCAACAGTGCCGCGCTGAGCAGAAAGGTCAGACACACGACGAGAAGCACCAGCACCGGGTCCTTGCTCCCGAGGACCAGCCCGTGGCTCATCCGGTAGACCACGGCGGCCAGGGGCCGGAACGCCATCACAGCGACGAGGCAGGCACCTCCCCAGCGCAAGGAAGCGACTCGGCGTCGCAGGCTCAGTGCCGCGACGACCGGCAACCCGACGGCCACCAAGACGGTCAGCATCAGCCGCGCTACCACAACAGCGATGAAGCCCAGCACCGCGGCGGTTCCGACGACGGCGAGCGTCCGGGCCAGCGCCGGATCGGCCTGCGCGAGTGCCTCCGAGACCGCATCGACGTACGCCGAGCGATCTGCGTGCCCACCGATGATCCAGGCACCTAAGGCGTCTGAGGCAGTCCACGCCGCCGCCAGGGCGAGCCACCCGCCGGACAGCACCAACAGGAACCGTCCCAATCCGATCACAGCATCGGCCAGGTCGGCTCCCCGGCGCCGTACGGACAGCGTCACGGCCACGGCGACGACTGCCAGCGCCAGCGCGGCGAATGCCACCCAGCGGGTCACGACCTCGACCGCCTCGACGTTCTGGCGGATGTAACCGAGACCCGGCTCCTTACCGCCGAGCCACCAGCCCAGCGCCCAGTCGAGGACCGTGATGAACGACGTGTCCATCACATGAACAGATTGACCAGCGGCACGGCCAGGGCCACCGTGGACAGCCCACCGATGACCCACGGGATGCCCACCGCGCCATCGGCTGCTGTGTTCGAGCGGTGCCGTCGTCCCACGCTCATCATCGCGCCCGCCGCGAGCAGGCCCAGTGCCCCGGCCGCGAAGGCGATCCACTTTCCAAGACCCATCACCTTCTGCCATTGGGCGGTGACGTCGGCAGGTGCGCTCGGCGCGGGATTGCTCAGGTCGGCGACCAGACCGGTCAGCGAACTCCACAGATGCACAGTCGTCTCCTCTCGGTGCCTTCCGACCGTCGCATTGCCTGCCGGTGCAGACCCGCGACTCGACGCGACTGTGGATAAGCGGAAGGCCTTGTCGGCACGGGCGGGCAGAGTCGAACCCGTCGAGAGGAATCGCTGAATGAAACTGCTCGTGGCCCTGGTCGCGATGTTCGCCGTGGCCGGTGCCGGCACTGCCGCCACCGCCGGCACCACCCCTGACGTCGGCGTCGTCGGTTCCGCCGCGGCGGTTGATGGTCTCCTGCCCGCTGGCTACAGCAACCCCCGCAGCGCACAGCAGGCCGTCACATGGGCGATGAGCCAGGTGGGCACGGTCCGGGACGTCGGGCACTGTCTGCGCTTCGTGGACCTTGCCTTCGGGCACGCCTCTGGACCCCCCTCGGCCTATCTGGTCTGGACGCAGGCACCGCCGGAGTTGCGGCACACGAGCGGCACTCCACCGCCAGGTGCGGTCGTGGTCTGGTCCAGCGCCATCGGTGACGGGCACGGGCACATCGCCATCTCGCTGGGCGACGGCCGGATGGTCTCGACCACGGACGGCGCCGTCTCCGTATTGCCGATCGCCGGCTTCTCAGATTCCGCCTACTACGGCTGGATGCCCCCGTATTTCTACATGTGAGGTGAAGGATGATTCGAACGATCGTCGCGCTGCTGGTGCTGTTGCTCGGCGGGGTCACTCCGGCGTACGCCGAGGGTGGCACGATGACCGCGGACGGGATCTCGGTGACGCTGGACGTGGGGCCGGTCGTGTTCGACGGGCCGGGGTGTACGCGGGTGCCGTGGACCGTGACCTACTCCAAGCCCGACGACTTCTGGTTGGGTGTCAGGTGGCAGCTTCGCCAGCGCGGCAGCAATGAGACGTCCTTCGACGACGTGAATATGTACTCCGACAGTGCCGGGACAGTGACCAAAACGACCTGCGTGTCTGCCGACAAGCACCTGCCCAGCGGCGGAAACTACGTACTCACTGCCCAGATCGGAGAGGACGGATCCGCCTCTGGCGACATCCTCGCCTCACTGCCCCCGGTGGAGATCCCCACCTACACGAGCCGGACCCGCATCACCCGGCTGCGCTTCCACAGCAATCCGGCAGGTAACCCCTACGTGCGGGGTCGAGTGCGAGCGCGCACCAGTAGCGGTGAGCGGATTGGGGCCTCCGGGACCATCGAGATCTACGTGCGGCGGCACGGCATCTGGGCAAGGGTCGGTTCGCTGTTGGGTTTCGATTTGGACAGTCAGGGCTGGTTTGAACACACCTTCTTGTTCTCGAACGTCCGCCGCGGGGAGAAGATCCAAGCACGCCTAGTGGGCTGTCATTGGTGCACGGACGCACGACGGGTGACGGTGGTACAGCGGTGAGGCAAGAAGGACTCCGCCATTCGTCTAGGGGGTCCTTGACGCTTGCGTCTAGTGCGGCCTAGACGTACCCTGGTGAGGGCGATCAAGACGCGGCAACTGAAGAAGATGCTCGCTGCGCTCGGATGTCACTACGTTCGTCCCGGCAAAGGCGACCACGAAGTGTGGGCATGCCCCTGCGGGCATCACCAGGCGATCCTGGTCACCAAGGCCGAGACAGCCGCTGGCACCTACCGCAGCATCACCCAGCAATTGGCCTGCCTGCGAGACGAGGAGTGGTGGACATGACCGTATTTCAAGCGCGAGTGCAGCGCGAGGACGGCTGGTGGGTCGCCGTCGTCGCGATGCCCGGATACACCCAGTTTGCTGAGACTGCCGCGACGCAGGCCCGCACCCTCGCCGCGCTCGAGCGGGACCTCGACGACCTTGTCAAAACGGTCACTGGGGAAAGCGGGCACAGCGTGGCCACCACAGTGGTGCTGCCCGTCGAGGTCCGCCAGCACCTGAACGAGGCAGTCACAGCCCAGGCACGTGAGGCGCAAGCCCGCCAGGAAGCCGTGGAGGCCCGCCGTTCGGCTGCCCGGCTGCTGGCGGCCGAGGGCTTGAGCGTCCGAGACATCGGCGCTGCCCTGGGCATCTCGTTTCAGCGAGCCCATCAGCTCCTCGGGCGTCCCGCAGGCGCCGGGCCCGGGAACCGCGGACGCAAGAGGACAACGGCTCGACTGCCGGCGACAGGTTGAGTCATGAGGGCATCTTCAGGAAACTTGCCTCGCCGAATCTCACCTACGAGTCTGATAAGTGCGCCGCCAGGGACTCGAACCCCGAACCCGCTGGTTAAGAGCCAGCTGCTCTGCCAATTGAGCTAGCGGCGCAACGTCCCCGAGCATATCAGCCGGGGGCGGCGGCTAGAGGTACAGCCCGGTCTCCCCGCGGTCCACCGTTTCGCCCGCCACGGCGTGCACATCGCGCTCCCGCAGAAGCACGTAACTGCTGCCCTGAATCTCGACCAGGGCGAGGTCCTCGGGTTCGTAGAGGACTCGATCCCCGGTCGTCATGTGGCGGACATTCGGACCGGCAGCCACCACCGTGGCCCACGCCAGCCGCTTGCCGACCGACGCGGTGGCGGGGATCAGTATGCCGCCGCTGCTCTTGCGCTCACCGTCCTGCTCCTCGGTGACAAGCACCCGGTCGTGCAGGAGCTTGATCGGCAGTTTCAACGGGTGATCCGCTTCCACACCCTTCGCGCGACGATCACCGACACGACGACCCCGACGGTCAGAGCGACATGGTCGACCCGGACCGCGCCGTACTCGTCGACGTAGAACGCCTTCACCTTGCGGGCCTGACGATCGGCGATGTTCTTGGGGTTGGCCGCGACCTTCAGCTCATCGAGCGTCTGCGCGAGGCGTGCCCGCGTGGCGTCCATGTCGGACTCGATGTCGGCCAACGAGCGGGGCGCGGGTTGTGCCGTACCCTTCACGACCTCGGGGGCCCGCTGCTTCTTCTTCTCCAGCTCCGCGGAGCCGGCGGGCAGGATCGCATCGGGGACGTCAGCCATGGCCTCACTCTAGCCGGGTCGCCGGATCCAAAACGACACCGAACGGCAGTTCCAGGCGAAAGCGCGCGAGCAGTCCCGGATCGGTGAGCAAAGACTCGGTAGGCCCGTCAAACTGGACCCTGCCGTCGGCCAGCACCACGGCCCGTCGGCACAACTGCCGGGCGAACAGCAGGTCGTGGGTGACCATCAGCATCGTGACGTCGAGGCGGGTGAGGACGTCGGCCAGCTCACGGCGACTGGCGGGGTCGAGATTGGAACTCGGCTCGTCGAGAACGAGGATGCCGGGATCCATCGACAGCACAGTGGCGATCGCCACGCGCCGGCGCTGTCCGAAGGACAGGTGGTGCGGCGGGCGATCCATGACGGATTGCATCCCGACCGCGGTCAGTGCGCGGACAACGCGACCGTCGACATCGTCCATGCCATAGTTGCGCGGACCGAACGCGACGTCCTGACCGACTGTGGGCATGAACAGCTGATCGTCAGGGTCTTGGAACACCAGCCCGACCAGCCGCCGGGTCTCCCGCAGCGTGTGGCTGGAAACCTCGGTGCCGGCGACTCGGACCTGCCCGGACCGTGGGGTCAGCACGCCGTTAAGGTGCAGCGCCAATGTGGTCTTGCCGGCGCCGTTAGGACCGAGCAACGCGACCCGCTCGCCGGCGTCGATCTGCAGATCCACGCCCCGCAGGGCCTGCGTGCCGTCCGGGTAGACGTAGTGCAGATCCTTGAGTTCGATCACAGGACGGCGACCGCGAGCAGGACAAGCAGCGCGCACCCCGGAAGTAATGCCGCCGGCCAGGACTGCCCGTCGACCGGTGGCGCAGGCAACTGACCGTCGTAGCCGCGGCTGACCAGGGCGAGGTGAACCCGTTCTCCTCGCTCGAAGGAGCGGACGAACAACGCGCCGAGCCCATTGGCCAGTACTGGCCAGGACTTCGGCGATCGCGGATCGAGGCCGCGTGCCTGCTGGGCCACCCGCATGCGCTGGAACTGGTCGGCCACGACGTCCACGTACCGGACGAAGAACGTGAGGATCGCCACGAGCGCGCCGGGCAGTCGCAGCGTCTGCAGGCCAGCGATCAGTTCGGTCGGACGAGTCGTAGCGGCGAGCAACGTCGCAGCCAGCACTCCGAGTGATGCCTTCACGAGGATGTTCCAGGCCGCCCACAGCCCCGGCACCGACAATCCCAGCCAGGTCTGTGGAGCAGGACCGACGAGTGGCAGTAGGAGCGCGAACACCACGAACGGCAACTCGATGGCCAGGCCAGTTGTCACGCGGCGAGCAGGCACCCGCGCCCACACCAGCGCCGCGATGATCAGCAGCGCATAACCGGCGAAAGCGACGACCCACTCCCGGGGTGTGGCCACCACGACGACAACGAAGGCGAGGGTCGCAAGGATCTTCGATTGCGGCGACAACACATGCGCACCCGACGCGGTCTGCACGTAGCCGCGTTGCAGGAGCGAGGCCTGGCTCAGTTCTGCCGTCCCTTCAGTAGGTAGAACCCGCCAAAGCCGATCAGCGCGGTCGCGGCAAGTCCGGCCAGCCCCGCTACTGCTTTGCCGGCCCGTTCGTTCTGCACCCCGGCGACGCTGTATCCGGCCAAGGGTGAATCCGCAGTTGCGGATTTCTGCTCCTGCGTCGCGATGCCGTGGTCCGCCGCGACCTTGTTCAGTCCGTCCGGCTGGGACGAGGCATAGAACGACACAACGGCCGCGAGCAGGACTGCGATCAGACCGCCGGCGATAAGCAGTCGCTTCATGCCGCGACCGCCTCACGGATACGTGGTTGCGCCAAGGGGGTCCCCCGCACACCGGCAACGACGTCGGGCCGGCTGGCGAGGACCGCAGCGACCACCAGCCCGGTGATGACGCCCTCCCCGATCCCGATCAGCCAAGTGCACCCCGCCCATTGCCGCAGCGACGGCGGTCAGCGAAACGGGTGCGGTTCCGCCCAGTGCGTACTCGAGCGTGAATGCCATAGCGGCAGCAGGTACGGAGAGGAAGGCCGCGACGCCGGCAATCATGTGCCGCGCCTCTAGGGGTCTGGACGAAGCGCACCCCCACCCGGAAGACGAGCCACCCCACAACCGCGGTCACCACGGCCATGTTCAGGATGTTGATCCCCAGGGCCGTGAGCCCGCCGTCGGCGAACAGCAGTGCCTGCACGGTCAACACCACCGTCACCACCAGCATCGCCACCCATGGCCCGACCAGAATCGCGGCCAGCGCTCCCCCGAGCAGGTGCCCGCTGGTGCCGGCGGCGACGGGGAAGTTCAGCATCTGAGCCGCGAAGATGAAGACGGCCGTGAGCCCCGCCAGTGGAGCTGTCCGGTCATCGAGCTCGGTGCGGGCCTTGACCAGCGCGACCGCGAGAATGCCGAGCCCCAGAACGAATGCGAGTGCGCTGATCGGGGCATCGATGAAGCCATCGGGCACGTGCATCGCGATGAACCTCACGCGTGCCATCCTATGCGCTTATTGCGAATCGTTCGCAATAGGTTCTTGGCGCCGGTTGGCCCTCGTCGTGGGTGCAACCTAGGCTGACACTCGTGACCACACGACTCGAACCGGGCGACGCGGCCCCTGACTTCTCACTGACCGACGACCACGGCAAGACCGTGACTCTGTCCGACTTTGCCGGCAAGACGCTGGTGCTGTACGTCTACCCAGCAGCCATGACGCCGGGTTGCACGACCCAGGCATGCGACTTCCGCGACTCGCTGGACGCGCTGGCCGCCTCCGGAATCGCGGTGGTCGGCCTGAGCCCGGACAAGCCGGAGAAGCTGGCGAAGTTCCGCGAGAAGGACGGTCTGACGTTCCCCCTGCTCAGCGATCCGGACAAGTCCGTGCTCGAGGCGTACGGGGCGTTCGGCGAGAAGACGATGTACGGCAAGACCGTCGTCGGCGTCATCCGTTCGACATTCGTCATCAAGGACGGCGTGATCGACCGGGCGATGTACAACGTCCGCGCCAAGGGTCACGTCGCGAAGCTGCGCAACGAGCTCGGGGTCTGACCTGTCCGAACTGTGTCTGGCGTGTGGGCTGTGTTGTGACGGCAGCCTTTTCCAGCTTGTGAAGTTGGCGCCAGGCGAGTCGGACCCGAGGCTTCGGCTCATCCCTGAGCACGAAGCGTTCGCGCAGCCATGTGCGTGTTTGGTTGCGGGGTCGTGCGTGATCTACGAGCAGCGGCCTGGTGCCTGCCGGGAGTTCCGGTGCCACCTGCTGGCGCAGCCGCTGGCACCGGCCTTGGAGGTCGTGGCCCGGACCAAGGAGTTGCTGGCCGATCCAAGTGGTCACGAGGCCGAGTTGACGGAGTTGCTGGAAACCCACTTCGCGCGGGCCTGACCGCGCCGGTTGGGGTCGCGGTTCTCCACACAGAGCACTTGCGCTTGTCGTACAGGTGTTCTATGCTGGAAGTGTCCAAGAGGGCTTGTGTCTCCCCCCATTTCTCGCGGTTCACACGACTGGTGGCCGCTTGTCTGCCAGGGAGGTGACCTGTGCTCAATTTGATAGAAGCGGCGGCAGGGCTGCCGGCTGGACATCCGTCGACCTGGTCAGTGGAACAAGCTCGAGAGGGCATCCCGCAGCTTGTGGCGATGGAGAATATGGTTGCCGCCTGGAAGCTCTCGGCCATCGCGACTTTCGATGCTGGCGACGGGGCTCGCGGGGATGGGCATCGCACGACTGGGGACTGGCTGGGCAAGACCACCCGGATGTCGCATGCCGGTGCCGAGGTGCACACCGCGCGGGACCTCCGGGATGTGTTGCCTTTGACGGCGCAAGCTCTGGAAGCTGGGCTGATCAGTGCTGAGCAGGTGCGAGTGATTCGCCGGGCGCGCCGGATCTTCGACGACTTCACCGAGATTGAGGAAACACTCGTCGAGTACGCCAAGATTTCCACTGCCCAGCAGCTGCGCACCCTGGTAGATCTGATGATCCAGCAGTACGCCCCCGACGGCTCCGACGAGGACGCCGAGAAGGCCCGGGACAAACGCGAGCTGTACCTGTCACAAGGCCTGGAAGGCTGGTGGCACCTCAAAGGCCTGCTCGACCCGGCCACCGGCGAGAAGCTCAAAGCCGCACTGGACGTGTTCAGCGACGCGGCCGGGGCGGACGATGACCGGGACGCCCCCGCCCGCCGGGTCGACGGGTTGCTGGAGATGGCTGAGCGGGCGATGGACCCCCGCTCGGTCGGTCACGGCCACGTCACCATCACCCTCACCCCCGAAGAGGCCGAATCGAAACTAGGCGTGACCTGGCCGTCCGGAGCGCTGGCTTCCCGCACCGACCTCGCCCTGCACAGCTGCTCAGCGGACGTGTCGTATGTGGTCGGGCACAAGACCGAGGTTGCTTGGCAGCCGCTGGCCGTCGGCTTCGCGCAACGGTTCGCCACACCCGCCCAACGCCGCGCCCTGATCGCCCGGGACGGCAACACCTGCGCCCACCCGGGCTGCACCGTGGCCGCCTGGCGGGCCGTGGCCCACCACATCATCCCGTGGGACGAAGGCGGTCCGACTGACCTGTCGAATTTGGTCTTGCTTTGTCGGTACCACCATCGGCTAGTCCATTACGGCCGGCTCAAAGTCGTCTTCCAAGACGGTCGGGCCACCACCGCACCCGGACCCCGCGCACCACCCTGACTCGAGCCGGAGGGAGTCCGGCCACGCATTGCCGCAAACAACCGCCCGGCTAGAGTCGAGTCGCAAGCGGGTGTGGCGGAATTGGCAGACGCGCAGGATTTAGGTTCCTGTGTCTACGGACGTGGGAGTTCAAGTCTCCCCACCCGCACTGAACACGAAAGCCCCGACGCCTGCAGGGTCGCGCTGCACGACCGGGTTCGCCGGGTTCGAGCCCATAGCGGTACTGGTACACGGCCGTCCACCGCATCACGCAGCGTCGGTCCTGCTGAGGGCGGCATCGGTCAGGCTGGTACCCATCAGCAGCAGGTGCGATTGTTCGCCCACCTGCCCATGGTCGGGCGGGGCGTACTGGCGAACCGGGAGCAGCGAAACCCCTAGCCGCTGGTAGAACTCGATTCGGCGTACGTCGTGCCGCCTGTCCTCGGAACCCTCCGGGCGAGCGTCCGGGTCTTCCACGTCCAGCAGCAGCATCGAGCGGCCGGCGGCGCGCAGGTGATGCGATCAACTCCGAGTAGAGCGCAGAGCCGTGGCCCAATCCGCGACGCTTTCCGTCGACCACGAAGTAGCGCAGGAAGGTCATCGACGTGCTGCCAAGGTGGCGATACAGCACAAGTCCCACCGGCGGATGACCGGCGACTGTCATCGTCCAGCAGAGCGAGCAGGCCCTCGTCGGGGCGGCCGGCCGTCACCTCCTCCCAAGGGGCGCGCAGCGCGAGCGGGAACGAGGACTCGTAGACATGGCGGACGGCGTCCTTGTGGGCGGCATCCAGCCCGCTCGAATGCCACCAGCTCCGCGCCGGGTCATTCCGCGATCCCCAGACCTGCGTCCCACACCGTCCGGCCACCAACGACGGTCGCCAGCACCTCGATGTCGGCCAACTCACCCGGATCCACGTTGGTGGGGTCGTCACACAACACCGCGAGGTCACCCAGCGTTCCGGGACCGATCCACCCCTTTCGATCCTCCTCGTAGGAGGCGTAGGCCGAGCCGTACGTGTAGGCGCGTAGCGCGTCATGGGCGTCTGACCACCTCATCGGCGCCCAGCACCTCGCCCGAGGCCGTGCGCCGGTTCACCATGTCGTGGATGCCCGAGCATCGGGCGGCCATCGACGACCGGCCGGTCGCTACTGCCCGGGACGACTCAGCCCGGCGGCCAGAAGTGACGCGAAACGGTAAGCCCACTCAGAACGCTGCGGTCCCAGCGCCGCGCGCATGCCGTCGCCGATCTCGCCGACGAAGCGGGCCTGCGGCACGGGCACCACGCCCAGCTGGGCGGCACGCAGAACTTGATCGGGCCGGGCGACGCCGAAGTGCTCGATCCGGTGGCGTGGCTCGCGGTTTCCGGCCCATGGGTAGTCGCGCACGCACCGTTCGTAGGCGTCCAGCACCAGATCGATCGCGGCGTCCCCGATGGCATGGGTGGCAACCCGCCAGCCGGAGCGGTGCGCGGACACGATCGTCTCGGCCAGGGCATCGGCGTCGTCCTGCAAGTAGCCACGTACGCCCGGACTGTCGCTGAAGTCGTGACACATGGCGGCGGTGTGCCCGATCAACGACCCGTCGGAGAACACCTTCACCGGACCTAGGCGCAACCAGTCGTCCCCGAATCCGGTTCGCAGGCCCAGATCAATCCCGCTGCCCAGGTCGTCGGGCAGCATCCGAAGCACGTCGGAGGCCACCATGAGTTCGACCCGGACATCCAACTGCCCGGCATCGCGGGCTCGCTGGTAGGCAAGCACCTCGACCGGGTGTACGGCCGATCCAGCCCCCGCCCACGCCGGCTTCCACCACGCTCGTGATGCCCTGTCGGACGTAGACGTCGCTGGCCCGCGCGATCGCGCGCGCGACATCGTCGACCGGAACTGGACGCCGCAGCGGGGCCAGCAGGTTCTGGGCCTGCTCCTGCAGCAGTCCTGTCGGCCGTCCGGAACCATCCACCACAACGGTTCCGCCGGGCACGTCACAGCCACTCTCGGAGAGGCCCAACTGCGCGAGGACCACCGAACTCACGACGCTCATGTGACCAGAGGTGTGGGTGAGCAGAACCTTGCCGGCTAGGCGCAGCGCGCTCGAGCAGGTCGCGATCAGGGTGACCGCCGATCTTGTTCTCGTCATAACCGTTGCCGACGATCCAGCTATCGCCCGGGATGCTGGCCGCGGCGGTCGCGATGGCGTCCGCCAGGGCTTCAAGGTTTCGGATGGGCGGAGTGGAGAGGTCGAGCTCGTCGAGACTGGCACCGAACCACGCCATGTGCTGATGCGCGTCGTGGAACCCAGGCACAACACATCGGCCACCCAGGGACACCGTGCGCTTGGCGGTGAGCCCGGCGTCGTCGGAACCCACGTGCAGGATCCGGTCACCGAGTAGCGCCACAACGCCGGCCCGCGGCGGTCCCTGCGGCGCCATCGTCAGGATGGTGGCGTCAGTGAGCAGGAGGTCCGCCACGATGCTCATGGCCGGGGTCCTTGCGCACCTGCGGCGAGCCAGTCGAACAACGCCCGGAACTCGTCGGTCCAAGGAACAGGGCGGCCCTCGTCGACCTTGATCACCACCCGCGTTCCGTTGGCCACCGGGGTGTCTGCAAACGCACACCGATATCCCCATGTCGCGCTGGTGCGTCCGAGCCGCACCGCCACTACCTCCACAGACATGACACCCTGGCAGGCCACGGGCGCGGTGAACTCCACAGCAAGGTCACGAACCACATAACTGATGTCCTCATGGCGCTGCGACAGGTCGGTCCACCCGTAACCTAGATGCTCGAAGAGTGCGGACTGGGCCCGCTCCATGTGCACCGCGAAACGGGTGTTGTGCACCACTCCCAGCGGGTCCATCTCGTCGAAGTAGACCGGGCTGTCGAAGCGGAAGCACGCCGGTCCCGTCCACGGTCACTAGCCAGACCTCCTCCGACTCCGATCCCAAGTCCGGCCGGGTACCGCGACGAGGCGGGCCTTAGCCACGCGATGCGACGCCGTGACCGGAAGCTCGTCGCACACCTCCCAGTAGCGAGGAGTCTTGAAACGGGCCAGCCGCTGCCCGCAGTATTCGGCGAGGATCTCCGGCTCAACGGCCTGCGCAAGAGTCAGGAAGGCCTTCACCTCTTCGCCGCGCAGCTCATCAGGAACCGCCACCACGGCGGCGAGCCGCACGGCCGGATGCGTCAGCAGCACGTCCTCGACCTCGCGGGCGGACACGTTCTCCCCCGCCCGCCGGATCATGTCCTTCAACCGTCCCACTAGGTACACGCGCCCCGCGTCGTCCATGCGCGCGAGATCGCCCGTGTGGAACCACCCGTCGCGGAAGGCGGCCGCTGTCGCTTCGGGGTCGGCCTCATACCTGTCCATCAGGCCAACCCCGCGCAGCACCAGTTCCCCTGCTTCACCACGCGGCACCGCGATGTCTTGCGGGTCAACGATTCTCGCCTCCCGCGCCCGGGTCGCAGCGCCCACGCAGCCGGTGCCCACGAGCTCGTCGTGGTCGGCGTCGGTCACACGCAGATCGGCGCCGGTCTCGGTCATCCCGAACGCCTCGTACCACTGCACCCCCCACCGCTGCTCAAGCTCGGCATGGCGGGCGGGCGGGATGGCCGAGCACTGCACGACCCGCACGCGGTGTTCGCGATCGAGCGGGTCCGGGGGCATCTTGAGTAAGAGGTTCGGCATCGCGGCCAGGCAGTAGAAGTACGTGACATCGTGTTCGCGCACTTTCGACCAGAAGGTCGATGGGTGGAAGCTGTCCAGCACGACCAGGTGCGCGCCCGCCAGCATCGCGGCGACCACGTTCCACTGCGGGTCGATGTAAGAGAACGCCTGCGCGGTGAGCATCGTGTCGTCGGGACCGAGATGCGGGAACTCGTCAACGAGGCTGCCGCCGAGCACCATCCAGTAGCGATGGGACAGCACGCAGCCCTTGGGCCGGCCGGTCGTGCCGGAGGTGTACTGAATGTTGACCGTGTCCTCTGGCGCGACTCGGTGGGCCGGCGGCTGGTCCGCACTGGTTAGCTGTTCGGCCAGCAGGACCGGTACGTCAAAGGCGCGATCGGCCAGATCGCCCGTGACGACCACGGCGGCGGCACGGGAATGCTCGAGGATGTGACCGGCATCCTCCGCCCGGTACTGCGGGTTCAAGGGAACCATCGCCGCGCCGAGCCGGGCCAGAGCCAACCAGGTCAACGGGAACTCCGCGCGGTTGTGCATCATCACGGCGACCCGGTCCCCCGGACGAATGCCGCGTTCTGCCAGCGCTGCGGCGATTCCAGCAGATCGGCGACCTACGTCCGCGAAGGTCAGGGACTCGCCCGGGTCGAACGTCCAGGCCGTGCGATCCGGCCACAGCCGCACTGCCCGCTCAAGGGCACCGACCAGATCAGCCACCGGACTTCGCCCGGAACGCCTGCGCACCGGCTTGTGATTCGCCGGTGGACATGGTCGCGATCGCTGCGTCAACCTCGCGTTCGAACGCATCCGGCACGGTGGCGTCCACGCCGTAGTCCAACAGCGACTTCGCCAGCGCCAGAGCAGCCGGGGGTTGCGCGGCGAGCCGGTTCGCGAGCTCCAGCGCGGCCTGCTCGTGCGTCCCGTCCGGGACGACCTTGTTCACCAGTCCCGAGCCGGTGCGCCTCGTCTGCGCCGACATGCTCGCCCAGGAACAGCAGTTCTTTGGCTCGCACGAGACCGACGGTGTTCGGGAGCAGGGCGGAGATCCCGCCGGTAACGCTCAGCCCGACCCCGACCTCGGGAAAGCCGAACCGCGCATCCTGGGCCGCCACGATCAAGTCGCATCCCAGTGCGAACTCGGCACCGGCGCCGAGCGCGTAACCATGGACGGCAGCGATGACGGGGGCGGGCAATGACCGGATCGCGCGGGTGACGTCCTGAATCCGCTGCAGTCGCAGCCGGGCAGTGGCCTCGTCCTCGACCGGTGCCGGTTCCTTCAGATCGTGCCCAGCGCAGAACGCACGTCCGCGGCCAGCCAGGACGACAGCCCTGACCGCCTCTGCCCGGGCCCGCTCGAAGGCCGCCAGCAGGCCGTCGACCAGTGCGGGGACCACGGCGTTGAGACGCTCGGGCCGGTTGAGATGCACCACGGCGACCTGACCGATCGGCGTATACGAGACGCACTCGTTCACGTCGCCGACTCTAGCCGTGTGCGGCAGCCTGTGATGTGCCTCAGGAACGACTCCGTTGCTCGCCAGGCACATTGCTCATGCGCGGCTGCCAAGCGATGTGCCTGAACGACGAGTTCATTGCGCGTCAGGCACATGCTTCAGAGTGGTCGCGACGACCTAAGCGCCGCAAGCACCCACGCGGCCACTTCGGCCTCGTAGTCCAGATGCCCGTAACGTCCAGCGGGCCCACCGTGCGGAGCCCTCCGCGGTCTCGACCCGGAACAGGACCGTGCCCGGGCGAGGTGGGATCCGCCGAATCAGCGCCCGCCCCGCGATCGGGATCGGTGGCCCGCAACCGGGAGACCCACTTTGCAGGCTCCCGAACCAGAACCCTGGGGTCATGCACCGCGCCGGTCACCAGCAGCGGCGGCCGGCCCGGCCACGGCCGGCGGGTTGTCATACGGCGAGTACCCGGCCATGTAGGTCAAGTACTCGCGGGTCGCGGGGATCGCCCCACTCGTCCCACTCGTTGACCGTCAACGGGATGGAGGGGTCGGACATCGCCGTCACGACATCCACGAAGGGAACCTCCGCGATCACCGCGCGCCAGCGATCCGGTCGTTGCGAGTACACCGCGCCCTGCAGCAGACCGCCCGCCGACAGTCCCCTGCTGGCGATGCGGCTTCCGTCACAGCCAGGTCGTCGTGCCAGCGCATCGGCCACATCGATGAAGTCGTCGAACGTGGTCCGCTTGTGCAGCAGTCGCCCCTGCTCCCACCAGATGCGGCCCATCTCGCCACCGCCGCGCACGTGGGCATGCGCGAAGACGACCCCGCGATCCAGCAGCGCAGGCAGGGCCGGATCGAACTCGGGCTCGAAGACGTACTCGTAGGCGCCATAGCCGTAGAGCAGACACGGGGCGGTGCCGTCGAGCGCGACATCGCGGTGCCGGCACACGGTCACGGGAACGCTGGACGCCGTCCCTGGCCGTGGCCCAGACCCGGGAGGCCGACATAGCGCGACGGATCGAGGCCGGGCGCCTGCGTCGCTGTGCACCTCCGAACGCTCGCCGGATTGCGAGGTCCACGTCCCACCAGCGTGGGCGGCGTCGTGCGGCTTTCTGTGCGAATCGTCACGGCCCGCGGGTCGAACACATCCACGCTGCAATCAGGCCGACGGTGGAAGCCTCGTCCGCCGGGCGGAATGTCGTAGGAGTCCGACCAGTCCCGCCTGGCCACCCGCAGCAGTGGCAGACCGTCGCGCCGCAGGGTCAGAACAACATGCTCAGCGAAGGCATCAGCCGCGATGATCCTGCGTTGCCGGGTCGTGGGCCACGACCTCCCGCCACGGGCGCCAAAGTGTCGGTGGCAGCGGCAAGCACCCGGAACTCGGGGGCCTGGTCGTTGGTGACCATCAGCAGTCTCGTCCGACCGAACCCCACGGCGCGTGGTCGACGGCTGTACTCGATTCCTTGGCGGCGGCCGGCAACCGACCGCGGGGTGGCGGTGGTGTCCTGCGGCCGGAAGCAACCAACACTCGCTGGTGTCCCGGCTGCGGGACTCGATGACGATCCACTGTCCCGACCGCTGTCGCGCGAACGGTCACCTCGAACCGCTCGTCGTCCTCCTGCAGCACAATGCGGTCGGCGTCAGCGGGGGTCCCCAGGACGTGTTCGCGCACCTGCCAGGGCCGCATCGCGCGGTCGGTCACGACGTAGAGGAAACGGCGTGCCGTCGGCATTCCACGCGCCGCTGTAATAGGTCTGTTCCACCCGGTCCGGCAGGTCCTGGCCGGTCGACGAGGTCGCGGAAGCGCAGCGAGTAGAGCTCGGCGCCGGTCAGGTCCACGGACCACGCCAGCAGGCGATCGTCGGGTCCGGGTTCGGTCAGCCCGAACTCCGCGTAGGAGGAACCCTCCTGCGCAGCCACCGCGTCGAGGTCGACTAGCACCTCCACCGGGCCGCCGCCGAGCGGTCTACGGGCAAGGCAGGGCAGATCCGCTCCGGCCCGGAACTGCGTCAGATACGTGTAGTCTCGCCGCATGAAACTGACCGACGATGTCAGCTTCGGGAACCAGGCCGCGCATCTGTGCGGCCAGTTCCTCGCGGAGGGGACGCAGCTGCATGCACCCGCTCCTCGTAGTAGGCCCGCTCGTCGGCCAGCACCCGCAGTGACATCCGGACCGTCACCGGCCAGCCATCCGAAATCGTCGCTGCGCGTCCCCGCGCCCCAGCGGGACCGTGGTCGGGTCGCATGGGGGTTTGGGGCGGGGATGACATGGCCGGACGGTAGCACCGCCACACAGGGAGGACGACACGATGACCGAACGCAGGCGCAGGCGTCTACGCGGCCGTGATCGCGGCGGCGATCGTGCTGCTGATGGCACTGCCATTCCCGCGCCGCCAGCGCGGAAGAGTTCCGGCGGCGGCTCGCAAGAAGACCGTGTTCACCGTCGGCATCACCCAGGACGTCGACACGACCAACCCGTTCACGGGCATCGCCGCCGCCTCCTTCGAGGCCTACCAGATGATGTACCCGACTCTGACCGAGTACGCGGCGGCGGACTTCTCCACTGTCCCCGGGCTGGCGGAGTCGTGGGAGGAGTCCGCGGATCAGACGTACTGGACCTACAAGATCCGGCCGGGCCTGAAGTGGAGCGACGGTGCAGCCGCTGACCGCGCATGACGCGGCCTACACGTTCAACCGGGTCATCAACGGCGACATCGAGCAGACCAACTACGGCGGCTACACGTCCAACATCACCAAGGCCGTCGCCCAGGACGACACCACGTTGGTCCTCTACGTGAAGAAGCCCTCGCCGATCATGTACCACCTCGCTGTCTACATCCTCCCGGAGCACATCTGGAAGAAGGTGGACGAGCAAGCAGGTCAAGTCCTACAAGAACGAGCCGCAGGGCGACAAGCCCGTCGTGGGCGGTGGGCCCTACGTGCTGGTCGAGCGCCGCAAGGGTGAGTTCCTGCGGTTCGAGGCGAATCCCAACTTCTACGCCGGCAAGGCCAACGGCCGACGAGGTCGTCTTCCGCGTCTACAAGAACACCGACGCGATCGCCGAGGCACTGCGCAAGGGCGAGGTCGACTACGCCAACGACCTGTCCGCCAACGTCTTCAATTCGCTGTCGGGCGCACAGGGCATCACCACGGTGCTCCAGCGTCTACTCCGGGTTCAACCAGATCGCGTTCAACATGGGTGCGGCGCTGACCGACGGCACGCCCATCGGGAACGGCAGCAAACTGGTGCTCGACCCGCAAGTGCGACTCGCCATCGCTCAGGCCATCGACCGGCAGGTACTGGCCGACAAGGTCTACGGCGGCTTCGCGCAGCCCGGGCTCGACTGTCATCCCACCCTTGTACGGCGACTTGCACCTCGAGCCGGCTGACCCGGTCACGTTCGATCTCGCGGCGGCGAACGCGACCCTGGAGGCCGCCGGATACACCGATGGGCCAGGACGGGGTGCGCGTCTCCCCGAACGGCGAGCGGATGTCCCTGCGGCTGCTGGGCCGCCAGGAGTCCAGCGAGTCGCAGAAGGTCGTGGAGTACGTCAAGGACTGGCTGGCCCAGATCGGCATCGAGGTCAAGGTCAAGATCGTCAGCGAGGACACCCTCTACGAGACGGTCGGCAACGGCGACTACGACATGTTCGAGTGGGGCTGGGTCGTGGAACCGGACCCCGACTACCAGTTGTCGACCTTCACCTGCGGGCAGCGCTCGACCGAGGACGGACGGGACGATCTACGCCGGGCTGTCCGACTCCTTCTACTGCGACCCGGAGTACGACAGGCTGTACAAGCAGCAGAAGCTGCAGACGGATCCCGGCCAAGCGCGCCGAGACCGTCCGGCAGATGCAGCAGATGCTGTACGACAGCAACGCCTACGTCCTGACCGTGTACTACGACAACCCGAGCTGCCTACCGATCGGACCGCTGGACCAACTTCATGCCGCAGCCGGCGCCGGACGGGGTGCTGCTGTTCCAGTACGGCACCTGGTCCTATCAGAGCGATCAAGCCGGTGACCGCAGAGTCCGGCGATGTCGCCGCCGACTGCGACCAAAGCCAGCCCCGGGCTCATCTTCGGCGGCGTCGTGGCAGCCGGCTGGGGCTCGTTCCTCATCGGCGTACTGGCTGGGGCGGCGGCGACCGTCCGACTACGACGTGGAGTAGGAGACGACATGTCGCTGATCCAGGATGTCGCCGGGGGCGGAGGTCCCGACCCGGTCCCCGGCCCGCCGCCGCTGTCGCGCAAGCGAGAAGGGCAGCCGCGGGCCTGTCGCCCGGCGCCTCGCTTCGCCCTGCGCAAGACCGGGGCCGCGCTGGGCACGCTGCTGTTCGTCCTGGTCGTCAACTTCTTCCTGTTCCGGATGCTGCCCGGGCGATCCGATCGGGATGTACACGCGGGGGCGCAACGTGCCAGCCGGAACAACTGGCCGCGCTGCGGGCCGAACTCGACCGCCCCATCCTCGGGCAGTTCCTCACCTACCTGCGCAACCCGTTCTCCAGCACGATCGACTCGGCCCAGTTCAACCGGCCGGTGTGGGAGCTGGTCACCGAACGCATCTGGCCGACCTTGCTGCTGGTCGGGACCGCGATCGTGCTGGCTTCGATCATCGGCGTCTGGATCGGCATCAAGGCGGGGTGGCGGCGGGGGAAGCGCTTCGACAAGGTCTCCACCGGAGTCACGCTCACGCTGTACTCGATGCCCGAGTTCTGGCTCGGCATGATCCTGCTGATCGTCTTCGGCGTTGGAGTGTTCGGGCTGCCCGGCATCTTCCCGATCGGTGGCATCTCCACGCCCGGTGTGGACACCTCGTCACCGGCGGGCTGGCTGGACGTGGCGTGGCACATGGTGCTGCCGGTCACGACGCTGACCCTGGTCTACCTCGCCGAGTACGCGCTGGTGATGCGATCGTCGCTGGTGGACGAGATGGACGAGGACTACCTCACCACGGCCCGGGCCAAGGGCCTGATGGACAGGTACGTGCGCCGGCAGCCACGCGGTGCCGAACGCCATGCTGCCGACCATCACCCTCATCTTCCTCAACCTCGGCTTCACCGTGTCCGGCGCCATCACAGTGGAGACCGTGTTCTCCTGGCCCGGCCTGGGACTGTTGTCCTACGAAGCCCTGCGCGGTCCGGACGTGGCATTGCTGCAGGCGATCTTCCTGCTCTTCTCCATCGGCGTCGTCCTGGCGAACCTAGTGGCCGACCTGCTCTATGCCGTGATCGACCCGCGGGTGAGGTCCTGATGGAACAGCAGACGCAGGGCCGGCGCGCGATCGCCAGGGCCCGCCGGCGTGAGGCCCTCGGCCGGGGCTGGCGGCAGTTCCGGCGCGCACCGGGCGGGCATGGCGGGACTGGGCGTCCTCGATCTTCTTCGCGCTCGTTGCGGTGCTCGCACCGGTGCTGTTCCCGCCGGAGACCATCAGCGTGACGCGGGCCACGGGCGAACTCATGGCTCCCGCCATCGAGCGCGGGCTACCGGCTGGGCACCGACGACGCAGGGCCGGTCGATGACGGCGCTGCTAGCCTGGGGAGCGCGGGTGTCCCTGACGGTGGGCATCGCCGCAACCGTTGATCTCCATGCTCATCGGCACATCGGTCGGGGATCGCCTCGGGGCACTACCGCGGCTGGGGCGGCGCGGCGCTGGAGCGCCTGACCGACTGGTTCCTGGTGATCCCGTTCCTGCCGCTGGCGATCGTGCTGGCCACCGTCCTCGGCGGCGGGTCGACCCTCACGATCATCGTCGTCATCGGCGTCACGTCCTGGGCCGGCACTGCGCGGCTGATCCGGGCCCAGACGCTGGCGGTCGAAGGCCGGCCGTACCTGGAGCGCTCCCGGGCGCTGGGCAGCGGGCAACTGGCACCAGATGACCCGGCACGTGCTGCCCAACGTCGTTCCCGCTCGTGCTGGCCAACACGACGCTCACGGTCGCGATCGCCATCCTGTCCGAGACGACGCTGTCGTTCCTCGGCCTCGGCGACCCGCTGCGCCCGTCGTGGGGCGCCACGCTCGACGCAGCGTTCTCCAGCGGCGCGGTCTCCGTCGGGGGCGTGGTGGTGGATCGTGCCCGCCCGGCCTGTGCGTCGTGCTCGTCGTCCTCGTCCTTCACCCTCATCGGGCGCGCGCTCGAGACCGATCGTCAACCCGCGGCTCGGGTGCGCCGATGAGCGGCCCCGTGCTGGAGCTCGCGGACGTCTGCGGTCACCTACCGAGTCCGGCTCCGGCGCCGGTGCCGGCGGTGCGCGGTGTCTCGTTGGCAGTCGAGGCCGGGCAGTTCGCTCGGGCCTGGCCGGGGAGTCGGGGTCGGGCAAGACCACGGCTGGCCGCGTCGGTGCTGCGCCTGCTGCCGGCGACTGCGACAGGTGACCGGGCAGGTGCTCCTCGACGGCGAGGACGTGCTCACCATGCGATGGGGCCGGCTGCGCGCGGTGCGCTGGGCGTCGGCCTCGGTGGTGTTCCAGGGCGCGATGCACGGGCTCAACCCGGTGCAGCGCGTCGGGGAGCAGGTCGTCGAGCCCATCCGGCGTGCACGACCGAAGGTCGACGCCAGAGCCGACCTGCGCCGGCCCGGGTCGCGGACCTGCTCGAGCAGGTGGGCCTGCCCTCGCGCGTGGCGTCAGTCGTACCCCCACCAGCTCTCCGGCGGGCAGAAGCAGCGGGTGATGATCGCCATGGCGCTGGCCTGCGGACCGCGCCTGATCGTGGCCGACGAGCCGACCACCGCCCTCGACGTCATGGTCCAGCAGCAGGTGCTCGACCGTCCTGACCGACCGGGTGCGCGACCTGGGCCTGGCGATGCTCTTCATCTCCCACGACCTGTCCGTGCTCGCCTCCGCGTGCGACGAACCTCGCCGTCATGTACGCCGGTCGAGGTCGTCGAGCTGGGGCCGTCGGACGCTCGTGCTTCGAGCCAAGCCGCACCACCCCTACTCGCGGCGCTCTGGGCGAGGCCTATCCCGCGCATCGGCGACGCAACGCGTCGCGCTACGCGCCCAGCGGGCTGCCGGGCGACCCGCCGTTCCCCGGCGAGGCTCCCGCCGGGCTGCCCATTCCATCCCGCGCTGCCCGCAGGCGCAGGACGGTGTGCGGGACCACGGACGTCGCCCTGCGACCCGTCCGGCCGATCGCCGCTCGTCGTGCCTGTCCTGCTTCCGTTCGACGGACCGCCGAAGGTGCAGCTGCATGAGCGAGCCCGTGCATCGAGGCGCGCGCGGCCTCGAGGTCGACGTTCCGGGGACGCCGGGCAGCCGCGTCTGCCCGCGGCCGGTCGACGGTGTCGACCTCGAGCCTGCACCGCGGCGAGATCGTCGCGCTGGTCGGGGAGAGCGGGTGCGGCAAGACGACGCTCGTCCCGCGCGTTGCTCGGCCTCGAGAAGCCCTCGGGCGGCGAGGTCGTGGCGTCGGGGACGAGCCGCTCGACGTACTCGTCGCGCGGCCTTGAAGAAGCACTGCGGCGTACCGGCGCAACTGGTCCTGCAGGACCCGACCGGAGCGCTCAACCCGCGCCGTTCGGTGTACGAGGCCGTGGCCGAGGGGCTGCGCGTGCATCGGCGTCGACTCCGACGAGGCGGCGCGACGTCGCAGACGCCCTCGCGCGCGCGGGCTTGCGTCCCCCGGAGCGGTTCTTCCTGCGCTACCCGCACGAACTGTCCGGCGGTCAGCGGCAACGTGTGGTGATCGCCGGAGCGCTGGTTCTGCAGCCGCGAGGTGATCATCGCCGACGAGCCGGTGAGCACCCTGGATGCCTCGCGTGCGCGGGGAGATCCTGGCCCTGCTGCTTTCGCTGCGGGAGTCGCTGCGGCTCTCCCTGCTGGTCGTCACCCACGACCTGGGGGTGGCGTGGAACATCGCCGACCGCATCGCGGTGATGTACCTCGGCCGCATCGTCGAGCAGGGCCCCACCGAGCAGGTGCTCTCGGCTCCGAAGCACCCGTACACGCAGGCGCTGCTCTCGGTGGTGCCGGAGATCGACCGCGATCGCTCCGATCGTGCTCACTGGCGAGCCGCCCGGACCCCACTGCGATTCCGCCGGGCTGCCGCTTCCATCCGCGCTGCCCTGCGTTACGGGATGGGACGGCGCAGGCCGTGGCCGGGGATTGCCGCGGCACCGCGCTCCCGGTGCTCTCGGGGACGGGTGGCCACGAGGCGGCGTGCTGGCTGACGGGCACGGACTGATCGAGGCACCGCACTGGCTGCGGTCCGGAGGTTTTGTGTCATTCGTCCCGCCACTGCATGACCGCATCTTGACCAGAACCCCGAGGGGCCAACGGCTGGCCACTTGCTTCTGGGGCAGGTCAGCTCGTCGCAAGCAGCGTCGCGAGCCGGTCGACAGGCAGCGCCGGCACGGTGAGGCCGCGTCGCCCGGTGGTTGTGGTCGCCGAAAGCAAGCTGTCCCACACCGCGGACTCAGTCGCGTCGACCGTGGCTTCGAACACGTCGTCGAGCTGGCTGCCGGGCCAGGCGCTGGGAGCGCTCTCGCCACGGGGCACGCGTAAGCCCGTGGCCAGACAGCAGAAGATCTCGCCGGAGCCGTGGTGCGCAACCGAGCCACAGCGCGCCAGCCCAAGGCCCACCCGGGCCGCCACCCGGGCTGCTGCCGCGGAATCGAGCGGGGCGTCGGTCACGACCGCCCGATGCAAGAACCCGCCGGCTCGGGATGCTGGGCGGCCCACCAGTCAGGTGGTTCGAGCTTCCTCCCCCACCACCCGTCCGCGGATCGTCAGATTGTGCGGGTGCGCCGAAGTTCGTCAGCAACACGACGGCGACTGTGGTGCCATCCGGCAGCACGCGCGAGGACGTACCGATCCCGCCCTTCCAGCCCATGCACACCATGCCGGTACCAGCACCCACACAACCGCTCAACGCGCTGCGATCGCCGGTTGGAAGCTGGTGCTTGCGCCAAAGCCTGCGCCACGTCCGCGTCGGTCACGTGCATGGTGCGCGGGTCGTTGAGCCAGGAGTCGTCGCATTCACCCACGACCGGGATCACCACCGAATCCGCGATTCCAGGCTGTTCGGCCATGAGCAACCGGCATGCGGCGTCGTAAACCCGGCCGACCTGCATCGTGCTGGTGAGGAAGATGGGGGTCTCGACCACGCCCCATTCCCGAATCTGCAGACTGCCGGTCAACTCACCCGCACCGTTCAGGATCGCGACCCCCGCCGGGACCGGGCTGGCCCACACGTCGCCCCCGGGATTCACGACAGTCACTCCGGTCCGGGCGATGCCGTTGCCAGCTGGCGGGTCGTCATCGTCGCGCACGATCGTCGCGTGGCCCAACCCTGCGCCGGGGACGTCAAGCACGGAGTCGGTCGGGCCCGTGGGAAACGCGGCCGAATGCGGGGAGCGGCATGCTGGCATCATGCCGCACATGACGCTGCCCGTGCGTCTGGTCCGACGACTGCCTGCTGCATGAGCCGGGCGGCGAGGTGTGGGTGGGCGTGCACACGCCCGGGACCGAGGTTCCCGAGCGGCTGGAGGTCATCCGGGCGGCCCTGGCCGAGTCACCCGTTCGTGCAGGCGGCCGCTCACGGCGACGACCCCGTGCTCGCCGTCCACGACGCCGCGGCTGGTGGACTACCTGGCCGGTGCCTACGAATCGTGGGTTGCTGCCGGGTTTCCGGACCACCCCGGCCAGGACCGGGTGGTCGGCTACCTCTTCCCGACGCCCGGTCTGCTGTCCGGGCTGCCGCTGCGCACGCCGGCTGCGACGCACGCCCGGGCCGGCCGCTTCTGCTACGACACGATGACGCTCGTCGGGCCGGGTACCTACCGCGCTGCCCGCGCGGCAGCTGATGCCGCCCTTGACCGCCGTGGACCTCGTTCAATCCGGAGCACCCGCCGCCTACGCCGCATGCCGCCCGCCGGGACACCATGTCACCCGCGACGCGTTCGGCGGCTCCTGCTACTTGAACAACGCAGCGATTTCAGCGCAGGCCCTGCGCGCGGCCGGCCATGACCGGGTCGCGGTGGTCGACATCGATGCCCACCACTGCAACGGGACACCAGTCGATCTTCTACGACCGCCCGGACGTGCTGGTGACGTCGGTGCATGTCGACCCCGGCGCGGGGTGGTTCCCGCACTACCTGGGATTCGCCGACGAGACCGGCCGCGAGGATGGCGTGCAGGCAAATCTCAACCTCCCGCTGGCAGAGGGCACCGGGGATCAAGGGTTGGCTGGCCGCGGTTGCGACCGCGCTCGAGGCCGTCGCCGGGTTCGAGCCCGGCGCGATCGTGCTCTCGCCTCGGCGTCGACGCAGCAGCCGATGACCCCGAGAGCCCGCTGCAGGTCACTGCTGACGGCTACCACGCCGCCGCCGCCCAAATCGCCGCCCTGGGCGTCCCGGTTGTCGCGGTTCAGGAGGGCGGCTATCACCTGCCCACCCTCGGCCAGCTGGTCGCTGCGGCACTGGACGGGTTGGCGGGGTAGTCGGCGGACTTTTGCTGCGTTGTCGCTGCAAATTCCGGCGTGTCGTGACAACAACGCGACAAAACGCCGCCGACGGCGTCTCTACGAACTCAGAATCGCGAACCGGTCGAAGAACGCCCGCAACGCCGCCAACACCCGTTGCTTCCTGGCGCTGTGCTCGCCCGCTGGTGTGAATCGACTCGTCGGCGGCAGGATCGCAGTGATGGCGGTTCCCGTGGTCGGAATGCCACCGTCCCGGAAGGCACGCTCCACAAACGCTCGCGTCTCATCAGGCCTCAATCCCTCGGCCGTGATGATCCCGTCCAGTTCGGCATTACGGCGCCTGCTCGACGAACGCCCGCCACTGCTCGTCGACGTCCCCGCTCGCTGAGACCTCGTCGACGAAAGCCAGGATCAGGTCCTTCTTGTTCCGCAACGTCGGGCTGGCATCGATCGCCCGCGCGATGGCGGCCGTCGCTTCGACCTGTCGGTCATCTCCGTCGCCGTGCGCCTGCCGCCACTGGTCGACCAGCATCAGGATGTAGTCGACGGTGATCTCGACCTGCTTGACGAGCTCGATCTCGAACACGATGTCGTCGTTGATCGATTCTTTGTCCGCGGCGTTGACGCGGCGGAACTCCGCGTACAGATCCAGGTAGACACTGCGGTAGTCCTGCGCTTGGCGGTCAGTCAGCAGGATCCTGTCCGCTGAATTCGTCGAAGGCCGTCAGGATGTTCTGCAGTCGCAGGATTGCGCCGAACAGCCCGATGAACGCCTTCTGCGCGGCTTCACCTTCGATCCGTTGACCGAGCGGGAAGCGCTCCAGCAGTTCCGCGACCAGCCGCTTGTACTCGTCGTAGTACTCGGCGTACGGCTTGAGCAGCACGATGCCGCGGGCTTCTCGGTTGCCGAACAGCGCGATGGCGTCGTTGGTCTCCTGCTCCAGATCCCGGAAGGACACGATGTTGCCGTAGGTCTTCACCGAGTTCAGGATCCGGTTCGTGCGGGAGTAGGCCTGGATCAGTCCGTGGTTGACCAGCCGCTTGTCCACGAACAACGTGTTGAGCGTCGTGGCATCGAAGCCCGTGAGGAACATGTTGACCACGATCACCAGATCGAGTTCCCGGTTCTTCAACCGCAGGGACAGGTCCTTGTAGTAGTTGCCGAACTTGTCGCCCGAGGTGTCGAAGGCCGTCGCGAACATCTCGTTGTAGTCGCGGATAGCCGCTTCCAGGAAGTCCCGCGACGACTGGTCCAGAGCGCCCACGTCAAAGCCCTCTTCATCCAAGTAGTCGTCGCCCAACCCCAACCCCAACCCCAACCCCAACCCCAACCCCAACCCCAACCCCAACCCCAACCCCTATAATGAGATATATAATTAACATTAATTATTTTATGCAAATACATTATTCATATATATGAAAATCTATTATTTATTTTTTCATATAATAGTTTAAACAAATATCATATGAGTGGTTCAATAACAATCAAATAAAAACTCTCTTAATTCATCTCTCTATAGCAATCGGTAGGAATTAGTTTGTAGACATTCAAACAAAAGTTTGTTTTTAATTTAAATTCAGGACCTGATGCCATCTATTTAGATCCAATTCACAATCTCCCTCCTAATTACACAACATATCTAAAATATAATAAAAATCATGTATTCTTCTCATGAGTTAAATGATATTCAAAGCCGGTTAAATGCTCAAACTACCTATTTCTGACAACAATAGTGGCACTTAACATCTCACAATATTATTTTACCAGAAAATCATTACTAGATTATGATTTTAGAGATATTTCCATGGGCGCTATGTTTTTAGCATGTAAATCTGAAGAAACTTTAAGAAGGTCTTATCAAATAGCTGCAGTTTTCGACTATATTTTCAAAGTATTTATGTTTTAAATTCAAGATGTATGAGGGTATTCGAGGAATTAGGTAGTTGTAGCTCAAGATCCCACACAAATGCAGATACATGAAATAAAAGGTCACAAAAACCTAAAATTAAATTCTTTTTTAATTGGGATTTGAAGTTTATAAACGATTCTGATTCCACACCGTTACATTAGTGGTTTAATAACATCATTTAATAGACATAAATAATGCAATGCAATTGTACAGCATTCATGGACTTTTCTGAACGATATTTATCGTACTAAGGCCGCTGTATCTTATCCTGGACAAATTATAGCTGCAGCTTCTGTTTTTATGGCTCTTCAAAAATTAAATATTGCTTTGCCTGAAAAACCCTGGTGGATTTTAATGGAGGCTAGTATTTAACAAATTCGACATATTTGCCTTCTTACAAATTAAATGTATGAACTAACAAATAAAATTCAAGTCGACATTAATAAAATTTCAGATTTCTTATAAAAATCTGGAAAACTGGCTATTAAAGTAACTAATGTACTACCTGTGCCTTATTATAGGAAAATCAGATTATAAAATCAAGGTTTATACATGAAAGCTATTTAAGAGTAAATACCTAAAATTATTGAAAAAAAATAAACGAAAAGATATTAATCATAAGAAAATGATAACAATTCTTAAAATCATAGGGAAAAAAGTAAAAAATAAAAGAAAAAACAT
>JBAOIN010000014.1:0-13323 GCA_037045455.1 Candidatus Nanopelagicales bacterium | reverse complement strand
GAAGACGAGCCCGAGGTAACTCCCCTCACCGTCCGGCCCCTGCAGCATCGTCGTGATGGCGAGGATCAGCATGCCGAACGTCATGAATAGGAAGCCGATGCTCTGCAGCCGGACACGACCGAGCCGCTCGACGGTGAAGATCGCGGTGAGGAAGCCGAGTACCAGGAAGATGTCGAGCATCGCCGTCCACTCGGTGGAGATGATGTCGTCGGCGATGAACGTGGTGTTCGACTGGTCCATGTTCCCGCCGAACGCGAAGGCGGCGATCAGGGTGGGGGTGAAGATCCCGACTCCGTAGACCGCGATGTCCATGAGGAACCACGGCACCGAGGTGAAGACCGTGCGCCGGATCATGTCCCGCTTGAACAGTTGCGGCTGGAAGAGCGCCTGGATGCCTTCAGAGGGCTGGTCCACCCGCGCGCGGTCCTTGTCGGTGACCTCAACGGGGACCTCGGTCAGTTGCTCGGTGACCTCGACCGCCTCCGCCTCCCGGCCGTTCTGCGCCAGCCAGCGCGGACTCTCCGGGACACCGCGGCGCAGGTAGATGATGAACAGGGCGGGCAGGATTCCGAAACCGAGCATCCATCGCCACGAGGTCTCGTCGGGCATGATCAGCAGGATGACCACACCCACCGCGGCGCCCAGCATGATGCCGACGGCCTGCAGGGAGAAGGCCGAGACCAGCCACTTCCCGCGGTCACGCTGCGGCAGGACCTCCGCCAGGTAGCTGGCGGCGATCGGGTAATCCAATCCGATGGCGATGCCGAGCAGGAACCGGAACGCGATCAGTGACCAGATCTCAGGGGCCAGCATGCACCCCACGGAGAACAGGACGAACATCACCAGGTCGTACTTGAAGATCCTCGCGCGGCCCAACTTGTCGCCCAGCGGCCCGAGGAAGGCCGCGCCGACCATCGCCCCGAGGATCGCCGCGGAGGACACGAGCCCCTTCTGCCAGGCGTTGATGCCGAAGTCCTGCTGGATGAGCGGGCTGGCCACCCCGATGATGAAGAAGTCGAACCCGTCCAACAGAATGCCCAGGCCGGCGAGCAACCAGAACCGGCGGTGCAGTCGTGACATCCGGGCCTGGTCGAGGGCCTTTCCCAGGGGAACGCGGACAGCCTCTCCCATGGTCCGAAAGTAGGCGGGCGGGCGGCGATGATGTGCGGCCCGAACCGAGTCTTCACACTCGGCTCGCGCGCGCGAATCGTGGTGTTCACCGGGAGGTCATCAGCGGAGCTGAAAAGAACTTCGAAAAAGTTGTTGTTCCTCGGAAGGCCCGTTGCTCCTACCTGTGTAAGCCACCTACCCAAGGAGCACGCAATGAACATCATCCCCGGCATCCTCACCGCAGCGGTCCTCATCGCCACCCCCGGTGTGGCCCTGGCCGACACCCCCGCGCCGAAGCCGAACAACGGCCCCACGCAGTTCGCCGATGTCCCACTGAAGACCTCCAACCACACCATCAGCGGCCACAGCAGGGACTGGGGCCTCGACTGGTTCGAGCTGCGGTTCGACGCCACCCTCAAGAACGCGGTCCTGCAGGTGTCGACCCAGCCCCCGAAGCAGAACGCCCAGGGTGTGTACTCGATGGGCGCCACCCAGCCCGTCGCGCTGACAGGCAAGGGCGCCGGCACCCCTGACCCCAACAGCCTGGCGATTCCCGGCCAGAAGTACGCCTTCACGCAGCGCGTCGAGGGCCTCAAGCAGGCGACGACCTACTACTACCTCATCAATCTGCCCGTCGGTTCCGGGTTCAAGCCCGTGCAGGAGGTGGGCACCCTGCGCACCGAGCACCACAGCGCTCACAGCATCACCCGCCGGACCACCGCGCTGGACCTCGACTTCACGGCCAGTGCCGGCTCGGCCACCGTGTCGGTCTCCACGTCCCCGCAGATCGTGGGCAGCAAGCTCAAGGGCAGCAAGGCCGTTGTTGTCAAAGCTGCCAACGGCCGGTTCTCGCACACCTTCACCGACCTCACCCCCGGCACCAAGTACTACGTGCTGTCCGTCGCGAACGGGCAGCAGGCCACCCAGCGCCTGACGGAGACCAGCACCAAGAGCCAGCAGATCGCGGTGACCGTGGAGAAGATCAAGGTCATCGACGACGCAGACAACGGCCTGCGCGGCAAGGGTGAGCTGCTCTTCCAGGTGCGTGGGACCAACACCCCGGACAAGAGCGGCGCCTGGGGCAACCAGTTCGGCGAGACCTCGATCGGGTCCGGCAAGACAGTGACGCCGAGCGGGTCCAACGCCCCGCGGCACACCTTCACCACCAAGAAGGACTCGTTCGCCGTCCAGGTCGAGGGCCGGGAGGCCGACTGGGTGGGCAAGTCCGCCCGCGAGTTCTGCGAGAGCGCGTACCGGCAGCCTGGCGAGAACCACACGGCCCGCTGGCTCAACTCCGGCGACAGCGGTGCCGAGTGCTACCAGTTCTCCCACGCCGAGACCGCCTTCGACCTGAATAAGGGCAAGACGCAGACGAAGACCTTCTCCGTGGCCCGCACCCCCGACCTGCGCTTCGAGGTCACCGTGCGGATGACGATGAAGGCGGTCTGACCCTACGCGCCAGTGACTCCCCGGCCGGCATCGGTCGGGGGGTCACTTCGTCGTGGCCAGCGCCGGTCAGACGCCACCCGCGCGACGGATGCTGCGCAGGATCTGGACCGCGAGGTAGGTCGCGACGCCTGTGCCGACCAGGCCGGGGATCGACGTCTCCTTGTACGTGGGCGCCGTGCCACGCGCGAGCAGCTGCGAGGATCCCTGGATCGTCGCAGCGGTCACGAGTGCGTAGGCCAAACGGTTGACCGGGCGGTCCAAGCCCTCCACCACGAGCGGCACCTTCAGCTCGCTGCGGCTGCTCGCCTCGAGCAAGCGGGCCAGATCGTCGGGCAGCACATCGATCAGGTGCTCCCAGCGATGCGCCCGGCGGGTCGCACTTCGCCACAACCGCTTGGGCGACAGGCGCTCGCGCCGCAGTTGCGCCGCGTAGGGCATCAGGAGTTCCGACAACTGCAGGGGCGTCCCGGTCTCCTCGAGGATCCCCTGCAACTCGACGACCACCACCAGCATCAGCGCGACCTCACTGGGCATCTGCAACCGGTACCGGTCGACGATGTCCAGCAGGGCCCGCACCGCGGCGCCGAGATCTGCGTGCTGTCCCTGGGTGGGCGCGAAGAACAACTCCTTCCACGCGGTGAGTTCGCGGGCCAGCAGGTCCGTATCGAGGGTCCGGGGCCCCGGCGCCACAAGCAGCATGCAGCGCGTCGCCTCCTCCATGTCGTCTCCGAAGACGGCGGCGAGGAAGTCGACGAAGGCCTCCCGCATGCCTTCCTGGATGCGCCCGCACTTGCCGAAGTCGAGAACCCCGAGGCGGCCGTCCGGCATCACCAGGAGGTTCCCCGGGTGTGGATCGGCGTGGAACAGCCCGTCCTCGAAGATCATCTTGAAGTACAGACCCGTGAGCTGCCGGATCAGCGGGTCCCGACGGGCACCCAGATCGGTCATGATCTCCGAAAGCCTCGTGCCGTCGAGCGCGGTCTCGGTGAGCACGGCGTCGCCGGACAACTCGGGGATCGGCTCCGGGAACACGAATTCCGGCGATGTGGCGAAGTTCCCGGAGATCACCTGCAGATTGAGCAACTCGTGGTGGAAGTCCAACTCCTGCTCGAGGCTGTCGACCATCTCGCCGACGAGCCGGGTGAGACCGTACTCGCGGGCCCGGGCGCTCTCTCGCTCGGCGATCGCGGCGAGTGCCTGCAGGATCTGCACGTCTGATGCCACGGTGTCGACGATGCCGGAGTGGCGGACCTTGACCACCACCTCGCGGCCATCGGTGGTCGTGGCCGAGCAGACCTGGCCGATCGACGCCGACGCGATCGGGGTCACCTCGAACGAGCCGAATGAACCGAAGGCGTCGTCCGGCGCAACCCCCAGCGCATCCGCGACCGTGCGGGCGATCTGGGCCGGCGTGTCGGCCGGATCGTCGGCTTGCAGGGCCTTGAGAGCATCGGCGACATCGGCGCCGACGAGGTCCGCGCGCGTACTCAGGATCTGCCCGATCTTGATGAACGTCGTGCCCAGCTCCTGCGCGGCCGCGCACAATCGCTGTCCACGGCTCAAGGCCACGAGCGTGGGGTCGGGCCGGGCATGACCTGCCAGTTCGGCCAGCCAGGCGTGGCCCTCGGAGTCGCTGCTCAGCTCCGCAACGCCGTAGCGGACGATCACACCGACGATCTGTTCAGCACGAGCACGCTGCTCCACCAGAACCGCCTCCGGGCGCGCGCTACGCAGTCGCAGGAGCATGTCGCGACCATAGTCCACCGCGCGAACCGGAAGGCGGGCGTTGAACTTACGTCTGCTCGCCGGGCGCGCGCAGCCGTGTAGCGGCGGTCCGACCGCCGGCTCGCGATGGCCACTGCGTCACTGAGAGTGACCGACCGTTCCCAGGCGCCGCGGCCGCGCCTGCGAAGTGGATGGACGGCGACGCCTGACGTCGGATCGCGGCAGTCTGGACGCGTGGAAACCAAGGAGGCACCATGTCAGTAATGGCCATCATGCTCACCCGCGAAGACCTCGACGCGCTGCCCGACGACGGCCTGCGGCACGAACTCATCGACGGCGCGTTCGTCATGACCACGCCGCCCGGACTGCCCCACCAGAGCATGGTCGGAGCGCTGCATATCGCACTTGTCCACGCGAGCAAGGAGACCGGCCTGAAGGTCCTGCTCGCACCTTTCGCCGTTGCTCTGGGACCGAACGTGGTCGAGCCCGACCTTCTCGTCGCACCCCGGGAGGCCTTCACCCAGCGAGACCTGCCCAGCGCGCCACTGCTGGCCGTCGAGGTGCGTTCCCCGTCCACCGGATGGTTGGACGAGGGGCGCAAGCGCACGCTCTATGAGGAGTACGGCGTCGGTTCCTACTGGTTGGTGGACCCTGTGAAGCCGTCCATCAGGGTCCTCGAACTCGTTGAGGGGCGATACACGCAGATCGCTACGGCCACCGGCGATCAGACCATCGAATTGACCGCCCCCTTCCCGATCGCGCTCAACCCAGCGGAACTGGCCAGGATCTGAGCCCACCGGCGCCCGCTGGGGTCGTCGAGTGCTACGAACAGGTCAGGTGTCGGGGTGCGAGTGGTGACCGCGCGACGATCCAGAACCACCGAATTTGTTGTCCACATCCCCGGTTTGGTACTGGTGTTCGTCGTACACCCGTGCGATAATGGAGGTACGAAGGCGGGGTGGATGATGGCGGTGTTCGAGGTCTCACGAAGAGTCCAGCGCCGTATCGGTCTGGCCGCCGACCTGCCCACCGAACACCCGCCGGTGCTGGATGAGATCAACGCGCTGGTCGATGAGTTGCCGGACCCGCAGCTGATGCATGCCGAGTCCCGGGCCGGGACGTTGAAAGCGTTGGCGGTGTTGCGTAACCGGATCGACGCCGCCATCACCGAACTCGCCGGATGTGCTGATGAGCACCACGACTCCCGGGTGTTGGGTGCTGGCACGACGGGGACGATGGTCGCGGTCGCCACGGGGCAGAATCCGGCGGTCGGGTCGGCCACCGTGGCCCGCGGCAACGCCCTGCAACATTTGCCGGCAGTCAGTGCCGCGTTCCGCGACGGCAGCATCTCGAGTGCCCATGTGGCGGTGATCACCACTGAGGCGCCGCGGATCACCAGGTTCCATCTCATCGAATCCCAGGTGGTCACCATCGCGCAGACCGTGGAACCGGCCGAACTACGCCGGCTGCTGACGTTGTTGGTGGAGCAGTGCCGGCCCGAAGCCCGCGACGACACCGCCGAACACCTCCACGCAAAACGCGGTATCTCGCTGTCGGAGACCGCCAACGGCATGTTCCGCCTCGACGGCTACCTGGACCCGATCGCCGGGGCCGCGCTACGCGACGCCCTGGCCACCCTGATGGGCCGCACCGGACGAGACGACCGGCGCACCCCGTTGCAGCGCCGCGCCGACGCGCTCACCGACCTGACCACCGCCGGGGCGGCCAACGAGAACCCGCTGGGCGTGTCGCAGGTGTCCGTCATGGTGGACCTGGAAGACCTGTCATCCGACGGTGCGGTGTTGGATGACGACTCCGCGCTCGGCACCCGGATGCTCGACCTGATCACCTGCACCGCCATCATCTCCGTGATCCTGGGCACCCGCCGCGACAAAACCTTCGTCCCCCTAGCCCTGGCCCGGGGAAAGCGCACCGCGAACCACGACCAATGGCGGGCCCTGACCGCACGAGACCGTGGCTGCATCCGCTGCGGCAAAACCCCCCGATACTGCCAAGCCCACCACATCCACCACTGGCGCCACGGCGGCACAACAGACCTGGCCAATTTGGTCCTGCTCTGCTCCACGATGCCACCACGACCTCCACCACGGCCACTACACCATCACCATGACCCACGGCATCCCCCACATCACCACCACCGGCACCCGAGCACCACCCCAAACCGGCTAGAAAGAGGGGCGGTATCGGCCACTGAACACCGGGCAACTGACGCGGGTGAGCGACACGCCGCGGACCTCGGAGGAGGATCGCCGAGAGACCGTCTCCGAGCGCGCGGACCGGAACTTCGCCGAACTCGTGCAGGAGCTGCGGGTGGCCCAGAAGGGCGTGCAGATCCTGTTCGCGTTTCTGCTCACGCTCGCTTTCTACGGGTCCTTCCCCCATGAGGACCGGACGTTCGCGTGGGTACTCGTCGTGGCGCTTCTGGCGGCCGCCAGTACTGCGTTGTGTTTCATGGCGCCGGTAGCCGCCCACAGACTGACGTTCCGGCTCGGTGGCAAGGAACGGTTGGTCTGGGTCACCCACCGACTCGCGATGGCCGGGCTGGTACTTCTCGCCGTCGCGATGCTTGCTTCGATTGCGATGGTGATCGCCTATCTGTTCAGCTGGCAGGCGGGCATCACCGCAGCTGCCTCGCTGACACTGCTGGTGCTGGCGCTGTGGGTCGCACTGCCGATGCGCATGAGGAACTGAAGCCGGACGCCATACCTCGGAGCCGGGCGAGATCCGACTCCCTTGGTCAGATGCGTGGCCGGCGCCAGAAGTCCCTGGACGCAGGTTTCGCAGGGAATGTGGCGCGCCCGAAGGGATTCGAACCCCTAACCTTCTGATCCGTAGTCAGATGCTCTATCCGTTGAGCTACGGGCGCTTCTCGACAAGTGTATCGGGTGCCGTTCGCCTCCCGTCGGTGAACCCTGGACCACTACTTCTTCGTCATCGTCATCTGGAACGCGCTGTGGTTGTCCTCCCCTTTGGTCCAACTCACCACGAAGGTCAGTGAGCCGTCGTCATACTCGCCCTGCCACAGTGTGGCCTTCTCCGTGAGCACCACCGCGTCGTTCGCGGCAAGCGTGCCGGTGATCGCCTCCTGCTTCGCCGACCCGTCAATGTCGGTGTATTCGGTGTATCCCCACAGCAGCGGGCCTTCTTGCCTCTCGATCACCAGCGTCTCCGGACCGCCTTTGGCACTGCCGTCGACGTCGGCGTAGTTCGAAGTCCCCGTCCAGGTCCCCTGCAGGTCAGGCGGCGCGGAATCAGCCGCCTCCTGTGTCGATGAACACCCGGCCAGTCCGGCCACAAGTACGGCCGCCAGCACCACCAGTCGAGACATCTTCCCTCCCATCGTCGATGTATGGATCGGCACGTGAGCCGGGTCGACTTGAGCCGCCCACCACCCGTTCCGGTGGTTCCGGCGCCAAGGAACCCACCCGGTTTCGCGACCCCTTATCCTGCCCGCATGCGCAGAATCCTGATCGCGGGCGCGGCGGCGGCCGCCGTCACGCTCACCTCCCCTGCACAGGCCGCCACCCCCGCAGGTGCGGCCGGCAAGGTCCCGCAGGCCACCTGCATCTGGTTCGGGCCGATGAGCATGCAGAACAAGGCGACCAACGCCGCCTACCCCGACGAGGGGGCGCTCTACTGGGGGGCACGATTCCGTATGCCCGCCGGCTCGACCCTGCGGCTCGAGGGCTCCTTCCCGCACGCCCGCTACATGTCGGTCAACGCGTACGGCCGCGTGTTCGGCGTGGACCATGCGGCCGTCGACGCGCTCGACGACACTGCCATCGCGCCGAACGCCGGCAGCGTCAACCCGTATCTCCCGGGCGCCGACCGCTACGCGCCGAACCGCTCGTACACCCTGACCATGACCGAAGGCCGCGCCTCCGACGAACCCAACATCATCGACGCGCCGCCGACCAACGAGGGCGCCGCGCAGGAACTGATCTACCGCGTCTACCTGCCCGACCGCGCGGCCGACAAGGCCCCTGCCTCACTGCCCGAGCCGGTCCTGACCCTCAGCGACGGACAGGTACTGCGTGGCGACGCCCTGTGCGCGGCCATCAACGACGCCCAGCGCTCCTTCTCATTCCAGACCATGCCCTTCCCCGTCTACAACGGCCTGGTAAACCTTCCGGGAGCCAACCCGAAGACCAACCCGGCGTACTCCCCGGTGCGGTGGGAGCGGTTCTTCAACCAGCCGCTCGCACTGTCGGTCTACCGCATCAGCACGCCGACCGCGAAGGACCGCAAGGCGGACCTGGCACGCGGTGAGATCGGCGGCTTCTACGACAACCGCAGTGTGAAGTACTCGGCGGCGCCCATCAGCGCCGACTACGGCAAGGTCCTCGTGCTGCGCGGCAAACTACCGACCACGCCGGCGTCCGGTCCCGACGTGCGGACCATGGGCTCGGGCCAGATGCGCTACTGGTCGATGTGCCAGAACGGGTCCCCGGTCGACACCAACGGCGTCGACTGCGTCTCGGACGCCGATCTCAAGCCAATCCTGCAGAAGGGTCGCAAGTACACGATCGTCGTGAGCCGCAAGGTCGACCGCCCGAAGAACGCCAAGGCGAAGTGCCACGTGGCCTGGCTGGACTTCGGCGACAAGCGCGACCCCCTGAAGCGGCGCACAGGCCTGCTCATCATGCGCAACCTCGGCAGCGACCCCGGTTTCGCCCAGTCGTTGCAGAACGTGGGACCCGGCGAGGTCGATGTCACCAGTCGAACGAACAAGCCCCAGCAGAAGGCCATGGGCTCGTATCAGCCCACCGGCAAGTACACCTCGAAGAAGGCCTTCGAGAAGGCCGGGTGCAAGAAGTAGCGACGGCGCGAGAGACACGAGGCGGTTACCTGGGGTAGACAGTGAGAACGTGTCTGCGAGAGGACCCTTCATGACCGATATCCCCGATCCCGACAGCGTCGGCCCCGTCGACGTGGCCGTCGTGCTGTTCGAGGGCAACAGCTTCAACGGCGACGTGGCCCCAGCGATCGCCGAGCTGCAACAGAACGGGACGGTGCGCATCATCGATCTGGCTTTCCTGACCAAGGACGGCGAGGGCTCCGCGACGTTCATCGAGGTGGAGGACGCCGCGGTCGCCGACGCGTTCGCAGAACTGACCGAGTCGCAGTTGGATCTGCTCAGCGACGAGGATCTCATGGGGATGGCCGAGGGCCTCGAGCCGAACTCGTCGGCCCTCGTGGTGGTGTGGGAGAACACGTGGGCCTCCCGGCTGGCCTCGGCGATACGTGGCTCGGGCGGGGAGGTCGTCTCGTACGTCCGGATCCCCCGCGAGGTTGTGACCACAGCGATCGAAGCACTACAGGAGGCCTGAAATGAGACGACGTATGGGACGACCCGGACTCGGCGCGACAATGGCGCGCACCGCCGTCGTCGCGGGCACCGCCACGGCAGTCAGCGGAGCGGTATCCGGCAAGCAGCAGCAGAAGGCAGCGGCCAAGCAGCAGGAGGCCGCCGCGCAGCAGCAAGCCGCGGCACAGCAGCAGGCCGCCGCCGCGCCGCCGCCAGCACCCGCTGGTGGGCTGGACGACGCGAAGATGGAGAAGCTCAGGCAACTCGGGGAACTCAAGAACTCCGGTGTGCTCACCGAGGAGGAGTTCGCCTCGGAGAAGGCGAAGATCCTCAACGGCTGACCGGCCGCTCCCGGGTTGACAGGGCTCGGCGCTAGTCTTGCGCCGACGGTACCGCCCCGCCGCCTGAAACGGGAGAGCGACTGTGACGACTGAAACGACCACTGCGCTGACAGGTCGCAAGCGCTGGGTGGCGCTGCTGTTCCTCGCCCTCGGCGTGGCGATGATCATTCTCGACGCCACCGTGGTGAACGTCGCGATCCCGACGATGGTCGAGGACCTGGGGCTCACCACCACCGACGCGGAGTGGGTGAACGCGATCTACGCGTTGCTGTTCGCCTCGCTGCTTCTCCTGTCCGGACGTCTGTCCGACATCATCGGCCGGCGGTTGATGTTCGTCTGTGGCGTGGCCCTGTTCGCGGTCGCCAGCGTGATGGTGGCCCTGTCGGACCAGGCCTACGAACTCATCGCCGCCCGCGCATTCCAGGGTGTCGCCGCCGCGATGATCCTGCCGGCGTCGCTGTCGGTGCTCAACGCGGTGTACCGCGGCAAGGATCGCGCGATCGCCTTCGCCGTGTGGGGCGCAACGATCGGCGGCATGGCCGCACTCGGCCCTCTGGTCGGAGGATGGCTGACCACATACGCCTCGTGGCACTGGGCGTTCCTCATCAACGTCCCGATCGCGCATCGCAGTTGTCATCGGCGTGCTCATGCTCGTGCCGGAGACCAAGGACACTGTCGACAAGCGCGGCATCGATCCCACCGGGACCCTGCTCGGCACGCTCGGCCTCGCGGCGCTGGTCTTCGGTCTGATCGAGGGGCAGAACTACGGCTGGATCTCCCCGAAGAAGCCGTTCACCCTCGGTGGCTGGACCTGGCCCCTGGACAACTTCTCCGCACCCGGGTTCGCGCTGCTCATGGCTGTGGTGCTGCTGGCTTCGTTCGTGTGGGTGGAGGCCCGGCGCAAGGCGGCGGGGAAGGTGGTAATGGTCGATCTGGGCCTGTTCAACATCCGCACCTTCGGTGTGGGGAACGCGGTCGCCGCGATCGTGAGCCTCGGAGAGTTCGGCCTGCTGTTCATCCTGCCGCTGTTCCTGCAGTCGGTCGTCGGCTACGACGCGCTGGAGACCGGCGTGATCCTGCTCGCGTTGGCCCTGGGGTCGTTCATCGCCAGCGGGGTCGGGGCGGGGCTCGCCCGCCGGATCGGCCCGGTGCCGGTCCTGCGGCTCGGCATGGCGCTCGAGGTGGTCGGGGTACTGGCCATCGCACTCGTGCTCAACCCGACTGTCAGCGGCTGGGCCATGGCCCCGGGGTTGTTCATCTACGGCCTCGGTGTGGGCTTCGCCACTGCACAACTGACCGGGGTCATTCTCGCGGAGGTCCCGGTGGCCGAGTCCGGTATGGCCTCTGCCGTGCAGTCCACGTCACGGCAGGTGGGAGCAGCGATCGGCACGGCTCTGCTCGGCGCGGTACTCGTCACGGGCCTCGGCACCATCACCACCGACCTGACCGAGCGCGGCGTGCCGCAGCCGGCAGCGGAGCAGGTGACCGAGGTCGTGCAGCAGAGCGCAGGCACCGCGGTTGCCAAGCTGCCCGAACAGCCGGACGGGCAGGTGCTCTTCGACGGTGCCAGCGAGGGCTTCGCCACCGCGGCGCGCGACGTGGGCTTCGTGGCCGCGTTCCTCATCGCCCTCGGCCTGGGTGCGGCGTTCTTCCTGCCCCGCAACGCCGCACGCACGGAGGCGGCCGGGTACGCGGAGTAGCCGCTGCCGGGACAGAAGTTGCGCCCTCCCCGCGAATGCCTCCAAAGGGGGCACCCCGATTAGGTCAATCTGCAAAACCATTCCCGGCCAAGACGCCGACACGCCGAGGTGATGCCGCCTTCGACGGCGTGTCGGATATTTCGTTTTGCAAAGTCGGACACGCGACGCGGCGGATGCCCGGCCTGGGGCGCGAAGTGCCCGACGATGGAGGGGTGCTGGACGACCTGAAACGCCGCGTGCGAACCGCAGACCTGCCCGACCCCGTGTTCGCCGTGCTCGGCGCCCTGGATCTGGCCGTGCGCACCCCTACCGCCGCCGGACGCTACTACACCCAACTCGTGGAACACGGCCACACCCGCCTCGTGGAGGTCGGCACCGAGCGCGCGGTCCGCAAACGCGTGGGGCGCGTCGAGCAGGCGGTTACGCCAGCGGCCCGGCGGTGGGCGGTGCGCCACTCCCAGCGCCAGCGGCGACTGCGCAAGGACACGTACTGATCGTTCACCAGATCGTTCCAAATTCGTTGCATCCAAACGTAGTGACCCCTGCGAACCCTCTCATGTAACCAGCGCGGCACCGGGTCGCCGCTGATGACGAAGGGATCCACTCATGGGACTACGACGCCGCATCGCCACCACATTTGCCGCTACCGCCGCGGCCGCCGGCATGGCCATCAGCGTGGCCGCGCCCGCCACTGCACTGTCCAAGGATGAGACCAACAGCTTCCTCAGCCAGCTGACCGCCAGCTACAGCCCCACCGGCGACAACAACCCCTACGACTTCGACATCGTGACGCGCGCCGCGATGGACACCGGTGCCACAGCGACGCTGGCCAAGCTCGACGCCTTCACGCTGTTCGCGCCCAACGACCGCGCCTTCGAGGTGCTCGCCAACGACCTCGGGCTGCTTGGAAAGAACTACCGCTTCGGTGCCACCGTGAACGAGGACAAGGTGTACAAGGCGCTGCTGACCATTGACGACGCCGTGCCCACGATCACCGAGATCCTGCTCTACCACATGCTCCCCGGCGCCAAGGTGACCGGCGAGCAGGTGCTGTCCGGGCCGTTCACCCAGCGCCTGACCATGGCCAACGGTGAGAAGTTGCGCGTGACGGTGCTGTCCCGCAGCGCGAAGTTCCCGGTCATCGTCCTCGGCGACAAGGACGGCAAGTTCTTCAACGACTTGGTCGTGAAGAGCAAGATCGACGTCATCAAGACCGACAACACGGTCGTCCACGGCATCAGCGACGTGCTCCTGCCCGACCTCAAGAACTGACACCACCTCCACGAAGGGCGGTGGGCCGGCCGGCTCACCGCCCTTCGGCGCGCCCGGGAACCGTAGGGTGCACAGGTGATCACCGCACCGGCCCCCGTGAACCCGGCGGACTACCCGTTCCTGTCCGGCTGCTTCGCGCCCATCGACTCCGAGTGCGACCGGCGCGACCTCGAGGTGGTGGCCGGCGAGATACCGCTGGAGCTCAACGGCACCTACATGCGCAACGGCGGGAACCCCCGGTTCACGCCCCTCGGTGGCTTCGTCTACCCCTTCGAGGGCGACGCGATGGTGCACGCCGTTCATCTCGCCGACGGCACCGCCTCGTACCGGAACCGCTTCATCCGTACCCCTGCGTTGGAAGCTCGAGGAGAAGGCGGGCCATGCGATCTGGGCGAGC
>JBAOIN010000013.1:0-4905 GCA_037045455.1 Candidatus Nanopelagicales bacterium | reverse complement strand
CGCCGCCTTCACGGGACGCACCAGGGCCAGTACATCCGCCTTGCGGACTAGCACCCGCCCGTGTCAATGGCCATGTTGCGGTCCCCGCTGGTGGCCAACTGGAAGTCCCCACCCTTCGCGGATGTTCAGCTGGTCTTGAGTCGGGTTCCTCCCTTCGCTCTGGCTTGTCGCATGCGGTAGGAATCGCCGTCAGTGACGACGGTGTGGCAGTGGTGCAGGAGCCGGTCGAGCATGCTGACGGCGGTGGTGTGCTCGGGCAGGAACCGTCCCCAGGACTCGAAGGGCCAGTGGGATGCGATGCCGAGGGAGCGGCGTTCGTAGGCGGCGGCGACGAACCGGAAGAGCAGTTGTGCGCCGGTGTCGTCCAGGGGTGCGAATCCGAGCTCGTCGACCAGGATCAGGTCGTTGCGCAGCAGGGTGTCGATGATCTTCCCGACGGAGTTGTCGGCCAACCCTCGGTAGAGGGTCTCGACGAGCTCGGCGGCGGTGTAGTACCGCACCCGGTGCCCGTGCTGGACTGCGGCGATCCCGAGTGCGATGAGGGTGTGGGACTTGCCGGTGCCGGCCGGTCCGATCAGGCACACGTTCTCACTGGCCCGGATCCACTCCAGACTGGCGAGGTAGTCGAAGGTGGCCGGTGGGATCGAGGAAGCGGCGAGGTCGAACTCCTCGAGGGTCTTGGTGACCGGGAACGCGGCTTGGCGCATCCGGGTGCGGACGTTGGACTGGTCACGCGATGCGATCTCGGCTTCGATGAGGGTGCGCAGGAACTCCTCGGGGGTCCACCGTTGGGTCTTGGCGGTGACCAGCAGCTCGGGTGCCAGCCTGCGTATCGCGGCCATCTTCAACCGCTTCAGGCCCTCGGCCAGGTCTGCTGGCAGCGGCGGCGGGGTTGTCGCGGTCACGACACCTCACCGCCATCGGTCCGGTCGCTGATGCGGTAGGCGTCCAGGGACCTGGTCGGCACCGACGGCAACGTCAGCACCACCCCGGTATCGAAGGACCGACCGGCCGGGGTGGGCCGGGGTGCGTGGCCGCCGGTGGCCAGGATCGACCGGACATCGGCGGCCCGCCACCGGCCGAAGTCCACGGCGCGTTCCAGTGCGCTCAGCAGCGCCTCGTTGCCGTGCGCGGCGCCCAGGGTGAGGATCTCGGCGATCTCGGTGCCCAGCTTGGTGACACCGGCAGCCGCGGCGCCGGTCAGGAACTGCTCGGCGACCGGTCCCAGGGCCAGGAACTCCCGCTCGGCCGGGGTCCGCGGGCGGGCTGCTCGCCGTGGGGTGTCCGGGCGGGGCCGGTCATAGTGGGCATCGACGATGCTGGTCTCACCCGGGGCCACGAGTCCGTGTTCGGCGTGGAGCTCGCCGGTGATCGGGTCGATCACCCGCAGCACCCGGTCGCGCTCGTCGACCAGCACCGTGACGGTGGTGCCGATCAGCCGGTTGGGCACCGAGTAGCGCGCCGACCCGAACCGGATGCAGGACAACTTGTCGACCGTGCGCGTGGTCGGCTTCGGGCCGACCACCAGCCGCAGCGACGGCAACTCACCGAGCAACCCGACCTCGGTGGCCAGCCGCTCGACCGGAATCGCGTGGATCTCACTGTGACGGCGGCTGTTGACCTCCTCGCACCACACGTGCGCACGGGCGTTGAATCCTGCCAGACCGTCAGCCCACGGGTCGTCGTCGAGCTGCAGCGGGACCAGCAGGTCGTCCTTGGCGTAGCCGACCAGGTTCTCCACGATCCCCTTCGACTCCGGGTCCGCGCCATGACAGAAGTCAGGCCGGAACCGGAAGTGGGTCGCGAACCGCACATAGTCCGGAGACGCCACCACGACGTTCGCGACCACCCCGCCCTTCAGGCAGCCCATCCGATCCGCGAGCACGGTCTTGGGGACCCCGCCGAGGACCTCGAAGCACTCCGCGAGCATCCCCAGCGTCGTGGCCTGCTGCTCATCAGCAGCGAACCGGACGAACCGGAACCGCGACCACGCCAGCACCGCGCAGAACACGTGCACCTTCCGGCCCGCGATGACCTCCTCACCCCAGTCGATCGCCAGCACCTCACCGGGGGTCCAGATCGCCGGACGCCGGCCACCCGCGCGGGCCTGACCACGACGCCACTCACTCTTGGCCCGGGCGACCAGGCGCCGGAAGTTACGATCCGAGCCCTGGTAGCCGGCCGCCCGGGCGGCCGGCAGCAGCCGCTTCGCGCTGATCCTGCCTGCCGTCTTCCTCACACTCGTCACGACCAGCTCGGCGACCTCGTCGTAGTTCTTCGCCCGAGGCACCCGCTGCGGCGGGCACCCACCCTCACTGACCAGCTCATGGGCCTCGATGATCCGCTTCACGGTCTTGTGAGTGGTGCCGCAGATCTCCGCAGCCCCTCGATACGTGCCTACATCTCGGTAGGCGGCAATCACGTCCATACGTTCCTTCGCGTTCTTCAATGGAAGCCCCTGCGTGGTGTCCGGTGACTGGTTGGCACCGCCACCGTCACCACGCAGGGCCCTCCCCGTCGGCTACGACACGACACGAAGGGTGGGGACTTCTACCTGGCCACCAATGGGGACCTCGACCTGGCCACCAGTGGGGACTTTCTCATGGCCACGGACACGCCCGCCGAGACGGTAGGCACGCAGGGTGCCCTCTGCGATCCAGCGATCAATGGTCCGCCGCGACTGTGGCAGGTAGGTGGTCAACTCTGCGGGAGTCAGAGTGTCAGGCATGTCGGCGAACATTTCCGCGACATCGTCGGAGTAACGGATGATCATTTGCAGTTCTGCGTCCTCACGGACCCATGACCGTGCTGGGAAGGGCACAGCAGGGCAGGACGGCGCTCTAGCGCGGGTTGGTCAGCGGGTCCAGTCAGGCAGCCGCTAGCGCCGTCCCGGCAAACGGGCCAGGACGAGGAGCAGAGATGACGGCAGTAACGTCACGGAGTTGTGGGGGTGAGTCAGAGTGACGATCCGAGGCGAGCCGCACACGCCAGACTGCGAGTGACTGCTGAAGGCGCAGGATCAGCGTCAACGTGCTCACGACGATCAGGCGGTACGACGTCAGTCGGGCATCACGCGCTTCTTTGGCCCGGTCTGCAAGTCGTTTGAGGGCAGTGATCCTGCCGAGCATGCGCTGCACGACGGCCTCGGTGCTTGTGGCCATGTCGCGCGGGGCGGTTACCCCGGCGATCCGGCGCATTCTGGCCTTGAATTGGGCGGCAGCCTGGGCGTCATTGGCGCGCTGGACAGCATCAGCACGGCGAAGTGCCTCACGCTGGACCGGGTCGCGTTCTGCCGCAAGGCGACGCTCAGCCTCGGCGTCGATGTCGGCACGGATGCGAGCGAGGGATGCGAGCGGACCGTGATTCCCGACTGTGGAAGGCCGCTGGCGTTCGGCAGGAAATTGCATAACTTGGATGGCCAGCGGGCTGTACATGTCCTGATTATGCGGGGATGACGGCCAATGGCAGTCTGCGACACGCCGAGGGTCGGTGCGTGACATTTGGGTGCTTTCCGACTAAGCATTGGCGCGCGGAGGGCTATGGCAGGTCTCAACCGTGGCAGCGCCAGTTCCGTATTGCTGCCCTCGTGAATCCGCTTTCAAGAGGCCGCGAATACGCTTTCACGCACCTCGGCTGATGGGGACCACATTCTCAGACAGCGCCGACGCAATCACCGCATCCCGATTCGCTGCAACGCCCTGGTACCGCATCGCCGCCTGCATGCGTGGATTGCCCGAGTCGGGCCATGACTTCGCCCATCGTCGCCCCCGCTACCGCCGCGGTCGTCCCGGCGAAGTGCCGAAGATCGTGCCAGCGCAGCGACGGTAAACCAACCTCCCGTCGGGCCCGGTAGAAGGGCTTGTAAAGGGAACTGGGTTGCATGTGGCTACCTGTACGCGTCGCCGGAAACACAAGTGCCTGAGGATCGTCTGGGAGCATATTGAGGTATGCCTGCAACACGGGCTGGACGTGCGGCGGGATCACGACGTCACGCAGCCCGGCGTCGGACTTCGGTGTCCCGACCACGAACTCCCTACCGGGGCGGGACACTGCTCGGCGCACCCGCAAGGTCGTGGGCAGGCCTTCGTCATCGACCACGAAGTCGGATCGGCGCAGTTCGGTCGTCTCACCGAAACGCAGCCCACACCAGGCCGAGACCAGCACCATCGCTTCGTATTTTCCGGACGGCATTGCGGCGGCCAGGGCGGTGACCTGCTCGGCGGTGGGGATCTCGGTGCGGGTTTGCCGCTTCACTGTCCCGGCGCCCTCCACGCGGCACGGGTTCGAGTCGATCAGGTCGCGCCGCCATGCGCCGTTCAGGATGGTCCGCAGCAGGCCGTAGACGTGGGCTTTCGTCGTCGGCGGCAACGCCAAGTCGTGGTACCAACTCTCGACCTGGGCCACTGTGATGGTGCGCATTTTGCGTTTGCCCCACGCCGGGATCAGGTACTTGTCGAGGTAGCCGCGATAGTGCGCGACGGTGCGCGGTCTTCAGGCTGCGACCGGCCAGCCAGACTTCAGCGAAGTCGCCGAAAAGGTCCGCCGATTTCGCGCCCGCCGTCGGGGGGTTCCAGGAACCGTCCTCGATGGCATCCAACTGTCGGCTCAGCCAGACCGTGGCTGCCTCCTTCACGTCGAAAGTGGTCGGAGCCTTGTAGTAGATCCCGCTGACGCGCACCTTGGCCTGGTACCGCCCGGACGGCAATCGACGGACCGCTCCCGGTGCCACGCCTACGTCGCTTTGCCATGGCCACCTCTCCACGAGATATTTGCACGAACCGTGCAAATATAGGTTATCGCAGTGGCGACTCGTGGCATGTTGTGGCGCACATATGCACTGAAAAAAGGGCACATATCCGCTCGAAGTCGCTTCCATACCCATAGAGGCGATACTAATTCGAACCC